>JAIPFF010000078.1 GCA_021736785.1 Thiohalocapsa sp. | reverse complement strand
CGGGCTTCGGCGCCTCTTGGGAGTCCGGGCTTCAGCACGGACGTATTCCTGCAACCGCAGCAGCAGCAGACCTTCCGTCCGCGGCGAGCCGCAGACTCCTGGCGTCCGGGCTTCAGTGCCTCTTTGGAGTCCGGGCTTCGGCGCCTCTTGGGAGTCCGGGCTTCGGCGCCTCTTGGGAGTCCGGGCTTCAGCACGGGCGTATTCTTGCCGCGCCAGCGGCAGACCTTCCGGCAGCGGCAGGCCTTCCGTCCGCGGCGAGCCGCAGACTCCCAAGAGTCCGGGCTCGGGGCGCGAGGGGCAGAGGATCGCGTGCGGGTTAGTTCTCCAGGCCGGAGATGATGCGGTCGCGGATCTCTTCGACGCCGCCGATGCCTTGGACTTTGACGTATTTGGGCGCGCCGGTGCCGCCTTGCTCCGCCCAGTCGGAGTAATAGGCGATCAGCGGCTCGGTCTGGTCGTGATAGACCTTCAAGCGCGCCTTGACGGTATCTTCCTGATCGTCGTCGCGCTGAATCAGCGGTTCGCCGGTAACGTCGTCCTTGCCTTCTTCCTTCGGCGGATTGAACTCCACATGGTAGGTGCGGCCCGAGCCCAGGTGCACGCGCCGCCCGGACATGCGTTTGATGATCTCCTCGTCCGGAACGTCGATCTCGACCACGGCGTCGACAAAAATCTCCGCGTCCTTCAGTGCATCGGCCTGCGCAAGCGTGCGCGGGAAGCCGTCGAACAGGAAGCCGTTCTCGCAGTCCGGCTCTTTGATGCGCTCCTTCACCATGCCGATGATGATGTCGTCGGAAACGAGCCCACCTTCGTCCATGATCTTCTTCGCCGCCTTGCCGAGCTCGGTACCGGCCTTGACGTGACCCCGCAGCATATCGCCGGTGGAGATCTGGGGAATCTTGAAGTGCTCGGTGATGAAGCTCGCCTGTGTTCCTTTACCGGCGCCGGGGCCGCCCAACAGAATAACGCGCATGATGGAGATCCTCAGCAGATTGTTATCGGACCGTGAAGGCTGCCACAGCCGCAGTCATGCGGCAATTCCGCATCTCGGATACGGCAATAACAGGGCTTTATGTCGCGAGAGCCCGAAACAGTGCCGAGATGCCCGCGCATGGCCGCGTATGGCCGCGTATCGCCGCGTATGGCCGCGTATGGCCGCGCACGAAGGGGCGGCGATGCACCGGATCGTTCGCACCGGACCGCATTTGCACAGAGGCTCCGGGGCAAGAGTCAGCGTTCTGTCCTCACCGTCCGCAACGGCTCGAGAACGCCTTTGTCCTGCCCGAGACTCCGACCTCGGGCGCCGCGGATGCAGCGGATTCAGCGGAGAGCCCGCCAGCGCGCTCGGGTGTCTTCACCCACGGTGAAAACACTGTTTTCGGGGTTATAATCCCGCCGGGGCGCATGTTCCCACTCCCACATCTCGTCAGTGCGAGGAGGTAAACAGAATGAACCGAGTGTTATTGAGCACCGCCGGTGCTGCTGTGGCCGCTGCCCTTACCGTGGCGCCTGCACAGGCTTTCTGGGGTTCTTGGGGCGACGGTCCCTGGTATGGCGGACCCTGGCACGGCGGTCCGTGGTATGGCGGCGGTTATCCGTACCGTGGCGGTTGGGGCGGTTATCCCGGCTACGGCTATGGCGGCTACCCCGGCTATGGCGGTTGGGGCGGCTATCCCGGCTACGGCTGGGGCAGCCCGTGGGGATACGGATATCCGTACGCGGCTCCTGCGGCTCCTGCCGCGCCCGCGGCACCGGCGGAGTCCGGCGCGGAGCGCTGACAGCAGCCTGAGCGCGGCGGACCATATGTCCGCCACGCAAGCATCGAGGGCCGGCTTGCCGGCCCTTTTGCGTTGCTACCGCCCCGACCCCGGTTTTCCTTTTTGTGCCCTTGACCGGCCTGCTCAGTAAGGGGTCGTCGCCGGATAATCGCGAAACGGGCGCATCGGGTCGAAGCGTGGCGGCGACAATAACGCATCCGTCGGCAGCCAGGCCGGCGACGGCAGCTCGCCGCGCCGATAGGCATCGAGCTCGGCCCGCATCGCTTCCATCTCCGCCGGCGGCGCCATCCAGCCCGCAAGCGCGACCAACCCCTGCTGGGTGTCGACGGCCTGCTCGAAGTCCCCTGCCCCCGCCTGCGCCAAGGCCAGCAGACGCTGATGCGGCGGAATCGGCATGCGCGCGATCAGCGAGCGCGCCAGTTCCGATGCTCGCTCGGGATCGCGCACGGCCGGATCATCGGCAGCGGCGAGCAGCCGGGTCAGCGCGTACTGCACTTGCAGGTCGTCGGGATGTGCGTCGGCGAGGCCGGACAGGGATACGGCAAGCTCGGCGGGCGCCGCACCGGCGTGCCCGTCCGCGATAACGGCCAGCAAGCGTGCCGGCGCAATGGACGCGTCGTCCGCCAGCACCCGGCGATAGGCATCGGCCGCCTGCGCGAAGCGTCCCGCCGCGAAGTCCAGGTTGGCCAGATAGAAGCGCGCGCCGGTGTGCTTCGAATCCAAGGCCAGCACATGGCGATAGGCGCGGGCCGCCGCCTCCGTATCGCCCCGCGCCTGGTGCAGGACGCCCGCGAGGAAATGTCCGAGCAGATGTCGGGGGTCGAGCGCCAAGGCTCGATCGAGCTCCGCGGCCGCGTCGTCGCGACGCCCGACCAAGTAGAGCACGCGCGCATAGCTGACGCGCGCGGCGGCGTTGTTTGGGTCCACCGCGAGCCCGGCGGCAAACTCGTCGACGGCGGCGGCGTAGTCGCCCTGTTGCACCGCGTGAATCCCGCGCTTGAAGGCGGGCAGCGCGCGCTTGGTGGCGGCCTGCAGTTCCTCGAGCAGCGGGTCGGCCACCTCGGGTGCCCGCAATTCGAACCGGTCCAGGTGCAGGCGCGCCTTGTCCGTATCGCCCAGGGCGCGGTAGGCCTGCGCCAGCGGATAGTGCACTTCCGTGGCCTGCGGGTTGGCCGCAAGGGCGGCCTGCAGCAGCGCCAGTGCGTCCTCGTGGCGGCGCTCCAGCAGCGCGATCTGGCCCAAGTAGTAGTTGACCGGCGATGCCAGCTCGGGCACGTCGTCGACGCGCTCGAAGGCGGCCTTCGCTTCGGCCAGCTCGCTGTTGTCCAGGTGCACTTTGCCGAGGCGCACGTACAGCGTCGGATAGTCCGGATCGATGGCGCGGGCGCGCTGCAAGTAGTCGACCGCCCGGTCGAGGTTGCCGGCCAGCATGGCCAGGTAGCCCGCGTAGTAAGGCCAGCGGAAGGCCTCGGGCGCCAGCGTCATCGCATTGCGCAGACAGGCGTCCGCTTGTGCCTCCACCTCCACCAGCAGGAACAGCGCGCCGAGGCGCCCGTAGGCATCGGCCAGCGCTCCGGCGTCGGGCAGCGCACCGGCGTCGGACAGGGGCTGGGCCAGCAAGGCGTTGATCTCCGCGCGCGCCTCGGCAATGGCCTGTTGCACCAGCGCCTCGGCGCCGCTGACGTCGGACTCGGCGACGGGGACGAGATCGTGCGCGAAGGCTTGCGGCGGCTCGGCGGCCAAGTCCGCCGCCGCGGGGCCCGCGAGCAGGCAGAGCAGCGCAATGACCGGAGCGGTGGCCGCGCTCGCGGACGGCCACGAGCGCGAGCGCGCAACACAGGCGCACACCCCGGCGATACGGAGACTTGCTCGGCGCATGGGACCGGCTCCGCGCATAATGCGCCGGACCGTCCGCGTCGCCGGCCTCGACGGCCCTGGGCCGGCTGCGCGCGGGCGCATCGGGTGCATGATCCACCCGCTCCGCCGCGCGGGCATCGTCGCCCGCCCGAGCCCGGCGGCAAGGGCACTCTTCCGGATCATGGAGCACCCCCGCCCGCCTTCTCGACACGCAGCGTCCGGTCGATGCCGTCGGGGATGACGGTTTGCTCGCTGCCGTCGGGCCAGCGGATGTGCAACGCGTCGACCTTGTCCATGGAACCGAGACCGAAGGTGACCGCACGCTCCACCTGCGACAAGTAGCCGCGGCTCGGGCGTACGTCGCGCACCCGGGTGACGCCGCCGGCGCTCAAGGCGACGCGGGCGCCGATGGCGCCGGTATCGGGCGCATCGCCGGCCAGTTCCACACGCAGCCAGTGGTGGCCGGTCTGCTGATCGTTGCGCAGCAGCGCCGGCCGGCGGCCGTTTTGGGTGATGAGCACGTCGAGGTCGCCGTCGCCGTCGATGTCCGCATAGGCGATGCCGCGCCCGACCAAGGCTTGCGCCAGGTCGCCGGCGGCGGCGTCGGTCGGCTCGATGGGCACGAAGCGCGGGCCGCAGGCCTCGCCGCAGTTCCAAAACAGGGACGGCGGCTGCGCATAGTGCTGGCTCTGCTGCACCTTGTGGATCTCGTGCTCCAGGTGGCCGTTGGCGAGCAGCAGGTCTTGGCGGCCGTCGAGGTCGTAGTCGAAGAATATCAGCCCGAAGGTCAGCGGAATGCGCGACGCGGGCCCGAGCCCCTCCAGCACGGCCTCGTCGACGAAGGGGGGGCGCCCGTCGGTGGTCACGAACAGGGAGGCCATCTCGTTGGCGAAGTTGCCGACCGCGATACCCAGGTCCGCGTCGTCTCGGAAGCGGGCGACGTCGACCCCCATCGCCGAGGTGGCCTTGCCGTTGCGGTCGTAGGCGACGCCTTCGAAGATCGCCGTCTCCTCGAAGCCGGCCTCGCCCTCGGCACCCAGGTTGCGGAACAGGAAGTTGCGCACCGTGTCGTTGACGACGATGAGATCCGTCCAGCCGTCGCCGTCGTAATCGAAGGGCACGACGCCGAGGCCCTTGCCGACCGGGTTCCGGCTGACGGGATCGCCGACCGGGATGCCCGCCTGGGCGGAGACGTCGGTAAAGCGCCCGCCGCCGTCGTTGCGGTAGAGCTGATTGTCGGTGCCGACGAAGTTCAGCGGTGCACCGTAGGCTCGGCCGAGGCCGGTCAGCCGGAAGTCGATCTCCAGGTCGATGTCGCGCGACCACTTCACGTAGTTGACGACGAAGAGATCGAGGTCGCCGTCGCGGTCGTAGTCGACGAAGGCGGCGCTGGAGCTCCAGGTGTCGGGCCCGCCGGCGACGCCGGCCTCGTCGGTGACGTCGCGGAACACGCCCTGCTCGTTGCGGAACAGCCGGTTCTCGTTCAGCGTCGTCAGGAACAGGTCCTCCCAACCGTCGCCGTCGACGTCGCCGATCGCCACGCCCATGCCGTACGTCGTCAGGCCGAGTCCGGCCTCGGCGGTGACGTCTTCGAAGCTGCCGGTGCCGTCGTTGCGGTAGAGCTTCTGGGTCGGCGGCGCCGGCAGGGTCTCGTGCCCCGGCCACTCGCGGGAGTTGACCAGGAAGAGGTCTTGGTCGCCGTCGCGGTCGTAGTCGAAGAACGCGGCGCCGCTGCCGATGGTCTCCGGCATCAGCCGCTCGCCGTAGGCGCCGTTCACGTGCACGAAGTCGATGCCGGCGGATTCGGTGATGTCGGTGAAGCGCACGGCCGGCGGCGCGGTCGGGTCCGCTCCCGGGGCGTCGTCCGTTCGGGCCTCGCCGGTCGCGGGCGCGACGGCGATCGGTGCGATCTCGGCCTCGTCCACGGCCACTTCCGGCGCGCTCTCGCGGGTGAAGATGTAGGCCGCGCCGCCGGCGACCGCGACCGCGGCCAGCAACAGCACGGAATAGAGAAAGGCGCGGCGGATCTTCGCCTCGCCGCGGGACAGTGGCGGTCTCTGTTCTTCGTTCATGGGACTGCTCCTTACCGGGCCACCGGCTTCAGCGCATAGATGGCGACGGGCTCGGCGGCGTGGTCCGCGGCCTGGTTGCGGCTGCGGTGGATGCTGACCGCGCGCTCGATGGCGTTGTCGTCGGTGCGGTAGCGCTCGTGCAGTGCACGGTGGCGGTCGGCGGCGGCGCTGTCGCCGAGCTCGGCCATGACCAGGCTGAGGTTGTGATGCGCGGCGGCGTTCTCCGGATCCACCGACAGTGCCTGCTCGAGCCGGGCGCGGGCGCGGGCGAGCAGCGCCGATCGGGCCTCCCAGCGCGCCTCGCCGCGCTCGCGCCGGGCGCGCTCGTAGAGCGTGCGGCCGAGCTCTGTCAGCATGCGGTAATCGCGGGAGAAATCGAAGCCTCGCTCGCGGGCGGCGTTGAAGCGGGTGTCGGCGAGCGCCTCCAAGGCCTCGATCGCGGCGTCGAGGTCGCCCAGGTCGCGCGCAATCAGGCCCGTGTACCACGCCACGACCCAGGGCGGCGCACCCTGCTCGGAGGCACGGTTCAGCGCGCTCGCGGCCTCCTCGAGCCGGCCTTCGCGATAGAGCACGCGGGCCAGGTTCAGCGGCCCGTCGGCGCGGCCGAGCCGCTCGACCTCGCGGAACGCCGCCTCGGCCTGACGCGATTCGCCCTTCTTGCCTTGCCGCAACAAGCCGATGCCATAGTCGTTCCAGCGCTCCCAGGCCGGAATATCCCGCGTCTGCTCCGCGACATCAGCATCGCCGACAGGCAGCGCGATCCGGTCCTCGGCCAGGGTCGTGATCGGCAGATCGTTGCGCACGAAGGCGTCGCCTAGGACATGGCGGTAAAAGCGGCTGTCGAACTTGCGGTAACGCAGCGCCGCGTCGATGACGACGGGCTCGGTCCGGTCTGCCGGCAGGTCGTCCGGCAGGTCCAGGGCGTAGTGCACGACGGCGGCGGCGCCTGGCGGGATCTGGTGGTCGTACAAGGCGACGAAGATGTCTTGGGCGTTGCGCCGGTCGATGCGATCGCCGTGGCGGTCGAGCAGGTAGGCGTTGCCGAACCAGGCCCATTCGTCGACGGCCCCCTGCGGGTCCAGAGCGCCGGAGCGGGCCAGGACGCGATCGCCCAAGCGAACTGTCACATCGAGCCAGACCTCGTTGGAATCGGCCGTGCCCTGGGTCAGCGCGTGGCCCATGCCGGTGGTGCGCACCACGACGTCGACCAAATAACGCCCGCCCGGCTGCAGCGACGGCAGCGCCGGGCGCAGCGGCGCATGCAGCGGGCCCTCGATGGTCCCGCCCTCGCGCAGGCCGAAAATGTCGACCCGCGCGGCGCGCTGCATCATGTCCACGCGGTCCGCGTTCTCGGACGCGGGGCGCCCGACCATCTCCGAGACCGCCGTGTTGGCGGCGGCGAACAGGTGATCGTGAACAGCGCGTCCGCCGTCTTCCAGCGGCATCCGCGCGGCCGGATCGTCGGCGGCGCGCGGCGGCATGTGGCAGTCGTTGCAGCCGGACTCCGCTCGGGGTGGATAGTAGAAGCTGTCCACCCGGTGACCGGAGACGCCGCTCATCAGGAAGCTGTCGTAATGATTCTGCCCGCGCAGCCAGCGGTAATGGTTGAGCTCGGGAGGCAGGTGGACCTTATGGCAGGCGGCGCAGAACTCCGGCTCCTTGTGCACCGGCTTCAGCAGCGTCTGTTTGTGGAAGGCGGGCTTGGCCTTGATGAGCTGGCGGTTGACGAAGCGCAGGAAGGCGTTGTCGCTGAACGCGAACGGATAGCGCGGCGGGTCCGCGAGGCTGTAGTCGCCGTTGCCGATCGGGCTGTTCACGGCGGTGATGGCATGGCAGCCGAGGCAGGTGATGCCGGCCCGCGAGCCCGGATCGCTGTCCGGATCGTAGTGCGGATCGTCGAAGCGGCCGGAGAACAACGGCACTTGATCGTGGCAGGCGGCGCAAAGGCGCGTGACCTTCACGTCGCCGTCGCGGGCCAGCATCTCGGCGCGGGTATCCTCGATGCTGAAACGGTAGGCCGGATTGTTGAACGAGCTCAGCCGGTGCATGCTGCCGGCGTGTCGCTCGGCAATGTCGGCGTGGCACTCGGCGCAGACGGCGTCGGCCATCAGGTGCTCGGGCGGAATCCGTCCCCCCGCGGGCACGCTCGCCAGTGCCGGCTCGTAAACCCGCACCATGGGCGCCGTATCGCCATTGCCGAGCAGATGCGCGGAGACGGCGACGGCCGCAAACGCAACCGACGCCGCCGCGACGCCGGCACCGAGGCGCCAGCGCATGCGCGGCCCGGCGAGCCGGTGCAGCACGAACAGCCACACAACCGCAACGGGGGCCAGCACATGCACCCAATAGGCGGCATTGCGGACAGCCGGATCGTTGACCTCGAAAAAGCCGAAGCGCGTCAGCAGGATGCCGGAGACGAACAGGGCGAGGAGCGATGTGTACAGCCCGATGCCCGCGCGCACCGCATAGCGATTCGGCCGCCGCCGCGCGCGCCTGAAATGCAGCGCCCCGAACAGTAGCGCGGGGACGATCAGCAGCAGTCCGAGCGCCAGATGGGCAACGAACATGTCCAGATAGAAGGCGTTCTGCAGCGTCCGCCCGCTCGCCCGCTCGGCGACGGTGACGGCGAGCAGATAGAGGGAGTTGACGGCCAACAGGCCGCCGAGCACCAGGACGGCGGAAAGCAGGCGCCGTAGCGCGGGCGTGATCACCGCGGCGGGCGCGGGCTGCTGCGGGTTGCGATCGGCTCGGCTCGACATGGCACCTCGGCGAATGTGCGTGACACCCGTGCGCTGGTTGACGAGGCAGGAGGCCGCGATGGCGGCCCGCGCGAAATTCTACCTCAAGCCAAGGGACCGGCCCGATAGCGCCGCGACGCCCAACGAGAGATTCCGCACGGCTCTAATACATTAGCGGAAACAAGGTTATCCTGCGGGACCATCTCGGCGATCCGTCGATTCTGCAACGGCGGCGGCGGCCGCGGTTGCCGGAGAAGTGCGCGTGCCGGCTCGCACTCGCATGCTTTGCGACGGCCGGTCGGCGTCGGCGCCGGCCGGTTGTCGATCCCGCCGAAACCGGTGCCGCCGTCGCCTGCCGGTTACCGCGCGGCGCGCAATTGCTCCAGCAACGCCCCCGCCTGCGCATCTTCGGGGTGGTCCCGCAGATAGGCTTCCGCGGCGGCGATGGCCGCGTCCCGGTGACCCGCCTCGGCGTTCAGCGTGATTTGCGCCAAGGCGATATCGCGATCTCGGGGGTGGCGCTCGCGGGCTGCTTGCAGCGTGGCCAGGGCGGCCGGCAGGTCGCCGGCGGCTTGCTCGGCGAGCGCCAGCACGTAGGCGTAGCGGGCGTGATCGGGAGCAAGCTTCGCGGCGCGCCGCAGCGCCGGCAGGGCCGCGTCCAAGTCCTCGGCGCGCACCTCCAGCAGGCCGAGGGCGTGCAGCAGGTCGGCATTGTCGGGGGCGCGCTGCAGGCCGCTCTTCAGGACCGTGCGGCCGTCGTCGTCGCGGCCGATGGCGCGATAGAGATCGGCCAGGTTCACGTAGGCGGGGATGAACTCCGGGTCCAGTGCCAGTGCCTTGCGGTAATGGTGCTCGGCGGGGTCGGCATTGCGCAGTGCCACTTCGAGCAGGCCAAGGTTCATTTGCGCTTCGGACCGGTCGGCGTTGACCAACTGCGTCGCTCGATACTCTTCGAGCACCGGGTCCAGAGCGGCGCGCAGCGGCGAGGCCCTGCCCGGAACGTTTGCCTCCATCGGCACCAGCCGGGACAGCGCGCGGGCGGCGTCTGCGCGCACCAGGCGCACGGGATCTTTCAGCAACTCGAAGCCGATGCGCACGGCGGCGTCGGGCTGCACATGCTCCAGGTAGCGGGCCGCGGCGGCGCGCACCAGCGGATCCGGATCCGACGCCAGGCGCGGAATGAGCATCGCATCGCCGGGCCGGGGATCGTCGGCCATCAGCGCCGCGGCCGTGGCGCGCACGATGGCGGGCCGGGCGGTATCGGCGGCCAGCGCCACGGCGGCGTCGTGATTGCCGCCGCGCGCGGCGTGCAAGGCGCTCGCATACTCCGGGCGCGCGTGCGCCCGCGGACCGAGCCAGTCAGCGACCGCGTCGGCGGCCCACTGCGCGCTTTGATCGTCGTGGCATTGGTTGCAGGCGTTGGGGGTGCCCAGCTCGACGCTCAGGTCCGGACGCGGGATTCGCATGCTGTGGTCCGCGCGCTCGTCGACGACCATGTAGAGGCGCTGCGGCATGTGGCAGTCGACGCAGGCCGTGCCGGATTCGGCATCTGCGGGATGGTGATGATGCGAAACGCTGTCGTAGCGCTGCGCTGCATGGCATTGGCCGCAGACGGCGTTGCCCGGCTGCCGCAGCGAAAGGCTGTGGGGGTCGTGGCAGTCGCTGCAGGTCACGCCCTGCTCGTACATCCGGCTCTGCAGAAAGGAGCCGTGCACGAAGACCTCGTCCAGGATCTGCCCATCGGCGTGGTAGAGACCTTCTCCCAGCAGGGCGAGCCGGTGCGTATCCGATAGCGGCCCGCCCGGCACCGCGGCTTCGTGGATCTGCCCGCGGCGGGAATGGCAGCGGGCGCAGACCTCGAGCTCGGTGCGATGAGCGCGCGGCACGCTGCGCCGCGGCAGTCCGGTGTCGGCATCGATCTGCCAGACACCGCCGTCGCGATCCGCCGGATCGATCGGCAACCCCTTATCCTGCCCCCACGCGTCCGCGGCTCCGCCGGCGACGGCCAATGCCTGGCGGCGATGCTCCGCACCCGGGCCGTGGCAGGATTCGCAGCCGACGTCGATCTCGGCCCAAGTCGTTGCGTAGGTGTCCGTGGCCGAATCGTAGCCCTTCTGCAGGCGGGTCGAATGGCATTCGGCGCACTGATAGTTCCAAGTCTGGTCGCGGGCGGTCCAGTGCAGCGGGTGGTTGTGGCTCATGCCGGACTCGTCCGGGTAGAGATGAAACCAGCGCTGACCGCCCTGCGCGGCGGGCCGGGTATCCCAGGCGATGCCCAGGGCCTGCAAGCGGCCCCCGGGGAAACGGATCAGGTATTGCTGCAGCGGCTCCCAGCCGAAGGTGTAGTCGATTCGGTAGTCGGCCGGCTCGCCGTCGGGGCCGTCGGTGCGGACCCAGTAGCCGCCGTCCTTGCGGAAGAAGCGCGAGGTGACGCCGTGGGCCGTGAATTCGATGTCGTCGAAGTTGCCGCGGACCGTCTCTTCGGATGCCTCGGTCATGGCGAGATCGTGGTGAGAGCCGCGCCAGGCGTCGAGCTCCGCGGCGTGACAGTCGCCGCAGACCGTGCTGCCGACGTAACCCGGGTCTTCGGCCGATGCCGCGGCGCCGGTGAGCCAGGGCAGCAGCCAGCAGCAGCCGAGCAGGATGCCTCCCGCCAGGCGCGCGGCGGAGCCGCGGGGGATTTTCATTCGGAAGCGCTCGGCGCAGTGCCGACAGGCGCCGCGGGGATTGCGTCTTTTAGCGGCGCCTCCGGGGCCGAAGGGCCCGAACCGGGCTCGACGGAGATCGGCTCCACGGTGATCATGTCGTCCGGGGTCGGTCCACCGGGCACGGGACCATCGGGCGACCCTTGGTCCGGAGTCGGTCCCCCGGAGGCCGGCTCACCGGGCATCGCTTGGTCCGGGGTGAGTCTTCCGGGAACCGGCTCAGCGGACAGTCCCTGATCCGGAGTCGGTGCTCCCGGCGACCGCTCGCCGGTAATTCCTTGATCCGGGGTGAGCCCTCCGGGGCCAGGACCAGCGGACAATCCCTGATCCGGAGTCGCTCCGCCGGGAGCCGGGTCGGCGGCCATCCCTTGGTCCGGCGTCGGCGAGCCGGACGACGCGTTCAGGGCTCTATCGGGCCAATACTTGCTTCCGGCGAGCTTCGCCGAGACCTTCCAACCGCTCCCGGTGAGCATGAAGACCGCGCGCCCGTCTTCGAAGTGCAGGGCCAACTGCTGCTTGTCGTCGCCGGTCATGGCACCGGCCTCGGCGCCGGCGTCGAGCCCCTGAGTCACGAACTTATTGAAGGCAAAAGCGTTCTCGAACAAGATCACGATCTGCGTCGAGAACCCGCCGTAGCCCAAGCCCACGCCGACGCCGCCGCTTCCCGCCTTCATGTAAGTGCGCGTGCCGCTCGAGCGGTCGACCGCGACCCCGCGGCCATAGCCCGCCGTGAGACCGGCCTCGACCTGGCGGGTGTTGAAGACCGCGTAGCCCACGCTGGCCTCGAAAAGCCCGCGGGCTGCAGGTTGATCTTCGAATAGACGTTGCAGCGTCGCATCGGCCATCGCATCGATCTTGGCGCGCGTTTGCGCCGGCGTCGCCTCGTCGCGCAAGTCGTACTTGGTGGTCTCGACGGTCTCGCTGAGCTTGTCCACGGCCTTGCCGGTGACTTCGCCGACGGCATCGACGGTCGCGGCCGCCGTGTCGCCGACGGCCTCGGCAGCCTTCGCGGCTCTCTCTTTGAGGTTGTCGAACATGGACTCTGCGGCGGCTCCCTGCACGGCGATGCTGGTCAGAAGCAGCATACCGGCGGCAGTGCGGTTCGATGTCTTCACGCGGGATATGCCTCGGGTCGGGGTCGTGAACGCGCGGCGGCAAACCCGCCGCAGGCCGAATTGTCGCCTATCGAGCAGGCTCACGTCACAGCGAATGCATCGGACGCGAGCCCGACAGTAACCGGCCGAGAAACAGGCACATCACCTTCGATACCGTCTCCGCGCAGCGCTGCCGATCGGCTCGCGTAACGACACGGCCGACCTCGAGGGAGCATTCCGGGCCGCGCGCAGTCCAATACTCGGAACGCGTCCGGCCTACGGCTTCCGTTCCAGCGCGAACATGCGACAATGCAGCTTAGATCAATCAGGAAACGCCGACATGCCTCGTTACCGCTCCCGCCCGCACCTGTGGCTGCTTCCCGCCCTTGCGATCACTGCCGGCGCGCAGGCGCAGCCACCGCAGGACGCATGGCGGATCAACGTGGAGACGGGTGCCACCTATCAATGGGAAAGCGGCATCGACGATGGCGGCGATGTATCGATGGATAGCTGGGCGGTGAGCATCGGCGCCAGCCGCGCATGGACACCGACGCTTCGCGCCGGCGTCTCGGCAGGCTTTCTGGAGCGCCGCTACGCGTTTTCGGGCAGCCAGGGCTTTGGCGGACTGGACCCCTGGGACGATGTGACAGACGTCAGCCTGAGCGCGTCGTTGAATTGGCGGGCAGACGATCGGTGGAACGTCTTCGCTGTGCCTACGGTGCGCTGGGCCGCCGAGCGCGGCGCGTCGCTGGACGACGGGCGCACCGAGGGACTTCTCGCCGCGGCGAGCTACCGCGTCAACGATCGCCTCAGCATCGGCCCGGGGTTCGGCGTCTTCTCGGAGCTGGAGGACTCCACCGACTGGTTCCCGATCCTGGCCATCGACTGGCGCATCACCGATACGCTCAGCCTGCGCACGGGCGGCGGCTTCGCCGCGACGCGCGGGCCAGGTCTCTTCTTCAACTGGAAGCCGAGCGAGCGCTGGCACTTCTCCTTGGGCGGGCGCTACGAAAAGATACGCTTTCGCCTCGATGACGACGGCATCGCGCCGGACGGCATCGGGCAGGAGCGCTCCATTCCCGTCTTCCTCGGCGTCACGCGGAACTTCGGCAACCTCGGCAGCTTCAGCCTGATTGCCGGCAGCGAGCTCGGCGGACAGCTGCGCATCGAGGACGAAGACGGCCAGCGGCTCTACGACTCCGATTACGACACCTCGCCGTTCGCCGGCGCCACTCTCGATCTTCGATTCTGACCTGCCGGCGGCGTCGTAGTGCACGCGGCTTCGGCCGGGGTTGCATGCGATTGCGGCGCGGGGAGACGTCCGGGCTGAAGCCCAGACTCCCAAGAACGCCGGGAGTCTGCGGCACGCCGCGGACGGACCGCCGCCGTAGCAGCAGCAGGACCACGTCCGGGCTGAAGCCCAGACTCCCTAAGAACGCCGGGAGTCTGCGGCACGCCGCGGACGGACCGCCGCCGTAGCAG
>JAIPFF010000029.1 GCA_021736785.1 Thiohalocapsa sp. | reverse complement strand
CAACCCCGCGGCGCTTGCGCCGCGGCCACCGGTCGGCGGCCGAGGTGACTCAATAGCGCTTGTTGTCCTCGGCGCTGTCTTCCAGGCCTTGCCCGGCCGCCTCCAGGTCCTCGCCGACACCCTCGACCGTATTGCAGCCGCTCAACGTCAGCGCCAGCGCGGCAAGCAGACCGGGGATCAATGATCGAAACCAAGCAGGTTGCAGCATGACTCGACTCCAGTTGCAGTTGGCTTGTGATGTCTCCCGACGAGGCTCGAGCCTCGGCGCATCGAGGCCGCAGCAAGCAGCGGGCCATCGGGGGCCGGCGCCCGCCGAGGAGCTGACCCGGCCCCGCCACGGCGCTGACCCACCCCCGCCACGGAGCTGGCCCGGCCCCGCCACGGAGCTGACCCGGCCCCGCCCCGAAGCTCGACCCGTCCTGCCACGGGCGCCAGGGGCCCCGGGCGCCTCGGCATCCTGGCATGACATCTGCGTCGTCGGCGGGAGAGTGCACCGGACTGCCGGCGCGCCGGACGAGACCGAGGAATTCAGATGCCTGCGCATTGCATGACGAACGAAAACTGCGTTGAAGCCATCGTCGTGCCCGGCCTCTCGGCAGAACGCCGAGGAACGGGCGAGCGCCGCACTGCCGCGTGTTCGGTGCCCCTCGCAGTGTCTGCCGGAGTTTTGCTTTTGCTCGCCGGATGCGGCGGGAATCCGCGCACCCAGGCCCCGTTCGACGAGCTCGCCGAGCCCGGCCCCGAGGTTCGGTCGCAACCGGTTTGGGAGCCGAGCGAAGAGGGCTTCTTGCGGCTTGTGCGGCATGCATGCGGCGGCCTGTCCGTCGGCGACTCGACCGTCGCGGCACTGCTCGAGCGCGACCCGGGCTTCCTGTCGCTCACCACGGATCTGTACCACGGTGAGCTTTCCAACGACGGCTATGCGCGCCGCGTACTGGAAGCCCACCCCGCGGCGGACGCCAATATCGAGGCCACCGGATGCGTGGTGAACCAGCTGCAGACGTGCTTCGGCGGTCGTTGCGACGTGCCGGCCGGGACGCGGCCTCTGCCCGCCCGCGACACCGATGCGGCCATCGAGGCTTTCGGGAACGAGGGGCCCCCGCTAGAGGAGCCCCCTAAAGCAGCCCCCTAGCGCAGCCGTCAGCGCGGCCCGGCGGGCGCGGGCATCAGGAAAAGCCGACTTGCCCGCCGGTCGGCGAGACATTCACACCCAGACGATTCAGGTGACAGCATGAGTGACGACAGCCGCAAACCGACGACAACCGACGCCGGAATCCCGGTCCACAGCGACGAATACTCACTCACGGTCGGGCCGGACGGCCCAATTCTGCTGCAGGATCACTACTTGATCGAGCAGATGGCCAACTTCAATCGCGAGCGGATTCCCGAACGGCAACCGCACGCGAAGGGCAGCGGTGCGTTCGGCTCCTTCGAAGTCATCAACGATGTCAGCGCGTACACCAAAGCCGCCCTCTTCCAGCCCGGCACAAAGACAGACATGCTGGCGCGATTCTCCACCGTGGCCGGCGAGCGCGGCAGCCCCGATACCTGGCGCGATCCGCGCGGTTTCGCGCTGAAGTTCTATACCAGCGACGGCAACTACGACATGGTGGGCAACGATACGCCGATCTTCTTCGTGCGCGACCCCATGAAATTCCAGCATTTTATCCGCTCCCAAAAGCGCCGCGCCGATACCAATATGCGCGATCACGACATGCAGTGGGATTTCTGGACCCTGTCTCCGGAGACGGCGCACCAGGTGACTTGGCTGATGGGCGACCGCGGCATTCCGAAGACCTGGCGGCACATGAACGGCTACTCCAGCCATACCTACATGTGGGTCAACGCCAAGGGGCAGCGGTTCTGGGTCAAATATCACTTCAAGACCGATCAGGGCATCGAGAACTTGACCCAGGCGGAGGCCGACCGGATCGCCGGCGAGGACGGCGACTATCACACCCGCGACCTCTACGAGGCGATCGAGCGCGGAGACTATCCGACATGGACGCTGAAGGTTCAGATCATGCCCTTCGACGAGGCGAAGGACTATCGCTTCAATCCCTTCGACCTGACCAAGGTATGGCCGCACGGCGACTATCCGCTGATCGAGGTCGGGCGGATGACGTTGAACCGCAACCCGACGGATCACCATACCCAGATCGAGCAAGCCGCCTTCGAGCCGAACAATATCGTGCCGGGAATCGGCTTCAGCCCGGACAAAATGCTGCTCGCCCGCGTCTTCTCCTACTCCGACGCACATCGCGCGCGCATGGGCGTGAACTATAAGCAGATCCCGGTCAACCAGCCCAAGGTCCCGGTGCACAGCTATAGCAAGGATGGCGTGATGCGGGTTCAAAACGTCGGCGATCCGGTCTATGCGCCGAATTCCAAAGGCGGCCCGCAGGCGGACCCCGAGCGCAACCCTTACACCGAGAAATGGGAAGCGGACGGCGAATTCATGCACGCGGCCTACGTGCCGCATCGGGACGACGACGACTTTGTTCAGCCCGGCATCCTGGTTCGTGAAGTGATGGATGATGCCGCCCGCGAGCGGTTGGTCTCGAACGTCGTCGGGCACCTCAAGAAGGGCGTGTCCCGGCCCGTGCTGGAGCGGGCGTTCGAATATTGGCGCAAAGTGGACCCGGACGTCGGCGCGCGTATCGCCGCCGAGTTCGGCGATACTTAGATAACCGCCCCAGCGGGCGCGGCACGCCGTTCTCGGGGCATGTCCCGGCACGCGGCGGGCATCGAGGCTCGCCGCGGCCGCGGCAGAGGGCCGACTCGACGCCGCGGCACAAGCCGGGGCGCGAAACACCGCCGCTCGGCATCCGCGGCGAGCGGTCCGCGGGTCGCGCCGCAACGAGACTCGGCTCATTCGTCAGAACGCACCGGCCTTGGCTATGACCGAAGAGGGTTCGAATCCGGGCGAGCAGGCTTCTCCTTCAAACCAGACTTTTTCGAAGGAGACGCTCTGGGAATTCGTCCCGCTTGGCGATTACCGCCCGCCGGACAAGCCGGCCGTCAGCGCCGCCCAACACCGGTGGGTTTCGCTGAAGCGTCTGTTCGGACGGGGCAAGCGGGACGGCAACACACCTGCGAAGGCCGAGGCCGATCTAAGCGGACTGCCGCGGGAAAGGTTGGACACGTTGGTCCGCCCCCTCGACTGGGACGCCGGCGCAGAGGTCTTGCGGCAAACCCTGGCGCGAGATGCGCGGCCGCTCCCGGTGAGTTTCCTGATCGGCCCGCCCGGGGGCGGGGTCGCCGATCTGCTGCGGGCCTTGGCGGCGCGGCAGGATGCCCGCCGGATAGAGCCCCCCTCCTTCGACGATCTGCTCGCGGGCGGCACGGCGTGGCTGGACGCCTGGACCGGCGATGCGCAGTCCTGGGTACTCCCCCACCTGGAGCACTGCTGGCTGCGCCACCCTGCCGGACTGGAATCGGTGCGGGCGCTGCTGGCGCGGGCGTCGATCGGTGATTTGGGACGCGGCGTCATCGGCTGCGACAGCTGGGCCTGGGCCTATCTTCGCCATGTCGCGCCGATGCCCGTTGCCGGCGTGCTCACGGTTCAAGCCTTAGACAGCCAACGCCTGGCGCGACTGCTACGCTCTTTGGCCGCGGTCGACGCGGATCGCCCGCTGCACTTTTGCAACGCGCGCACGGGCAAGCGCATCATCGCCGTCAACGACGAAGACGACGGCGACGGCGGCTTGGACATGCAGAATCTCGCCGCGCAGGCCGGGGGTAATCCGGCGATCGCCCGAGCGCTTTGGAGGGCGCGCCTGCGCTCCGAGCCGGACGGGGACGAGAACGGCGAGTCGCCGCAGCAGGACGAGCCACCGCAAGGAGAGCGCGACACGGAGATCGTTTGGGTCTCCGGTCTGCGCGACGAGCCCGAGCTGCCCGACAGCTTGCGCGAGGACGCCGCGTTGGTCTTGCACACCTTGCTGCTGCATAACGGACTGCCCGCGTGGATGCTGGCCGCGCTACTGCCTCTGCATCGATTCCGCGTGCAGACCATCTTGCCGCAACTGTCGGCCGCCGAGATCGTAGAGCGCGACCTCGACGACCGCTGGCGCGTCACGGCCACGGGCTATGCCCCGGTTCGCGCATTTTTGCGCGAGCGGGGCTTTCCGATCGGCCCGCTCTGAGGAAAACCTCCGACTCCGAGGAAATTTCGATGCCTCCGAGGAGAACCCCATGAATGAACAGAAGATCTCCACGCTGCTGAGGGACTTGGGCGCTGGCGCCCTGTTGGAGATTGCGCTGATCGTGGCCGGGGCGGCCGTACTTGTCATTGCCGTTCAGAAGGCGTTGCCTTGGCTCGCAAACCGTCTTCGGGGCAAGCGCCGGCACTTTCTGCTTGCCATGGTGCCGCTGTTGCGGCTGCTGATCGTGTTGGCTGCCTTCCTGCTCATCGTGCCGATCGTGATCGAGCCGTCGCTGCAGAATATGATCGCCGTGCTGGGCTCGATCGGCATCGCGCTCGGCTTCGCGCTCAAGGACTATGCCAGCAGCCTGGTCGCCGGAATCGTCGCCGTCGGCGAGTCGCCCTACCGCACCGGCGACTGGGTCGAGATCGCGGGCATCTATGGCGAGGTGAAGCACGTCGGCATGCGCGCCCTGCAACTGGTCACGCCGGACGACGATCTGGTCACGATTCCGCACCTGATGCTTTGGAATCAGCCCATCAGCAACGCCAACAACGGCGGCCCTCAACTTCAGTGTGTCGCGCAGTTCTATCTCCACCCGGAGCACAACGCGGACCGCGCACGCGAAGCGCTGCAGGACGTCGCCCTGACAAGCCCCTACCTGGCCGTCGGTCGGTCCATGACGGTCGTCGCGGACGAAACGCCGTGGAGCACCCGCTATCGAATCCGGGCCTACCCCATCGATGCGCGCCAGCAGTTCGATTTCGTGACCGATCTCACCGTGCGCGGCAAAGCGGAGCTGATGCGCCTCGGCATCCGCTTCGCGGCAGCACCGCCATTACGGGAAGGGTCGGCGCCGGCGGACGCTGGATAACACCCCGCCCCTGCGGCCGAACGACGCCGGAACTCGGAAAAACGGCCACGCCCGTCAGCGGCGATCGGCCGACGGCGGCCGCACGCTCGGCCGTGGATTTCGCGGATATGTCATTCTTCGCCGACGGCGTCCGAATGCCGGCCCGCGGCAGAACGGCGCGATGCAAAACGGCTGGAGTCATGCATGACAAATAGATTCGACATCACCGGGGATAGGCCGACGATGCAGGCGGTCGTCACCACTGGCAACGGCGGCTACGACAAACTCGAGCTCCGCGATGTGCCGGTGCCGGCGATCGGTCCGGGAGAAGCTCTGCTCCAAGTGCTCGGCGCCGGGGTCAACAATACCGAAATCAATACGCGGGTCGGCTGGTATTCCAGCGCGGTATCCGGGGCGACGGCGGACTCCGCGACAGCACAGGGCATCAGTGAAACGGTATCGGCCGATGGCGGGTGGAACGATCCGACGCCCTTTCCGTTCATTCAGGGCACCGATTGCTGCGGGCGCGTCGTCGACGTCGCCCCGGATGTCGGCCGGGATCTGATGCATCGGCGTGTGCTGGTGCGCGCCTGCATGCGCCGGCGGGGCTTCGAGTCCATGGAGACCCTGTGGTTGGGCTCCGACTTCGACGGGGCCTTTGCGCAGTTCGTGCGCGTTCCCGCCGCGGAAGTCTTCCCGGTCGAGTGCGACTGGAGCGACGCCGAGCTCGCCACGATTCCATGCGCCTATGGTACCGCCGAGAATATGCTGCAGCGCGCCGCCGTCGGGGCAGACGATCACGTATTGGTCACGGGCGCTTCCGGCGGCGTCGGCTCCGCGGCGGTTCAGCTGGCCAAGCGGCGCGGCGCGCGCGTGACGGCAATCGCGGGTGGCCACAAAATCGAGCAGGTGCTTGCCGTCGGCGCGGATCGCGTGATTGCGCGCGGCGATGACCCCGTGCAGCTGCTCGGCAAAGAGGCCGTGGATATCGTGGTCGACAATGTCGCCGGCGCGACTTTCGGCGACATGCTCGCATTACTTCGGCGCGGCGGCAGATACGTCTCGTCGGGGGCAATCGCGGGCCCGCTGGTGACGCTGGACATGCGGGATTTCTATTTGAAGGATCTCACCATGATCGGCTGCACCGCCTGGGACGAGCGAGTGTTCCCGGATCTCGTTTCTTACTTGGAGCGGGGCGAGCTTCGGCCGCTATTGGCGAAGGTATTCCCGCTGTCGCGCATCGCCGACGCGCAGCGGGAATTTCTCGATAAGCGACACGTCGGCAAGTTCGTGCTCGTTCCGCCGCCGGCTGCCCTACCGGGGGAACCGATCGCGTAACCCGCCCACGAAACCGTCCCGTGAAACCCGCCTATGCAACCGGCATAACCCGGGTTGTGCTGACCGCAACGCCTCGATCCGCGACTGGGCCGAGGCCCGATGCCGGGTCGAGGTTGTCTGCAGCGCAAGCTCGTCTGCACCGCGACGGGCCGATGGCTGATCGGCGGCCGGGGACCGGGACCGCGGGCGCTGCTTGTGTCGGAAACCGGCTCGTGCGCGGACGGCGTGCCGGCGCCGCGCATGGTGCGAGGCGGGCGCCCGGAAAGACGCCCGGAAAGGCGGCGAACGACGCTACAGCCAGCGACCGAGATGCACGCCGGTATTCAGCGAGACGGGACCGAGATCGACGCTGGGTCCGGCAATGCCGACGTTGGCGTAGATGCCACCGCCATTACAGCCGGCAAGCGCCGCGCAGCAAGCCGCGGCAATGATGAAGCGAGACAGATTGCGGGTCATAAGGGTGCTCCTCTCTGCGTTGCCGTCGACAAACGCCGCCGGGAATTGAGTCTCGGCGACCGCTTTTCGTCACGCCGCCTGCCACTAACGGATCCCGGCGGTAACAGATCAGGGCGTACCCTGTCCGCCGTCCCAGGTCTGGATCAGGAACCCGGCGCCGGCCGGGTCGCTCAGAATGGCCACTTCGCCGCCGCGGGGATTCTCGCGCGGCTGCAGCAGAACCCGCCCGCCCAACGCCTCGGCCTCGGCCGCGACGGCGCCGACGTCCTCGACCTTGATATAGGCCATCCAGGTTGCGGGCATCTGCGGTACCGGCGACGCGAGGACGCCCGCCCGCGGCAAGCCGCCGCTCTTCAGGATGCGATAGGGCCCGGCGTCACCTTCGAGCAGCTTGACATCGAAGGCCGGTACCAGCCCTGTGTAGAAATCGACCGCGCTCGCCGGGTCCGTGCTCCAAAGCTCGTTCCACAGGAAGTCTCCGGCGCCCGCCTCCCGATCGGGCGGATCGCCGGTGTTGCTCTGCAGCAACGTCAACACCGCCTCCTCCGGGTCGCCGATCACGGCCATGCGCCCGCGCTGCGCCAAGAAAACAGGCGACTGGAAGACAGGCGCCTCGTTGGCGCGGGCATAGGCGACGGACTGATCAAGATCGGTCACGGACAGCACCGGTATCCAGCGCGAGACGTTGACGTCCGGGTTGCTGCCGCGGCCGTCCACCAGACCTGCGATGGCGCGGCCACGGTGGCGCACTACCGTGTAGGTCTTGCCTCCACCGACGTCGACATCGTCGAACGTCCAGCCGAAAAGCCCCCCGTAGAAGCGCCGGGCGGCAGCGGGATCCTCGCTCAGCAAGTCATGCCAGACGATCTTACCGGGCAGCCGCTCGCCGTCGCTCCCGCCGTCGATCGCCGGGATGCGGGACGGGTCGAGCCCGGCGCAACCAGCGAGGACAAGCAGCGCAAACAGCGCAACGACGCCGCACCAATACCTGCAGCGATGCACGTTGCGGACTTTCAGCACGAAATGTCTCCTGATCGAAAATGGGCTTAAAGGGGGGCGATCCGATCTCGAGCGAGGCCGATCGATTCCGAAGGTTAGCACGATGCGCCGCCGAAGCTCACGGCCCCGCGGCCACTTGCGTGCGGCCCTGTCCGCGCACCCGGGCGCCGCCGTGCAAGCCGGCAGCCCTGCCGCCGGCGTTCCTTCCAGGTCGGCTCCGGCTTCGCCGATGGGCGCAAATGACAGAGGCAATCGGCAGAGGCAACTGGCATCCCACGTGCTTTATGCACAACCATGAAAACACATGAGAAGATTTTCTCCGCGCTGACGCGCGTCCTCTACAGCATCGCCGCCCTGGCACTGACGCTGATCAGCCTGGCGATGATCGGCGCCGCGGGTCTGGACGTCTGGCGCGCCTTCGAATCCCGCGAGCCGCTCAAGCAATCGTTACTCGACGGCATCGGTCTGGTGGTCGTCTCGCTGGCGGTCTTCGACGTCGCGAAGTATCTGATGGAGGAAGAAGTGCTCCGCGACCGAGAGCTACGCTCGGCCTCCGAGGCCCGCGAGACGCTGACCAAATTCATCGTCGTCATCGTGATCGCGCTGACGCTGGAGGCCCTGGTATTCGTGCTCGGCGCGGCCAGTACCGACCTGAGCCTGTTGGTGTTCCCTGCAATCCTTTTCGCGGTGTCTTCGTTGATGGTGGTTTCGCTCGCGGTCTATCTGCGCCTCAGCAGCAATGCCGAGCAGAGGCTGAACAAGCCCCGCTGATGCTTCGCGTGCGGTCGGAGCCGGTTGCCGGGAATGACCTTGCGCTTGCGGTCCGTGTAATTTTCGGGTTATTTCTTAGGGATACAGTGAGGGATAATCCAAAATCCGACAGCGGGTCTGCATTGCCGACAACAATCTATGATAAGGGCAAGAGGCAGCGCACCGCGGCGAACCCCGAGGAGGAAGAGACATGACGACAATGCGTTCAACGCATGCCGACCCCCCCAAGGCCATTGCGGTCCGGATCCGTGAGCTCGCCGGCGCCCTCTGCGAGCGGCATTGGGCTGCCCGGCGCAGCCGCGCGGAGCGCCCGCAACCGACACCGCCCGGCGCGGACGCGCGGGAGGCTTGGTGATGGAGCATCGCTGGCACCCACGTTTCCCGCTATCGATTCCGGTCACCCTGCACTTCAACGACGGCGCCTGTGCCCGCGGCGAGGCCGTCAACATCAGCCAAGGCGGCATCTTTATCGCTACCTTGACATGCCCGGCGCGCGCCGGCTGTGTCGATGTCCGACTAACCGTGCCTTTATCCAGCGACCGAGTCAGCGTGCGCCTGCCGGCGATGATCGTTCACCGGGACGAGCGAGGACTGGGGCTCATGTTCCGCTCGCTCGACGCCCAAGCGCAAAAGACGTTGAGGCATCTCACCTGCGCCGAGCTCGATCCCGATCCGCCCGCGGCGAGCGTCTATCCGGATTCCCCGGCGGCGCCGCGGCCGGCCGGCTACTACAGCGGCTGATTGCCGGTGCGGCGGAGGCGAAAAGCCTCCACCGCCCGGGCTATGTACCGGGGCCGGTAAGACCCGGCGCCGGTCGCGAACGACGACTCGGTCGGCGGCGACCGACAAGACGACTTTGCCGGGCGGCGCTCACGCGGCTACCGCCAGCGCCTCGTTGGCGATCGCGGCACTGGAAATCCGGTGGCGATCCATCAATTGCTCCGGCGTGCCGGAATGGGGCTCACCGGCAACACCCAGCCTGAATACGCGCCCGAGCCGCCCGACCTGTGCCGCAACCGCCTCACCGAGCCCGCCGTGGCGGTTATGGTCCTCGATGACCAGCAGCGTGCCGGTTTCGGTCGCGGCCCGCTGCAGCGTCTCCACGTCGAGCGGATTGACCGAGTAGGCATCGATCACCCGGGTCGTCAGGCGCTGCTCAAGCAGCCGCGCGTGGGCCTCCAGCGCCGCGGGAACGGTAACACCCGCCGCAACCAGGGTCAGGCGATCGTCCTTCGACTCCGCCAGCGTCTTGCTGCCGCCCACATGAAACTGCTCGGACGGCCCGTAGATCACCGGGGTCTTGCCGCGGGTGGTGCGCAGGTAAACGATTCCCGGCTCCAGCAGTGCGGCTTGCGTGAGCCGCTCGGCGCTCACGGCATCGCAGGGATAGAGCACGGTGACACCGTCGAGCGCGCGGAACATCGCGATGTCCTCGAGGCCCATTTGCGACGGCCCGTCCTCGCCGATGGACACGCCGGCATGGCTGCCGCAGATCACCAAATGCGGCGGGTGCGAATGCGCCGCCATTCGAATGAAGTCGTGGGCTCTGGTCAGGAACGCGGCAAAGGTCGCCACGCAGGGTCGCTTGCCGCTGGCGGCGAGTCCGAGCGCGACGCCGAGCATGTTCTGCTCGGCGATCTGGGCCTCGATGAACCGATGCGGAAATCGCTCGGCAAAGGCTTCGGTTTTGGTGGAGTTCTTGACGTCGCCGTCAAGAACGACAAGGTCGTCCATCCGCGCACCGAGCTTTTCGAGCGCACTGCCGAAGGCGCTGCGCGTGGCCACTTCGCTGCCCTTGGGGTAATCCGTTTCGATCGGCGCTTCGGTGTCCGCGGTCATCTCCTCCACTGCCGCCCGATCGACGCTGATGGCCCGCGCGCCGCCGCCGGCGGCAGATGCGCCCTCACCTGCCGGCACCCGGCGCGGCTCCACCGGCGTGCGCAACTGCGACGGGGCGATCTCCGCCAGCGCCCGGTCTCGTTGTTCCGTGTCCAGGGCCTTTCCGTGCCACCCTTCGGCGCCCTCCAGGAAAGAAACGCCCTTGCCTTTGACGGTCCGCGCCAGGATGGCGGTCGGCCCCGCATCGCGGGTCCGGCGCAGCGCATCGAGCACGTCCACGAAATCATGCCCGTCGATCTCGAAGACACGCCAACCGAAGGCCCGGAAGCGGCCTGCCAGCACCGAGGTGTCATGACCGTAGGGTGTCGGGCCGCTCTGCTCCAGCGCGTTGACGTCGACCACGGCGACCACTCGCTCGAGGGCGTTGTCCGCCGCGAACTGGGCCGCCTCCCAGACCGAGCCCTCGGAGCACTCGCCGTCGCCGAGCAGGCAGAAAATGCGCGCGTCGATGCCGTCCATGCGATCGGCCAGCGCCAGTCCGTTGGCAACCGACAGGCCTTGTCCCAGCGAGCCGGTCGCCACCGGCACCCAGGGGTTCTCGGGCGTCGGATGTCCCTCCAGGTCGCTGTCCAGCCGGCGCAGCGTCAGCAGATCCGTGTCGATGGCACCGGCCTCGGACAATGCGGCCCACAAAATCGGTGCTGCATGCCCTTTCGACAACAACAGCCGGTCCATGTCGCGTGCGCCGGGGGCATTGGGGTCCCAGCGCATCTCGCTGAAATACAATGCCGCCACCAGGTCGGCGCAGGATAGCGACGACGTCGCATGCCCCGATCCGGCCTCCGTGGTCATAGTGATCACCTCGGCGCGCAACCGGCCCGCGACCGCTTCGAGGGGAACGGTATCGCCGGCGTGACGCAGGCGCTCGGCGCGCTTGGAGAGACGCTCGAGCAGCGTGTCGTACGGGTCGATGAACTTCTGCACGCCCTCGCCGACGAGTTGCTGTGTGACGGCGGCGAAATCGACACCGAGCTCGGCAAGCCGATGCATGACCACCCGCGCCGGGCCCGGATCGGTCTCGAGCGCGAGCTCGATCTTGCCGTGGTCGTCGAACGCGTCGGCGGTGGCCGCGGGCATTGTCGAGACCGTGTCGGGGCCGATCAGCGGCTCGACGTACATCACGTCGGAGTAGTCCGGGTTCTTGGTTCCGGTGCTCGCCCAGACGATGCGCTGCGGCCGCGCTCCGTGCTCCGCCAAGCGTTGCCAGCGCTCGCTGTTCAAAATTTCGCGAAATTCCGCATAGGCAAGGCGCGCATTGGCCACCGCGGACTGACCCAGGAGCTCGGCCGCCTCGTCCCGGATGCGCGGCTCCACTTGCGGGTGCATCCTCTGGCGCAACTCGCGGTCGACGGCGACGTCGATCCGGCTGAGGAAGAAGCTCGCCACCGAGGCGACGGTGTCCAGGGGCTTGCCGTCATTCAGCCGGTGCTCCATCGCGCGGATATAGGCCTGCAGTGTCTCGCGATAGGCATCGAGGCCGAACAACAGCGTGATATTGACGTTGATGCCGGCCTCGAGCAGCAACTCCACGACGTGCAGACCGGGCTTTGTGCCCGGTACCTTGATCAACAGGTTCGGTCGGCCGACCGCATTCCACAGCTCGCGCGCCCCGCGCAACGTTGCGGCGGGATCGTAGGCCAGGTGAGGCGACACCTCGAGGCTCACGAAGCCGTCTGCGCCGCCGGTGTCGCGGTACACGCCGAGCAGCAGATCGCAGGCGTCGCGGACGTCGTCGACCGCCAGCAGCTCGTAGAGTCGCTCCGGACCATCGGGCGCTTGCATGTCGGCCTGCGCCATGGCGACCCGAATGCGCGGATCGTAGAGCGGGGAGTCGCCCATGGCACGCTCGAAGATGGCCGGGTTGGACGTCACGCCGGAGAGCCCTTGCGTCTCGATGCGCCGCAACAGGCTGCCATCCTCCAGCATCTGCCGGGACAGGCTGTCCAGCCAGAAGCTCTGGCCGTGCTGACCGAGTAGGGCGAGTCGGCTTTGGGCGGGTTGGCTCATAGGCTCGGTGCTCCGGATTGCAGAAGGATCATTCGGTTCGCAAAGTTCGGTTCGCAAAGCAGGCGGACCAACGCCGCCACGGCGGTCCCGCGGCGCGTCAGGTCGCGGAGCGCGTCTTGATGGCCGTCGGCTGATGACGTTGCAGAATTTCCGTGATTTCCGGCTCCGCCGCGTCGGATGCGGTCACGCTGACCTGGTGACCGGAGGCATCCGTGACGATCCGATCGCGCGGTATGCCGGTCGCGACCAGATCCTCGATGGTATTGGTAACGGCGGTATCGGAGCCGTAAACGGCTGTGACGATGGCGCTCATGGGGCCTCCTAGCTGTCGATCGGCGCGCGGTGCCGGCGGCAGCGGCGGCGCCCGCGGCATCAGAGGAATTGCTGCCTACCAGGCTGCAAGCAATGTGCGGGCCGCACCGGGCCGTGCCCCGGCGAATCGCCGCACACCGCAGCGCCTTCGATGACTGCACGGGTGCGCCGCGGACCGGCAGCGATCCGGCCATGCGCCGCGCAAGCAGGGGTGCCGGGCCGCATGGTGCATTTCCACCGAGGCGGTGCTGAGATGCACCGATGCAAGTGCGGCGCATTGCCAGGGTTGGCACGGGCACGCCCGGCGCCTGTAGAGCACGCGGGCGCAATCGAGCGCGTTGCGGCGCCGGGCCGATATTTGGTCCGACGCGTGCATCAAGGCCAGGGAATCCACCGCAACGGGCCGTCGATACGGCCAGGAGAGCATGCGATGAACTGGGAGCAAATCCGAGGAAACTGGGAGAAGGCCAAGGGTGAGCTGAAGGTGCGCTGGGGCAAGCTCACGGACGATGATGTCACACAGATCAACGGCGAGCGCGACAAGCTTGTCGGCCGCCTGCAGGAGCTTTACGGCATCACCAAGGAAGAGGCGGAAAAGCAGGTGGACGAGGCCACCTGATCGGCCGCGCCCGGCGCTCGCGCCGGGCGCTCGGCGCGGGCGGCGTCGCGCCAATCTGCACTTGCAGTCATGCAGCGCCGCCCTGCGCTTCTTCCTTGTCGTCGGATGAGCGCTGCCCGGGCGCAGTCTGCATGCCGGCGCCGAGCGATCCGCCGGTCAGCACCGCGCGCATGGCCTGTTCGGTGCCGACGTCCAGACTACCGACGCGATCGGAGGGCAAGTAGACCGTATAGCCGCCCACCTGATAACTCATGGGCAGGTAGACCGCGACCAGACCGCGCGGCGGGTCCGTCGAGCGCAGCGGCAACTCGGCATGTTCCTGCATGACGAAGCCCACCAGCCGTAAGCCTTCGAGCTCGACGACCACCGGTCGGCCGAGCGTGCGGTCGCCGTTCTGGCCGAAGAAGCGCGCCACGTCCTTCAGCCCTTGGAACAGCGTCTTCACCAGCGGAATGCGGTCGACGACGCGCTCGGCGACATTCAGCAACCAGCGCACCAGAAACAGGTTCGCCAGCAGGCCCGCCGCAAGTGTCACGCCGATGCCGGCCAGAAGACCCATGCCCGGCACATACCACTGGTCGGGCATCAAATGGCGCAATAGCCCGCCCATGAACTGCTCCGCGGACTGGCCGAGCCAGATCAATAAGGCAAGGGTAATGATCAGCGGCGCCAGTAACGCGATCCCTTGCAAAAACAGGTTTCTCAAACGGGTGATCGTCGACCCGAGACGCATCGAATACACTCCTTCAAGGTTGATTTTAGTTGCGCGAGTCCGGTCTCTGCTCGAAGCAAGTTCCGTGCTTGGCAGCGGCACCCGTGACGCGTCCGGTGAACCGCCTCTACCGGTCGGCCGCCTTGACCGGCCGCCGCTCGGCGCCTGGCGCGCACGGCCGGCAAGGCGCGAACCGCGAGCCCGGAGAGAGATCGCGACAGCGCACGACACCAGAGCTGAATCCGTATCCGCCCGGACCAGATCATGTTGACGAACTCTGCCCTCGATAGCCCCTCCGCCCGAAATCCGCAAACCGCGCGCGCAGTGGAGACGTTCGCATTCGACTGGGATCTGCCGAACAACCGGCTGCGGTTGGATCCCTACGGCGCCGAGCTGCTTGGAGTCCCATCCGGCGCAGACGGTTGGAGCGGTGACGGCGGCCGCCGCCTTGCAGCGATCATCGACGAAGATTTGGCCGGACTGCGCGCGTCTGTCGATGCATTGTCGCCGCGCCGCCCCGGCTACTGTACCCGCTACAGGATGCATACGGCGGATGGCCGCGAGCGCCTGCTGCACGAGCACGGCATGGGTCAATTCGATGCCGACGGCGTATTGATCCGACTGTTCGGCATCATCGCCGATGTGACGCCCCCCGATGCGGCGGGCGGCCCGGCGCCGGCTTCGGACCCGGTTTCGGACCCGGTTTCGGACCCGCGTTCCGATCCGACCTCTGATCCGGCCTCCGACCCCGACTCCGACCAGCCGCAAGCGATTTGCCCCTCCCCGCTGTCCCCCCCGCGCAACACGGGCGCAGCGTCCCCCGGCGCGCCCGCGCGAACCGACGCGCCCGCGCCGGCCGTATTGCCGGGCGGACAGCAGAAGCGTCTGGATTTGTTGGTCGCGATCATGGACCGCATCCCGGTGATGGTGACGGTTTTCGATGTCGGCCTGAAGGATCTGCGGGTAAACCGCGAGTTCGAGCGACTGCTCGGCTGGAGCAATCGCGACGTCGCGGAATTCGACATCATGCAGGCCTGCTATCCCGATCCCGTGCTGCGCGCAGAAGTCCAGGCTTTCGCCACCGAGGTCGAAGGCGAGTGGCGGGATTTCCGGATGCTCGCCAAGGACGGCATGCTCATCGACGTCAGCTGGACCAATGTCGGCCTGTCCCCGACGCAGCGCGTGGGGATCGGCATCGACGTGCGCCAACGCAAGCGCGCCGAGCGTGCGCTGCTCGAGAGCCAGCAAGGGCTGCAGCGCCATCTACAGGAGCTCGAGGGAATCTACGCCAACGCCCCGGTCGGTCTATGCGTACTGGACGAATCGCTGCGCTTTCGCCGCGTCAACGCCCGTATGGCCGACATGAACGGCTTGCCCGCCGACGCGCACATCGGGCGAAGTCTGCGCGAGGTCGCGCCGGATCTGGCACAGCAGGCCGAAGCGGTGATCGAGCGCGTACTCAGCAAAGGCGAGGCGGTGATGGACGTCGAAATCAACGCCGCAACCGCGGCCCATCCCGATCAGCCGCGCACTTGGCTCGAGAGCTGGCTGCCGATGACCGACGGGCAAGGGAACATCACCGGCATCAACATCGTTGCCCGCGAGATCACCGAGCAGCGGCGCACCGAGGCACGCCTGGCCGAGTCCGAGGCCCGTTTCCGCGACATGGCCGAGACCGTACCGGACATCCTGTTCACGGCCGACGCCGGCGGCGCAACCGACTACGTCAACACCCGCTTCTATCGGATCACCGGCGCCGATGGCGGCAGCGCCGTGGGCGCCGGCTGGCTGCAGGCGCTGCATCCGCAGGACCGGGAACGGGTGGCGTCGCTCTGGCGCGACGGTGCGGGCGGAACCGAAGAGCTGCGGTTCCGCTACCGGCTGCACTGTGCCGGGGGCGGCTACCGCTGGTTCGAGACCCGTGTGCGTCCGATCCACGACGCCCGGGGCAACCTGGTGAAGTGGTTCGGCGCTGCCTCCGACGTGGACGAACTGGTGCGCGCACGCGAGGCTTTGGAACAGGCCGACCGGCAAAAAAACGAGTTCCTCGCCATTCTCGGCCACGAGCTGCGCAATCCGATGGCGCCGGTACGCAGCGCCGTCGACATCATGGAGGAGATCGCACCCGACGACCCCAAGCTGCGCTGGGCGATCGCCGTCATCGACCGCCAGTCGCGCCACCTGGGCCGGCTCGTGGATGACCTGCTCGACGTCTCGCGCATCACTCGCGGCCAGCTCAGCCTCGACAAACGGTTGTGCCGGCTGCGCGCCCTGCTGGAGCAGTCCGTCGACAGCGTGCTGCCGCTGATCGAAGAGCGACGCCACGACTTCGATGTCTCGCTACCGGACGACCCCGTTTATCTCAGCGCGGACCCGGCACGTTTCTCTCAAGTGCTGTGCAACCTGCTGAACAACGCGGCCAAGTACACGCCCCCGGGCGGCACCATTCGGCTCGCGGCCGAGGCCGACGAGCGCACCGTCGTGATCCGCGTGATCGACGACGGCGAGGGCATCGACCCGGCGCTGGGCGCGGGCCTGTTCGACGCCTTCTCCCAGGGGCAGCGCCATCTCGACCGGTCGCCGGGAGGCCTGGGCCTCGGACTCGCCGTCGCGGCTCGGCTGACCCACATGCACGACGGGCGTATCGAGGTGCGCAGCGAGGGACAAGGCAAGGGGGCGGAGTTCAGAGTGACGCTGCCCCGCGCCCGCCCGCCGCGCGACGGCATCGAAGTATCCGACGCCGGGGCGCCCGACACGCCGGGCCGGCTGCGCGTGCTCGTGGTCGACGACAATGCGGATGTCGCCGACGGCATGGGCACGCTGCTGCGGCTGCTCGGACACGATGTCGAGGTCCGAACCAGCGGTGCCGCGGCGCTCGAGGCCGCCGAGGTGTTCCGCCCGTCGGTCGTGCTGCTCGACATCGGTATGCAGCAGATGGACGGCTTCGAGACCGCCCGGCGGTTGCGCGCGGCGGTGCCGAGCACGCGCGCGCTGCAGCTGATTGCGGTCTCCGGCTATGGCGACAGCGGCACCATCCGCAAAGGGCGCGAGGCCGGGTTCGACCGCCATATCACGAAGCCGGTCCGGCGCAAGACCTTGGAGGCAGTGCTGGGGGACGCTGCGACGGCGCTCGATTAGCATGGCCCGGTGCAGACGGCCCGACCTTGGCCGGGCACCGCTTTTGCTTAAGCTATGAGACAGGGCAGGCCAACCGCGAAGAACTCCTGTCGGCAGGATGGTTTTGGATCAAGTCGGAGCCATCCGGCCGTACACGCTGTTCATATCCTGTCACGGGCCATCAAAATAAGAAATCGAGGCGCAACCAAAAAACAGGCAGAGGTGATGAGTCCAGACTCACTAGATCCAAAGCTACGCGGCCCGGTCGTATCCGATCGGGACCCGGACGATCCGCAACCGCGCAACGAAGACAGCGGTGCAGACAACCGCGGCGTGCGCGACGAGCGGGAGCGTTTGGCCGAACTGGAGCGGCGTTCCCTGCTGTCGGAGCAGGCCCGGCAACTGGCTCACGGCATGCGCACGCCGCTCAGCGTCATCGAGCTGGTTTGCGAGGCAATGCAGATGGAAGCGCCGGAGGACAGCACGCGCATGGAACGGCTCGATTCGGTGCTCGGCGCCGCGGCGCGCCTGTCCACCATCATCACCGACACGGTCAGTTCCGCTCGCTTCGCCGATGGCCCTCAGCGCCTGACACGGGTGGACCAGATCGCGGCCCGCGTCGTGCGCCTGAACGGCGGGCGGGTAAACAACGACGCTCGCACCGACGGCGACGGGGCCGAGGTGATGTTGTGTCCGGAAGCGCTCGAGGCCGGCGTCATGCATGCGCTGCGCTTGATCGGCTGCAGCGCGTCCAATAACGGTGGACGCCCGCGCCCGCTGCTGCAATGCGAAACCGGGGATGCCCTGATCAGGCTGCGTTTCTCGGCCGACGGCGATACGCCGTCGCGCTCGCCGCTGCCGAGTGCGGACCAACATCTGATGCTGCAGGCGGCCGAGCGCGTCGTCCGCGACGGCGGAGGCAGCTTGCTCGTAGACGAGCGCAGTGTCGTGTTCGAGCTGCCCGTCGTCGGTACGCCGCTGCCCTGAGCTACTGGAGGGCTGCCTCTAGACGGCTGCCGTTAACCCGCTGTGCTGTTGACCCCGACCCGGTCATACGGCACGGCGTTTGCTTACCTGCTGTTTTATTGGACCACAAGCAGCGGCGGCGACCTTTCCCCCGCGCCGGCAGCGATAAGAGGGCCGATGTCCGACCCGTCCCGATCCGGCCGGTGCCGGCGAGGGCTTGGGCCGAGCGCCGGGCGAAACTCGCTCGGCGAGCGTCTTCTTGCCGCATCGAGCACCGTCCGCCGCAACCCGCGGAGGCAGCCCTATGGCCTATCAATTCGAGCAAAATGAGCCCATCGACCACGGCGTCCGGCGGATTGCCGCCGAACTGATCGACGACGCGATCGAATGGGTCGAAGCAGAGCATGCCGACCCGCACGAGGTCGTCCATGAGGTCCGCAAAGATTGCAAGAAGCTGCGCGGGCTGCTGCGTCTTGTACGCAAGGCTGCCCCGGCGCTCTACAAGTACGAGAATGCGGTGTTCAGGGATGCGGCCGCGTCGCTGTCGCGGGTTCGCGACGCCGAGGCGGCCATCGAGACCTACGACGCGCTGATCGCACACTTCGCCGACGGTCTGAACGTTCTGGAATTTGCGCCGATCCGCGCCGCACTCACCCGCCACAGGGAGCACACCCTCGACGCCATGGACGACTTCGGGCAACGCCTGGCGGCGTTCCGCGACGACATGCGCGAGGCGCGCGCGCGCGTCGACGGCTGGATGCTGCCGGAGGCCGAGACCGACCCCGAGGCGCAATGGAAGCTCCTCGACGGCGGTCTGCGCAAAGTCTACCGGCGTGGCCGCAAGGCCATGCAGCAAGCCTACGATACCCGGCACCCCGAAGACTTCCACGAGTGGCGCAAACGCGCCAAGTACCTGCGCTACCACCTACGCCTGCTGCGCCCGGCCTGGCCGCGCCTGCTCAAGCCCACCCGCTCCGAGGTCAAGGCGCTGGCCGATTTGCTCGGCGACGACCACGACCTGACGGTGCTGCGCGAGATCCTGCCGCGGGCCGTCGACATGCACGCGCACGCCGAGCGCGGACAACTCCTGCTGGCGCTGATGGATCGGCGCAGCGCCGAATTGCGGGGTCGGGCGAATTGGCTGGGACAGCGCATCTACGCGGAGTCGCCGAAACGACTGGCCGCGCGGCTCGGCACCTACTGGTCGGTCTGGCGCCGAGAGCATGCCGCGGCCGGCGGACTGCCCGGTGGCACTGGACTTGCTGGCGGTCATTGAGACAGCAGCCACCGTGGAGACCTGCCATGCCGACGCCCGTCAAACTGTTGATGAGCCAGTTCGTCACACACGACGTTCGACGCCTGCTGCTCGAGCGCCCGCGGCCTTTGGACTGGCAACCGGGCCAGGGCATCGAGCTGATGATCGACGAGGATCCCTGGCGCGATCAGGGCCGCCCGTTCACGCCGACATCGCAGCCGGAAGACCTGATCCTGGAGCTCACCCTGAAGCGCTATCCCGAGCGCGACGGCGTCACCGAGCACCTGCATGCGCTGTCACCCGGTGCCGGGCTTTTGGTCGGCGATGCCTTCGGCACGATCAAATACCAGGGGCCCGGCACGTTCATCGCCGCGGGAACCGGGCTGACGCCGTTTTTGGCCATCCTGCGCCGGCTCGCCGCCCAGAATCAGCTCGACGGCCACCGGCTGCTGCTCACCAACAAGTCCGAGCGCGACGTCATCTGCGCCAAGGAACTGCACCATTACCTCGGCGAGGACTTGGTGCTCTCCTTCAGCCGCGAGAACGATCCGAACCGACAGGGCCAACGGATCGACGCGAACTTCCTGGAGGCGAACATCGGCCAGCGCGACGGAATGTTCTATGTCTGCGGGCCCGATGCCTTCGTCAAGGACATCAATGACCATCTGGCGAGTTTCGGCATCGACGAAGAGCAACTGGTCTACGAGCGCTGAGGCCGCGGACGCCGGTCCCGATCACCGAATCCGCATGCCACGGGCGAGCAAGGGCGGCGGGCGGTAATGAACGGGGCAGATGCCCCGCGCCGGCGCAAAACCACCATCCGGCCCCGGGGGCCGGGACCGGTGACCGCGAACAGGGCTCGCCGCGATCGCTTCGCCGCCATTGTCCCCCGACAAGGATTCCATCAGATGATGTGCACAGGAGCTCCGAGCATGAGCGCGCATGGGCACCTCCCTCCTCACCGGTTTGGCGAGCAAAGGGCAGAGATCCCCGACCCGCCGCCGCGGCGCGCCGCGGCAATAGCAGGCCTCGCCGCGGCCATCGCTGCCGCCGGGCGCGGATACGGAGCCCGGCGCGCAGCGGCAGTGCCCGCAGCGCGCCGCCGCCGAGCGCTGGGCGCCGCACTGATGTTCGGCGCATTGATGGCGAGTCCGCTTGCACAATGTCCGGCGCAGACACCCGATCGCGGAGGCGACAACCCCGGGGCCGGCTTGCCGGACGCCTGGACTGCCGAGCTCGTCGACGGCAGGACCGTGCGCATCGATCCCCGCAGCAATCGCCCGACGGTGCAGATCGACGGCGAGCAGGTTCAGCTTTGGGACGGTATCCACCGGCTCAGCGATGGCGGCGAGCTGACCGTCATCGAAGGCCGCGTCGTCCCGGACAAGGCGATGGCGCGCGAGCGAGGTATGCTCCCGCCGCCTCCGCGCTCGCCGGCGGCGCGCGGGCCGGCGGCCGGCGCGGGGCGGGATACATCGCCGCCCGGTCCGATGTATTCGCCGTCACCGCGCGACGCCGCACCCCGGAACGTCACCCCCGACACCGCCGCAAGCGCGGCGCAAACACCGTCGGACGGCGAACCGGCAGCGGCCGACTTGAGAGCCTGCCGGCAGCTGGTTAGCCAGGCCTGCGGCGACGACGGCGCTTGCGCGGATGAAGAAAAATGCAGCGTGGCGCGTCAACTCGCCGATATGGCACGCGAGGAAGCGCGGGCGGACCCGCACGGATACGCGGTGCGCGATCTCATCGCCAAATGCCGCGAGGCGCTGGTCGACGACTTCTTCACAGCGTGCCGGCGCGGCCCGGCCGACGGCGGCTCCCGCGGCGCCGAGGGCGCACCCGTCCCGTCCCCCGCCGGTAACGCGCAGGGCCGCTAGCCGCGTTTGCCGCCGCTAGTGGGCCGCGCCCGGCACCGCGGTCCGTGTCTTGCGTGGAGGTTCTGCCCGGCCCGAGCGGTCAGCCACGGCAGCTCGCTATGCTCAAAGCCTCGCGCATCTTCTCGGCCATGGAGCCGACCGTATTTCTCGGCTCCGCCGCACTCGTCATCGGCTTCGTCGGCCTCGGCGTCGGCTGGCCGGAGGTCTCCCGAGCGCTGTTCGGCGCGCTCCAAGATGCCATCATCGACAACTTCGGCTGGCTCTACATCCTTGGCGCCACGCTGATGCTGGCGTTCGTGCTCTACCTGCCGTTCAGCCGCTTTCGCCACATCCGCCTCGGCGGTGATCGGGCAGTGCCGGAGTTCGGCTATCTGTCCTGGCTGGCGATGATGTTCAGCGCCGGCATGGGAACCGGGCTGGTCTTTTGGGGAGTGGCCGAGCCCTTGACGCATTGGCAAACGCCGCCCTTCCCGGTCGATTCACAGACCGGTGCGGTCGCTCAGGCCATGCGTCTCGCCTTCTTTCATTGGGGCTTGCATCCTTGGGCGGTCTACATCGTCTTCGGGCTGTCCATCGCCTACTTCCATTTCCGTCATGAGCTGCCGCTGGCGCCGCGCTCGCTGTTGTATCCGATCATCGGCCGGCGCATCTACGGTCCGATCGGTCATGCGGTGGATATCCTGGCCACTGTCGGCACGCTATTCGGCGTTGCAACCTCGCTCGGCCTCGGCGCGATGCAGATCAACGCGGGCTTGACGCGCAGTTGGGACATCCCGCAAGCCCAGTGGGTACAGATCATCATCATCGGCGTGATCACCCTGATCGCGACCATCTCCGTCGTCAGCGGTGTCGGTCAGGGCATCAAGCTCCTGTCGCGCTTCAACGTGGCGCTGGCCGCACTGTTGCTGACATTCCTGCTGCTGGCGGGCCCGACGATCTATTTGATCGAGGTCTTCGTGACGTCGACCGGTGCCTATTTGCAGCATTTGGTGCAAATGAGCCTATGGCTCGATCTGCGCCCCGAGAATACCTGGCAATCCGACTGGACGCTGTTCTACTGGAGCTGGTGGATCTCTTGGTCGCCCTTCGTCGGTGTCTTCGTTGCAAGGATCTCGCGGGGGCGCACCATCGGCGAGTTCGTGCTGGCGGTGCTGCTCGTGCCGGTGCTGCTCACCTTCCTTTGGCTGTCCGTCTTCGGCGGGACCGCGCTGCACCTGCAGATGGCCGGCACTGCCGATCTGGCGCAGACGGTTGCCGGCGACGCGGCGGCGGGCCTGCACGCCCTGCTGGCGCGGCTGCCGCTGGCAGCCTATTCCTCCGTGCTGGCGACGCTGATGGTGGCGGTCTTCTTCGTGACATCGTCGGATTCGGGCTCCTTGGTCGACGACATGGTCACCTCGGGCGGGCATCCTCACCCGCCCCGGGCGCAGCGGGTGTTCTGGGCAGTCGCCGAAGGGACGGTCGCCGCGACCTTGCTGATCTCGGGCGGACTCACGGCGCTGCGCACGGCGTCTCTGACGTCGGGCCTGCCCATGACGGTGTTCCTGCTGGTTGCTTGCCTGGGACTGTTCAAGGCGCTGAGCGCGGACGTCGCCGCGCACGGAATTCCCCCGCGCCGTGCGTTGCGCGGGGACATCCGCAATTGATGCCGCGAGGGTGCGGCAGCCGACGTCGGCACAGCCGTTGCTTCTCGGGAGTAAGTGAGCGTTGCCTCGACGACACCGACCGAGGGCCGCCCCGCGGCAACACGCTCCGACACTCAGATACGGGAGGAACGCATGCAAGCACAATCGAGGCTATTGGCCGTCATCGCACTCGCCGCTGCCGGCATCGTATGCAGCGCGACTGCGGCCGCTCAGGCCGCTTCCGCCGCCCCGGGGCTGCCCGCCGCCATCGGCGAGCGCACCGTCGAACAGCTGCGCGGGGTGCTGGTCGAGGATCGCGGCGGCGCGGTGATCGGCCGAGTAGCCGACGTCCTGCGCGATCGCAACGGCGACCTCGTCGCCTTGGTCGGATCCGGCGAGCTCGACGCCGACGCCGGCGGCGCGGTCTTCCCGCTGTCCGGATTCGACACCGCCGACGATCGCCTCGTGGCGCCGACAGATCGTGCCGCGGCCGCTGTCCCGACCGCCGCGGCGCTCGACTCCGACCGGTTCGAGCCGGTACCGAGCGACATCGCGCTGTCTCGCCTGACAAGCGGCAGCAGATTGCAGGAGGTGGCCGAGCAGAGCGAGCCATTACGTCCGTTCAGCGACCTCGATCTGGACCATGACGGGGTTCTGTCCAGCACGGAGGCCCTCGGCAGCCCACGGATCGGCACCGACTGGGTCGAGCTCGACGTCAACAACGACGGTGTGCTGGACCGCTCGGAGGTCAGCGTGCTTTACGGCGACGCGCCGCCGACCGCCGAAGAGGCGTCGCGCTGACGGCCGGCGGCCCCGCTCCGGCGGCGACTGCTGCTTGGCCGGCCGCGGCCCGTTCCATGCGACGACAACACAGACGCGGGAGATCCATCATGAGCACCTATATCCTTTCCACCTCGAATCTGCCCCGGCGCTCGTTCGAGATCACTCACCTTGCCGCTCGCAAGCCATTCGAATGGCTGCAGAAGGGCTGGGAAGATCTGCGCGCCGCGCCGGTCGCGGGCCTGAGTTACGGCCTGCTGATCGCCGCGCTCGCCGCGGCCTTTGCCTACTTGACCATGGCGATGGACCGCTTCTATCTGGTGCCCTTCCTGTTCGGCGGCTTTCTGATCGTTGCGCCGCTGCTGTCGGTGGGGCTGATGGCAATGGCCAAGCACCGCTCCGAGCATGATCCCGGCGACACGCTCTCGCTGGTGCAGCAACTCGCGGTGAACCGCTCGAGCATCGGCCTGATGGGCATCTTCCTGCTGCTGGTTTTTCTCAACTGGATCATGCTGTCGAACCTGCTGTTCGGCGGCGTCTACCACGAGCTGATGCCGATGTACGAACAGGTGCGCCCGCTGCCGGTGATGTTCCTCGAAAGTCCGGCGTTCTTGGCGGTCTACGGCGGCATCGCCGTCGTGCTCGCGCTGGTGCTGTTTCGCATCACCGCCCTGTCGCTTCCGATGCTGGTCGATCAGCGCGTCGATGCATTCAATGCCAGCTTCGCCAGCTGGCGCGCCGTCGGCGAGAACTGGCCGGCGATGTCCCTCTGGGCGCTGCTGATCGCCGCGCTGACGACGGTCGGCCTGCTCACCTATTGCATCGGACTGATCGTTATCATGCCTTGGCTCGGCTTCGCCACTTGGCACGCCTACCGGGACACGCTGGTACCGCAGCCGCCGCAGCCCTCCGGCGCGGCGGAGGTGTCGTAGCGACGTTCCTTCGACCGAATGCGCACCGTCTCCCGCCGCGGCGTCGCAGCACTGATCGCCGCCGCGGTCATCATCGCGGCCGGCGTCATCGCATGGATGCAGCGCGACACCTTGATGGCGCTGCTCGGCGAAGCCGGGGAGCGCCCGGGCGCGCGGCCGCCGCCGGTGGTCGAGGTAGCGACCGCCGAGCGCGCCGACGTCCCCGAGCGGCTGTCGGCGACGGGGACGCTGATCGCGCCGGAATCGGTCATGATCACCGCCGAGGCGCCGGGCCGCGTCGAGCGGATCGCGTTTACCGAGGGCGCGCGCGTCGAAAAGGACGAGGTGCTGGTGCGCCTGGAGACCACCGCGGCACGCGCCGAGCTCGACCGTGCCGAGGCCCGGCTGGTGGAGCGCGAGCACGACCTGCGGCGCATGCGCGAGCTCGGGCGCGAGCAGTTCGTCTCCGAGGGCGAGCTCGATCGCGCCGTCGCCGCGGCCAAGTCGGCCCGCGCGGAGGTGGATCTCGCCCGCGAGCGCCTCGACGACCTCACGCTGACGGCCCCGTTTGCCGGCGTGACCGACCGCCGTCTGATCAGTCCCGGCGCGCTGGTGCAGCCGGACACGCCGATCACGCGGCTACGCCGTACCGATTCCCTGGACCTGCTGGTCGATGTTCCCGGCACCGAGGTTGCGCGGATCGAGCCGGGAATGGCGGTGCGCGCGCGCACGCCGGCCTATCCCGAGCGTCGTTTCGAGGGCACCGTCACTTTCGTCGGCTCCGCCGTCGAGCGCGCCACGCGCACGCTGCCCCTGGAGGTCCGTATCGACAATACCCACGGGCTGCTGAAGCCCGGTATGTACCTCGAGGCCGAGCTGCTGCTCGCAGAGCGGCAGATCGTGCGGGTACCGGAAGCGGCCGTCGTGGCGCGCGGGCCGGTGCAGCGGGTGTATGTGCTCGGCGACGATTCGAAGGCCGACCGGCGCACGGTGCGCACGGGGACTCGCCGCGACGGCTGGGTCGAGATCGTCGAGGGCGTTCAGGCGGGCGAGCGCATCGTCACGGCCGGGCTGGGCGTGCTGCGTGACGGCATGCGCGTGCAGGTCGCGCCCGAGCGCGAAGGTAGCGCGCGGCAATGAAGCCGACCACCCTCGCCGTCATCCGGCCCGTTGCGGCGACCGTGCTGTCGCTGCTGCTGATCGTGCTCGGCGTGGCGGCCGTGATGAACCTGCCGGTGCGCGAGTATCCGGACATCGACGACCCGACCGTGCTGGTCACGGTGATCTATCCGGGCGCATCGGCGGCAGTGGTGCAGCGCGAGGTGACCGAGCCCATCGAAGAGGCGGTCAGCGGCATCGACGGCGTGCGCCGTATCCGTGCCAGCTCCCGCGACGGGCGCGCTCGCGTCGAGGTGGAGTTCTCCCTTGCCCGTAATCTGGACCTGGCCGCCGCGGACGTGCGGGATCGGGTCTCGGCGATCCGCAACGAGTTGCCGGACGAGTCCGAAGCACCCGAGATCTCCCAGCGCTCGCTCGCGGCGCAGGTCAGTCTCTGGCTGGTGCTGACCAGCGAGACGCTCGACCGGCTCGCCCTCTCGGACTTCGCAGACCGCGTGCTGATCGACCCGCTGTCGACCGTGCCGGGTGTCGCCACGGTGCTGTTCGGCGGCGAGTACCGCTACGCCATGCGCATCCGGCTGAACCTCTCCGAGCTCGCCGCCAAGGGGCTGACGGTGCTCGATGTGGAGCGCGCGCTGCGGGCGCAGAATCTGGAGCTGCCCGCCGGTCGGCTGGTCTCCGATACCCGCGAGCTGACGCTGCGCACCATGACGGAAGTGACGCGCCCCGAGGAGTTCCGGGGGCTGATCCTGCGCGACGTCGACGGCACGCGGGTGACCCTCGGCGACGTCGCCGAGGTGCAATATGGCCCGGAGTCCTACCGCACCGCCGCGCGGCTCGACGGCGAAGACGCCATCGGGCTGGGTGTCGTACGCCAGTCGGGATCGAATCTCGTTGCCGTCTCGGCCGGCGTGCGCGAGCGTCTGCAGCAATTGCAGTCGCGTATCCCGGACGACGTCGATGTCACCGTGGCGTTCGACGAGGCCGTCTTCGTCGAGGCATCGATCCGGCAGATCTTGCTGACCTTGCTGATCACCATCGCCTTGGTGGTCGCGGTGGTGTTCTTGAGCCTGGGCTCCTGGCGCGCAACGCTGGTCCCGGCAGCGACGATTCCGGCCTCCGTGGTCGGTGCGTTCATCGTCCTCTATCTGTTCGGCTTCTCGGTGAACGTGCTGACCCTGCTGGCGCTGATTCTTGCCATCGGCATGCTCGTGGACGACGCCGTCGTGGTGGCCGAGAACGTGTTCCGTTATTCGGAGAAGGAGAAGCCGCGGCTGCTGGCCGCAGACATGGGCGCCGGCGAAGTGGCCTTCGCGGTGATCTCCACGACCACGGTGCTGCTGTCGGTCATCGCGCCGCTGGCGCTGCTGCGCGGCGACACCGGGCGGTTGTTTTCCGAGTTCACGGCGGCACTGGGCGGCGCACTGGCGCTGTCGAGTATTGTCGCGCTGACGCTCGGCGTGACGGTGGCCTCCAAGCTGATCGACGCCCGCCGCATCCGCGACGCGCGGCTCTACCGGCTGGTCGGGCGCGGCTTCGATGCGGCCGCCGACGCTTATCTGCGCCTGCTCAGGGGCGTGCTGGCGGTGCGCTGGCTGGTGCTGGCGCTGGCCGTCGTGCTGGCCGCCGGCGGCTGGCTGCTGTGGCGCGAGCTGCCGCGCGAATTATCGCCGCGGGAGGACCGGGGGGCGATCTTGATCCCGGTGGCGGCGCCCGAGGGCACGACACTCGACGCGATGCTCGACATCTTCAGCGAGATCGAGGCGGTATTGCTGCCGTTGACCGCCGAGGACGGGCCCGCGCAGCACGTGATCTCGCTGGTGGCGCCGCGCAGCGCCGGTCAGGGGCCGGTCAACTCCGGTCTGATCATCCTGCGGCTGAAAGACTGGGGGCAACGCGAGCAGACCCAGTTCGACGTCACCGAGTCGCTGATCCCGCGCCTGGCCGGCATCGCCGGCGCACAGGCCTTTGCCATCAATCCGCCGAGCCTGGCCGGGTCGGGCTTCGAGCAGCCGGTTCAGCTCGCCATCACCGGCGAGGACATCGACCAGTTGCACGAATGGGCCCGGCAAATTTTGACCCGCGCCCGGACCATCCCGTCCCTGGCTCAGGTGCGTCTGGACTACCAGCCCACCAACCCGCAGCTGCAGATCCTTGTCGACCGCGACCGGGCGGCGGCGCTCGGCATCGCCGTCGCCGATATCGGCCGCACGCTGCAGATCCTGATGGGCGGAGAGGACATCACGGATTTTTCGATCGACGCGGAGACCTACGAGGTCATGGTGCGGGCTCGCCCCCGAGACCGCGCTGCTCCCGACGATCTCAAGGACGTCTATATGCGGACCGAAGACGGCGAGCTGGTCTCGCTGGCCGGACTCATCGAGACGCGCCTGATCGGGCGTGCTGCCGAGCTGATCCGCGTCGATCGACGCCCGGCGATCACCATCAAGGCATCCCTCGCCGGCGGCGCCGCGCTCGGCGACGCGTTGGCAGCGCTGGAGGCCGAGGCGAAAAAGATCCTGCCGGCGCAGGCGCAAGTGCGCTATCTCGGTGTCAGCGAAGACTATGCCCGCTCCGGGCGAGCCTTCCTCTATGCCTTCGCGCTGGCGATGGTCATCGTCTTTCTGGTGCTTGCGGCCCAGTTCGAGAGCCTCGTGCAGCCGGTCGTCCTTCTCGCGGGCGTGCCGCTGGCGATCGTCGGCGGCCTGGTTGCGCTCTGGATCGGTGGCGGCTCGATCAATATCTACAGCCAAATCGGCTTTATCCTCGCCGTCGGCATCATGGCCAAGAACGCGATCCTGCTGGTGGAGTTCATCAACCAGCTGCGCGACCGCGGCGAGGATCTTCGTGCCGCCGTCGAGCACGCGGCGCGCGTGCGCCTGCGCCCGATCGTGATGACCTCCATCGCCACCTTCTTCGGCGCCCTGCCGTTGGCGCTCGCCATCGGCCCGGGGGCCGAGACCCGGCGCATCATCGGCACGGTGATCCTGGGCGGCGTCCTCGCCGCAACGGTGCTGACGCTGTTTCTGGTGCCGGCGCTGTATCTGATCCTGGCGCGCAAGACCACCCCCCGCGCCGCCCTCGCCCGCGAGCTCGAGCGTCAGCGCGAGCGCGATGACGGCATCGACGATCCGGCCTCCCACGGCGCCTGATAAGCAGATGCACGCATTGCAGCGCGCGCCGTCCCTGCCGAGACGCACATGCGCCGATCTTCCGCCGCGGACTATCCCGTGCCGTCGGCACGGACCGAGGCTTGCATCGAAAGGGACATGAACACCGCGGTCTCCCTCGCACAACAGCAACTCCTGCTCGGCCTCGGCGCGGCGCTTGCGATCGGCCTGCTGTTCGGTCTCGAGCGGGGTTGGCACGGTCAGCAGGACCGCAACGTCTCTCGCCCCGCGGGCGTGCGGACCTTCGGTCTCATCGGCCTGCTCGGCGGCGTTTGCGCGGTGCTGGCGCAGAAGTTCGACGCGGAGGTGCTCGCCTGGGGCTTGGCGGCACTTGCGGCGGCCAGTGTCGCCGCCTATGCGCTGAGTGTCCGCGAGACCGGCGATTCCGGGATGACCAGCCTGATTGCCGGCCTGCTCGCCTTCGCGCTCGGTGCACTGGCAACATACGGCGAGATGGCGGTTGCCGCCTCGGCGGCCGTTGTTTCCACGTTGCTGCTCGGCTTCAAGCCGCAAATGCACGCCTGGGTCGCCAAGCTCAAGCGCGCCGAGCTGCAAGCCACGCTGAAGCTGTTGCTGATCTCGGTGGTGATGTTGCCGATCATCCCCGATCAGGGCTTCGGTCCCGGCGCCGCGCTGAACCCCTACGAGCTTTGGTGGATGGTGGTATTGATTGCGGCGATCTCCTACGTCGGCTATTTCGCCGTCAAAATGACGGGCGCCGAAGCCGGCGTCATGCTGACGGGACTGCTCGCCGGGCTGGCGTCGTCGACCGCCTTGACGCTGCAGATGGCCCGGCTCGCGCGACGCCCGGGCGCGGACGCGAACCTGCTCGGCGCCGCTGTTCTGATTGCCAATGCGACGCTGTTTCCGCGCATCCTGATCATCGTCGCGCTGATTCAGCCTGCCCTGCTCGGGCGGCTCGCACCCGCGCTGGCGTCGATGACGCTGTTGGCGACGCTGGCCGCGGCGTTGCTGTGGCTGCGGCGCGGCACGGACTCGCACGGGGCCACGGTGCAGCTCGACAACCCGCTGGCGCTCGGCATGGCGTTGCGCTTCGGTCTGCTGCTGGCCATCGTCGTCCTTCTCGGGCGACTGGCCTCGGAGCGCTTCGGCGACACCGGCGTGCTGACGGTCGCGGCGATTTCGGGCATTGCCGATCTGAACGCGATCACTTTGTCGGTGGCGAGGATGGAGGCGGACTCGGTCACCCGCCACATCGCTGCAGTCGCGATCGTGCTGGCCACCACCAGCAATGCTGTCTTCAAGGCTGCGGTCTGCGGCGGCATCGGCAACACCGCGCTCGGCCTGCGTGCCGGCTTGCCGCTGATCGGCGTCTGCGCCGGTGGTCTGCTGCTGGTGCTCGCCGGAGAAACCGCGCTGATGAGCCACTTGTCCGACCTCGCCCGGCAGGCATGGGAGTGGATGCCGCCAATCGACGGATGACGCGCGATCTCACCGGTGATCGGTGGATTTGCACCGATTCGTGATCCGACGCCACCGACTCGCAGCCCGCGACGGCGGTCGCCGGGACTTGGGTGCGAGCCGGCAAATGGCCATGGGTGCCCGACCGACGCGCCCGACCAGCGTTCTCGGCTCCCACCCGCCGCCGGCCTGGTGCGCGAATGGCCCGGCGACGGCGCTCGCGTTTGCGCGACGCCGGGCCGGCGCCCTACCCGGAGCGATCGCTGCCTGTCGCTGGCACCCCGTTTGCTTATCGACACTGAGCAAGGACAGCCGTTTTCGACGTAAGCGCTCGACATCATCAGCAACGACGGGAGGCACCCACATGCAGCGATTCACGCAAACGACGCCCGACGGCAGGACCATACCCGCCCATCCCGCCCCCGGTCGGCACGTCGAGCAGCCGCCCCCTCGACACGGCGCGGCGGAGGCCGCGCCGGACGCCTTGACCGCGTTCGTGGCCGGCACCATCGCGAGCCTGCCCGAGCTGCCCGACGACTCGGGCTCGCGGCTCTGCCTGCAGCTCTTCCTGCTCGGGGCAGGAGAGGAATTGAAGACGCGTCGCGCGATCGCCGACGACATCGGTTTTGCGAGCGCCTACAGCCTGCTGCTCGAGCGCCACGGCCTACCCGGCAACGAGACCCTCGCGTTGATCGAAGCGCTGCCCGAGCTGCAGCGCGACGCAAACGCGAGCCGGATTCTTCGGCAAGGCGCGCGCACGATGACCGAGTGGCTGGGCAGCCACGACCGCAACAGCGCCCTGCACGCGGGCGAGTTGCTGGCCCAGTGGCGGCGCGAGTCCGTTTGCCGCCGGGCGGACTAGCGGGCAGACCGGCAGGCAGACCCGGGGAGGCGGACCCGGCAGGCGGACTCGCCGGCGGCACGCTCGGCGCCACCGCTGCGCGGGCGGCGTGGTGCGCGTTTATTCGTTCAGGCGCCGCCCCCGCCGTCGGTGGTTTCCGAGCCAGATGCACTCGGCCGTGCGCGCTTGCGCTCCGTATCGGCGACCAAGCCCTGGTCGGCAACGGCTTCGGCGTGGCCGCGCTCATCGCCGGCGCGTCGCGTCGTCAGCCCTTGAATCGCGCTCGACCGCCCGTAGACGATCAGCGTGTCGCCGCTGCGCGGGCGCGTATCCCCGGCCGGGGTGCCGATCCAGTCGCCGTCGGCCGTCACCATGGCGAGCACGAGAATGCCCTCGTCCGCCGGCCGCAGCTCGCCGAGCGCCTGACCGTCGATCCAGCCGTTCGGTTCCACGGCCATCTCGACGATCCGATAGTCGCCGGCCAAGTGCAGCAGCCCCTCGTAGTCGCTCACATCCAAATGCGTGAAGCGCTGCAGTGCCCGCTCGATCAGCCGCGAGAGCACACGGTCTGCCCAGCGACTGGTGGCGACGCCCCAAAGGGCGACCAAACCGCTGACCAGCAGCAGTATTTTATAGACCAGCGCGAAGCCGTCTCCGCTGCCGCCGTCGGCGACAAACGCAAGGATCAGCGACGAGACGGCGGTCACGATACCGGCGTTCCCGAGCAGCATCAGCGTCAGGACGATGCGTCGGCGCACCGGGTGATTGACGACTTTCTCGGACTCGCTGGTGGTGAATCCGGCCCCGGAGAAAGCGGAGCGCGCCTGAAAGCGGGCGGTCTGCCGGGACAGGCCGGTATGGCGCAGCGCGATGGCGGCGATCCGCGTGACCAGGATCGACAGCGTAACGACGAGCAGCAGAGAGAGGATCGCGGTCATGGGATGCTCAGCGCTTGTGCGCCCTCTGTGCCGCCATTGCCTCCTCGTAAACGGTCAGTAATTTTTCGAAGCTGCGCGTCCAACTGAACCCGGCACTGAGCACATAGGCCCTCGCGGCGGCTCCGAGTCTGTCGCGATCGTGCGCCACCGCGCGAATGTTGTCCGCCATAGCCGCGGCGTCGTCCACGGGCCCCAGCCGGCCCCGGTCTTCGGCAACGCGCTCGGTGAGTGCCCCGGCGGCGACACCCACGACGGGCAGTCCGGATGCCTGCGCTTCGACGACGGCAAGACCGAAGGTTTCATGGGCACCCGCGGTGACGTAAATATCCGCCGACGCCAAGGCTCGGGCATAGGCGGCGCGGTCCCGGAGGTAGGGCAGCACATGCAGGCGCGGCAGATCGCGCGCACGCTGCAGCAGTTCTTCGCGCAGCGGTCCGTCGCCGATGATGGCCAGATGAAAACGCGGCCCGTCTGCGTTGCCGAGCAGCGCTGCATAGGCGTCCACGAGCACATGTACCGCCTTCTCGGCATCGAGGCGCCCGCAGTAGACGAGCAGCAAGTCATCATCGCCCACGCACAATTGCTCGCGCCAAGCCGCGGTGCGCCGCCGCGGCGAGAACTGAGACAAGTCCACGCCCAACGGCACGACATACGTCCCTTGCACGCCGTATTCCGCAATTCGGGCGGCTTGCACGGGCGTCGCGGCAAAGGTCAAGTCACAGCGGCGAAAGATCGCGCCGAAGGTCTCCTCGGCGCTGCTCTCGAGCGCACCGCTGATCTTCTCGCCCCATTGGGCCAGCGTGTCGCTGATCTCCTGCGCGCCCTCGGCGAGGAACTTGTGCAGCGGTGCCCCCACGTAGGCATGCGCGATATCGGTGTGGAAATAGGCCGACACGAGGCAGGACCGTGCGACCGAACGGCACTCCTCCCGATACCGGAATGCGGCCCAGGGAGAGACGAAAAAACTGCCCAGTTCGACCACGTCGGGCGCTGCCTGCTCCAAGGCGTGGCGCACCTTCGCCGGGCGCCAGAAGAAACGGTAGGGTTGACACCCCGGGATCAGTGGGCTTCTGATCTCCATCTTCACCAGCCGGCCTTCGGTGCTGATTCGATCGGCCTCTCCGGGCACGATCAAGACATGCTCGTCGTTGCTGTTCTCCGCGATGTAGCGCCGCTTGGCATCGATATAGGTGCGGATGCCGCCGCTGGTTTCCGTGTAGGCCAGTGTCAGATCGCAGTAGCGCATGGATGCTCTCCGTCGAGGGCGGCAATCAGATCGGCTCGATGCGCAAATCCGGTCGTCACCACGGCCGAGCGACCACCCCGCGACACCGTGATGCGGAAACAGTCCCGGCCCACCATGTCGACGACCAAACCGACCGCCGGCTCGGGCAAGTCCAGCTTGAGCGTCATGCCGACGCAAACAGCCGGCAGGCGCGGGCATGCGGTGAGCCTGTCGGGTCCTGCTTGGAGTCCGAGCAATACCTCCAGCAGCAGGTTGTTCGCCAGACCTGTCCAGCCGACGAACTCCCGTTGCGGACCGCGACCGAGGGTCAGGGCCTTCCACCAGTTCCCGCGCTTGCGCCGCAGCGCCCGGGTTTCGTGCGCATCCGGGTCATAGAACTCGTAGATGCGCCGTTCGCCGTGGTAAACCCGATAAACACCGCGGCAGAGCCGATAGGCGATCTCCCCGGCCTCGCGCTGATAGCCGTAGCGCAACAGGCCGAGCACGACCGCATAGGCGGTGTTCAGCCAGACCGGTCCTCGCCACATGTCCTTCTCGAATACGGGCGCGTCGCGGGCAACCGACGGCAGCGGCATCAGCGTACCGAAGCCATTCGGATCCATGATTCGGGCCACTAGACGCCGCGCGCGATCGGTACTGGGTACGCCGGCCCAGAGCGGCAGCAGCGAGGCGATCGTCTCGACCCGAATCGGGGCGCCGGCACCGTCCCGATCGAAGTACGACCCTGCCCGTTCGTCCCAAAGCAGATGCTCGATGCGCCCGCGCAAGGCGTCCGCCTCGGCGGTGAAGGCTGCCCTGTCCGCATCGCGACCGAGCCGCTGCGCCATCTCGGCGAGACTCTCCAGCTGAAGTACCACGTAGCTGCTGAAATCCACGGCACCGATTACCGCGGTGTTGCGCTTCACGCTCTCGTCGGTATTGCTGAAGCGCGGCGCATTCTCGACGCCGGATTCGTAGGGATGCGCCCAGGCATAGAGGCCGTCACTCAATCTGCGGTTGGCGTCCAGCCACCGCTGATAGGCGCACAACGGCCCGTAAACCTTCGCGATCAAGGCCTGCGCACGTTCCTTGGACAAAGCCTCGGCCAGACATCGGATCGCGGGCGCGATCAGCGGCGGCTGCGTGTAGCGCGACTGATGGAATTCGGTCACCACGTGCTGGAGGCGGTCTCCGGCGCGCAGATCCACCACCGCCAGCACGACATCGGCGGCGACCTCGATATCCCACCAGCGCCAGATCGGTGCAATGAAGGCGGAATCCCACAGGTAGACGCCGCGAAACGCCGGGCCGGGAATCGCGTGCCTTGTGGGCGACAACAGATCCGCCGACTGCAGATTGGCGAACAGCAGCGTATAAATCTCGGCGAAGCCCCGGGAGAACGACTGCGCATCGGCATGACCCGAGACAGCAAGCGAGGGCGGATCGACGACGATGCCCTTTTGCAGGAGCAGCTCACGGGGCAGTTCGATCGGCAGCACGCCGCTTCGCCCGACGGAGATCCGCGACCACAGCAGCAAGTGCCATAGATAGTGCAACGCCCGGTAGCCACGCCCGGCAAACCGCGCGACCCGGCCTGTTGTAACGCGCGATTGCCCGAGCGCACGCCGCCCCCGATCAAGGACAGCGGCAAGCGGCTGCAGCTGCATGGCGGTATCTGATCCCGAGCCGAGGCCCTAGCGGCTTTCCTCGTCCGCGGGCTCGCCGTGCTCCATCAGACCGTATTTCTGAACCCGGTAGCGCAGCGTTTCGCGGGTAGTGCCCAACGCGCGCGCCGCGGCGGTCACGTTCCAGTGGCTGCGCTCCAGCGCCGTGCGGATGATGTAGCTGTCCATCTGGTCCAGGGCCATGCTGCCGTCGAGAGGGATGACCAGGCGGTCGCCGTCCAGGTGGGGCTCCGATCGGTTCGAGCCGGCGGTGCGCCCGAGGCCGCGGCCGAGCTGCATCCACTCGGCGGGAAAGGTCTCGGAGTCGGCCAGCAGGACGGCGCGCTCGATGACGTTGCGCAGCTCGCGCACGTTGCCCGGCCAGTCGTAGTCGCGCATCAGGGCATAGACATCCTCGGGCACGCGCCGCACGCTGCGCCCGGAGCGGGCGTTGTATTCCTCGATCAGGGCAGGCACCAAGTCGCGCAGATCGTCGAGGCGGGCACGCAGCGGGGGCAGATCGAGCCGGAACACGCTGAGGCGGTGGAACAGGTCGCTGCGGAAGCTGCCGTCGCGCACCCGCTCTTCCAGGTTGCGGTTGCTGGCGGCGATGATCTGCACGTCAACATCGACCATCTTCTCCGAGCCCAGGCGGCGCAGGCTGCGGTCTTCGAGGACCGTCAGCAGCTTGGTCTGCAGATCCAGATCCATCTCGGCGATCTCGTCGAGAAACAGCGTCCCCTCGTTGGCCTGCTCCAGATAGCCCCTGTGGCGCCCCTTCGCGCCGGTGAAAGCGCCGGCCTCGTGTCCGAACAGCTCCGATTCCAGCAGGTCTCTCGGCAGGGCCGCGCAGTTGACCTCGATCATGGGGCCGTCGGCGCGCGGGCCCGAGTGGTGCAGGATGCGCGCGACCAGCCCCTTGCCGGTGCCGGTCTCGCCGCCGATGATCAGCGCGCTGAACGGTACTTCCGCGAGGCGCGCGATCATGCGCCGGGTCTGGGCCATGATCTCGCTGCAGCCGATCAATGAATCCGGCGTATAGCGCCGTTGCTCGTCGGTGGCCTGGGAGCGCAGCCGTTTTTGGGCCTGCGCACTGCGCCTGGCACCGGCAACGACGATCTCGAGCCGCGCCAGCGGGCAGGGCTTTTCGAGAAAATCGTAGGCGCCCAGCCGAAGTGCCCGCACGGAATCGGGCACGCTGCCGCAGCCGGTCAGCAGAATCCATTCACCGGGAATGTTCTGCGCGCGCGCCTGCTCCAGCAGATCGAGCGCGTTGCCGTCCGGGAGACTCATGTCGGCGATGATTACGAGCGGCTCGGCATGCTCTTCGAGCAGCACCTGCTTGGCGCGCTTGAGACTCGCGGCCAAGTCCGCGTCCCAGCCACGGCCCTTGAAATGCCGCGCCAGTTCCCGGCCGAACAGGGTGTCGTCTTCGATGATCAGCAGCGGATCGGCCATAGAGCTCCTACGGATCGGGAAAAGGAGCACCCGGCGGTTCGGGCGCGTCGCGCGGGCGCCATGTTCAGATTAGCAGCCGGACCGGCCGGCGCCAGCGGCACGATCCTCTACCGGTTGCCGGCACCGGTGGCGGATCGGCGCGGCATGCGCCTCGAACGGCGCGGGATCTCCGGCCTGCAGCGTCGGCATCCGGGGATGCCGGCACCCGCCCCTGCTGGCCTGCCTCCAGTCGGCGGTTACCCGTCGCCGCGCACGCGGTGCACATGCTCCGGCTCCGGCCCCGCGGAGCGCGGTGCAGATTCCGCCTGCAGCAGGTCGAAGATGTCGAGCACGCCCAGCAGCCGCCCGTCCGGCTCCACCACCAAGGCCGCGATCTGACGCTCCGCGCAGAGTTGTGCGCGGACCTGCGCCAATGCCGTGCCCGGCTCGCAGCTGACCGGCTGCCGGTAAGCGGCGTCGCGCACCGCGACTTGCTCGGACGCGGCCGACCCGGTCGCGCGGTGCGCCATCACATCGAGCGCAGTCACGGCACCCAGGGCGCGGTCCTGGTCATCGGCAATGGGCAGCAGCAGGACGCCGGCCGCGGCCATGCGCTCGGCCGCCTCCGCCAATGTGTCGTCGGGCCGCAACACGGGCAGATCGGTCCGCATCGCTTGAATCAACGTCATCGTGCTCACCCGTGCTTGGTGGGCGTCGGCGTGCGCTCGGCGCCCAATTGCTCGAGCGCCGAAAGCACATCCGAGAGGGTCTCGGACAAGGCCGCGTCGGCGCCGGTCATATTCTCTTCTTCGGCCACCATTTGCTCGCGCAGGTCTTGCTCCCACTGTTGCAACAGCGCGATCTTGTGCTCGGTGTCCATGTCCTCGCGCGCAGCGACGTCTTTCGCCGAGACCATCTCGAAGCCGGCCTTGGCACGCCGATGCGCCCGCTCATCGGGCGTTTCTTCAGTCATTCGATTCCTCCTTCGCTTGCACTGCCCCGCTTGCATTCCGCCCCTTGCCGACAGGCAACACGCGGACCATGCGTCCAACGGGTGCCGGCACCCGCGCGCGGGTGACTCGTGTCCCGTCGGTTTTGGCGTTTACGACGCGTCGCGTCCACCAAACGGAACGGCGCAATTCTCGTACCACGGACCGCGGCCGTTCGGCCCGACCGGGCGCCACGGTAGGCAACGACGGGCCCGGTCGCATGCCCATCATCGCAAGCCGACGCGCCTTGGCGATTGAACGGGAGGCGCTTGGTGGTGGATCTCAACCGCAATCGGTGCAAATACACCGGATGTCCGCCGCTGGTCGTCGGTTCAGGATGCGGCGGGCGGTGGGGCCGGTGCGCGTCCGAGATCGGGCGGCGTATCGATCTCGATGCTCCGTGTCGGGAATGCGAAGCGCACCTCGAGGCGATCGGCGAGGCGGACGATGTCGAGCAGGACGCGCTGGCGCTCCACCAACTCCTCGGCCCAGTCGGGCACCTCGAGAAAGAAATACAGCATGACGTCGATGCTGTGTGCGCCGAGGTCGTTCAGTACGACGTGAAAGACGTCTTTGCGTGTCGCGGGATGGTCCCGAATGATCTCCTTGATGCCCTCCAGAAAGGCCTCGATGCGCGCCGGCGGTGTGTCGTAGCGAATGCCCAGCGTGGTGTAGACGCGGCGGTAAGTGCGTTGCCCCATGTTGTCGATCGCGGCGTTCACGGTCAGGGAGTTCGGCACGGACAGCAATGAATCGTAGAAGGTGCGAATGCGCGTGCTTCGAAAGCCGATGTCCTCGACGGTGCCCTCGCTCTCTCCGAGCTTGATCCAATCGCCGATCCGAAACGGCCGGTCCAGCATGATGGCAAGCGAGCCGAATAGATTGGCAAGGGTTTCACGCGCGGCCAGCGCGACCGCCAAGCCGCCGACACCGAGACCGGTGATCACCGAATAGGCGGGCAGCCCGATGCGCTGTGCTCCGTCGATCACCAGCGCGGCGATGGCGATGACGGTCAGCAGCCTGAAGCCGATGCGCAGCAACTGGCTGTCGATGCCCCGGGGCCGCAGGCGGCGGGAGCGAATGATCGTCTCGGCAATTTGCGCGAAGACGAGCGCCGCCAACCAAGACAGCAGCGCATACAGCAGGACGACGAAGAACCGAATACTCACGACCAGCATGGTGCCGGTGAAGTTGATGATTTCGTCGATCAAATACTCGAGCCCGAGCACCGCCAATACAGTAAGAGACAGGGCCAGAATCATACCCGCGCGCGTGGGCCGTCCTTTGCTCGCACGCTCTTCGTCCATCCGCCGCCCGGCCCGATAGGCTGCAACGAAAAACAGCAGACCGAGCGCCAGCCCCGTACCCGCGGTCAGCCATTGCCAGGCCGTCTGGTCCAAGACGCGGCGCGTGAGCCAGGAAGGCAGATTCTCGCCCCAGACAAAGCTCAGCCCCGAGCCGGGCGTCGAGATGTAGGCATCGTACAGGCCCGGCGTCGCATCCGGGCCGTAGGGCAAATCAAGCACGCGCAGGTAGTCGTCTCTGACCCGCGCGACAGTCGCCGGCGTGAATAGGAATTCGCCGGCGCGCGGACCCTCGGCGACGCGGGCGATCGTAATCTCGGTGTTCGGGATCCGCCATTTTTCGATGTCCCGGCGGTCCACGGCTTCCGCATCGGGCACAACGGCCAGCGGCGGCAGTCCGACACGATCGAGAATTTCCTTCAGCAACAGAGCTGTTTCGGTGCCCACGTCCGCGGCAAAGGTCTTCGGCACCTCGCTGAGGTTCAGGGTTCGAGCGGCACGGTTCAGGGGCGCGATGCTGTCCTCTTTGGGACGCGAGCGATCCCGGGCAATGGCGTAGGCCTTTTCGAGATTGGCGCTGAAGCTCTCGAGCGTCGCCGCCGGGCTGGATGTGTCCGGAGGACGCAGGAGATTGGTGTGGGACGGCGTCGCGGTCTGCGAGGCCGCGACTGGACAGACAAGTTGCAGCAGCACGAGGCCGATCGAGAACAAAAGCCACCGCCGACACCGGCGCTTGCGGTCGTGGCGTTTCGCCACCGGATCGATGCGGTCGGCGTCAGCGATATACGCCGGACACTTCGAGCTCGCCGCGCCTGCGTTGGTGGTCATGGAATCTGCTGCTCCTTGATCTCGCGTGGTTCGATGGCGCCGCGGACGCCGTTGATGCGCAGCACGCCTGTGCGCCCGCGCCTGCCCAGAGCCACGGCCAGCAATGGTACGCCGTTGCCGAATCGGACGCAGCGCATCGTCGAGCGATCGCGCCGACGACCGGACGCCCTGCCCGTGCCGCGGCTATCTGCTCGATCGGCGCGCGGAGGATGCGATCACGATCGCCTCGCTCCAGCGACTGGCTTACACTCGGCCTGCCCATGTCGGCGGTGCTCCGGTGGGTTTTGCTGTTTGATCGCCGAACGCGCCGCCACCGACACAGACGGGCCACTTCCTCGCCACCCGGCAGACGCGTCACGGCGGAGCCCGCCGTGCAACCGGGCCTGTTCCCGGTGCCCTTTCGCGGACCCACGGGCGTTGCGGATGTTGATCGTTTCGAATGCCGCGGGACGCACGCATGGTCTTTGCTGCCGGGCCCCGGGCGCCACCGATTGCTCGACGAGGAGAAACACCGATGACGGAGAGTTCAAGCACGACGGCCAAGCAAGAGTCGCCGGCGAATCTGCTGAAAACCGCGCTGGCCACCATCGCCGTGATCATCTTGATCTTGGCGCTCGGCTTGATCGGCAATCAACTCTACGAGATCGAGGAGCAGCTCGCCCGCGATGTGCCTTTGGCCGTCGCCGAAGGCGCAAGCCTGCCGGCCCATGTGGTCGTCGGCGGGCGCGCGGTCTATGTACCCGCCTACTCCCATATCTATACCGGACAAGGCACGCCGACACCGCTGGCCGTAACACTCAGCGTGCGCAACACCGATCCGGAGCATGCGATTCGAATCGAGCGCGTGCGCTATTTCGATGGAGAGGGCAGGCAGTTGCGGGAGATGACCGAAGACGGCCCGGTGGCCTTGAAACCGATGCAGACGCATGCGCTGTTGATCGAGCAGCAGCAGGGCGGCGGTGGCTCCGGCGCCAACTTCCTTGTGGAATGGTCGGCCGAAGAGACGGTCAACAGGCCGATCATCGAGGCCATTATGGTCGGAGACGGCGGGCTGTCCTTCAAGAGCCGGGGCGAGCCGATCGAGCGGCGCTGAGTGTCGGCGCCTCGCACCAGCACATGGGTGCCCTCGCATGGGCGCCCTCGTATGGACGTCAGTACTCGCCGCCGAAGACCCCCTGCAGAAACCAGCCCCGCGCGCCGTAGATCTCGCGGTAAATCCATAGCCGCTCGCCGGTGACCGTGGTCGCCACGTAGTAGTCCCTCGCCACTTCGAAGTCGTCCCACCAGCCGGTCTCGATGCGCTCGCAGCCCTGACCGAGATCCAGCGGGCCATCCAGCCAAGGACGCTTGTTGCGAAGCCCGAGCGGCATCGGCTCCGGCAGCAGCCACAGCGGCCGGTCGAGGCGGACCGGCCCGTCGGCGCCCCATGCGGCATCGAGCGGGCGGTTGCCGGTGCCGCGGTGCGCGGGGTCCGGGCCGGCGCCAGCACGGTCGGCAGCGGGGAGAGCGTCGGCATTGCGTGCCTTGCCGGCCCGTCGACGGACTTGCCGGCCATCGCGACGGTGCAAGCCCTGCTCACCGGGACGGCACCACCGCCAGGCGCGCTCCGGTCGGTGATCCGCCAGCAGCATCAGACCGCGCACGGCATTACCGCCGAGCCGGGCCTGCAGCCTGTCCAATAGGGCCGGATCCGGGTCGACAGCCGCGGCATGCTCCGGGAACAATTCCCCCGAAGCCGGCGCCAGAGGGCGGATCGTCTCGCTGACCAGCGCGACGGCGCGCACCGGAGCCGGCAGCCGCAGCCGTTCCAGGCGCTCGCGCAGCAGCGCGAGCCAGCGCTCGGGGTCGCGCTCGATCCGCGCGGCGCCGAGGTCGAATCGCGTCGCTGCCGAATCCGCATGGCGCAGCCGCCAATGCAGGCGCTGCACGCCTGCCTGACGTGCCAGCAGGAAGCCGCCGAGCTCGTCGATCAAGCGTCGGCAGGCAAACACCAGTGCCGGGGAATCCGGCACCTCGGCCGGCAATTGCAGCTCGGCACGGAAGCGCTGCGGCGGCTGAAAAAAATGCCTCGGGTCGGGCCGCTCGCCGAGCAGGCGCTCCAACTGCTGCACCCGCTCGATGCCGAAGCGCTCGGCCAGCCCGCCGCGCGGCAGCCGCAGCAAGTCGCCGATACGCTTGAGTCCCATGGCGTCGAAATCCTCGCGCTCCCGGCGATCGAGCCCGAGCACCGTCACCGGCAGCAAGGCAAGCGCTCGGCGCAGTGCATCGTGGTCCGCGATCAGCCCACGGGCAGCGAGAGCATCCGCGCTGCATTGATCGCCATGCGGCCGATCCGCCATGTCCACAGCCGCGCGATCCGCATTGGCCCTACCCCGGTCACGGTCCGGCCTATCCGCATACCGGTCATCGGAGATGCCCGTTTCCGCGGGAGCGACGGCGGCCAGCGCCAGCGCGCCGGCCGGCGTCGGCGCCAACACGCAGCGAGCCCGGTAGCCGAGATCCGCGATGCCTTCGCGGATTTGACGCAGCAAGGATTCGCCGCCGCCGAACAGCCGCAGGCTGCGCCCGGCCTCCAGCACCAGCCCGGCCGGCGGCGCCAGACTGACTTGATCGCTGAAGCCCATGGCCCAGGCGGCCAGCCGCGCGAGCGCTGCCTCCTCGGCCTCGGTGCTTCGGGGCAAGATACGCAAGTCCGCCAGCAACGCCCGGGCGGCACTCTCGGCCAGTCCCGGGCGTACGCCCTGCGCCCGCGCGGCATCGTTACAGGCAATCAGCCGCTCGCGCTCGCCCACCGCGAGCGGCGGCGGATGCTGCATGGCCCGCTCGTAGACTTCCAGTGCCAATGCGGGCAGATGTACCGCAAGCCAGTTCATCGCATGCGCTTGCGCGGCGGCCGGCCGGCCGTCGCCGACGTACCGCGCGAGCCCGAGCGGGTACTGCGGCGCCCGCCGGCAAACGAAGCAGTCGATGCACCCGCGGGGAATCCGGGGCGTGCACCGGCAGCGGCGGCGACACACGCCCCGGCGGATCGGTCGAGGCGGGCATCGCCGTCGCCAGCCCGGTCGCCGCCGATGACGACGCTTGCCCCGGCGCGCCCGCCGCGCTGTTTCAGCACTTCGATGGCGATACCCTCGGGCGCCGTCTGCACGCCAAGCCGCAGCGTTGCCGGCGACGGCTGCCCGGCGGCGGACGGCGGGCGCATCAGCAGCGCCTGTGCATCGCCCGCGGCGGCCGCGAGCTGCAGCCGGCGCAGTGCGCCGACGGGCCAAGCGCGCGCGTCGCGGTCGTCATCCCAGGCCAGTACCGCGGCGCAGGCACCGGAGCGCAGACCCTGCTCCATTGCCCAAGGCGCTTGATCACCGGTATGCACCACCACCAGCCGGGCAAGGTCCAGCCCGCGGGCGGCCAGCGCCGGCGCATAGGGGATCAACGGCGGCTCCACCAGCATCAACCAGCGCGGTTGCCGGCTCAATATCGCCAACATCGGCAGCAGCAGCCAGAAGCCGGCGCCGTGGTGATCGGTGATTATCTCGGCCAGACTGCCCGGCGGCCAGCCGCGCCAGGTCAGCGCATCGTCGAGCGCCGCGAAGCCGGTCGAGACACCGCCGGGCACCGCGGCCGGTGCGCCGCGGCCGCGCCATAGATCGGCCCGTTGTGAAAGCAGTTGCTCAAGATTCATGGTCAAGGCCGGATTCGGCATCCGGATTGGATTTCGGGACGCCGAGCAACGACAAGCCCTTTGTTTCCGTCGAGGTCGGGGGTCCGTTCCGGTCGGATCGGGGCCGGTTTTGCGGCTTCGGGTTTTGCGGCTTCGGGTTTTGCGGCTTCGGGTTTCGGGCGATCTTCCGGAAAATCTCCCCGGTACGCTTTATGCGGGATATGCCTGTCCGGCGGCCCGACGCTGCGACGGCGGCGCTTCGGCGTCGCGCGATCCGGTCTCGCTGCCGGGCCGCCGGCCCGGCGATGCCCTGTAGCAAGCAGTTGGCAAGCAGTGCGCGGCCGATTGCTCGGCGGCTCCATTTATCGGGGCACGTGGATCTCTTTGTGCTCGCGGCTCAGATCGAGCCTCAGCACGCCGACACCGAGCCCCTCGATGGCCAATTCCTGTCTGCGCAGGTCTACGTCGATGGGCGCGAATTCCGGATTCTCCGCCAGCAGTTGCACGCGGTGTGTCGAGTCCGGATCGCGGCGGAAGCGCTTCACCGTGACCTCCTCACCCAGCCGGGCAACGACGATCTGTCCGTTCAGCGCCTCTTCGATGCGGTGCACGGCAAGCAGATCGCCGTCCAGAATACCGGCGTCGCGCATGCTCTCGCCGCGCACCCGCAGCAGATAATCCGCCCGCGGGCGGAATAGCGCAGGATCGAGCCGGTGATATTCTTCGATATGCTCTTCGGCCAGGATCGGGCTGCCCGCCGCCACCCGACCCACCACCGGCAATGCCGACGCATCGTCGATTTTCTCCAGCAAGCGGATGCCGCGCGAGGCGCCCTGCTGCAGTTCGATGACGCCGTGACGTGCCAGCGCCTTGAGATGATCGACGGCGGCATTTACCGAGCGGAAACCGAAGGCCTCGGCAATCTCGGCCCGGGTCGGCGGATAGCCGGTATCGCGGATATGGCGGCGAATCAGATCCAGGATCTGGCGCTGGCGCGGGGTGAGCTGATCGGTCACGGCACTGCCTGCTGCTGCGGATTGCGTAACTGTAATTTTATACAGCCTCAGGCCGGTTGCAAGCAGTTCCGCCCGCCAATCGCCGCCGCGGTTGCCCGCCTCGACGCCCGCAAACCTTTGCGCCGCACCCGCCTCGCCGCACTTGGCCGACGGCAGGTGCCGCGAACCACGCCGCCGCTCGCCGGCGGCGGGCCGAAGCGTGCCGTCGAATCCGGACTCTTCCGACGCATCCGATTCCGGCGCACCCCGTTCCCGCGCATCCTGTTTCAGGCATTCCGGGACTGGCGATCAGCGGCGAGGCGCAAAGCGACAACATGCCGGGGCACGCTGTTATATGCTGCCGCCCCCATGAATAAGGACAAGCGCACCGAGATCTTCCGCCGCTTGCGCGCGGCCAACCCGAGCCCGACGACGGAGCTCGAGTTCAGCACGCCGTTCGAGTTGCTCGTGGCGGTGATTCTGTCCGCCCAGGCAACGGATAGAGGGGTCAACAAAGCCACGGCTCGGCTATTTCCCGTGGCGAGTACGCCGGCGGCAATCCTGGCGCTGGGGGAAGACGGGCTGAAGGCCCACATCCGCACGATCGGGCTCTTCAACAGCAAGGCCAAGAACATTATCCGGACCTGCGCCATCCTGCTGCACGAGCACGGCGGCGAGGTACCCCGCGAGCGCAAGTCACTGGAGGCGCTGCCCGGTGTCGGGCGCAAGACCGCCAACGTCGTGTTGAACACCGCGTTCGGCGAGCCGACCATGGCTGTCGACACGCATATTTTCCGCGTCGCCAACCGGACCCGAATCGCACCGGGCAAGACGCCGCTGGCCGTCGAGCAACGCCTGCTGCGCCTGGTGCCTGCCGAGTTTCTGCAGGATGCCCATCATTGGCTGATCCTGCACGGGCGCTATATCTGCACCGCGCGAAAGCCGCGTTGCGGCGACTGTCCGATCGCGGATCTCTGCGAATATAAAGACAAAACGCCGCAAGCCGGGTCCGCGGCCGATCTCGGCGATCCCGAACGGGCATGACCGCGCCGACGATCGCGGCTTGCGACTTGCCCATCGCTGTCGCCGCACCGATCTTCTCCCACCACGGGCCGCGCCGCGCGACCTCGCCACTCGCCGGCGGCGCCCGCAACTGACCCGAAGCAAATCCACCGGTTGCCCTATGTTCAGCCAAGACCGCACGGCCATGCGCGGCGTCTTCCTCGAGGCATGGCGCCGCTTCCAGGGCGGCGAGCCCCTGGAGCCGCTGCACCTGCAAATCGTCGAAGTAGCGAAGCGCCACCCGGAGTACCACCCGCTGCTGCAGGCCGGCGAGCCGGCGCTGGCGCAAGACTGGCTGCCGCACCACGGCGAAGCCAATCCGTTCCTGCACATGGCCCTGCATTTGGCCGTGCAGGATCAGGTGACGACGGACGGTCCCCGCGGCATGCGCCAGCTCTACGGGCGGATCCTGCGCGATTGCCTCGGCGACACCCACGAGGCCGAGCATCGGATCATGGAGTGCCTCGGCGAGGCCATGTGGCGCATGCAACGAGACGCACGCGATCTCGACGAAAAGGCCTACCTGAAGTGCATCAAAAAGCACGGCGGCGGCAGTCGCGGGCCTAAATGAAGGGCGACGCACGACAAAAAGCGCATCGGCGTGAAAGAACCAACCGTCCGCTCGGGTCTCTAATGGGCGATGGCGCTGCGTTGACACGAGACAAAAACCCACTGTTTTAATCGTGTAAAGCATGTGCTATCAATGCGGCGGCGCCGGGGCCCGACATGCGAAGGGTCGGCAGCGATAAGGCGCCGCGCGACGACACACCACAGTTTTTCAGTTAGAGGATACATCCATGTCCAAGAAGACCATGACCCCCGCCGCAGCCATTGTCGGTGCCGCTTTGGTCGGTACCCTGTCGGCCGTCAACGTGGCCAACGCCGCGGAGAACCCGTTCGGCGCCAGCCAGCTCGACAGCGGCTATATGCTCTTGGCCGGCGCGGAAGGCGAAGGCAAGTGCGGCGAGGGTAAGTGCGGCGGCGACAAGGGTGAAGGCGAAGGCAAGTGCGGCGGCGACAAGGGTGAAGGCGAAGGTAAGTGCGGCGAGGGTAAGTGCGGCGGCGACAAGGGCTGATCCAGCCTGACGCCTAGCACGTAAATCGCCATGAAAAACACGGTAACGGACTCGCTCGAACGCGCTGCCCATCCCGTTCATGGCGCCGGTCTCGGTCTGCGGCGCTCGTTTATCGGCGCCGTGGCCGAGCAGCCACCGGATACGGTCGACTTCTGGGAGATCGCCCCGGAGAACTGGATCGGCGTCGGAGGCCGCTATGCCCGGCACCTGAGCGCCATGACCGAGCGCCATCCCTTCGTCTGCCACGGCCTGTCGCTATCGATCGGCTCGCCGTCGCCACTGGATACGGAGTTTGTCAGACGCATCAAGGAATTTCTCGATCGGCATGGCATTCGCGCCTACACCGAGCATCTGAGCTACTGCTCCGATGACGGGCACCTCTACGACCTGATGCCGATCCCGTTCACGGCCGAGGCGGTTCACCATGTCGCCGAGCGCGTGCGGCAGGTGCAGGACATCCTCGAACGGCGCATTGCCCTGGAAAACGTCTCCTATTACGCCGCACCGGCACAGGAGATGACCGAGATCGACTTCGTCAACGCGGTGCTGCAGGAGGCCGATTGCGACCTGCTGCTCGATGTCAACAACATCTATGTCAACAGCATCAACCACGGCTACGACGCGCACGCGTTCCTGAGCGCCTTGCCCGGCGAGCGGGTGGTCTATTGTCATGTCGCCGGCCATTACGTCGAGGCCGAGGATCTGCGGATCGACACCCACGGCGCCGATGTCATCGCCCCGGTGTGGGATCTACTCGACCGCGCTTATGCGCGCTTCGGTGTGCTGCCGACGCTGCTCGAGCGTGACTTCAATATTCCTTCGGTGGATGCGCTGGCGGCCGAGGTACAGGACATCGCCGCGATGCAACGCCGACATGCGCCGCGCTCGCGCGCCCGCACGGCCGATGTCTGAGCATCGTCGACCGACTACCGACGCGCCGGCGCCCGCGCCTGCACCGGGCTTCATCGCCGCACAACTGGCGTTTGCCGGTCATATTCGCGACCCGGAGCATCGCCCCGCCCCGGCCGATATCGAAGACCGGCGGATGGCGATTTATCGCGATCTGTTCTTCAACAATATCTCCGGGCTGCTGCAGACCGCTTTCCCGGTGCTGTACAAAATTCTCGGGGACGAGTGCTGGCAGGGCCTGGTTCGCGACTTCCTTGTCCGCCATCGTTGCTCGACGCCCCTGTTTCCCGAGCTTGCGCAGGAATTGCTGGACTACCTCGCCCATGAGCGCGAGGCCCACGCCGACGACCCGCCGTTCATGCTGGAGCTGGCCCACTACGAGTGGGTGGAGCTCGCCGTCGGAACCAGCGAGGACGAGGCCGACGACACCCTCGCCGACCCCGCAGGCGACCTTCTGACAGGCGTGCCCTTGGTCTCGCCGGTTGCTTGGCAACTCAGCTACCGCTATCCGGTGCATCGCATCGGCCCCGAGTACCAGCCGAGCGAGCCGGACGGCGAACCGACCCATCTGATCGTCTACCGCAACCGAAGCGACGGCGTCGAGTTCATGCAGATCAACGCGGTTACCCAGCGCCTGCTGCAACTCCTCGAGGCGCACCCGGATCGGACCGGGGCAAGCGCGTTGCAGACCATCGCCGCGGAGCTGGCCCACCCCGACCCGGAGAAGGTGCTCGCGGCCGGCCAGGCACTGCTCGAAGACCTGCGTGCGCGCGACATCATCCTGGGTAGCCGTCGCTGACGCCTCGCGGGCGCCAAGCGCTCGGCATTTGTCACGCGCGCCCGCCGGCCATCGCCCCAATAGCCTACAGGATGAGCCCGCCGGCTACGCTGCCGGATCGGGCGCCGGCGATCGGCGCTTCATCGGGCGATGCCTCGCCCGGGCATGGATATCAGACTTCACCACGGTTGTAGTCGGGCTCGGCGGTGATGCGATGGATGGAGAGGTCCGCCCCCAGATACTCTTCTTCCTCCGTCAGGCGTAGGCCCATGATCGCCTTGACGATGCCGTAGACGGCGAACCCGCCGACCAGCGCCACTGCAACACCCAGCAGACTGCCCGCGAGCTGCGCCATGAACGTGACGCCGCCGAGGCCGCCGAGCATCTCCATGCCGAAGATCCCCGCGGCGATGCCGCCCCAAAGACCGCATAGACCATGCAGCGGCCAGACACCGAGCACGTCGTCGATGCGCCACTTGTTCTGGGTCAGCGTGAAGGTGTAGACAAACAACGCACCGGCGAAGGCGCCGACGAACAGTGCGCCTAGCGGATGCATGATGTCGGAGCCGGCACAGACCGCCACCAGGCCCGCCAGCGGTCCGTTATGCAGGAAGCCGGGGTCGTTCTTGCCGGCGATCAACGCGGCCAGAATGCCGCCGACCATCGCCATCAACGAGTTCACCGCAACCAAGCCGCTGACGGCGCCGACGCTCTGCGCCGACATAACGTTGAAGCCGAACCAGCCCACCGTCAGCGTCCAGGCGCCGAGAGACAGAAACGGGATCGACGACGGCGGATGGGCGGTAATGCCCCCGTCCTTGCGGTAACGGCCGCTGCGCGGACCCAGCAACAACACGGCGGCGAGCGCAATCCAGCCGCCCATCGCATGCACGACGATCGAGCCCGCGAAGTCGTGGAATCCGGCGCCGAGCCAGCGCTCGATCAAGGCCTGCACACCGAAGTTGCCGTTCCAGACGATGCCTTCGAAAAACGGATAGACGAGGCTGACCAGCACCAGGGACGCCAGCAACTGCGGGTAGAACTTGGCCCGCTCCGCAATACCACCGGAGACAATCGCCGGGATCGCTGCCGCAAAGGTCAGCAAAAAGAAGAACTTGACCAGCTCGTAACCGTTCTTGTCCTGCAATGCGGCGGCACCGCTGAAGAAATCCACGCCATAGGCGATGCTGAAGCCGAAGAAGAAATAGCCGATGGTCGACACCGCGAAATCGCTGAGGATCTTCGACAGCGCATTGACCTGATTCTTCGCTCGCACGGTGCCCACTTCCAGGAAGGCAAAGCCCGCGTGCATGGCCAGCACCATTACGGCACCGATCAACAAAAACAGGACGTCCGTACCGGACTGATAACTCTGCATGACTCGTCGCCTATTGACCAAAACCGGTGCAGCAGAGCAGTTTCCATGCCCGTTACCTGAAAGATCCTGGTGCATCGACATACACGCCGAATCTCAACGGCTTGCCTCTGCCGTCGATCCGCGAAGCCCGCAAACCAGGCGGCAAGCGCGCACCAAAAAAATGCGACTACGCTTCACGAGAGTGCAAGCGCCGCGGGATCCGCTCACCTCCATAGCCAGCCAGGGCCGAGATGCTGGACCGCGGCCGGTGCATCGGTTAACTTCGGCGTCCCCTAACCACAAAGAGAGAGAGGAAATCAGGCATGAGAAAAGCGATTATCGCCGCCGCCGCCTTGGTCTTTTCCGCAAGCGCCATCGCCGACGAAATGGCAAGTCCCGATGAAGCCAAGGCGATGTCGGAGAGGGCACAACAGGCCGTGAACGAGATGGGTGCTGCAGCCGCCTTCGACGCCTTCGCTGCCGAGGACGGCGACTTCCGCGAGAAGGATCTCTACGTCTTCTGCATGGACATGGACGGCGTCATGCTGTCCCACGCCGTCAAGCCCGAGCTGGTCGGCAAGAACCTGCTCGACTTCAACAAGTACGGCGACGAGTTGTTCAAGGACATGATTGCCGTCGCGCAGGACAGCGGCGAAGGCTGGGTTGACTACAACTGGCCCTACCCCGGCACCGATGAGGTCAAGGAAAAGACGAGCTACGTCATGACGAACGACGAAGGCTTCTTCTGCGGCGTCGGCGCTTACAAATAGCGCCGCTTCGACACAACGGGCCGGCCCGCCCGGTCGCGGGCCGGCACTGCTCAGACGGTCTCGTGCTCTTCCAGGTGAAAGCCGAGGAGCTCCAGAACCAGACCGGTTACGGCGCCGCCGAGCATGCCGCCGATGAAGCCGGTCGGTACCTCCGAAAGCACGCGGTCGACCGCGCCCTTCGTCTCCATGTCGAGCCCCGCCGCGGCGGACCCGCCCATGATCCAGATGCTGACGCCGACAATCGCGGCGATCAGCCCCGAGACCAATGGCGCCGCGAGCCCGTCCGGCAGCCAGCCGTGGCAAGTCTGCACGATCCAGTGCTCGTTCAGCTGAAACAGCGCACCTACCAGCGCGACAACGCCCGCGGCCATCACGAGAGGCCCGACGGGCTGCGGGTAAATGCTGATCAGCACCGATAGGATGACGCCGGCACCCAGGCCGGCGAGCATGCCGGTCAAGGTCTCCGCCAACGGCCTCGCATTGCGCCGCACCATCCATGCGAAGAATGCACCGGCGATGAAACCCGCCGCGCCGGCGACGCCGGCAATCACCGCAAGCTCCAGCCGATGTCCGGCCAGTATCAGATAACCGATGGAAGCGACGACGCCCGCGGCCGCCCCAACCATCGCCACCGGCATCGCGCTGTAGAAAGCCGCCGTGGTCATTGCGGCGGCGACCGCGCCCAACACGATCGGCTGCCAGCCCGACAGGCCGAGTACTTCGAGAATTTGATACAGGCCGATGAAGAGCCCGCCGAAAAGCGCCCCGGCCAACCCCCATACGAGCAGGGTCGTCACGACCGCCGTGAAACGTTTTGTGGACAGCATGATCATCCTCCGCTCCCGAAGCCGCGCTTACGGCTGAGGCAGGCCACCGCCGAACGAGGCCTTACCGGCGCGACGAGTCAGGGCTTTTGTCGTATTGTTTTCCGTGCGGACGGGGTCCGGACACCGGTCCCGGTGCTGGCGGAGGTTCGGCGCCGAAGGCACGTCGGCGTGCTCGGCTCCGGTTACCTGCCACCGTCAGCCGCGCCGCGCTCGACCTCCCCGGTCGCGCGTGCCGTGCCGATGCCGCGGTCGGTGTCGAGCGATGTCGGGTGTCGACGCCCGCCTGTCGTGCTCATTCTAACCGAAGTGGCGAGACCCGGCGCTGCGCGGGGTCGCCACCCGGACCCCGGGTCCGTTGCGCGCTCGCGCAGGAGGGCCTTGAAGCGGCTGCGGATGCCCCAAGCCTTACCCGTTATGGTTGAATTACCGAGTGCGATGCCGCTGCCTCCCATCGCCGTGCGCGCGGACGGACACCCGCGCCGCGTCGGCGTCGAGATCGAACTGAGCGGCCTGACCCTGGACCAGGCCGCCGAGACCGTGCGCGATGCCTTGCACGGCCGGCTGCGGCAAACGGGACGGCACGAAATGGCCATCGACGGCGACGCCGCCGGGGCATGGCGCGTCGAGCTCGATTTCGAGTTGCTGAAGGAGCTCGGCCGGCGCGAGCGCGGCGATGATTTCGGCGATGTCGTGCAGGAGCTCGCCGAAGATGCGCTGCGCGCGATCGCGCAGCGCGTCGTGCCGGTGGAGGTCATCAGTCCGCCGCTGGACATGACGCGGCTCGGCGAAGTCAACCAGCTGATCGACCGCCTGCGCGAAGCGGGCGCCCGCGGTACCCGGGACGACTTACTGTACGCGTTCGGGCTGCAGTTGAACCCCGAGCTTCCCGATACCGACGCGGACACCGTGCGCCGCTATCTGCAGGCATACCTCTGCGTCGAGGACTGGCTGCGGTCTCGGGCGCAGGTGGACCTGACCCGGCGCTTGACGTTTTTCGCCGATCCTTTCCCCAAGGCCTATGCGCGCCTGGTCGTCGACCCGGCTTACAGCCCGGACCGCGATCGCCTGATCGACGATTATCTGGACGCCAACCCCACCCGCAACCGCGGTCTCGACCTGTTGCCGCTTTTCACCGAGCTCGACGCCGCGCGCGTGCAGGGAGCGGTGCAGGACGCACGCATCGTCGCCCGCCCTACCCTGCACTATCGGCTGCCCAACTCCGAGATCGATAGTCCGCACTGGGATTTGGGCGGGCCGTGGCGGGACTGGCTGGTGGTCGAACGACTGGCGGCGCGGCCGCAATCGCTCGCGGCGCTGTGCGCGCGCTACAGCGTCTTGCTTCAGCACCCGCTGGACCAGCTGACAACCGACTGGGCCGCGCAGACCGACTCATGGCTGAGCACGCACGCGCTCCGCTGATCGGCGTCACCGGCCCGACCCGCGGCGGCAAGGCGCCGCGGCTCTTGGTGGCGCTGGCGCTGCGCGTGGCCGGCGCCCGGCCGGTCATGATGACGCCGGCCAAGCCCCGCGCGGACGCCGACATCGACGCCGTTGTCATCACCGGCGGGCACGACGTCGACCCGGTGCTCTACGCCGCAGCGCCCGAGGTGACGCCGAAATACGACCCGGAGCGCGATGCGCTGGAATCCACGGTGATCGAGCGCGCATTGGCCCGCGGCCTGCCCGTGCTCGGCATCTGCCGCGGCGCGCAGCTGCTGAACGTGCGCCTCGGGGGGAGTTTGTTTCAAGAGCTGCGCTCGCGGCGCAAAGAGACCTCGAATCGCTGGACCATTTTTCCGTTGAAGACACTGCGCGTCGAGCCCGGTACCCGACTGATGCAACTGCTCGGAGGTCCGCGAAAGAAAATCAACAGCCTGCATAACCAGGGCATCGACCGGCTCGGTGAAGACCTGGTCGTCGCCGGCCGCGACCTCGACGGCATTGTTCAAGCGATCGAGAGCCCCACCCACCCCTTCCTGATCGGCGTCCAGTGGCATCCGGAACTGCTCCTGTACATCGGCTCCCAGCGGCGGCTGTTCCGGGCGCTGGTGGATTGTGCCCGCACGCGCCTGCAGTGACCGCCATGCGGCTTGCAAATCGTTTCCGCGCCTGGTCGTCGGCCCCTGATGCAACGGCGGCGGAAGCGCACGCCTGAGCGCGCCCGACATGGAAGCCTATCTGGGTCTGTTCACCGCGGCCTTCGTCGCGGCCACGCTGCTGCCGTTCTACTCGGAGCTGGCACTCGCCGGGCTGCAGGCCACCGGTTACGACCCGCTGGCGCTGTGGGCTTGGGCCACCGCGGGCAACACCCTCGGTGCCGCCGTGAACTGGGCCATGGGGCGCTGGCTGCTGCGTTTCCGGGATCGGCGCTGGTTTCCCTTCAAGCCCGACAAGCTCGGGATGGCGCAGCGCTGGTACCGGCGCTGGGGTGTCTGGTCGCTGCTGATGGCGTGGCTGCCCGTCGGCGGTGACGCGCTGACTTTCATTGCCGGCGTCATGCGCGTGCACTTCGGACTGTTCTTTGTCTTGACGGCCATCGGCAAGGGCCTGCGCTACGCTGCGGTACTGGGTCTCGCGGCGCCGCTTGCCGGGCTACTCGCTTAGCCAGGCTCGCGCCCCGGAACGCTTACAACAGTAGATCCTCCGGCGGATCGTTCTCCCCCTCCCACAGCGCGCCGACCACTTCATTGAGTGCCTGCGTGCTCATGCCGTACTGGGCCCAGTAACGATCACAGAGCGAATTGACGATGCCGTTGGCATCGCGCATCACCGCCCGCGCCTGTTTCAGGTCATCGCATAACCAAGCACGCCCCTTGGCGGTGGACAGCAGCATCGTGTGCTTGTGCCAATACGAGTGGATGACGAAATTGCGCAGTTTGATGGCACGGTCGATGGATTTCACCTCGGCGCCGGTAAAATACTCCCGCTCGCGCGCGGCATTGAAGAGCTGACGCAGGGTATCCATGGCGGTCTCCGACTCGACCAACCGCAGAACCTGCATATTCATTTGCTGTTGCTTGGCCGCGGCGGTCAGCACCAATAGAACCCGCAACGCACTCTCGAGATGCTGCGCCGCGAAACAGGCGGCACCATAGGCACGGAATACGACATCCAGATCGTCTTTCGTCGTCTCGCTCAACGGCCGGATACCTCCCGGGACTGCAACGATGGAGCAATATCCCAAGTCCTCCCGCCGGCGTCCACCGCCGGCAACGCCGCCGCATGCTCGTCGCGGGCGCAACGATGCAAACCCCGATCGGGTCTTGTAAGCCGGCGGCCGGCTTTACCGCGTCACGGCCGGCCGCCGCGGCTTGCGTGTCGGGCGCCGGGCGTGTCAACGTGCATGTTGTTTCCGACTCATTCAACACCGACCTCAATCAGTCGGCATCGAGGCGCGAATGCAGCAACCATTGAACGCGGAAAGGCAGCGGCTGGAACAGCAGCGCACCGGCGAAGCGGATTGGCGGCACTGGGGCCCGTACTTGGCCGAGCGGGCTTGGGGCACGGTGCGCGAGGACTACAGCCCCGATGGCGATGCCTGGGGTTATTTCCCCCACGATCACGCCCGCTCGCGTGCCTATCGATGGAACGAGGACGGTCTCGGCGGCATCAGCGACCAGGGTCAGCACTTGTGCTTCGCGATCGCGCTGTGGAACGGGCGCGACGCCTATCTCAAAGAGCGCGCCTTCGGCCTGAACGGACACGAGGGCAATCGCGGCGAAGACGTCAAGGACGTCTATTTCTATCTCGACGCAACACCGAGTCATAGCTGGCTGCGCTACCTGTACAAATACCCTCAGCGCGCCTATCCCTACGACGCCCTCATGCACGAGAACGCGGCCCGCAGCCGGCACGATCCGTCCTACGATCTGAGCGACACCGGCGCCTTCGACGAGAACCGCTACTGGGATGTGGATGTCGTCTACGCCAAGGCCGCAACCCACGAGATCTACTGCCGCGTGCGCGTGCGCAACCATGGACCGGACCCGGCCGTGATCGACGTGCTGCCGACGCTGTGGTTCCGCAATACCTGGTCCTGGGGCGACGAGCTCGAGCGCCCGCGGATGATGGCCGCGATGCCGCCGGAGGGCGCCAACTGGGCCGTACGCGCCGAGCACGCCGTGCTCGGCGACTATCACCTCTACGGAGCTGCCGAGGCAGACCTGCTCTTTACCGAGAACGAATCGAACGTCGAGCGTCTCTGGGGCGGTGAAAACGACAGCCCCTATGTCAAGGACGCATTCCATCGCTACATCTGCGACGGCGAGACCGATGCCGTCAATCCCGCGCGCACCGGCACCAAGACGGCAGCCTGGAGCCGACTGCGGGTCGGCGCCGGACACGAGGCAATCATCGATCTATTGCTCTGCGCGGAACCGCGCGAGCGGCCCTTTGCCGGTATCGAGCGCACGCTGGCGGAGCGCCGGTCGGAGGCGACGGTTTACTACGACCACCTGTTGCCCGAGGCCAACGCCAACGACGCCCGCATCCTGCGCCAAGCCCTCGCCGGCATGGTCTGGACCAAGCAGTTCTACCATTTCGACGTGGCACGCTGGCTGGACGGCGATCAGCTGCCGCCACCCCCCGAGCGCAGACAAGGCCGCAACCGGCACTGGCGTCATCTGAAGGCACGCGATGTCATCTCGATGCCCGATGCCTGGGAGTACCCCTGGTTCGCCGCCTGGGATCTCGCCTACCACTGCGCCGCGCTGGCACTGCTCGACGTCGACTTCGCCAAGGAGCAAGTCGAGCTGATGCTCTCCGACCGGTATCTGCACCCCAACGGCCAGATTCCGGCCTACGAGTGGAATTTCGGCGACGTCAATCCGCCGGTCCACGCCATGGCGGCGCTCAAGGTGTTCCGCGCCGAGCGTATCCAACGCGGCGTCGGCGATCACGGCTTCCTGCAGCGTGTCTTCCACAAACTGCTGCTGAATTTCTCCTGGTGGATCAATCGCAAGGACGCCGAGGGTCACAACCTGTTCGAGGGCGGCTTCCTCGGCCTGGATAATATCTCGGTCTACGATCGCTCCACCGAGCTGCCGCCGGGCTACAGCCTGAAGCAGGCGGACGCCACCGGCTGGATGGCACATTTCTCGCTGAAGATGACCTTGATCGCCCTCGAGCTCTGCGTGCAGGACCCCGACTACGAGGAGATCGCGATTCACTGCTACAAGCAGTTTCTCGCCATCGCCGAGGCCATCGCCGGCAGCGAGGAGACCGGGACGCCGTCGCTATGGGACATGGACAACGGGTTTTTTACCGATCTGCTGCAGACCCCCGAAGGGGCGCACCGGATCGAGGTCTATTCCTGGGTGGGACTGATCCCGCTATTCGCGGTCGAGATCGTCAACAAGCGCATGCTCGAGCACGCCCCGCGCTTCGCGAGCCTGCTCAGCGAGCACAAAGGCGGATTGTTCCACGGCAGCTATGTCTGTGCCTGTCCCGACTGGGAGAACGAGCGCGGCGAGCGGCTGCTGGCGCTGGTGGATCACAGCATGCTGGCTCGCATCTTGGCGCGGCTCCTGGACGAGAGCCAGTTCCTGTCGCGCTTCGGCGTGCGCAGCCTAAGCCGCATTCACGCGGAGAATCGCGACCTGGGCTATATCCCCGGTATCGGCGAAGCGCTGATCGAGTACGTGCCGGGCGAATCCACGTCGCCGATGTTCGGCGGCAACTCGAACTGGCGCGGGCCGATTTGGCTGCCGACCAACTATTCGCTGGTGTCCTCGCTGGAGCGTTTCCACCGCTTTCTGGGCGACGACTACAAAGTGGCCGTGCCCTGCCTCGGCGGCGAGCGCAAGAACCTAAAGGAGATCGCCAGCCTGATCGCCGACCGCCTGAGCGATCTCTACCGCCACAGCAACGGCGCACCGGTGCCGGCGATGGCCCGCCACTCGCCTGCGCCCGATGACCCGCATTGGAAAGACCTGCTGTTCTTCCACGAATACTTTCATGCCGAGGACGGCAGTGGGCTGGGCAGCGCCCATCAAACCGGTTGGACGGGCCTGTTGGCCAATCTGGTCATGCGCCGCTACCAGAAGGACATCAGCCCTTGGAGCGGGCTGGACAGCGGCGACCGCCCGGCCCTTATCGACGAGATTGCTTGAGGCCGGCGGCGGCTCGCGGGGCCGGCCGCCAGGCAAGCCGCCGGCACCAAGCGTGCACTCGGCCCGATCCCGCGGGCCTTGGAGCATGTTGCCGGCGGCCGCCGCTCCAGTTCAAACAAGATCTGAAGTTTTCCGCACAAGTCACTGTTCTCATTAGAACTGGGTGATTGTGCACAAACGCTGTGGATAACTCTGTGGAGTAGCAGTGGTCGAGTCATCCAAGTGGCTGACCTTGCTTCCCTTCCGGCAGGTCGTCCAGCATTTGGCCAACAATAATTAATCTCTATTTATCAGCATCTTATAAGATAGCCCTGATTCGCTCTCTCGATTGCCGGAGGGCGCTACGCGCAACGTTTCCCGCTGCCGCGCGGCTGTGCATAGCACTGAATTAAGGGCTGCTGTCAAGGAGCGCGAGAGGAAAAGAGACCGGCGGCACAACTGCCCCGGTCGCGTCAGTGACGCGGCGGCAAGTCGCCGGCGTCGTCGCCGGTGGCGAAGGCGAAATAACGAAAGACCAGGCTCGGAAACAAGGCGATGGCGCCGACGGCCATCAGCGAGACGGCATAGAGCGCCATCCATAGTCTGGTGCGGCGCGCGATGACGAAGGCGGTCACCGCCGACAACAGCGCCGCGCCCAGCAGTTGCACGATATTCGGGAGTGTCGCGGACAAGTCCGCGTCCGGCTCGAGGGCGCGCAGGCCGGACAGCGACGACAGCAGCAGCAGGTTCGCAACCAGCATCAGCGCGGCATTCGGCAGCGAGAACGGTTCATAGCCGAACCGGCGCGCGGCCGTTCGGTTCAGCGCATAGACGCTCCAAATGGCGGCCATGAAGAGCGTGAACGCCAGCAGCAGCCAGAGCAGATTCAAAATCACGCCCCCTCGGGGTCCGCGCCGAGGGAGTCCGCATCCGGCACTGCACCGCGGCCGGACATCAGTCGCCAACCAGTTCGGTGGCCTGCCGGTCCGCGTGATAGGACGACCGCACCATGGGCCCGCTGGCGACGTTGGAGAATCCCATGGCCTTCCCGGCCGCGCCCAGTGCGTCGAACTCTTCGGGTGTCCAGAAGCGCTCGACAGGCAGGTGGTCGCGGCTCGGCTGAAGATATTGGCCCAAGGTGAGCATGTCGCAGTCGTGGGCGCGCAGGTCGGCCATGACGGCAAGAATTTCGTCGCGGGTCTCTCCGAGCCCGAGCATCAGGCCCGATTTGGTGGGTACGTGCGGGTGTAATGCCTTGAAGCGCTTGAGCAGCCGCAGCGAGCCCGCGTAGTCGGCACCGGGGCGCGCAGACCGATAAAGCCGGGGTACCGTCTCGAGGTTGTGATTGAACACGTCGGGCACGGCGTCGCCACCGAATAGCGCAAGCGCCGTCTCCTCGCGCCCGCGGAAGTCCGGCACCAGCACTTCGAGCTTGGTCTGCGGGCAAGACGAGCGGACCGCGCGCAGGCAGGCCGCGAAGTGCCCGGCACCGCCATCGCGCAGATCGTCGCGATCGACCGAGGTGATGACCACATAGCGCAGTCCCATCTGCGCAATGGACTGCGCCAAATGCGCCGGCTCGGCCTCGTCGAGGGGCTGCGGTCGGCCGTGGGCGACGTCGCAGAACGGGCAGCGCCGGGTACAGATATCGCCCAGGATCATGAACGTGGCCGTACCGTGGTTGAAGCACTCGCCGAGGTTGGGACACTGCGCCTCTTCGCAGACCGTGGCGAGCTTGCTCTCTCGCAGCAGCCGCTTGATGCGCGCGACACCGGCGCCGGTCGGGGCCTTTGCACGGATCCAGGTCGGCTTGCGCGGCACTTCGCGCCCGCCTTCGATCTTGACCGGGATGCGCGAGACCTTGTCCTTGCCGCGCTGGTGGGTCTGCGGCGTCAGTCGCGACGGCGCATTGATGCCGGTGGTCTCGGCCATCCTCGGTTACCTCCGTTCGTTATCTGCCCGCCGGCGCTCCGGCCCGCCCGGAGCGGACATTCGGTGCGCGAGAGCGGTTGTCTCGCCGGCACGCCGCGGCGCGTCCGCCGACGCCGGCCGACGACCGCGACCGGACCCGGTGGCCCGCGGCCTGTGCTTGGCCGCCGATTATAACATCGCCCGAGGACCGGCTCCGGGCGCAGGCCCTGTGCCCCGCGCCCGAAGGTGCGCGGACACATCGCCCGCTCGCACTGCTCAATCTTCGGTTTTCGGCTCGAACTGCAGCGACACCGAGTTGATGCAATAGCGCAGGCCGGTAGGTTTCGGGCCGTCCGGGAACACATGACCCAAATGAGAGCCGCAGCGGCTGCAGTGCACCTCGGTGCGAACCATGCCATGGCTGGTGTCGCTCTGCGCCTCCACCATGTCATCGTTCGCCGGCTGCCAGAAGCTCGGCCAGCCGGTGCCGGAGTCGAATTTGTGCTCGGAACTGAACAGTTCCGCACCACAGGCCGCGCAGAGATAAGCGCCGGCCTCCTTGTTGTCGTAGTAGGCGCCGGAGAAGGCCGGCTCGGTGCCTTGCCGGCGGCATACCCGGTACTGCTCCGGCGTCAGGGTCTCGCGCCATTGCGCATCGGTCTTTTCGACTTTGTCGGTCATCGGTCATCACTCCCAGCCAACGGCCGCGCCGCTGGCCCTCCTTGAGGCTGCCGCCGCGCGACCGGTATACTTTGTGGGTTATCCAGCGACCCTCGAATCGTCGGCGATCTCGTCCCGATGGTCTCCGACGAGATCCTCGCCAACCAACGGAATCATCATGCCTGTCAGCTCTTTTCAGCCGCCGGTCCGAACGCTAATGGGGCCGGGCCCCGCCGATGTCCACCCGCGCATCCTGTCCGCCCTGGCCCGGCCGACCATCGGCCACTTGGACCCCGCGTTCGTGGCCATGATGGACGAGCTCAAGCAGCTGCTTCGCGACGCGTTCCGGACCCGCAACGCGCTGACGATGCCCATCTCCGCGCCGGGCTCCGCGGGCATGGAGACCTGCTTCGTCAATCTGGTCGAGCCGGGCGACAAGGTCGTTGTCTGTATCAACGGCGTTTTCGGCGGCCGCATGAAGGAGAACGTGATCCGCGCCGGCGGCACGCCCGTGTGCGTCGAGGATGCCTGGGGTGATGCCGTCGACCCCGATAAGCTCGACGAGACACTGAAACTGCACCCGGACGCAAAGCTGGTTGCCTTCGTGCATGCCGAGACCTCCACCGGTGTCGCTTCGGATGTGCCGACGCTGGTGGATATCGCCCATCGGCACGACTGTCTGACCATCGTCGATGCCGTGACGTCCCTCGGTGGCTCGCCCTTGGAAGTGGACGCCTGGGGCGCGGATGCGGTCTACGCCGGCAGTCAGAAATGCCTGTCCTGCACGCCGGGACTCGCCCCCCTGACCATGAACGAACGGGCGCTGGAGAAGGTCCGGGCGCGGCAAGAGCCGGTCCGTAGCTGGTTTCTCGACCTCAACCTCGTGCTCGGCTACTGGAGCGGCAGCGGTAAGCGCGCCTATCACCACACCGCACCTGTCAATGCGCTTTACGCGCTGCATGAATCCTTGGTCATGCTTCACGAAGAAGGCATCGAGCAGGCCTGGGCACGCCACCGGCGCAACCACCTGGCGCTGAAGGCCGGCTTGGAAGCCCTAGGGCTGGAGTTGATGGTCAAGGAGGCAGACCGCCTGCCGCAGCTCAACGCCGTGACCATCCCCGGCGGTATCGACGACGCCCTGCTGCGCAAGCAGCTACTCGACCTTTACGGGTTGGAAATCGGCGCAGGCCTCGGACCGCTGGCCGGGCGCATCTGGCGCATCGGCCTGATGGGTTACTCCAGCCGGGCGCAGAATGTACTGCTGTGCATCGGCGCATTGGGTACCGCCTTAAAGGCGCTCGGCGCCGGCGGCGATACCGGAGAGGCCCTGAGCCGGGCGCAGTCCGTGCTCTCGGAGGTCTGACCCGACCCGATGCCCGCCGCCGCAAACCGTCGCCGCAATCGGCCGCTGCTGCCGCGCCTGATCATGGCCGTTGCGGCGGTCGGGTTATTCGTACTCGGCTACCAGTGGGGCAATCAGATCCAGTTCGGCAAAGACCGCGCACCCGCGATCGACGGGGTGATGATTCGCCCGGCCGTGCCGCTGCCCGACTTCGTCCTCACCACCACCTCTGGCGAGAGTTTCGGCCGGCCCGATCTGGCCGACCGCTGGACGTTGATGGCCTTCACGTCTCTCGGCGGCGCCGGCGGGCATCGCAGCGTCGCGCGCCTCATCGAGGTCTACAACCGGCTCGCCGACGCCCCCGATCTTCAGCGTCGGCTCTCGCTGACGCTGATCAGCCCGGATTCGGCGCCCGCTCTGGCGCGGGACTTCGAGCGTCTTTCGCCGGCCATTACGATCCTCGGCGGCGACGCGCAGGAGATCCGACGCTTGGCGCAAGCCCTGGGCACCGATACTCCGGCCTCGACGCCGCAGGATCTGCCGCCTCTTTTCCTGATCACCGGCGCGAACGCCCGGCTGGTCGCCCTGTTTCCACCCGCGCAGTCGCCGGCCCGAATTGCCGCCGACGTCGCCGCATTGGCCGCATGGCCGGATTTGAGCGCAGATGCAGACAACCGATAACCCGCCAACCGCGACGATCCGCCAACGCCTGTTCGTCGCGCTACAGCACGCACTGCCTCAGCATGCGCTCTCGGGCGCAATGTTTCGGCTGACACGGATACCACTCGGGCCACTGATGCCGGGCGCCATCCGGCTTTTCGCGCGCTCATTCGATGTCTCGCTCGACGAGGCCGCCGACGGGCGCCCGGAGGCCTATCGCACCTTCAACGCCTTCTTCACGCGGGCGTTGCGCGATGGGGTCCGTCCAGTCGACGCAACACCGGATACGGTTCTCAGCCCTGTGGACGGGACCGTCAGCCAGGCCGGAGCCGTGCGCAACGGCGCACTGATTCAGGCGAAGGGGCACGACTACGGGTTGACGGCGTTGTTGGGCGGAGACCCCGAGCTAAGCACAGCGTTCAAAGACGGGCTCTTCGCAACGCTTTACTTGTCGCCGCGAGACTACCACCGCATTCACATGCCGCTCGCGGGCAAGCTGCGGGAAACGATTCATGTGCCGGGACGGCTGTTCAGCGTCAACCCGACCACCGCCGAGGGTGTGCCGGGGCTGTTCGCACGCAACGAGCGCGTGATTTGCGTCTTCGAGACCGACGTCGGCCCGATGGCGCTGATCCTGGTCGGCGCTATTTTCGTCGGCAGCATCGAAACCATCTGGTCCGGCCGCATCACGCCGCCGCGCGGCCGCCGCGTTCAGCGGAAACTGGCAACGCCGGGCACCGTCACGCTGCCGCGCGGGGCAGAGATGGGCCGCTTCAATATGGGCTCCACCGTCATCGTATTGTTGCCGAAAGACAGCGCCCGCTGGGCGCCCGAGTTAGTGCCGGGCGCGGCGGTGGTTTGCGGCCGCCCCATCGCCGAGCTGCGGCGCGGCTGACGGCACAACGGACCGCGGAGGTGGCCGGGTCATCTCGACCTCTATACCGCAGCGGAGATCGCGGCGGGTCGGCGACGCGCGGATCGCGTGTAGGGCGAAGGGAAGGATCAGGCGCGGCTCGACGAATGAACGCAAAGCGCCCGACGGCCGATGAGGGCTGCGACGTGCCGGCGCCCGCGCCCGCGGTGCGGGCACGAACGCCGGACCGGCCGGGCGCTTAACGCCAGGCGGGCATCGGCGAGAACTGCGGCGCCCACTGCGGCATCGGCCGGTTCGGCGCATAAGGATGCGGCGCCACCGGAACACGGAAGGTGTTGGGCGGTCCGCGCATTGCCGGCGGTGCAACCGGCGCCTGCGGTGCAACGGCGGTCTGCGCCGGGGCGGGAGCCTGAGCCGGCGGCGCGCTGGGCGCGGTTTCCGCCGTCGCCGGCGTGTCGGCCGGAGCCTCTGCCGCGGCTTCGGCGGTTTCCGGCGCGGCCTCTGCCGCCGGCTGCTCTGCCACTTCGGCTTCCGCCGGCGCCTCTGCCGCGGCTTCCGCCGGGGCTTCGACAGTCTCCGGCGCGGCCTCTGCCGCCGGCTGCTCTGCCACCTCGGCTTCCGCCGGCGCCTCTGCCGCGGCTTCCGCCGGGGCTTCGACAGTCTCCGGCGCAGCCTCTGCCGCCGGCTGCTCTGC
>JAIPFF010000028.1 GCA_021736785.1 Thiohalocapsa sp. | reverse complement strand
TGCCCGCGGCAAACGCCTCCGATCGTCGCGGCGGCCGTTTCGCCGATCCGAATTTTCGCCCCGCCATTCGCCCGGCAGCTTACCGCGTCCGTTTCCTCGAGCGCCGGATGCAATGGCGTTGCCGGTGTCGCAAGCGCGCGGCGCAAGCAGGCGTGCATCGAGCGTCGGCGCCGCGACGTGCTGTTCTTTCCGCTTGTCCGGTGACCTGATTCGGGTCGACAATCACCGCCTCGCGCTAACGCCGCCGTATCGCGGCCGCCCGATGCGAACCGGCTGCGCGGGCCGAATCAGGCGCCGTTACCGGCGCCCGGCGATGCGCACGTCCCCGGCTCGCGGGCGTCGCCGCGCCGCCGCTAGGCCGTTACCTTCGTGCTTCGTGCTTCGTGCTTCGTGCTTCGTGCTTCGTGCTTCGTGCTTCGTGCAGCGTGTAGCCTGGGGCTGATGGCCCGGCACAGAGGCGGCCAGCGCGAGCAGGTCGTCTACGAGGGGCTCTTAGGGGCCGGTGCCCCGGCACGGAGGCGGCGATGCCATTCGACGACGCGGCTTCGCGGTCGCCGTCACCCGAGGTGCAGTGCACGCGGCACGTCGCGGGACGCTTTGCCGCCGCCGCTTCACCGGCGACCCGCGCGGCTCCGCCAAGGCCCGCGGCCCGACGCCACCGATTACCCAACGACCGATGAGGATGCCTGCCTTGGACGCGGATAGACCGGACGTTTACGACGGCTTGCGTGTGCCCCCGCACAACGTACAGGCCGAGCAGTCGCTGCTCGGCGCGCTGATGCTGGAGAACAGCACCTGGGAGTTGGTCGCCGACAAGGTGCGCGAGGAGGATTTCTACCGTCAGGAGCATCGCCTCATCTTCCGGGCATTGACGGTACTGGCGGAGCAGGATCAGCCCTTCGATGTCATCACCCTCTCCGAGGCATTGGAGAAGCGCAAGCTGCTCGATGACGTCGGCGGCATCAATTACCTGGCCGAGATCGACCGCAATACGGCCTCCGCCGCGAACGCCGCCCATTACGCGCGCATCATCCGGTTCAACTCGGTCTTGCGCCAGTTGGTCAAGGCGGGCACCGAGATCACCGATCTGGCCTTCGATACCGGCGGCCGCTCCGAGGCGGAGATCCTCGACGCCGCCGAGACCAAGGTCTTCAAGATCGCCGAGCAGCTCAATCGCGGCGGCGGCTTCAAGCCCATCAAAGACCTGCTGACGATGGCGGTCGATAAGATCGATGAGCTCTATCACCGCGATGAGCCGATCACCGGCATGCCCACCGGCTTTATCGACTTCGACATGAAGACCTCGGGCCTGCAGCCGGCGGACCTGATCATCGTGGCCGGCCGCCCGTCCATGGGCAAGACGTCGTTCGCCATGAACATGGCGGAGAATGTCGCCATCAAGACCGGCAAGGGCGTCGCGGTGTTCAGCATGGAGATGCCCGGTGACTCGCTGGCCATGCGCATGATGTCCTCGCTGGGCCAAATCGACCAACATCGGGTGCGCACCGGCAAGCTCAGCGACGAAGACTGGCCGCGGCTGACGTCGGCGGTGACCATGCTCTCCCAGGTGCCGCTCTATATCGACGATACGCCGGCGCTCTCGCCCACCGACCTGCGCGCCCGGGTGCGCCGGCTGCAGCGCGAGGTCAAGCGCGAGGAGAAGGAACTCGGCCTCGTGGTCATCGACTACCTGCAGCTGATGCAGGCGCCGAGCGAAGGCGAGAACCGGGCCACCGAGATCTCGGCCATCTCGCGCTCGTTGAAATCCCTGGCCAAGGAACTGAACGTGCCGGTGGTGGCCCTCTCGCAGCTCAACCGCAGCCTGGAGCAGCGCCCGAACAAGCGCCCGGTGATGTCTGACCTGCGAGAGTCCGGCGCCATCGAACAGGACGCGGACGTGATCGTCTTCATCTATCGCGACGAGGTCTACAACGAGGATAGCCCCGACAAGGGCGTCGCCGAGGTCATCATCGGCAAGCAGCGAAACGGGCCCATCGGCACCGTTAAGCTCGCCTTCCTCGGCCAGTACACCAAGTTCGAGAATCTGGCCGGCGATCTCTACAGCGATATCGGCTACGAATGACGGCGCGCGGGCCGCTGCCGATTCCCGAGCCCGAAGGAGGCATCTGATGGCGCAACGGGCGAAGAAATCCCGCTCCGGCTATGTCTGCAACGCCTGCGGCGCGCAGCAGCCCAAGTGGAGCGGTCAGTGCCCCGACTGCGGCGCCTGGAACAGCATCGAGGAGACGAGGGCTCCGGTTCCCCCGGCCATCCGTCGCGGCGGCTATGCGGGCGGTGCCGATCCGCGCGTACATGTGCTCTCCGATGTCTCGCCCGAGCAGACCGTGCGCGCGCCGTCGGGCATCGGCGAGCTGGACCGGGTGCTCGGCGGCGGGTTGGTGCAGGGCTCGGTGGTACTGATCGGCGGCGATCCCGGCATCGGTAAGTCGACGTTGTTGCTGCAGGCCTGCGCCGCGCTGAGCGGGCATGAGTCGGTGCTCTACGTCAGCGGCGAAGAGTCTCCGCAGCAAGTGAGCCTGCGCGCGCACCGCCTCGGCCTGGCGGCCGAGCGTATCCGACTCTTGGCCGAGACCTGCGTCGAGCGTGTCCTGGGTGTGGCCGCCGCGGAAAAGCCCGGCGTGCTGGTCATCGACTCCATCCAGACCCTGTTTGCCGAGGAATTGTCGTCGGCGCCGGGCTCGGTCTCCCAGGTGCGCGAGAGCGCGGCGCAACTGGTGCGCTACGCCAAGCAGACGGACACGACGGTGTTCCTGGTCGGCCACGTCACCAAAGAAGGCGCGCTGGCGGGCCCGCGGGTGCTCGAGCACATGGTCGACACCGTGCTCTATTTCGAGGGCGAGCCGGGCAGCCCGCACCGTCTGGTGCGCTCGGTCAAGAACCGTTTCGGCGCCGTCAACGAGCTCGGCGTCTTCGCGATGACCGACAAGGGGCTGCGCCAGGTCACCAATCCGTCTGCCATCTTCCTGTCCCGGCACGACCGGCCGGTACCGGGCTCCGTCGTGCTGATCACCCGCGAGGGCACCCGGCCGATGCTGGTGGAGGTGCAGGCCCTGGTTGACCAGAGCCCGCTGGCCAACCCGCGCCGCGTCGCCGTGGGCCTGGAGCAGAACCGCCTGGCAATGCTGCTGGCGGTGCTGCACCGCCACGGCGGCGTGTCCATGTTCGACCAAGACGTCTTCGCCAATGTCGTCGGCGGGGTGCGCGTCACCGAGACCGCCGCCGACCTGGCGTTGCTGCTCGCCGTGCTCTCCAGCTATCGGGACCAACCGCTGCCGATGGACCTCGCCGTGTTCGGCGAGGTCGGCCTGTCGGGCGAGATCCGCCCGGTCCCGAACGGCCCCGATCGGCTGCGCGAGGCGGCCAAGCACGGTATGCGCCGTGCCATCGTGCCGAAGGCCAATGTGCCCAAGGGCGGGGTGCCGGACCTGGAGATTCAGCCCGTGCTGTCGCTGCGCGAGGCGATCGAAGGGCTCTGAGCGGAGCCGAGCGCTTGATGCCTCGGCCGGTCGCCGTACGAGAAGTGCCGCTCCCGTGGCTTCCCCGCACGCTTTACGTGGATGGCGTGCCCGGGGATGACAGGACTTGGGATGGGGGGCCTTGGTTGCGCAGCAGAGCAAGCACTTCCTCCGGGCCGATCGGCTTGACGAGATGCGCATCGAAACCGGCCTCGGCGGTGCGGCGGCGGTCTTCGTCCTGCCCCCAGCCGGTGACGGCAACGATCTTGACCTGCTCGCCGATAGGGAGGGAGCGGATGCGCCGGCACGCCGCATAGCCGTCGAGCTCGGGCATACCCAAGTCCAGCAGGATCAGGTCCGGGCGAAACTGCTCCGCGGCGGCGACCGCCTCGGCGCCGTCCCGCGCGGTCTGCACCGTGTTGCCGTAGAGCTGCAGCAACATCGCGAGCGAGTCGACGACGTCTGCCTTATCGTCGGCGATGAGCACCTTCGCGCCCGACGATTCGAGCGATGCCGCCGTGGCAGTTCCGGTAAGCGCTGGCTCGAGTGTGTGTGTACGCAATCGTCCGGAACCACAACTTATAGCAAGAAGTTGCGTGATGTGCCGGCGCCGCCGGCCTTCCGCGCGGATGACGGCGGTACGGCAACGCATTACCCCTTTGCGTTACGTGGTATGACCACATTGCAAAGCCCGAGGTTTCGACTAAGGTAATTCCTGTAGTCGGTCTCGTTCCATGAACCCTTTTGCGAGGTGCACCATGGGGTATGGCGACATTCTGATCCACATCGACGAAGACTTGGAAGACGAGCGGATTCACGATTTGCAGCGCGTCCTCGGTAACATCCGCGGAGTTCTGTCCGCCTGTGTACCCGATCGCCGCCGCCACTTGATGATGGTGGACTTCGACCCTGAAGGCGTGCGTCCGAGCCAACTGGTGCAAGCGGTGCGCTCGCATGGTCTGCGCGCCGAGATGGTCGGACTCTGATCCGAAACGCCGGCCCGTGTCCGCCCGACGGAGGCGGCCGCCGGCTTTCCGTCGACCAATCAAGCAACCCGAGATCGCGTATGCGTAAAACAACGGTTTTGCTTACTGCCGGCCTGCTGCCCATCGTCCCGCTCCCTGCCGCAGCTCAAGAACCCACGGGAATGAGTCAGCAACTAAACTCGAATTTCTCCGTCGCAGCCCAAGCGCGCGACGAGCGACTGAAACAATTCCAGCAGGCGTTTCAGCGGCGGGATAGGGGCAACCGGACGTTACCGCTAACCGCAATTACCATTACGGAAGACTGCTCCGCCGAGGTTGTCTGCCCGAACGGAACGAAGCTGGAATGCAGCATTAAGGGGCCATCGACATCTTGCCACAGCGATGCTTCGGGAGTGGCTTGCTTCAAAGAGAACAGCGACGGCAGCACGTCCGGCTCGTCCGGATCATGCTGATCGGTCGCTGCAACCGAGTACCCGGGCGCATGGACCGCTCGATGTGCCTGGCTGTCTCGGGGGATCCGCCTTCATTTCCAGACCGGTCTAGCCGAACGGCGTCGCCTTGCCGAGGTACTTCACGGTTTTGACCGCCGTCTCGTCGGTCTGGATGATCTCCAGCGGATGGTCGTCGAGCTTCAGACTGGTGCCCGGCTGGGGGATGGTCTCCAAGTAGTCGATGATCAGCCCGTTCAGGGTCTTCGGGCCACGGGTCGGCAGCTTCCAGTGCATGGCCCGGTTCAATTCCCGCACGCTGATGGCGCAATCGATCAGCAGGCTGCCTTCTTCGCCGCGGTAGATTTCCGGATAGGAGTCGGCGGGATCGGTGGTGAACTCGCCGACGATTTCCTCGAGCAGGTCCGCCAGCGTGATCAGGCCCTGAAAATCCCCGTATTCGTCGACGACCAGACCGACGCGGCGCTTGGCGCGCTGAAAATTGATCAGTTGCTGATAGAGACGTGTGCCTTCCGGCACATAGTAGGGCGTGCGGGCAATGCCGCGCAGGTGCTCCTTCACCTGTCCTCGGTCATTGAGGACATTCAGCGTGTTGCGGGCGTGGAAGACGCCGATCACGTTGTCGAGGCCGCCGTCGAACAGCGGCAGCCGCGTGTAGTTGGAGCGCTTGAGGTCGTTGATGATGTCCTCTTCCGGATCGGCCAGATCGATGCCTTCGACCTCGTTGCGGGGAATCATGATGTCTTCCACCGTCGCATTCTCCAGATCCAGAATCGCGAGCAGCATGTCGCGGCTGCGCTCCGGGATCATGGCGCCGGCCTCGTTGACCACGGTGCGCAGTTCTTCCTGGCTGAGCGCGTGCCCTTGCTGATCCTCGGGACGTACGCCGAGTGCCCGCAGCAGGCCGTTGGTAATGATGTTTACGGACCAGACCACCGGCTGCAGGATCTTCAGCAGCGGCGTGTAGACGAACGCCGCCGGGTAGGCGATGCGCTCCGGATGCAGCGCGGCCATCGTCTTCGGCGTCACCTCGGCGAAGATCAGGATGACGAGTGTCAGCAGTCCGGCGGCGATAGCGATGGCGCCTTCGCCGCCCAGCTTGAGCGCGATCACGGTGGCCAGCGACGAGGCGAGGATATTGACGAAGTTGTTGCCGAGCAGAATCAGTCCGATCAGCTTGTCCGGACGCTCCAGCAGGCGGCGCGCCAGGATCGCGCCGCGGTGGCCCTGCTCGGCCCGATGGCGCAGCCGGTAGCGGTTGAGCGTCATCAGTGCTGTCTCGGACCCCGAGAAGAAGCCGGACAGCACCAACAGGCCAATCAGCGAAAGGAACTCGGTGAGCGGGAATTCGTCCACGATGAATAGGGTCCGATGAGTCAGGGAAAGCGATGGAGTGAAGGCGTTGCAATCAGGAAGTCCGCGCAGCCCGCATCATAAGGCAATTCCCGTGGACGCCCCGATCGATTGGGCGTCCGCGCGAAAAAACGCATGCATCCGCAAATCGCGTTGACCGAGCCGGTTCATTATCGCTCGTTCATTCGATAGCGAATGGAGGGCATCGGCGGCGCCGGAGAAGGCGAGAAAACATGATCCATTCCCGAGCGCCGCGGGATCATTCACCGAACGACTCGGTGCGATAGCGCCAGGCGCGTATACGCTCGCTCCAGTGATCCGCGGAGAGCCCGGCCTTATGCTTGAGCCCGCGCAGGAAGTCCTCGCGCCGCGGCAATTGCTCCCACACCGACGGCAGAAAGGTGCCGCGCCGGCCATCCTCGCCCAGAATGACGCCGTCGACGCCGGGCTCGAGCGCCGCGAGCAACTCGGCCTCGGAGCCGAAGCCGATCGGTTCCGCCGGTGTCAGCACCGACAGCGAGATTCGCAGCAGCCCCAACTCCGGCACGGAGACCGGCGGGAAGCGCGGATCGCGGAAGGCGGCGGCGAAGGCATTCTCGGCGACGTCGATCACCAGCGGGTGGACGGCCTCCAAGTGGCCGATGCAGCCGCGCAGCTCGCGGTCGCGGTGCAGCGTGACGAAGGCAGCCCGCGGGACGCACAGGGCCGGGGGCTGCTTGTCCAGCACGACCTCGGCGGGCCGGCCCGTTTCGAGCCCATGGGTGATGGACGCGCGTGCCAGCGTCAGAAGGGCCAGGCGATGGTCCGGCTCGAGCAGCGCGTTTGCGGCCGGCGGCGCCGGCGAATCAGCCGAAGGCATAGGCACCGTAGCCCACGACCCGATCCCGCGGTCCGGCGGTATCGCCCGAGTTGCGAAGGTCCAGCAGCGATGCGTGCAGGCCGTGGGCTTGTGCCTCCCGCAGCAAGCCGGCGATGGGAGTGCGCCCGCAGGCCTGATCGGTGCCGAGCGCCTCCGGGCGCAGCGACAGGATCGCTTCCGACGTGCGCCGGTCGATGGACTTCGCCGACGCATAGTCCAGATAGTGGCTGAGATCGGAGCTGATGACGATCAGCGTCTCGTCGCCGTCCCAAAGCTGTTCGATGACGGCGGCCACCTCGGCATCGGAGGCGGCGCCCACCAGCAGCGGCACGACGGCGAAGTCGCGCAACAGCGTCTGCAGGAACGGCAGCTGGACCTCCAGGCAGTGCTCGCCGTCGAAGGCCATATCCAGACGCTGGACGCCGGGGAGCCCGGCGATCCGCTCGAGGGCTGCCGAATCCACCGGCACGTCGCCCAGCGGTGTGGCGAAGTATTCGGCATCGGCATAGGCGATGCCGCGAAACGGCAGGCGGTGGGCCGGACCGAGCAAGACGACCCGCTCGATGTCCGCGGCCTTGCCGGCGATGGGTGCGTAGGCGCTCGCCGCGATCTCGCCCGAGTACACGTAGCCCGCGTGGGGCGCGATGATCGCCTTCGGCTGCGATTGCTGCGCCTGCGCCGATCCTGCGTTTTCACGCGCTGTAGCGCTGGTCGCGGCGGCTTCGAGCAGTCCGCCGACCTGCTCCCTCAACACTTGTGCATCCGCCGGATAGAAGAGCCCGGCGACGCACGGCTGTCGCACGTTCTTCGTCATCGATGGTTCCCCGAGTGTTTCCGGTGGCTTTGCTGTCTATGCTTTTAGTGTAGCGCGGCAGCCGATTTGAATCTCGGCATGTATCTAGGGCAGCACACCCGGGAGGTCACCGCCATGAACGCGCCGGCCAAAGCAGCTCCGGCTTCCCATCCCACCGAATTCTGGCACCGGCTCGACGACGGCCGGGTCGTCTGCGACGTCTGTCCGCGGGCCTGCGCCCTGCACGAAGGCCAGCGCGGCCTGTGCTTCGTGCGCGGCCGCGAGGGCGGCGAAGTCGTGCTCTATACCTATGGGCGCTCCAGCGGCTTCTGCATCGATCCCATCGAGAAGAAGCCGCTCAACCACTTCCTGCCGGGCACGCCAGTGCTGTCCTTCGGCACCGCGGGCTGCAATCTGACCTGCCGCTTTTGCCAGAACTGGGACATGAGCAAGTCGCGGGAAATGGACACGCTTGCGTCCGAGGCATCGCCGCAGCAGATCGCGCTGACGGCGGCGGAGCATGGCTGTCGCAGCGTGGCCTATACGTACAACGACCCGGTCATTTTCCTCGAGTATGCCTGCGACACGGCCGAGGCTTGCCATGCCCACGGCATCAAGAATGTCGCCGTGACGGCAGGCTATGTTTCCGCCGGCGCGCGGGAGCGCTTCTTCGCCGACATGGATGCCGCCAACGTTGACCTGAAGGGCTTCACCGAGCGCTTCTACAAAAAGCTCTGCAGCGCCAGCCTGGCCCCGGTGCTGGAGACGCTGCAATATCTGCGCGCGCAGACCAACGTCTGGCTTGAGCTGACGACCCTGTTGATCCCCGGCGAGAACGACAGCGACGCTGAAATCGAGCGCATGGCGGCATGGGTGGTCGAGCATCTGGGCCCGGACGTGCCGATGCACTTCAGCGCCTTTCACCCGGACTACAAGATGCGCGACATCCCGCCGACACCGGCATCGACGCTGACCCGCGCGCGAGCCATCGCAACGCAACAGGGCGTGCGTTACGCCTACACCGGCAATGTGCAAGACGCCGACGGCGGCAGCACCTTCTGTCATGACTGCGGCCACCTGCTGATCGAGCGCGACTGGTATCGGCTCGGACGCTGGGGGCTGACGGCCGACGGGCGATGCGAGGCCTGCGGTACCCCCTGCGCCGGGGTCTTCGAGGCCGCTCCCGGCGATTGGGGTTCGCGCCGGCTGCCCCTTCGCACGGTGCATGCGCCTGTAGGGGAGGCCGCGGATTAGTCGATCGCGGGTCGGAAGCGCGATCGCAACGGATCGTTACAGGCCGGACCGGACCAGGTCGGATCGGACGCCCGTGCCGAGCAAACGCCCGGCGCGGCATGGGCCCGGCATTCGGCGCGGCGGCGATTGCGGGCGCCGTATGCCAACCCCCGCGCACCGCAAGTCTTTTGCACGTCCGGCGGTCCGCATCGAGCTCCGCGGGCTGACGGCGGTCGATGCTTCACCCGCGCTCGCCGGCCATGCGCCGACTGCCGTCGGGCGGACCGCCTTGCGGTTCCCGCCCGCGTGCGGATAATCGCGGGCTTTTCGCAGCGAGGGCAGCCCGTGTTCAAGAACGCCAAGGTCTTTCGGCTCAGCGTGCCGTTCGAGATGGATTCCATGCAACTCCACGAGCGGCTTTCCGCGCAACGGTTTCGGCCTTGCGGACCGCTCGAGGTCGCCACCATCGGCTGGGGCTCGCCGCTCGGTCCCAATTCCGACGATTTGGTGCACCCGATCAATGGCTGCTTGCTGATCGCCGCCCGGCGACAGGAGCGGCTGCTGCCGGCCTCCGTCGTCGCCGAGGCCGTCGCCGAGCGCGTCGCCGAGATCGAGCAGGGAGAGCTGCGCGAGGTCTCCCGGCGCGAGCGCACCCAACTGCGCGAGGATCTGCTCACCCAGATGCTGCCGCAGGCCTTCACCCGCTCGCGGCTGATTCGCGCCTATATCGACCCGGCCGGCGGCTGGGCCGTCGTCGATGCGTCCAGCGACAAGGTGGCCGAGGAGATCCTGTCGCTGCTGCGCAAGAGCCTGGATACCTTCCCGGCCAAGCCGCTGACGCCGACGGTGTCGGTGGCCGAGCGCCTGAGCGCTTGGGTGACCACGGGCTCGGCAGCCACCGGGCTCGACCTCGAAGACCAATGCGAGCTGCGCGACCCGGCCGACAGCCGCTCGGTGATCCGCTGCCGCGGCATGGACCTGACCGTACCCGAGGTCAAGGCCCACCTGGACAACGGCAAGCACGTCGTCGCCCTGGGCCTGACCTGGAACGACCACCTCTCGCTGGTGCTGGACGAAGACCTGGGCCTGAAGCGCCTGCGCTTCGCCGACGAGCTGATCGAAGACGCCGTCGACGAGGGCAACGAGGACGAGAACGCCCGTCTCGATGCCGAGCTGACCATCATGACCGGCGAGTTGCGGAAGCTGTTGGAGCGGCTGACATCGGAGTTCGCGGTGGATGGTGCCGGGGACAGGGAGGGGCGGGCGACGGCCGCCGCCTGACCGCGCCGGCGGAGCGGCTGCCTAAGTTGGAGGAAGCGCGATGAGAGGCATGGGGCGGGCCGATCTGCCCTCGATCCCAGCCCCGTCCATATCGGCGTGAAGCTCGAGCAGATCACGGGCGTCGACCAAAAGGCGGGAAACTTCGGAGTTGTCGCCATACTCGTCATGTGCTGGCGGGACCTGACATCTAGTCGAACAAATTCGCTAGATCCAGGTCCACCTGCACGCCTTACACACCGCCATTGCCGGCTGCCGGCGCTTCCCCCGCCAGCAGCATGTCGAAGACCACCCTCTGAAACCCGGCCTGCAGCTCCTTGCTGTTGAGGTACTGCATCATCTGGTTCTGGTGCGCCTCGCCGCTTTCCATTACGGCGTCGTCGAGCGCGCCGGGGAAGTCGCCGAGCAACGCCTGCTCTCGGGAATTATTGGCGATCTGGTGCATGACCCGCTGGTTTTCACGGACCTTGTCGCGGATCGTGCGCGCGTAGTTGATCAGATCCTTGTCGGTCAGCCCGTCGGTCACGAACAGCTCGTTGAGACGGCTAATGATCTGTGAGAGCCATGCGTCTTCTTTGTTCCTGGGCTTGCCGGTGCCCAGGTCCCCGCCCGAATACAGGCCCCCCTCAACGTCCTTGACCATCAGCAGATCCTGCTGCTTGAGCTTCGACAGGCGGTAGTGGCTCAACTCCACGGAACTCAGGTCAATGGGATCTTCATTTGGCGCCTTCTCCCGCAGCAACGGGGCGAGATGTCTCGCGTAGAGGCTCAGCCGCTCCAGGTCGTGGCTGTCGTAATCGACGATCTGGGACATGAACTCGTAGTAGCGCGTGAACGCCACCAGGTCGGTCTTGAATAGCCCAAGCCCGTCCAGCTCGCGCTTGGACGCCTGCATGTCCGTCTCGGTATTGGCGATGAAGGTCGCATCGTTCAGCGACTTGGCGTGGTCGAATAGCTTCTTGTGTTTGGCATAGTCGGCCTGCGCCCGGGCGTAGCGCGCCTGCCAGCGTTGCACTGCCGGCTTGCACAGATTGCCGATGGCGGCGTTGCTCTTGCTCTTGGTGAAAAAGACCTCGCTGAACTGCGTGACCTCGGTCCACAGGAAGATGCCGGCGCCCCGCAGCTTCTCGAACAGGTCCCAGATCAGGTTCGGGTCCGACACATCGAGCAGTTGCGCGGTCTGGTAGTACTCCTGAAACGCCGCCAGCACATCGGCGGGCTCGTTGAAGAAGTCGAGGACGTAGGTCTCCTGCTTGCCGGGGTAGATCCGGTTCAGGCGCGACAGGGTTTGCACGCAGTCCACACCGCCGAGCTTCTTGTCCACGTACATGGCGCAGAGCTTGGGCTGATCGAAACCGGTCTGGAACTTATTCGCGACGATCATGACGTGATAGTCGTCGGTGTCGAAGGCCTTGCGCAGATCCCGCCCCTTGAGGTCGGGGTTCATGCCGGTCTCGGTGAAGGTCTCGCCGAGCAGGTCTTGGCTGTGCGGGTCGGCGGCGTTGAAGCTGACGTCACCGGAAAAGGCCACCATCGCCCGCAACTGGCTATAGGCATTCTTCTGGATGTACTTGTCGAACTCCAGCTTGTAGCGCACCGCCTCTTTACGTGAGCCCGTCACCACCATCGCCTTGGCGTGCCCGCCCAGCAGCCCCAGCACCGTGCCGCGGAAGTGCTCGACGATCACCATCACCTTCTGGGCGATGTTGTAGTCGTGCAGGCGCACCCACTGGTTGAGCTTGACCTTGGCCTTCTTGCTGTCGACCTCGGTGTCTGCCGCCGCGACCTTCTGCGCCAGGTTGTAGGCCACCTTGTAGCTGGTGTAGTTCTTCAGCACGTCGAGGATGTAGCCCTCCTCGATCGCCTGGCGCATGCTGTAGACGTGAAACGCCCGCGGCTTGTTCGTCTTCGAGGGCGGCTCGTCGGGATTGGGCAAGCGCCCGAACAGCTCCAGCGTCTTGCTCTTGGGCGTGGCGGTGAAGGCGTAGTAGCTGAGGTTGGGCGAGGCGCGGCGTGATGCGACGCTGGCCGCCAGCATGTCCTCGGCGCTTGTTTCGACACTGGCCTCATCCGGGTCATCCGGGTCATCCGGGGCCTCGCTGGTCAATACCGCCTTCAGCTTGCCCGCCGTGCGGCCGGACTGCGACGAGTGCGCCTCGTCGGCGATGATCGCGTAGCGGCGCTCCTTGAGGCTGACGCTGTCCTGGATGGCCTTGAGCACATAGGGAAAGGTTTGGATGGTCACGATGACGATCGGCTGGCTGTGCTCCAGCGCGTGCGCCAGCTTCTCGGACTTGGAGCCCTGGCCCTCGTCCCGGTTGATGCGCCCGACCACGCCATCGGCGTGCTCGAACTGGTAGATCGTGTCCTGCAGCTGGTCATCGAGCACGGTGCGGTCGGTCACCACGATGACCGAGTGAAACACCTTCTCGCCCCCTTTTCCTGGAGAGTTGTCGTAGAGCGACGCGAGCTGGTGCGCGGTCCAGGCGATGGAGTTGGACTTGCCCGAGCCCGCGCTGTGCTGGGCGAGGTACTTATGGCCGGGGCCTTCCTCGCGGCTGGCCTGCACCAGCCGGGTGACCAGATCCCACTGGTGGTAGCGGGGGAAGATCAGGTTCTCCTTCTTGGTCTTGCGCCCGTCCCAGGCCTCTTCGGTCTCGATCTCCAGATGGATGAAGCGCCCGATGATCTGCAGGAGGTTGGCCGGGGCCAGCACCTGATTCCACAGGTAGGCGGTGGCATGGGTGTCGACGTCTTCGGGCAGGTCGTTGCCCGCGCCGCCGTCCGCGGTGCCGCGGTTGAAGGGGCGGAAGCGCGTCTCGGAGCCCGCCAGCTTCGTCGTCATGTACACCTCGTACTGACTGACGGCGAAGTGCACCAGCGCGCCGCGCTTGAAGGTCAGCAGCGGCTCGGGCTTGTTGGTCGCGGGGTCTTTCGGCAGGCGGGTCTTCTTGTACTGCCTGATGGCGTTGTCGACCGCCTGCTTGAACTCGCTCTTCAGCTCCAGCGTGACGACGGGGATGCCGTTGAGAAACAGCACCAGGTCGATGCGCCAGGCCTTGGACTTGCTACCGGTGTCCACGAGATGGGCCGCGGTGGCATAGGGGCTGTAGACGAGCTCCGGCACCAGGCGCAGGATGTTGCCCGCGTACATGGCCAGGGTATCCGGGTTCAGGCCATGCTCGGGTTTGAACTGGCAGAGCTTGAAGGCGGCGGACTTGTCGCGCAGCTCGTGGCGCAGCACCCCCAGGGTGCCGAAGGTGCGCAGGCTCTTGTCCGATGCGTGCGGGTCGGCCTTGCCGAGCTGGGCGGCGAGCGTGTCGATAAACGCCTGCTCGGGGTTGCTCGGGTAGAGCTTCTGGTACTTCTCCCAAGCCTTCGGCTGAGTCGTCTTGACGTAGGCCAGGCAGTCAGAGGTATACAGCGCCCGTTCGCGGTCGTAGCCGGCGGGTTCGCCGAGCCGCCAGCCGCCCGCGATCATCTGGTCGATGATGTCCTGCTGGAAGGCGGCTTCTTTGCTGTCACTGGTCATCAGCGTTCTCTTGCCGGTCATTTTTTGCAACTACGAAACACGCGAAACACGCGAAAGGCGTTGATTGACGAAGCGTTGGTGCTCGATCTTCGGGTAGTGGCCGAAGTTGACTAGCAAGCCAAGCTGCTTACCTGTTGCCTTCAGGTAGTTGATCACTTGCGCCCGGTGCTCGTCGGTCAACTGCTTGGCCGCCTTGATTTCGAGAATGATCTCGCCGTAACAGACAAAGTCTGGCTGGTACTCTTGCCGCAGCGCGTGGCCCTTGTACTCGAGTCGAAGCCGAGGCTTTTCTTCGAACGGAATCTCTTGCTCGTGCAGCTCGCGAGCCAGGCATTCTTGATACACCGCTTCCAAGAAGCCGTTGCCTTTCTCTTTGTAGACCTCGAAACAAGCTCCGACGATGCGATAGCTTTGTTCTTTGAAAAGGATTTCTCCGGTCATCGTCTTCGTGCCTTTCGCGTTCAAGGACTAGTCGCACATTTTGTTTGAACTACGAAACACGCGAAAAGCGCGAAAAAACTCGATCCACACGGAAGCCTCCACTCTTCTTTCGCGCATTTTGCGTGTTTCGTAGTTTCCAATCTTCCTGATGCGTTCGCTCAGCGTGCGGATAGACCAGCCTTCGAGTTGCGCCATCTGGGTGTAGAAGTCGCGCTTGAGGGGGTCTTCTATATAAATCAGCGCTTTGATGTGTGTCCAGCTCAACTGTCTCCGCAGCGCGGAGACAATCTGGCGGTCGGGAAATGTCTCCGCAAAGCGGAGACAATGATGCAACTGCTTGCGGCTCCAGCCTTTGCCGTAGGTGGCGGTCAGCCGTTCGGCAAGTCCCGCGATCACCTGCTTGCCATATTCGGCCCGCTCGCCGCGCAAGACTTCCGTCTGTATCCGCTGACCCACCTGCCAATAGAGCAAGGTCAGCTCCGCATTCACCGCCACGGTCGCCCGCTGACGGGCGGAATCGATCAGCGATTGGATGTCCTCGAACAAGGGCGCGGACTTGGAAAACTCGGCACTCATCCAGTGGCCTCCGTGCGGGGTGCGGACGGCGAGAGCTGCCAGTCGGCATCACACATCGGGTCGATGATGTCCTGCTGGAAGGCGGCTTCTTTGGCGTCGGCGCTCATGCGACCTCCGCTTCGGCCGCGAAGTCGGGAGGCCTCCAGCCGCGCACGTCGATCTTGCCGGTGACGGCGGCGGAGATGAGGGCGGTGCGGCGTTCTTGGAGCAAAGTCCCTTGCGACTCGACAAGCGCCACGAGGTCGTCCGCCTTCTGTAGCTCGGCATTCAGGTAGTCGAGTATTCTTGCTTGCTCGCCCTGCGGCGGAACCGTGATCGCGAATTCGGCTACCGTTGCCCCGGACACCTTCCAGATACCAGCCGCAGTCTTCGCCCCCATCACCACCTGGGGGCGGGATATCGTGCTGTTCAAAAACAGTACAGCCAGTTGCGCGTCGATCTCTTTGGAAAAGCGCAGTCGAATGAGGATATCAGGGTAGATGCAGCCGTCTGGGGGCTGTGCGTCAACGATTCCAACAGATCCAACGAGATCTCGGCTTCCGTTTCCGCGCATCATCATTACATCGCCCTGCTGCACTCTATAGGGGTGGGCGGTATGTCCGGAGATGTCGGCATACTTCACATGAGATCGGACGTTAACAACGCCATCCCGTACAGCAGCTATCGAGAATGTCGGGCTTCCGCCGGTTTCCGCTGCTTGAGGAGAGACACCGTTGCGCAACGGCTCCGTGAAGAGATGCTTCAGCCGCTTCACCTCCCAATGCGCCGGGACGTCGCCCAGCCATTCGACGCCGGAATCGCGCATGGGGGCGTCGGGGTTCAAGCCTCTGGTGACTGCATGGCTGATGACGGCCTGACGTTTCTCTTTGAGCAAGGCGATGAGCTGCTGCTGCTTCTCGATCAGCGCATCAATCCTCGAAGTCTCGTAGTCGAGGAACTTGGCGATTTGGGTTTGTTCTTGCCACGACATCACTGGAATGACGATGTTCTTCATCGCGGCGTAGTTCGTGCTCCACAGATCGGCAACAATGCCTTTGCCAAAGCGGTAAAATTCTTCCTGGAAGGCGTTGCTCCGCAGGAGGTGGTGCACGAATCGCGATTGGATGCCGAGTGGCTCTAGAACGATGCTGATAAGGGACACCGATCCATCGAAGGGAGAGACTCCTGAGGAGCCCTTTCGGTCAGATCGGCTGTTAATCACGAAGTCGCCAGCACGCACCAGCTTTCTGCTGTCGCCATCGTTCGTCTTAGCGGCGGTGTCTAGCTGCGGGACTATGCCCTGCATCGTGACTGACAGTGCCGAGTACTCGGCGTCACTGACCTTAGTTCTTCGTTCCCGGAAGTAGGTGCCTAGCCGTCGCAATTTCCAAGTTTGCGGGATGCGCCCCAGCCAGTCGAGTCCTGAGTCCTGATAGCTGGAATGAGCTGCGTACCGACCACTCACGAATGAACCTCCCGCAACGTCTCCATGAGACTGTAACCGTCTCCATTTTCTGCGTCTTTCTGCGTTTTCTGCGGCAACTCTTCCGAATTTTTAGCCGCTGAAGTCGCAGAAAAACGCTGAAGCAGTTCTGCGTCTTTCCGCACTTTCCGCGGCTCAAACGCTTTCACGAATGCACCTCCCGCAACATCTCCATAATCTCCGCGCTCAACACATCCAAATCCGCATCGATCTCCGCCAGATCCCGCGGCGGTTCGTACTGGTAGAAGTGCCGGTTGAAGGGGATCTCATAGCCGACAATGCCGATCTGCCCGTCCCGCTCGTCGCGCTTGCTCGCATCGATCCAGGCATCCTTCACATGCGGCGCGACCTCTTTGTTGAAGTAGGCCTCGTTGACGGCGTTCACGTTGGCGCCACGGGCGGTATCCGAGGTGAGCGGCACGTCCTCAAAGTCGCGTAGGTTGCTGTCGGGCTGGAACTGGACGACCTGCCCCTGGTACTCGAAGGTCCCGTACATCGGGTCGGCTTTCGCCTTGAGCACTTTCTTGACGACGGGCTCGGCGTCGGGGTTGGTCCAGGTGACGGCGTCGAGTAGCTGCTTGCGCTCCTTGGTGTCGAGCTTGATCTCGGTCTGCTTGAGCGCCTGTTTCAGTGTCTTCTCGAAGGCGTTGAAGTCGTCGTCCTGCTCGGTGCCGATCGCGGCCTGAAGCCGCACGCCTTTTTTGAGGAGTTCCCACTGCGCAATCCAGGTCTTCGGGGCCAACAAATCCTTGATCTGGGCCTCCTTCATGTCTTTGAAGTCGGCCTTGACGAGGGCGCGCACCTCGGTCTCGACCGCCGCGAGCGTGCCATAAGTCTCATCCGTCCAATCCTGACCGAACCGCGCATAGACCGCCCGCATCGCGGCATTCAGCGCACCACTGGCAAAACGCAGCTCGGCGATGCGTGCATCGGTGAACTGTACCGAGAGCCGCAGCGGGCGCTCCACGCTGATGCGCCGGTAGCCGAATTCATGACTCTGGAAGATCTTGCTGCCGAAGGTTTTTTTCTCGACCTTCTTGGCCGTCGCCGACGGGCGACCGCGCTTGGCTTGGTTTCCTTGAGGGTTGCCGTTGCCAGCGGTTTCGGTGTCGAGACTGTAAGGCTCGATGGCCTCGAACCCGCCGTAGGCGCGGGTGATGCGCTTGATGTCGTCATCACCGACCTCCTGGCGCTTGGAGCCCAGGCTCTTGCGCATCTTCCGGTAGCAATGCACGCCGTTGATGAGCTGGACCTTGCCCTTGCGCTCGGCGGCCTTCTTGTTGGACAGCAGCCAGACGTAGGTGGCGATGCCGGTGTTGTAGAACATGTCCGTCGGCAGGGCGACGATGGCCTCCAGCAGGTCGCTCTCCAGGATGTGGCGGCGGACCTCGCCCCCCCCGCTGCCGGCGCCGCCGGTGAACAGCGGCGAGCCGTTGAGGATGATGCCGATGCGCCCGCCGCTTTTATCCTTGTCGTTGGGGTCGTAGTCGCGCATCTTGCTGAGCAGGTGCATCAAAAACAGCAGCGAGCCATCGCTGACGCGCGGCAGGCCGGGGCCGAAGCGCCCGTCGAAGCCCTTGAGCTTGTGCTCGTCCTTGATCTCGGCCTCGACCTTCTTCCAGTCGACGCCGAAGGGCGGATTGGAGAGCTGGTAGTCGAACTTGTCGGCGTAGAGCTGATCGTCGCTCAGCGTGTTGCCGAGCTTGATGCGGCTGACGTCCTGGCCCTTGATGAGCATGTCGCCCTTGCAGATGGCGTAGCTCTCGGGGTTGAGCTCCTGACCGAAGGCGCGCATGACGGCCGCGGGGTTGAGCTCGTGGACGTATTCCATGCCGCTGGAGAGGAAGCCGCCGGTGCCGGCCGTGGGGTCGTAGATGGTGCGGATGATGCCCTGTTCAGTGAGGGCGTCGTCGTCCTCCATGAACACCAGCGAGGTGGTCAGGCGCACGATGTCGCGCGGGGTGAAGTGCTCGCCGGCGGTCTCGTTGGAGCTCTCGGCGAAGCGCCGGATCAGCTCCTCGAAGACCAGACCCATGTCGTGATTGCTGATGGTCTTGGGGCTCAGGTCGGTGTTCGCGACCTTCTGTACGACCTTGAAGAGCAGGTTCGCGCCGTCGAGCGTCGTGACGAATTCATCGAAGCGGAAGTGCGCGAAGATCTCGCGGGCGTCGGTCGAGAAGCTGTCGACGTAGGTGAGCAGGTTGCGCTTGATGTCGGCGCTGCCGAGCTTGGACAGGTCCATCGGCGAGGTGTTGTAGAAGGACTCGCCGGCGGCCCGCAGCAGGAATTTCTCGCGCGCGTCCTGCTCCAGGCTGGTCATGGCCTTGAGCCTGTCGGCCTGTTCGAGGACCTTGGGCTTGCTGGCCTCCAGCACGCACTCCAGGCGGCGCAGGATCGTAAACGGGAGGATCACGCGGCCATACTGTGACTGCTTGAAATCACCCCGCAGCAGGTCGGCGAGCGACCAGATGTAGGCGGCGGTCCGGGAGAAGTTGACGGTCATTGTCTTGGCGTACTCATTGGTCCTTGGGGGCGCCCCTGCGCACGGGGCGCAGCGGGTCGGCAAGGCCATGGCGTCGCGTAGTCCTGCCCCGGCACCTCGACCATGGACGCGGCGGAGCGGGGCTCGCGCTCGGCGGCCAGTGTCGGCAGCGCCTTGACCTCGGTGGTTGTGCGGATGGTGAGGACTTCGTTCTTGGTGCGCGGCATGGCATGGCTACCGGTGCGTATGGTAAGGCCAATGCACTGCCATGGGGGGGCGAATCCTCAAGCAAAACAGCGCGCCATCCGCCGACGCCTCGTGGCGGCCTTGATCGACCCCTTCGCCGCCAGCGCGCCGGGGCGGCGCTGGATCGAGCCGAATCCGCGCCGCCGTGACGAGACGCATCCGGACGGACCGCAACGACGCCGGCGGGTCGAGCCTTTGGGGTTTGCCTGACCGGAATGACGAGTCTACCGGCAGTGGTGCCGGTCCCACCCTCTTGTCGGGCCTCCTTGCGTCGGCCCAACCTAATCGGCATCTGGCGAGTCGCCTTCGCCCAACAGTGCCGACATATCTCGGCGTGAACCGCACCGGATTTCTCGGAGGCTTGCACTGTGACATCAGCGACACGGCAGGCCTAGGCGGCGGAAATATCCCATCTGCACGATCGGCGGGCAGAATCCCCCAGCGGCCATTGCCGCCGTTCTCACGTATTTCCCAGATGAATGGTGGGGGAGTTTCGACGCATAATCGATGCCGACCGAGAAGCATCAACGCGTTCTCTGCCCACAAGCCAGTGCCGACACCCTTTCGTTCTGAGAATGCCATGATTCAGATCGCCTACATCAGCTCTGCCACTGAGCCCATGTCGCAGCAGGCGCTGCTCGCCTTGTTGCAAAGCTGCCGAGAGCACAACGCCGACAGGGGGGTCACCGGGATGCTGTTCTACTGCAACGGAACCTTCCTGCAGGTCTTGGAAGGCGACGAACGTGTGATTGATGAATTGCTCGACATCATCGAGCAAGATCCTCGCCACGCGGGCATGCAGGTCATTCAACGCAAGGCGATCCAACACCGCGAGTATTCAGACTGGAGCATGGGTTTCCAGCGTGTCTCGCAGCGAGACCTTCAGCATATCGAAGGGCTGCGGAATTTCAGTGAGGAGGATTTCAATGCCGACTACCTCGGTCGGCAGACCGCGATCGTGCAGAGCCTGATGGACCACTTTCGGCGCCAGCGCCTGAAGACCATCGGCCAGAGCGAGCTCGGTGTGGACGAAGAGGACCGGATGATGAATATCCTGCATCGGATCATCCGCGGCGCAGTCCGGGTCCTTGCGGTATTCATGGTGATCACGATCCTTTGGGGAGTGGTCGACGTCGGCGAATCGCTCTACCGTCAACTCTTCATGCCGGCGATCCAAGACTTCGGCGTGCGTGAGATCGTCGTGACCTTCGGCGCCTTCCTGGCGGTGCTGATCGCGATCGAGATCTTTATGAACATCACCCTGTACCTGCGGGATGATGTGGTACATGTGCGACTGGTGATCGCGACGGCCCTCATGGCAATCGCCCGGAAGGTCATCGTCTTCGACTTCGAGAAGCTGCAGCCGATGTATATCCTAGCCACTGCGGCGGTCGTCTTGGCGCTTGGCATTGTCTATTGGCTGATGGACCGCAAGACGGTCCTCGGTGCACGTTTCCAGCGACCCGATAACGCCGCTGGCAACGGAAGTTAGGCGCAAAGGCTGACGCAAACACATGCCCCGATAGGCCAATAGACGCCTGCGTAAATTGATGCCGATCTGTGCCGGAGCGTCGCACCGGCAATCGACGCTCACGCAAGAACCGAGCGGTTTTTCAACCGCCCTGCGCGTTTTTTGCCCATTGCCTTCGTCTGCTTCGAACAGCATCTGTCTGACATCGGCACCAGCGGCTTGCCGTTCGCGCCATCTCTACTCTTTGTAAAAAGCCGCGAAGCCGGTCGAGCCAGCGGCGGACCCTGGCCCCGCTCCAGACTGACTCGATGCGCGTTACTCTGGTTCCGGCCGGCCCAGCTGCACTCGGAGAAAGCACATGCAGGTTGTCAAAGCATTTCGTCCGTCGAACACGAAGATCCTGATCATCGTCGCGGCCCTGTTCGCCCCAGCCGTGGCCCTGTCTTTGGAAACCGGGCCACGCACCGAAGCCGTCGGTTCGTCCAACAGCACGGCGCAGGTTCCGGGGCAAACGCCAGTCGCCAACCAAGGGTCTGCCGTCAAGACCAAAGGCGTTACCTGGAACGGCTTCGTTGCGGAGGTGCTCGGCAATCGGCTGACCAGCACGGTCGACGAACGCGTCTCCGTTGAATTCTTCACGAGTCTTTTCCGGGCAAACAGTTGGGGCTCGATACCGCGCGACGATGGGCCCTATACGCTCTTCCTTCCGGTCGACAGCGCCTTTTCGCGACGCTCCGGAGAGGAGATTGACGCATTGGTCCATAACCCCAAGGCATTGCGGTCATTAGTTGGCGCGCACATGGTCTCCGGCAGACTGACCGGACCAGAGCTCCGGCCTGGCGCAACGTTCCTGTCCTGGAGCGGCACCAAGATTGCTGCCGACTGGAGCGGAACCCGGTCAGTCAATGGCGCAGCCGTTATCGGCACCGCAGAGTTTGAGCATGGGGTCGTGCACGTTATCGATCGCTTGTTGTAGGGGCGGACTAGCCGCGCTCGTGGCGCGGGGGTCCTAGGGACGTAAGTTTCTTGCCATGCTGCCAAAATCAGTACGGCTTTCGAAAATACCGTTTCCGAAAGCCTTCATTTTCGGTTGCTTGAGGCGATTGAGAATGGCGACGCGCCTCTGGGCCGCGGCAAACGCTAGTCGAGCAAAGTCTCTCTAAGCAAAGCCGTCCCACGCGTGGCAGTTTCCGTTCCGACCCCGAGGCCGGGGAGCCTGAACCTGCCGATCGAAACGGTCTGCCTTCCCGGCCACAACAGTCACTCCTTGGAGACGGTAACGGGTTTCGAGCCACAGATCGCGCAGTGGGTGGCGTCGATCGAGCAGAGCGGTCTCGGGTCCGTCTACGTCCGGCTCTATGCCGACCCCCCCTCGACGTCCGCCATGCAGTGATCAATCGATTTGGCAAAGCAACGGTCTTTCTGCAACTACGACAGCCAAAACCGCTTGCCGCGTAAACATAGGACCACCGTCGGAGTCAGACGGTTGCCGCCGAAGCCAGGGCACACCGGGGATTGCCCGGGCCAAAGTCGCAGAATCTCGGTCTCAACCGCGGAGACGCAAACCGGCCGTTCCGGTTCGGACGATGCCGGTCAACGTTGACGCAAGACGTCAGCGGCAAGACAGTTGTCGCTGCGCCGTCATTTCGGGCGCACACTCGCAATGGTGGTATTACACATGTCCAACAGCGCGTCGCTGCACTCTCCGCGCCGCGCCGCCTCCGTGAGACTCTCGAGCGCCAATCGCGTGACCTGCGCCCGGTCATGCACCTGCGCCAGTGCCGCCTTGAGGTGCTCGATTACCTTGTCTTTCGCATTGATCTCGCCGATAAGTTGGTCGAAGTGCGGTTCGCGATATCGGTCCATCAGCGCCGTGACGACCGGTTCATGACCCACCAGGTAGTCGTAGTTGAAATCGGACGCAGCGAAGCTCTTCAGCCCCTCTACCTTCCAGTTACCTTCGTCCGAAATTCGCTCGAAGGCCATGCTCCAATCCGCATACTCCCGACGTGATATCGATCGGCGGCTCAGGAGCTTGATCTTCTCGTGTCGCGGATCGGCCCAGATCGTCTCGACCAAATCGTCAATCACCTGCTCGTCGCCTTCAATTGCTTGTAGGAACGTGCCGTTGCCATAGAGCAGCATGCCGGTCACATCCTGAGCGGCGTTATTCTTGCGGCATTGCATGAGCAGGGCCAGCAGCTGCTCCGCAGAGATCGGGTTAGCGACGGTACTGACATAGGAGACTTGTATCATCGGATTACTCATGTTCGTTGGGATGTATAAGTCCAGCCGCACGCTGACCCATCGCGCAGACGAGAGACTCGAGCGGCGAACACGGCGGAATGACGGCGCTGACACTTGTCTTCGGAGACGCGCTGGACACTGCCGGTCGTCGGCTATGAGCGAAAACAAAGCTTAGGCTCCGTAACCCACGGTTGTCGAGCTTGGCCTTCAGCAGGTCGACCCGCGCCGGCTGACTCAGCAGATCCTGATCGAACAGCTTGATCTCGGTGCTCAACACGTCGGATTCGGTCTCCATGACCCAGCGCCTGGCCTCCGACGTGACCGGGCCCTCATCGGCAGGAGGCGGCAGCTTGACGTCAGCGACCCCGGCACTGCCGTCAAGCAGGAACATCAGGGCATCCATGACGTGGGTGGCCACGGTGGACGGCGGATCGAGGTAGAGCGCTTTCCACGCCTTGGCACGGTGCCGGTCGTAGTCCGGCGCCTGCCCCGAGTGGCGCTGCTCCCGGGCGAGGCGCACGGCTTGACCGATGACGACGGTCGGCGCGCGCTCGACATCGGCGCCCGGTCGTGATCTGCGCTGACCTGCGAGTCGAACGTCATCGCATCGCGCGATCCCGGGATCGCGCAGCTCCGCGACAACCATCAATGCCCGCGTGCCATTCATCGGCGGAGCATGTTCCGCCGATCCGCTATAGCCTGGATTCCGACTCGGGCGCCCGGGAATTCGCGTTCTTGCGCCGCGCGCGAAATGCGTCGGCCGCGCTGCTTTATGTTGACCGAACATCCCGCCCCGGCTAGCCTTCGATGTCAGACCATACCTGAGCTCTCAGGGTGGCGTGGATTTCCCATCCATTAGTTTTTGGCAGTCTAGTAATACGTATCCGCAGCGTCCACGCGCGTCTTTGGCGTGCCTGGTTTAGATGCCATTTAATTGCCGTAACAACACCGAGTGACGCATTGCTTCACTCGACTTCTCGGCTATAAAAATAATTCCGCCGGAGTCGGGAAAACCAACAGGAGGACCCTGTTATGTACCGAATCGTCCGCAGCGAAACTCTGTCCGATATCGTGTTCCAGTGGGACGTTCAAGCCGTGGATATTGCGCGCGCCGCACAACCCGGCCAATTCGTCATGCTGCGTCTGCACGAGGGCAGCGAGCGTATTCCGCTCACCGTGGCAGACTTCGATCGAGAGGCCGGTATCGTCACCATGGTGATACAGGCCCTGGGAAAGTCGACCAAGGAAATGATGACCCGCTATAAGACCGGGGACTATTTCAAGGATTTCGTCGGCCCCGTCGGCCGGCCGCAGCATATCTCGAAGGTGGGTCATGTCGTCTTGGTCGGCGGCGGACTCGGTATTGCGCCCATCTACCCGCAACTACGTGCCTTCAAGGAGGCGGGTAATCGGGTCACCGCCATCGTTGGCTTTCGCAATCGCGAGCTGATGTTCTGGCTCGACCGTTTTCGTCGATATACGGACGACCTCATCGTCTGCACCGACGACGGCAGCTACGGGCGCCAGGGCTTCGTCACCGACGCGCTGCGCGATCTGATGCGGGAGGATCAACCCGATCTGGCGATTGCGATCGGTCCGCTCCCGATGATGCATGCCTGCTGCGAGACCACCCGCCCGTTCGGCGTCAAAACCATGGTCTCGCTGAATGCGATTATGGTCGACGGGACGGGCATGTGCGGTTCCTGTCGCGTCACGGTGGACGGCAAGGTGCGCTTTGCGTGCGTGGAGGGGCCGGATTTCGACGGTCACTTGGTCAACTTCGAAGAGTTGCTCGCACGACAGCGCCGCTTCAAGGCGCAGGAAGCCAAGGCCAATGCCGAGTTCACGCACCTCTGCGATATCGAGCGCTTGCTGTTCGAAGAAGAAAAGCGCAGTTACAAAAAGCTGAAGACGCTGCTGCCGACCCAGGTGCCGATGCCGGAACGTCCCGCCGCGAGCCGCGTCAGGCATTTCAAAGAGGTCAACCTCGGCTTCGCCATCGATGATGCCATCGAGGAAGCCGAGCGCTGTATCCAGTGCAAGAACCCCACCTGCATCGCCGGTTGCCCGGTCGAGATCGACATCCCCCGGTTCATTCGCCACCTGTTGGTCCGCGACATCGACGGCGCGCGCGATGTGATCACCGAGAACAATCTGTTCCCGTCCGTTTGCGGCCGGGTCTGCCCGCAGGAGAGCCAGTGCGAGAGCCACTGCGTGCTGATCGCAAAGATGGAGCCGGTTGCGATCGGTCGTCTGGAACGCTTCGTCGGCGACAATGCCACGCAAAAGACCGTTCAACGGCCGATGTTCGAAAGGCGCCTCGGCCGCGTTGCCATCGTCGGTTCCGGGCCTACCGGGCTCGCCGCCGCCGCTGATCTGGTGCGCTGCGGTGTCGAGGTGACGGTGTTCGAAGCGCTGCATGTGATCGGTGGCGTGCTGCAATACGGCATACCTCCGTTCCGCCTGCCGCGGGACATCATCGATCGTGAGGTCGAGGTGCTGCGCGACATGGGTGTGCAGTTCGAAACGAATAAAGTCGTCGGTAAGACGTTCAGCATCGATCAGTTGCTGGTCGAGCGTGGTTTCGATGCCGTCTATATCGGCGTCGGCGCCGGTGCGCCGAGTTTGCTCGGCATTCCGGGCGAGTCCGCCGGACAGGTCTACTCGGCCAACGAGTTCTTGACCCGCGTCAACCTGATGGGCGGCGATCAGTTTCCCTACAGAGACACGCCGGTCGCGCTCGGCGACAGCGTCGTGGTCATCGGTGCCGGCAACACCGCGATGGACTGCCTGCGGGTGGCCAAGCGTCTAGGTGTAAAGCGTGTGCGTTGTGTTTATCGGCGCAGCGAGGCGGAGGCACCGGCCCGGCTGGAAGAGCTGCGCCACGCCAAGGAGGAAGGCATCGAGTTCTATTTCCTGCATGCGCCGAAGGCCGTCATAACCGACGACCAGGGCGATGTGATCGGCCTTCGCGTCGAACGCATGGAACTGGGTGATCGGGACGAGCGGGGGCGCCGCGCGCCGGTGGGCACCGGCGACATCAGCGAAATCGACTGCGAGAGCGTCATCGTCGCCCTCGGCACGCGGGCGAATCCGATCATTCCGGAAACCACGGCCGATCTGGGCTGCAACCGTTGGGGCTATATCATCGCCGACGACAAGCTGCAGACCACCACCAAGCCCGCGGTGTTTGCCGGCGGCGATATCGTCACCGGCGGCGCCACGGTGATCCTAGCGATGGCTGCCGGGCGCCGGGCGGCACGCTCAATTGCCTGCTGGTTGTCCGGCAACCGTGCCGTCTGGCCGCCGACTCGAGAAGCGGTGGACGCCTTCGTTGCGCCCCACCCGCTGCCGAATCTGCCGGCGCCTCCGGCAGAGGCGATGGCCCGCGTCGGGGAGGCGGAGCATCGCTTCGAGGAGCAGGGCTCCGAGGTGCATCTCGGCGATCAAACCGTGCATTGGGAATGCAGTGATTGCGGCAAGGTCAGCGAGGGGGTCGCCATGCCCTACGGGCGCTGTGCGCTTTGCGGGGGCAAACTCGCGATGGTGGAACCGGAGCCGCTGGAGAACGCCGCGGCGATTGCCACGATTCGCGCGGCTTTCGAAATCCAGCTCGGTGCGCACGCCTTTTATCGCGGCGCCGCACCGCAGGCGGACGACCCTGTACTCCGAGCCATGTTCAACCATTTTGCCGAGCTGGAGCATAGCCAGATGCAGACGTTGGCGAAACGATTCCACACGACGCCGCCGGATGACTCGGCCGAGATTCGTCTCGCACGTGCGGCCCAGTTCGCACATGTCGAGCAGCATCCCGCGGATCCGCATAATCTGCTTCGACTCGCGATTGCCTTCGAGCAGCGGGCGCTGGAGAAACTGGATGAACGGCTTGCCGTGGCCGAGGACGGAACGCAAGAGCGCAAGCTGTTGAAGATGCTGCGGGCCGAGGAGCACGCGCACATCGGCATGTTGATGACCGAACTGGAGCGCTGGAACCAAGGCAAGCCCGGCATGAGCTTCGGCATCAACGCTGCCTGACGGCGCGGTCGGACTTTCCCGGTTGGTCGCCGCGAGAGCGGCGCCGGCGCCGAGGGTGGACGGGCCTATCGAACGGCGTCGATACAGCAGCCTCGGCCTGAAAACTTGCTGATATTGTGTGGAACGATTCCAATAATCCTTCGATAATAGGGTTTTTGCCGTTCGGCAAGTATTCGTTTTCGCAGCTTATACGCCGACCAACCGGCGAGATGTCTTTTGGAGCCGTGACCTATGCCTGTCAAGACCATTTTGTTGTCGTTGTGCGAGACCGACAACCCTGGTCCGGCGCTCGAGATGGCGCTCGGTGTGGCACAACGTTTCGATGCGCATTTGGATATCCTCTATGTGATGCGAAACCCGAGCCAGAACCTCCACCTGGCGCACCTGGGGTTGTCGAAACATCTGCGCCAGACTGTCCTCAAGGCCGACGATCGCAACGTCGACACCAAGGCCGGGCACGCACGGGAGCTGTTCGAGTTCTACTGTGCGGAGTCGGGGATTCCGATCGTTGAAGCGCAGGTTGGCGGCCACGTGTCCGCCGCCTGGCAACAGGTGATCAGCCGGGCAGACTCTACCCTGGCGGTGCGTGGACGACTGTCGGACCTGATCATCCTTCCCGGACCCATCCCGGTTGCGCCGCCTCCGGCCGTGGCCGAAGCCGCGCTGAAATCCACCGGACGGCCGGTGCTGATCATGCCGCGACGAGTGGAGCCGACGATTGGCTCCCGGGTGGGCATCGGCTGGAACGGCAGCGCCCAGGCGGCTCATGCCGTCGGTGCCGCAATGGCCTATCTGAAAGAAGCCGAGGAGGTGATCGTCTACACCTGCCAGCATCACCAGCATACGGAGCCGACCCCCGCGGAGCTTGTGAAATATTTGGGCTGGCATGGGGTCACGGCGCGGATGAAGACCGTCCAAGCCCATGATCCGCACGTCGGCGAGGCGTTACTCGCCAGCGCGACCGAGGACAAAATCAATCTACTGATCGTCGGCGCCTATAGCCGTAGCCGCCTGCGCCAACTGATCCTGGGCGGCGTCACCGAGCATGTCATGACCTCGGCAGAGATGCCGGTATTCATGCTGCACTGAGGTGCTATTCGACCGTCGGCCCCGATCTCCCTCGATTGCGGACCGCCGGCCTCGCACGGTCCCCCGAGCTGCCGGGGGCGCTCACTTCGCTGCCGGAGTGGCGCGCTCTCCATTGCCTGGCGAACGCTTCGCCGCCGCGCTCGATGCCCGCCTTGCCGTCGCTGCCACCAAGGATGTCTACATCTACGTTCACGGCTACAAGGTGGACTACGAGAATCCGGTGCTGGTGGCTGGCGAGTTGTGGCATTTCCTGGGTAACGACGGCGCCTTCATCGCCTACAGATCGACCGCGACGTGCTCGGCGGCTATCTGCTCGATGGGGCGTTGCGCGTGCCCAAGGCACTGACGCTCTACCAGTCCAGCGATCTGATCCTGACCCTGCGCTACGACTTGGCGCCGGAGGAGCGGGGCCTCGTCCGTGAGTCGACGAGCCCGATCTGGACATTCCTCGACGACTATCTGGAACGAGCGGTGCATCGACACCGTGGTGTGACGTCTCGGGCCGACGGGGAGCCATCCCGGGAGCAACGGCCGTGTCGTTCAACGAAGATGCCCTCAAAACACACTTCGGTCGCATCTGGCCCATTCACAACGACGCCTTCTGCGAGCTGATGCTGGTGCTCCGTCGGCAGTTCGGCGGCGATCTCGACCGCATGCTGGTGCTCGCCATCATCGGCTCCCGGACCATCTCGCGGGGGCGCATCGAGGGGATGTCCTACGACAACTTCAATGCGCTCGAACGGCCGGATGACGAGCCCGCGCCAACTTCGACCTAGAGCCTGCGTACTCGCGCCTCCTCTATGCCCCGCAGGATAAGGGGCACCGCTTCAACGTCTCCGCCGGGCGCCAGAACTTCACGTTGAACAGCGGCTTTCTGATCTCCCAGTTCGGCTCCCAATGGAACGCCGGTCCCGGGCAAGGCGTGTACATCTCGTCGCGCACCGCACGACTTCGCGTTTCTCGGCTCCGGGCGGCTCGGCCGCTGGTCGGCGCAGGCCTTTTGGCTGGACTCGAACGCGTACGAGCCCATCGAGGACAATACGCATGTCGCCGGGGTGAGTCTGCAACGGACGATCGCTGTGGCCGTGATCATCCCGGGTCTGGTTGCCGGCTTCGTCGCAGCGGTGGTGAATTACATGACCATCATGGAGAGCCACCGACGCACTCAACAGTGATCGCCTCATCAGGACTCAACCCGGCAGCGAAGCGCAAGCCTGCAAGCGGCGGGACTCGCTGATCTCGGGTCATTGTCTGCGGGCATGCTTACGATGTCTGCGCCTGACATGCCGGTCCGTCGCGAGCGCTTCAAAGGCCTCCACGTTGCATGACCATTGAGCGATCTCCATTCTCAATCACAATCCGATAGGGGGAGATATGACGACGCGTTTCGAGCTTGGGAAAACAACGACGATCAGCGCCGGCCTCGCCGTCGTCGTGATGCTGTGCGCACTGGCGACGGGCGTCGGCTGGGCGCAGGATACGACCGCTGAAGAACCTGCGGTAGGCGCCGATACGGAAGACGCGGCGCCGGCCTATCCCGCGGGCCTGGATGATCCGGCCATCGCGCTCGAAGTGCTGGAACTGCGGCTCGTTCCGCTCACCGCCGATGAGCTCGCCCCGCTCGCCGCGGCCTGGCAGGACCGGGCGCGCACCGCTGCGCAGACGGTGATCGACAAGAGCCTCGAGATCCGCGCCGCCGACGGCACCGAGGCCGAAGCGCTGCGCGCGGAGCGACTGGCGCTGGTGGAGGAGCGCGATCGCATCTTCGAGAAGGCCACCGCCGTCATCGCGAGCTTCGAGTCCAAGGGGGGCGACCCGGCGGAGGTCGAGTCCATGCGGCGCTACCTGTCCGCCGTCATCGACGCCGGGCGCTCGCAGCTGACGCTGCAGGAGTTCACCGACGGTGTCCTGAAGTGGCTGGTCTCACCGGAGGGCGGCGTGGCGGTCGGCTTTCGCATCGCCGTCATCGTCGGCTCGTTCTTCGTCCTGCTCATCGTCGCCAGGATCGTGCGCGCCTGGGTGCGCCGCGCCGTCGACCGCACCCCGCAGCTCTCCAATCTGCTGAGTGGCTTCCTGGTCATGTTGGTGTACTGGCTCACCATCGCCTTCGGCCTGATGTTCGTACTCGCGCTGCTGGGGGTGAACATCACGCCGCTGTTCGCGTTGGTGGGCGGCGCCTCCTTCATCCTCGCGTTCGCGATGCAGGAGACATTGGGCAACCTCGCAGCCGGCCTGATGATCATGATCAACCGCCCCTTCGACGAAGGCGACTATGTGCAGGTCGCCGGTCTCGGCGGCACCATCAAGCACGTCTCCATCATGTCCACGACGGTGACCACGCCCGACAACCAGGTGATCACGATCCCGAATTCCAAGGTCTGGGGCGACGTCATCACCAATGTCACCGCATCGGAAACCCGCCGCGTCGATCTCGTCTTCGGCATCGGCTATGACGATTCCATCGAGCAGGCGCAGCAGGTGCTGGAAGACGTGGTCACCAACCATCCGCTGGTGCTGGAAGACCCGGCTCCGAATATCCGGGTCAGCGAGCTGGGGGACAGCTCGGTCAACTTCATCGTGCGCCCCTGGACCAAGACCGCTGATTACTGGACGGTCTACTGGGACCTCCAGCGCGCCGTGAAGGAGGCGTTCGACGCCAACGGAATCTCGATTCCGTTCCCGCAGACGGATATGCACCTGCACGTGACCGACAGCGAAAAGGCTACGAGCCCGGCGGCGGCGACACTGACCGGAGACGACAATGGGAAGCGCCGCGCGGCTTCCGACTACGCCCATGGTGATGATGGCGCCGATGAGCCGGGCGAAGCCGGGGAAGGAGAAGACGGGGGCGAGCGCGGCTAGAGCGACCTGCGCAACGATCGCATCGCGGGTCTGCCTGGCGCTGGGCTGCATGGAAACGCGCCGGCACGCCACGGTTCAGCGTGTTGCTCGCCCCGCGCCGTAAAGCCGCAAAAAGTCCGCCACCACTTGCCGCAGATGGGCGTCCAGCCGGTCGTCCGGAACCTGCTCGATCAGCCCGAACTGCAACTGCATGTGGAACTCGCCGAAGGCCATGTTCGCAAGCTGCCAGGCCGCATAGTCGAGGTCCGGGATGCGCAGCTCGCCGCGTGCCACGAGTGCTTTCAGCATCGCCGCGACGGCGCGCTTGGTCGCGGCGGGGCCGGCGTCGAAGTACAGCGCGGCGATGCGCGGGTGGGTGCCGGCTTCGGCTGCGGCTAGGCGGTGCATCGCGACCACGTCCGGGTCGCAGATCAGGTCCATGAACCGCCGCGCGAGCCGAAACAGCAGCTCCGGCGCGTCGCTGTCTGCCGCCGGTGCGTCCTCGGCGAAGCCGTAATCGGCGATCTTGCCTTGGATGCAGGCGCGAAACAGCGCCTCCTTGTTCTCGAAGTGCGAGTAGACGGTCTGCTTCGAGACCCCCGCCGCCTTGGCCACCGCGTCCATGCTGGTGCCCTGCGGCCCGTTGTCGAGGAAGAGGGTGCTCGCCGCTTCCAGGATGGCGGCGCGCTTCTCCGTGCTCTTGGGGCGGCCCGGCTTTGCCGTCGTGGGAGGTTGCGTCATGGCTCCTAAAAAAAACAAGACTAGACAGTCCAGTTTACTATGTCTAATATCAAACCATACGGTCTAGTTTATCTTGTTTGAGCGGCCGCGCCAATCCGCGGCCCGGAGATCCGCACCATGACACCCGCGCGCAATCCCAAGGTTCTGCTGTCATTCGCCGTCCTTGTCCTGACCCCGATGCTCGCCATACCGGCTGCGGGGCTGCTCGCGGGGGATCGCGGCTCGGACACCCCCATCGCCGAAACCGTTGCGCCCGCGCTGGCGGTTCGCGTCATCGAGATCGCGCTCGCGGACGGCTACGACCTGCGCCGTATTTTCACCGGCCGCGTCGAGGCGGAGCGCAGCAGCGGCCCGGGCTTCGAGCGCTCGGGACTGCTGCGCGAGGTGCGGGTTGCCGAGGGCGATCGCGTGGCCGCAGGGCAGGTGCTCGCGCGCCTGGACACGGCGCTGCTGCAGGCGCGTCGCCGCGAGCTCGAGGCGGTGCTGGACGCGGCCGAGGCCGATCTGGCGCTGGCGCGGGCGACGCTCGCACGCTACCGCGGCTCCGTCGATCGGGGCGCGGTGACCCGCCAGGCGCTCGACGAGGCCGGTGCCGGTGAGCGTGCCGCGGAGGCCGCGTCGGCATTGGCCCGGGCGCGGATCGCATCGGTGGACGTGGATCTCGCGAAGTCCGAGCTGACGGCGCCCTTCGCCGGTGTGGTCATTGCCCGCGCTGCAGACGAGGGCCGGGTGCTCGCGGCCGGCAGCCCGGTGATCGAGCTGCAAGCGCTGTCCACGCCGGAGGTGCGTGTCGGCTTGGCGGCGCGTGTCGCGGACGGGCTGACGGCCGGCGCGACCTACGAGCTGCGCTGGCGCGAACAGGTGATTCCGGCGCGGCTGCGCACCCTGCTGCCGGTGCGCGCCGCGCGGGCCCGCACCGTCGACGCCCTGTTCGTGCCGCTTCAGGCGCCGGACGGGCTGCGGCCCGGCGAGCTGGTGGAGCTGCGGCTCTCCGAGCACGTCCCGGAGCCCGGCGTCTGGCTACCGCTTTCCGCGCTGGCCGAGGGCGTGCGGGGGCTGTGGCAGGCCTACGCGCTCCAGCCGCTTGCCGCCGGCGCCCCGGACGATATCGGCGCCGACCACCGCATCAGGCCGGTGCCGGTCGAGGTTCTGCATCAGGACGGGGATCGGGCCTATGTCCGCGGACCGTTCGCGGCCGGCACGCCGGTGGTCGCCGGCGGGCTGCACCGGGTGGTCCCCGGCCAGCTGGTGCGGGCGCTGCCGTCGGCCGGCGCCGAGATCGCCGGCATCGTGATGGAGGGGCGCTGACATGACTCCCCGGCTCGCAACGCGACTGCTCGCCGACCGCCGCCTGCTTGTCCTCGTCGTGTCCCTGCTGCTGCTGGCCGGGGTTTCGGCCTGGCAGAGCCTGCCCCGGATCGAGGATCCGCGCATCACGACGCGCAACGCCACCGTCATCACGCCGCTGCCCGGCGCGGGCGCCGAGCGGGTCGAGGCCCTGGTGACGAAGCCGCTGGAGGACGCGCTGCGGGAGGTGCCGGAGATCAAGACCATCGAATCGACGTCGCGCACGGGCATCTCGGTGATGAGCGTCGAGCTGGAGGACGCGGTGGACGCGGAAACCAATGAGCAGGTCTTCTCGAAGATCCGCGACAAGCTGGCCGCCGCGGAACGCCTGTTGCCGCCCGGGGCCGGCAAGCCGGAACTGGACGAGCTGCGCGGTGCCGTCGCCTATTCGCTGGTCGCTGCCGTGCGCCGCGACAGCGGGGACGCGCCCGGCCTCGGTATCCTGAACCGCCTGGCCGAGGAGTTGGCCGACCGGTTGCGCAACCTGCCCGGCACCGAGCGGGTGGTGCTCTTCGGCGGCGTCGACGAGGAGATCCGGGTCGAGTTGGAGCCGGCCGAGCTGGCGGCGCTGGGCCTGCGCGCCTCGGACGTCGCCGAGCGCTTGTCCGCGGCGGACGCGAAGGCCACCCCCGGCACGCTGCGCACCGGGGAGCGGCGGATCGGGCTCGGTGTGGGCGGCGAGCTCGACGCGGTCGCGCGGGTCGCATCCGTGCCGCTGACGGCCGGCGAGGGCGGCGTCGTGCGGCTCTCGGACGTGGCCCGGGTCAGCCGCGCCTGGCAGGATCCGCCCGCTGCCGCCGCCTTCGCCGACGGCCGGCGTGCCGTGCTGCTCGGCGTGCGCACCGAGGAAGCGGTGCACCTCAACGACTGGGCCGCGCGGGCGCGGGCGCAGGTGGCGGACTTCGCGGCGGCCGCGGGCAGCGGCGTCGACGTGCAGGTGGTCTTCGACCAGAGCGCCTACACGAACGCCCGGCTCGCCGAGCTCGGCGGCAATCTGGCGGCCGGCGCCGTCAGCGTCATGCTCGTGGTCTGGGTCGCGATGGGCTGGCGCTCGGCGCTGGTGGTCGGTGCCGCGCTGCCGCTGTCGGCGGCGGTGACGCTGTTCGGCCTCGACGTCGCGGGTCAGCAGATCCATCAGATGTCCATCTTCGGCATGATCATCGCGATCGGCCTGTTGATCGACAACGCCATCGTTGTCACCGACGAGGTGCGCAAGCGGCTCGGCGGGGGTGCGGCCCCGGCCGCCGCCGCGGGGGGCGCGGTCCGCTACCTGGCGGCGCCGCTCGGCGCGTCCACCTTCACGACGGTCATGGGCTTCATGCCGATCTTCCTGCTGCCCGGCAATGTCGGCGACTTCGTGCGCCCGATCGCGGTGGCCGTGATCCTGGCCCTGCTGGCCTCGTTCGCGATCGCGATGACGGTCATCCCGGCGCTGGCCGCGCTGCTGGCGAGGCCCGGCGCGGCCGGGCGCCGATGGACTGATGGCCGGACCGACGGCTGGACCGAGGGCTGGACCGACTCGGGGCTCGCGTCCGCCTACCGCAGCCTGCTCGCGGCCGCGGTGCGGCGTCCCCTGGCGAGCGCCGCGCTGTGCCTGCTGCCGCCGCTGGCCGGCTTCGTCGCCGCGAGCGCGCTGCCGAGCCAGTTCTTTCCGCCCGCCGACCGGGATCAGTTCGAGGTGCAGTTCTGGCTGGCGCCGGACGCCTCGCTCGCGCGCACGACCGAGACGCTGAAGGCCATGGAGGCAGCGATCCGCGACGCGGGCGGGGTGCGCGGCGTCACTTGGGTCGCGGGCGGGAGCTCGCCGCCCGTCTACTACAACCAGCCGCGCGACCAAGACGACAACCCCGCCTACGCGCGCGCCACCGTGCTCGCCGCGGATCCGGCCGAGGCCAAGCGCCTCGTGCGCGACCTGCAGCCGGTGCTGTCGGACCGCTTCCCGGGCGCACGGGTCGTCGTGCGCGCCTTCGGGCAGGGCCCGCCCATCGCCGCGCCGGTCAGCCTGCGGCTCGTCGGGCCGGACAGCGATCGGCTGCGCGCCTACGGCGACGAGGTGCGCCGCATCCTGCACGGGCTGGCGGAGGTCACCCACACCGCGGCCAGCATCGCGGGCGGCGAGCCCAAGCTCTGGCTGGACCTCGGCGAGGACGATACGCGCCTGGCCGGATTGACCGAGGGCGCCGTCGCCGAGCAGCTCCGCGGCGTCCTCGACGGCGTCGCCGGCGGCCTGGTGCTCGAAGACCTGGAAGACCTGCCCGTGCGCGTGCGCTACGGCGACGCGGAGCGCGGCGACACCGCGCGGCTCGCGTCGACGCATCTGGTCGCCGTCGCGGCGCCGGACGGCTGGGTGCCGGCGCAGGCGCTCGGCGAGCTCAGGCTGCGCCCGGAGGCGGCGAGCATCACCCGGCGCAACGGCGAGCGGATCAACCGCATCGAGGCCTGGATCCGCCCGGACGCGCTGCCGATCGAGGTGACCCGAAAGCTGCAGCAGCGGCTCGCCGATTCGGGCTTCCGCATGGCCCCCGGCTACCGGCTGGAGCTCGCCGGCGACAGCGCGGAGCAGGGCACCGCCGTCCGCCTGCTGCTCGCCTACGCGCCGCTGCTCGCGAGCCTGATGCTGGCCTCGCTGGTGCTGACGTTCCGAAGCTTCCGGATGGCCGGCATCGTCGGCGCCGTCGCCGCGCTGTCCGTCGGGCTCGGCATGCTGTCCCTGTGGGCCGGCGGCTACCCGCTGGGCTTCAACCCGCTGCTCGGCACCGCCGGCCTCGTCGGCATCGCCATCAACGCCAGCATCGTCGTGCTCACCGCGATCCGCGCCGCACCCGACGCCCGCGCCGGCGACCCGGATGCCATCGCCCGCGAGACCCTCGGCGCGACGCGCCACATCGTCGCCACCACGCTCACCACCGTCGCCGGCTTCCTGCCGTTGCTGCTCTTCTCCGGCGGCGACTTCTGGCCGCCGCTGGCCGTTGTCATCGCCGGCGGGGTCGGGCTGAGCGCGACGCTTGGCTTGATCTTTACGCCGGCCGTCTACCGAATCGTCGCGGGTCGGAACGACTTGCGGGCGGAAACAGGTCCGGCAGCGGTGGCGGCGGCGGCGCGTCCGGGGGCACGCCGCAAGTTGTCTGAGGAACCCGCTTGAAATGTGAGGCCCCATGGGGGGCGAAGCTCCCGGCCCCTTTCGCTTTCTTGCGTCCGTGCGGCACTCCACGCAAAGCTTGCAAGTGAGTGCAGTGCAATCACCGGGAGTTTCAACATGGCGGGAAGCACCATTACAGTCAGAACCGACCCGGAAGTCGCGGCGCAGATTGCGTTTCTCGCGGAGGCGATGGATCGTTCACGAAACTGGGTGATCGAAGAGGCGCTCAAGCAGTACATCGAGATCCAGTCCTGGCAGATCGAAGCGATCAAACAGGCTCAGGCCTCCTTGGCGCGCGGCGAAGACATCGCTTTCGATGACGTCATGGCGGAAACGGGCGCGCTGATCGAGCAAGAGGCCCAGGGGCGGAAAGCAGCCTCCGAATGAGGATCGTCTTCTCGCCGCAGGCGCGCGACGATCTCCGCGACATCGTCCTCTACATCGCCGGCGACAATCCGGACGCGTCGCGCGCCGTGCTCGAGCGTATCCGCAGCCGCATCACCGATCTTCGCGACGCTCCCCACCTCGGCAGGCCGGGGCGGATTCCCGGTACCCGCGAGCTGGTCATGCTCGGGACCGCTTACATCGTTCCTTATCGGGTCAGCGGCGAGCAACTGCAAATCCTGCGCGTCTACCAAGGCGCCCGCCCGTGTCGGGCCGCCATCGAGCATCGGCATGCGCCGGGTGATAACGCTGGTTCGATAGGCGGTGATCAGCCGCCCCGTCCATAGCGCCAGCGGTGCCGTGGCCGCGGCGATTTTGGCGGCATAGGCGGAATCAAAGGCGATCGACAACAGCAGGTACAATCCGCCGCCGACCATCACGGCAAAAGCCAGGTATTGCAGGTATCGCATGTCTGCCCGCGTGCCGCGGCGACGGGCACTTCGCCTCCCGAGACCCGGTTTGCTTTTATCGGTCTTCGTTTGCGGACTCGATCGTCCCCCCAGCTTGCGTAAAATGATGCGTGCGAAAGACCAATCAACCGGTGCTATATTCGGACCTCTCAACCTACTGTTGCGCTCGCGCTATGACGATCAAGTTTTCCGAGGACGTTGTGCCCGTCTCCGACCTGAAGGTCAATCCCGGACGAGTCGTCAGGCATGCGGCGGATTCGCATCGACCGGTGCTGTTGACCAGCCGGGGGCGCGGCGTCGCCGTCATTCAGTCGGTTTCCGACTACGAGCAAGCCGAGGAAGAACGGGAGTTCCTGCGCGCCGTCGTCACCGGGCTGGCCGATCTGGAGGCAGGCCGAGAGGTATCCCTTGCGGACGCGAAGGCGCGGCTGGGGCTCAAGCCGTAGGTGCCGGCGATCGCGATCACTTTCGCCGTATCGGCGCTCGAGGACCTCGAGGGGATCAAACGGTGGTATGCCGAGCAAGGGGTTGCCGACATCGGCGAGCGCTATCTCCTCGAGATCATCGAGCGGATCGAGGCGCTGCAGGCATTTCCGGAGATCGGCCGCATCGTGCCGGAGATCGGCCGGCCGTGGCTACGGGAACTGATCCATCCGCCCTTTCGGATTGTTTATCGACACGACCGAGAGGTTGTGCGCATTGTCCGAGTCTGGCGGGCCGAGCGCCTCTTGAGACTTCCCCCCGAAGAGCGCCCGGAGTAAGGCGCGGGGCTCTGCGGGCGCGTCCGGGCGCTGCGGGTACTAACTCTGGATCGGCATGTCGAGCCCGAGCCCAATCCCAACCCCTGAATCGAGCATACCGGCGAGGCGTTGGCGGAAAGTGCGTGCATGCTGCGTAACGCCTATCGATCGATCCGCGTTTCTCCGTATTCGTTTGCGGACTCGATCGTCCCCGCAACACCGCACCGTCAAACCCCGAAATACTCCCGATACCACTCCACGAACCGCGCGACGCCGTCCTCGACCGAGGTGTCCGGCTTGTAGTGCAGCCGCTCGACCAGGTCGGTGACGTCGGCGTAGGTGTCGGGCACGTCGCCTGGCTGCAGCGGCAGCATGTTCTTTTCGGCCTCGCGGCCGAGGCATTGCTCCAGCACCTCGATGTAGCGCATCAGCTCGACGGGCTGGTTGTTGCCGATGTTGTACAGGCGGTAGGGGGCGCTGCTGCTGGCGGAGTCGGGTGCGGCGCCGGTCCAGTCCGGATTGGGCTCGGGGACGTTGTCGAGGACACGGATGACGCCTTCGACGATGTCGTCGATGTAGGTGAAGTCGCGCCGGTGCTTGCCGTAGTTGAAGACGTCGATGGGCTCGCCCGCGATGATGGCCTTGGTGAACTTGAACAGCGCCATGTCCGGGCGGCCCCAGGGGCCGTAGACGGTGAAGAAGCGCAGGCCCGTCGTCGGGATCCGGTACAGGTGGCTGTAGGTGTGGGCCATCAGCTCGTTGGCCTTCTTGCTCGCCGCGTAGAGGCTGAGCGGATGGTCCACGTTGTCGTGCACCGAGAAGGGCATGGTGGTGTTGGCGCCGTAGACGGAGCTGCTGGAGGCGTAGACCAGGTGCTCGACGCCGTTGTGGCGGCAGCCTTCGAGGATGTGGGCGAAGCCGACCAGGTTGCTGTCCACATAGGCCAGCGGGTTCTCGATGGAGTAGCGCACGCCGGCCTGGGCGGCCAGGTTTACGACCCGCTGCGGTTGGTGCTTGGCGAAGGCGGCGGCCATGCCGGCGCGGTCTTCCAGGTCCAGGCGCAGGTCGGTGTAGGCGGCGTGGTCGCGGGTGCGGGCGAGCCTCGCCTCCTTCAGGCTCACGTCGTAGTAGTCGTTCAGGTTGTCGACGCCGATGACCTCGTCGCCGCGCTCGAGTAGCCGCAGGGACAGGGCCGAGCCGATAAAGCCCGCGCTGCCGGTGATCAGAACTTTCATGCTTTCTGTTCCTTGGGATGATCGAATGATTTTGCTTGGATCGGACGGCGCGGCATGTCGCGAGGACCGGCGCCGCGGCAAACGCTTGCGTTGCGTCGGCGGTCGTGCCGGGTGCCCCGCGACGGCCGGACATGGGGACCGTCGATGTCGACGCGCGTGCAGCGGCCGAGCCGAGGCCGCCGCGGGGCGCCGATACCGCGCGTTGTCGTGCGCGCGGCGATGCGCAGGGCGAGCTGCGGTTCGCCGTGTGCCGCAGCGAGCAACGGGGCGATCAGAGCCGTCCGTCCACCAGCTGTGCCGGGAACACATGCTTGACGTCGTAAACCACGGCGCCGGGCTTCGCCAGCGCGCGAACACCGTCGATGCCCAGCTCGGCGAATTGCCGGTGCGCGACGCCGACAATCACGGCATCGTAGTCGTCGCCAGGCGCCGGCGTGATCAGTTCTACCCCGTATTCGCGCCTTGCTTCTTCGGCATTGGCCCAGGGATCCCAGACATCGCAGTGGATGCCGTAGTCGCGCAGCTCGGCGGCGATGTCGACGACGCGGGTATTGCGCAGGTCGGGGCAGTTTTCCTTGAAGGTCAGGCCCAGCAACAGGACTCGGGCATGGGCCGGGAAGCCGCCGTTGGCCGCCATCAGCTTGACCACCCGGGAGGCAACGAAGGCGCCCATGCTGTCGTTCAGCCGCCGGCCGGCCAGAATGATCTCCGGGTGATAGCCGATCTCCTGGGCTTTGTGGGTCAGGTAGTAGGGATCGACACCGATGCAGTGCCCGCCCACCAGGCCCGGGCGAAACGGCAGGAAGTTCCATTTGGTGCCCGCCGCGATCAGCACCTCTTCGGTGTCGATGTCGAGCCGGTTGAAGATCAGCGCCAGCTCGTTGACCAGCGCGATATTGACGTCGCGCTGGGTGTTCTCGATGACCTTGGCCGCCTCGGCGACACGGATGCTGCTGGTCAGGTGGGTGCCGGCCTCGACGACGCTGGCGTAGAGCCGGTCGATCAGCTCGGCGGCCTGCGGCGTCGATCCGGAGGTGACCTTCTTGATGGTGCGAAGCCGGTGCTCGCGGTCGCCGGGGTTGATGCGCTCGGGGCTGTAGCCGACGTAGAAATCGCGGTTGAAGACAAGCCCGCTGCCCGCTTCCAACAGCGGCACGCAGACCTCTTCGGTGGCGCCGGGATAGACGGTGGATTCGTAGACGACGACATCGCCCGAAGCGATCAGCTTGCCCAGTGTCTCGCTGGCGCCGATCAGCGGGCGCAGGTCCGGCGTCTTGTTGACGGTGATCGGCGTGGGTACCGTGACCACGTAGAAGTTGCAGTCGGCGAGGTCGGCCGGTTCGTGGGTGCAGGTGAGCCGGGTCGCGGCGGCCAATTCGTCGTCATCGACTTCCAGCGAGCTGTCGTGCCCGGCGCGCAGCTCTTCGACGCGCGCGTGGTTGATGTCGAAACCGGTGGTCTCGAAGCGCTCGCCAAAGGCGACGGCCAGCGGCAGTCCGACGTAGCCCAGGCCAATGATGCCGATCCGCAAGCGATCGATGTCCGGTAGCGGGGCCGTCATGTTTTTTCCTTCCTGGCAGGCGTCTCGATTGCGATGCCACGACGGGTGAGATGCCCCATAGACCGTGCCGCGGCCGAGCCGCGATCCTATCACTGCGGTTGTGTATTGGCGACCGCGGGGCCGGCGTGCCGACGCATGCCAGGGGGCCGGAATCAGGCGTCGGCGGTACGGGCGTCCTCTGCGCGAAGCGCCAGCAGGGCCGCGCCGTAAGCGGCTTCCTGTTGTGCCGCAGGGACAACATCGATGCCCAGCATGCGGGCGCGCATTGCCGTCCAGCGGAGGTTGGCGGCGCCGCCGCCGATGGTGAGCACGCGCCGGGGCCGCGGCGCTCCGAGCTCGGCCAGCAAGCGATAGCCGTCGCGCTCGATGGCGGCGATGCCCTGCAGCAGCCCGTGCAGGAACAGGGCGTCGTCGGCGGGGCGCGGCGTCAGGCGCGGGGCCAGCGTCGGGTCGCTGACCGGAAAGCGCTCGCCGGGCTCCGTCAGCGGGTAGTAGTCGAGGCCGCTGTCGGCGCCGGGGTCGATGCGCTCGCTCAATGCGGCGATGGTCTCGGCGTCGAAATAGGCGCGCAGCACGGCACCGCCGCTGTTGGAGGCGCCGCCGATGAGCCAGTGATCGCCGAGCCGGTGGCTGTAGACGCCGAGTGCGGGCGCGGCGATCGGCCGCTCGCCGATGACTTTCAGCACCAGTGTACTGCCGAGGCTGGTGACCGCATCGCCGGGCGAGACGGCGCCTGCCGCGATCACGGCGGCGGTGCTGTCGGTGGTGCCTGCGCAGACGGCGAGGTCCGCCGGCAGGCCGGTCGCTTGCGCCATCTCGCGGCTGATGGGACCGAGCCTTGTGCCGGGTGCATGCACCCGCGGCAATTGGATCGCGGACGGCAGCAAGCGCTCCAGCCAGCCGCCCCAGGCCCCGGCGGCGTGGGTTGCAATCCGGTCCGCGGCCGCGCCTGCGACCGGCCCCGCGGCCGGATCGAAACCGAGCTTCAGCGCATTGTTCCAATCGCTGTCGCCGCAGCGCCCGCGCAGTCGGCCGATGAGCCAGTCGGCCTGGTGCAGCGCCAAGGCGGGGCCGGCCGGCGCGTGGCGCTCAGCCAGCGCCAACAGCTTGGCCAGGCTGGCGCTGGCGCCGCGCGCGGGAGCGTCCGCCGGCGCCGCGTCGGCCACCACCGCCGCTTGCGCGCGGCTGCTGCTGTCGTTGTACATCAGTGCCGGGCCGAGCGGCGTGCCGTCCGGCGCGCACAGCAGCAGTGTCGCCGAGGTGGCGTCGAGGCACAGGGCCCGGGGATGATACGCGGTCACGGCCGCGCTTAACTCGCGCAGCACGGCCAGTACCGCGCCCAGCCAGTGCATCGGGTCTTGCTCGACGGCGCCGCCGGGCTTGCGCAGCGGCGCCGGCAGCGTCGCCGCGGCACCCGCCAAGCGCTTGCCGTGCCCGTCGACGGCACCCGCCCGGCAGCCGGAGGTGCCGACGTCGACACCGATAAAGCAGACCGGCTTCACGGCAGGCGCACGTGCTCCGGCGCCCGCCAGCCGTCGGCGCGGTGCTCGGCGACGATCGTGGTGTAGATGCCGCCGCGGACGTTGAAGTCGGCTGTCAGCCGCATGAAGCGCGGCGAAGTCGCGGCAACCAGATCCGATAGCATATGGTTGGTCACGTCCTCGTGGAACGCGCCCTCGTCGCGAAAGGACCAGACGTAGGTCTTCAGCGATTTCAGCTCCACGCAGCGCGCCTCCGGGACATACTCCAGCGTCAATTCGGCGAAGTCCGGCTGGCCCGTTTTCGGGCACAGGCAGGTGAACTCCGGGACGCGGATGCGGATGGTGTAATCCCGCTGCGGCTGCGGGTTGGGGAAGGTTTCGAGCGTCTTGCTCGGGGCCGTGCTCATCGGGTCGGGGTCTCCTGGTGTTGGGTCATTGCGCTCGGATCACGGCGGGGCCGTCTTCAGAGCCGGGTCGACGTGGAATGTCGAGCGCGCCCGCCGCGCCGCTTCGGCGCCGGCGGTTCCGGGCGCCGTGCTCGCTTGTCGATCACTATCCGCAGACCGGTCGCCGAGCCCGGCGTTCCGTCATCACGCGGACCGGCAGTTTATACCGAGCGCGGCGCCGGCCGCCCGATGCCCGATGCCCGATGTCCGATGTCCGATGCCCGATGCCGGATGCGCGCATTCAGCCTTCGCCGCGCGCGCCGCACGCCGGCAGCGACATGCGGCCCGCTGTTGTCCCTTAAACCCGCGCTTGTCCGGTGTATTCGGCTTCAGTATCTTTCCGCGATGCGGCTCGAAAAAATAAAGCTGGCCGGGTTCAAATCCTTCGTCGATCCGACGACGGTGCTGTTCCCAAGCAACCTGGTCGGCGTCGTCGGTCCCAACGGCTGCGGCAAATCGAATGTCATCGATGCCGTGCGCTGGGTCATGGGCGAGAGCTCCGCGAAGATGCTGCGGGGCGAATCCATGGCCGACGTCATCTTCAACGGCAGCTCCGGGCGCAAGCCCGTCGGCGTCGCCAGCATCGAGTTATTGTTCGACAATGCAGACGGCGGCGCAGGCGGCGAGTATGCCGCGTTCAACCAAATCGCCGTCAAGCGTCAGGTCTCCCGCGACGGCCAGTCCGCCTATTTCCTGAACGGCTCACGCTGCCGCCGCCGCGATATCCAGGATCTTTTCCTCGGCACCGGCCTCGGCCCGCGCAGCTACGCCATCATCGAGCAGGGCATGATCTCGCGCTTCATCGAGGCCAAGCCCGACGAGCTTCGGCTGTTCATCGAGGAGGCTGCCGGCATCTCCAAGTACAAGGAGCGCCGACGCGAGACCGAGAACCGCATGCGTCACACGCGCGAGAACCTGGAGCGGCTTGCGGACCTGCGCGACGAGGTCGGCAAGCAACTGCAGCACTTGGAGCGTCAGGCCGCGACGGCGGAGAAGTACCGCGCGCTGAAGGCCGACGAGCGACGCCTCGAAGACGAGCTGGCTGCCTTGCGCTGGCGCGATCTCGATCGCGATATCGGCGAGCGCGAGCGCGTGATCGCCGGCCTCGAGACCGACCTGGAGAGACAGATCGCCGAGCAGCGCGCCATCGAGACCCGCATCGAAGCGCATCGCGACGCCTACGCCGACGCCTCCGAGGCCTTCAACGCGGTGCAAGGCCGCTACTACGCGGTCGGCTCCGAAATCGCGCGGCTCGAGCAGGCCATCCGTTTCTCGGCCGAGAACCGTGCGCGGCAGGAGACCGAGCTCGGCCGCGCCCGCGGCGAGTTGCAGGAGGCCGAAGCCCATCTGCAGCGCGATCAAGCCAGGCTCGCGGAGCTCGACGAGGCGCTGGCGCGCGATGCGCCGTTGCTCGAGGAGGTCGCCGAGCGTTTCGAGGCCGCCGGCGAAGGGCTGGCCGAGGCCGAGGCGCGGCTCGACGCATGGCAGGCGGCCTGGGACACGCTGCAGGAGCGCCTCGCCGGGCCCTCGGAGCAGGCCCAGATCGAGCGCGGGCTGATCAACAGCCTGGAGCAGCGCGTGCTGCAGTACGACCAGCGCGCCGGGCGCGTCGAGCAGGAGCTTGCCCGGCTCGAAACCGCGGAGCTGGAAGCGCGCCTCGAGTCGCTCGCCGAGCGCGCCGAGGGACTCGACGAGCGCATCGCCGCCGCGGCCGATGCGCAAGCCGCCGCCGCCGACGCGCTGCGAGCCCTCGATGAAGACCGCCATGGCGTCGCCGGGCGCCTGGACGCGGCCCGCACCGAGCTGCAGACCTGCCGCGGGCGCCAAGCCTCGCTGGAGGCATTGCAGGATGCCGCGCTCGAGAACGCCGACGATGCCGTCAGCGCCTGGATCGAGGGCCGGGAGCTGCAGAACGTGCCGCGCCTGTTGGATTCCATCGAGGTGGAGCCAGGCTGGCAGCGGGCGGTGGAAACGGTGCTCGACGACGCCCTCGGCGCGCTCTGCGTCGACGGCCTCGACGCCCACGCCAGCGGGCTCGACTGCGGTCCGCTGACGCTGCTCGCGGCGGATGCGCCGTCCCTCGATACTGCCCCCGAGGGCAGCCTGCTCGCACGGGTGCGCTGCCCATGGCCGCTGGCGAGCCTACTGGCCCACGTCACGGTTGCGGATACGCTGCCCGAGGCGCTCGGGCGCCGCTCGCTGCTCGCGCCCGGCGAGCGCATCGTGACCCGCGACGGCGTGCTGCTCGGCCGCGACTGGCTGCGGGCGCCGTCGGCCGGCCCGCAGGTGGCCGGCAGTATCGCCCGCGCCGAGGATCTGCGCGCGCTGGCATCGGCCGCCGACGACCTGGACGAGGTCATCGCGGCGCTCGCCGAGCAGCAGGAAGCCTTCACCGAACGACGTCAGACCCTGGAGCAGGAGCGCGAGGACGCGCTGGAGACCGTCACCCGGCTGAGCCGCGAGCACGCGTCGTTGGATGCCGAGGTCGGCGCCGGGCGAGCGCGCCTCGAGCATCTGCGCGAGCGCGCCGCCGCGCTGACCGAGGAGCGCGAGGAACTGGCCGAGAACCGCGTCGAGGCAGAGTCCCGGATGCAAGACGCCCGAGAGCGCCTGCATGCGGCGCTCGAGGACACCGAGGCCCTCACTGCCGAGCGCGACGCACTCGCCGGGCGGCGCGATGGCCTGCGCGAGGCCGTCAACGCGGCGCGCGCCGAGGAATCCCGGCTGCGCGACGAGCGACAGCGCCTTGAGCTCGGCATCGAGACCCGGCGCGCGTCGCGTGATGCCGTGCAGTCGGCGCTGGAGCGCGCCGCCGAGCGGCTGAACACCTTGTCGGCGCGCCGCGACGAACTGTTGGAAGCGCTCGAGGCCGGTGCCGAGCCCGTCGCGGAGCAACAAGAGCAGCTCGAAGAGCAGCTGGCGCTGCGTGTCGACGTGGAGTCCGAGCTGACCGGCGCCCGCCGGCGCATGGAGGAGCTCGACCGCGACGTGCGCGAGGCCGAGCAGGCCCGCCAGCGTACCGAGCAAGGCGTCGCCGAGGCGCGCGCCGCGCTCGACGTCAAGCGGCTCGAGCGCCAGGAGCTACTGGTGCGCCGCCGCACCTTCGAGGAACAGTTGACGGAGCGCGCCGCGTCGCCGCAGTCCCTGCTCGAGGGCGTTGCGGCCGATGCCGATGCGGATGTCCGCGACGGCGAATTGACGCAATTGCGCACGCGCATCCAGCGCCTCGGCAACATCAACCTTGCCGCCATCGACGAGTTCCGCGAGCAGTCCGAGCGCATGAGCTATCTGGACCAGCAGTATGCGGACATCAGCACGTCGTTGGAGACACTGGAGACGGCGATCCGCAAGATCGACCGCGAGACCCGCAACCGCTTCAAGGACACCTTCGACCGCGTCAACCACGGCGTCCAGCAACTCTTCCCGCGGGTCTTCGGCGGCGGTCACGCCTATCTCGAGCTGACCGGCGAGGACTTGCTCGATACCGGCGTCACCATCATGGCGCGCCCGCCGGGCAAGCGTAACTCCAGTATCCACCTCCTTTCCGGCGGCGAGAAGGCGCTCACCGCCGTGGCGCTGGTGTTCGCGATCTTCCAGCTCAACCCGGCGCCGTTCTGCATGCTCGACGAGGTCGATGCGCCGCTCGACGATGCCAACGTCGGGCGTTTCTGCGATCTGGTTCGCTCGATGTCGGATCAGGTGCAGTTCATCTTCATCACCCACAACAAGGTGACCATGGAGATCGCCAACCACCTGTTGGGCGTGACCATGCACGAGCCCGGCGTCTCGCGGCTGGTGTCGGTGGACGTGGACGAGGCCGCCGAGATGGTGGCGATGTCCTGACGGCAGCGTCGCCGGTTGAGCGCACCCGTGGCGGGACACCCGCCCGAAGAGCGAACGGGTGTGCTCGACCGAGCCCTGTCCGTCGCCTATGCCGCTGATATACTGGCCGGAGAAACAACCGCAGGGGCCGAGAAACCGGATGGACGCAGCCACGCTACGCTTGATCCTCATCGTCGTCGGAGGCGCGCTGCTGGTCGCGCTCTACCTCTGGGAGCGGCGCCGCGCCGAGGCCAGGTCCGACGGCCGGCCTGGTGCCGCCGCGCGGCGGCGCGCGCCCGCCGCGGCGCCCAAGCGCGAACCTAACCTGGGCGGGCTCGACGGCGACGACGAGCCGCCGCGCGTCGCCCCCGGATCCAACGCCATGTCCGCACCGCCGCCGCCAACGGATCGGCAAGCGCCGGATCCGGAACGGCAACCGGAGCCGGAGCGGAGCCCCGAGTGGGAATCGCAGTGGAGCCCCGAGTGGGAGCCGGAGTTACCGGAGACCGCAGCGGATGACGTCCGCGCCGATCGAGACGAAGCGCCCGCACCAACGGATGAAGATGCGGAACAGCGCCCGGAGCGGGAGCCGGAGCCGGAGCCGGATCAGGCGCCGCACCGCGGCCCGGACGGCTTGGTCGTGCAACTCTATGTCGTGACCGCCGGTGAGCCCTTCGACGGACACCGCATCCTGTCCATCTCCGAAGAGCACAAGTTGATGCCCGGCGACATGGACATTTTCCATCGCCACGCCAATGACGACCCGGCGCAGCCGCCGCTGTTCAGCATGGCGACCATGCATAAGCCCGGGACCTTTCCCTTCGACGACATGGATGGCTTCAGCACCAAGGGACTCGCGCTGTTCGCTCAGCTCTACGGCGACAGCAGCGATCTGATGGTGTTCGACGAGATGCTGGCCGCCGCCCGCGCGCTGGCCGACGCGCTCGACGGCGAAGTGCAGGAGCGCGGCGGCTCGCCGCTGACGCTCGCGCGGGCCGACGCACTGCGCGCCGAGGTACTGGCCCTGCTGCAGCAGGAATGGGACGCATCGGAGCATCGATGACCGCACCCGCCGAGGCGGCCGGCCGCGCCGAGCAGTTGCGCCGCGAGCTCACCCACCACAGTTACCGCTACTACGTCCTCGACGACCCCGAGATTCCCGACGCCGAATACGACCGCCTGATGCGCGAGCTGCAGGCGCTCGAGGCGGACTATCCCGATCTGCGCACGCCGGATTCGCCGACCCAGCGGGTCGGCGCGGAGCCTGTCGCGGCCTTCGGCGAGGTCGAGCATCGGTTGCCGATGCTCTCCCTCGGCAATGCCTTCTCCGAGGGCGAAATGCGCGAGTTCGACCGGCGCGTGCGCACCGAGCTCGGTGTCGAGGAAGTCACCTATTCCGCCGAGCCCAAGCTGGACGGCCTGGCGATCAGTCTGCTCTACGACAACGGGCTACTGGCGCAGGCAGCCACCCGCGGCGACGGCTACCGCGGCGAGGACGTCACCGCCCAGGTGCGGACCATCCAGGCCATACCGCTGCGCCTGCGCGAGGATGCCGGTGCGCCGCCGGCACTACTCGAAGTGCGCGGCGAGGTGTTCCTGACGCATGCGAGCTTCGAAGCCATCAACGCCGAGGCGCGGCGCAACGACGGCAAAGTGTTCGCGAACCCGCGCAATGCCGCCGCGGGCAGCCTGCGCCAGCTCGATCCGCGCGTCACCGCCTCGCGGCGCCTGACCATGTTCTGCTACGGCCTCGGCGCCGTGGAAGGCGCTCGCTGGTCCGAGTCCCACGGCGAGAGCCTCGATCGCATCGCCGCCTGGGGGCTGCCGGTGTCGCCGGAGCGCCGACGGGTGACCGGCCTCGACGCCTGCCTCGCCTATCACCGCGATCTCGCCGGGCGCCGAGAGCGGTTGGGCTACGACATCGACGGTGTCGTGCTCAAGGTCGACAGCCTGGCCGATCAGGAGCGCCTGGGCTATGTCTCGCGGGCTCCCCGCTGGGCAATCGCCTATAAATTCCCGGCGCAGGAGGAGCTCACTATCGTCGAAGGCGTGGAATTCCAGGTCGGGCGGACCGGCGCGGTGACGCCGGTGGCGCGGCTGAAGCCGGTGCAGGTCGGAGGCGTGACGGTCTCCAACGCGACGCTGCACAATATGGACGAGGTGCGGCGCAAAGACGTGCGGGTCGGCGATACGGTATTCGTGCGCCGCGCCGGCGACGTGATTCCCGAGGTGGTACGCGTGCTGCCGGAGCGCCGGCCCGAAGCCACCGAGCCGGTGCAGTTGCCCGCGCACTGCCCGGTCTGCGGCTCCGACGTGGTCCGCGCCGAGGGCGAGGCGGTGGCGCGCTGCAGCGGCGGGCTGTTCTGCGCCGCCCAGCGCAAGGAAGCCATCAGGCACTTTGCGTCGCGCCGCGCCCTCGACATCGAAGGCCTCGGCGAGAAGCTGATCGACCAGCTCGTGGATGAGGGGCTGGTGCATGATCCGGCGGATCTGTACGGCGTGACGCTCGAGGACTATGCCGGACTCGAGCGAATGGGCACCAAGTCCGCACAGAACCTGCTGGATGCGCTCGATCGCAGCCGCCGCCCCACGCTTGCCCGTTTCATCTACGCACTCGGCATCCGCGAGGTGGGCGAGGCCACCGCGGCGGCCCTGGCGAATCATTTCGGTAGTCTGGCACCTTTGATGCGGGCGGGCGCCGACGACTTCGCGCAGCGGGGCATCGCCGGCATCGGACCGAAGACCGCCGGCGCCTTGATGGACTATCTCGCCGAGCATCCGGACGCACGTGACGACGGAGACTTCGCCGAATGGCTGGCCGGACTCGGCATCCGTGGCCTGAGCCGAGAGCTCGCCGGGCGCATCGCGGAGCGCTACCCGTCGCTCGACGCCCTGCGCGCGGCCGACGCCGCTTCGCTGCAGGGCGGCTCCCGCAGCCGTATCGAAGGGGTCGGACCGGTCGTCGCCGATCATATCGTCGCGTTTTTCGCGCAGTCCCATAACCGCGAGGTCATCGACAAGCTGCTCGATCCGGACCTGGGCGCCATCACCCCTGCACCGCCTCCCGCAACGCCTGCCGCGCCGACGGTGCACACCGCGGCGGGGCAGGAGAGCGCCGCGGTCTCGCCCCTGGCCGGCAAGACCATCGTCATCACCGGGACGCTGAGCCGCCCGCGCGAAGACATCAAGGCGCAGTTGCAGGCGCTCGGTGCCAAAGTGACCGGCAGCGTCTCCGGCAAGACCGACTATGTGCTCGCCGGCGAGGAGGCAGGCTCCAAGCTCGACAAGGCACGCTCGCTCGGTGTCGAGGTGCTGAGCGAGGACGCCCTGGATGCACTGATCCGCGACGGCTGAGGGCGCTCGGGCACGGAGGCCGAGACTGGATTCTCGCGCCGGTGCCCCGATCATCCGTGGCGGCAAGTATTAGCCGAGGACGATGCTGCTGGCAGCGGACCCGCTGCATGGATACCATTCGCGACGAGGAGTTAATTCCGATGCCCGAGCTCAATACCGAACAGCAAATTCTGATCGCGATGCGCAAGACGCTGGCCGCGATCATCAAAGACGTCACACCGCCTCCGGGCATGAAGCACCCGCTGACGGAGGCGACCATTCAAGACGTGCGGCAGTGCTTGGCGTTGATCTCGGCGCGGGAAAAGGAACTGGCCGACGCCGACGGGCGGGGCGGAGAGCGGCCCTATTATGCCGACGAGCCCCAGTCGGCGCAGGTGGTGCCGATCACGGGGCTCGGTAAACCGCGCGACAAGAGCGACTAGCGCCGTCGTCCGTCCATCGCCTCATCCGCGGACCGATCCGCGCAACGACGCCCGCATGGGAGGCCACGCTATGGCAGGTACATCCGTCAGACGCCGTTCGACCATGTCGGCAATCCTGATGGCGCTTGGATGTTCCGCCGCGATGGCGTGGCAGGCCGGCAGCGCATCGGCGGACACCGTCGAGCAGTTGCCTTGGACCTATCACGGCGAGCGGGGCCCTGCCCGATGGGGCAGGCTGATGCCGGAGTTTTCGGTCTGCGAGACAGGGCGCCTTCAGTCCCCGGTAGCCATCGATCCTGCCGACACCCACCCGGCGCCCTGCGAGACGTTGCGCTTTCGCTATCGCAGCAGCTCGCTCTACGTGCACAACGACGGCCGAGCACTGCGGCTCGGCTACGACCGCGGCAGCTACCTCGTTATCGAAGGGTTGAGCTACGAGCTCGCCGAACTGCGCTTCCACGTGCCGGCCGAGCATATGATCGACGGCGCGGTGGCGGATGCGGAACTGCAGCTGGTGCACGGCAACAACCGCGGCGACATTGCCATCGTTGCCGTGCCGCTGCGAGCGGGACGCCGAGCCAATCAGACGCTGCGGCGAATTCTGGAGCACGCGCCGAGCGTAGTGGGGGAGAGCTACTATGGGCGTAACGTCGGCTTCAATCCGTTGTTTCTGCTGCCGACGCGCAAGGATTACTTCGCCTACATCGGCTCGCTGACGCGCCCGCCCTGCACCGAGGGCGTGCACTGGTACGTCATGCGCACGGCACTCGAGGTGGACTCGGCGGAGCTGCGCCGTTTGGCCCAGCTGACCGCGGGCTCCAACGCCCGTCCGGTGCAAGCCTTGAGCGGACGCGCCATTACGAAAGTCTGCGAGCCGTAGCCGTAGGTGCTGCCGTCGGCTCCGCCGCGGACGCGACGCCCGTGCAGGGCGCCCATGGAATCTGCAGCGGAGGCGCCGCCGAGCAGACAGCGTGCCCGGCCGTGTCCCGGCCGGGCACAGTGTGCCGCCTGTTAGTTCTCTTCCTCCGGCGCGTCTTCCCTTAGCTGAACCACGTCTTCGTTCAGGTCGACATCGGCCTCGCTGCGCAGCTCGCCCAGCGCCTCGGTCACCTTCTGGCGCTTGATCGATGCCTCGAGCTGCGGCTTCGCCTCTTCGAAGGACGGCGGCTCGGCGGTGCGCGTTTCTTCCAGCATGATCACGTGCCAGCCGAACTGGGTTTGGACCGGCTGCTCGGTGTAACTGCCGGGCTCCAGGCTGCCGACGGCGTCGGAGAACGGCTTGACCATTTGGCGTGCGTCGAACCAGCCGAGGTCGCCGCCCTTTTCGGCGGTGGGGCCGATGGAGTGCTCTTTGGCCAAGTCTTCGAAGTTCTTGCCCTTCTTCTTGTCCAGCTTTTTGATCAGATCGTCCGCTTCGTCCTTGGTCTCGACCAGGATGTGACGCGCCTTGTACTCGGTGCGCCGTGATTGTTCCTTGAAGCGCTCGTATGCCTCGGTCAGTTCGTCTTCCGACGGCGTCGTCTTCTCCGCGATGTCCTGCAGCGCGGCGGTGGACATGATCATCATCTTCTGCAGCGCGAGCGCCTGCTGCACCTCGGCCGACTGCCCGAGGTCGCGCTTTTCGGCCTCTTGGGCGGCGACGACCAGGTTCAGGAACTCGTTGAATGCCCGCTGCTGGAACTCGGGCGTATTCTGCGCACCGGTCTGCTGGATGCGCTCGGCGTAGAACATCCGGAACGTCGCCAGCGAGTAGGGCTCGCCGTTGATCGTGGCCATCACCGTATCGTCGCCGGCCTCGGCCTGCTCCTGTGCAGCGAGCGGGGATGCGATGGCGGCGCTCAGTATCAGAGCAATCGGGAAGAGAGGTTTCATGAAGCGTTTCCTGGGGTTGACTGCGGTCGTCGTTCATCGCGATGCCGATCCTTCCCGACCGGCGGCGATGGCGGCAATCGCATGGGATTTCGAATAGGCGGCGGCGGTTCCCTTTGCCACGCGAAAAAGAGCGTGCCGTCGCGCGGCACGGCGCGCACGCTAGGCCGGCAAGACCTTGATGAAAGGCTTGACGAGGACCTGTGCATAAACGCCCGCCGCAACATAGGGGTCGGCATCCGCCCAAGCTTCGGCAGCCTCCAGATCCTCGAACTCCGCCACCACCAGCGAGCCGCTGAAACCCGAGTCGCCGGGATCGGGCGAGTCGATGGCGGGGTGCGGTCCGGCGAGCAGCAGCCGACCCTCGGCCTGCAATGCGCTCAGTCGCTCCAGGTGCGCCGGACGGTTTGCGCGGCGGGCACTCAGGGAGCCCGGGGCGTCGGTGGCGATAATGGCGTACAGCACGGTCGGTCGTACCTCTGTCGTACCTCTGTCGTACCTCTGGGGTTGCTCGGTGGTCGGGGACTACTCGGCGGCCTCCGGCTGCTCGGGATCGCGAATATACCGGGCAAGATAGAAAGCCTGACCGATCACGAACAGAATCGTCAAACCCATCATACCGAACAGCTTGAAATTGACCCAAAGCGACTCGCCGGCATGCGCCGTCTCGCACAGCGCGAGCTGCGCGCCGGCGAACGACTGCCCACAGTGCGCGAGATCGATCTCGCCGGTACCGGTGGCGGCCATCAGCGCGGTTTTGGCGGAGTAGAAGCCGCTGCCGATGTAGACGACGTAGAGGTTGGCGAGCCCCGAGAGCAGAAAAAAGCCGGCCCAGCCGAGATTCAGGCGGCGCCAGACCATGGACGGGACATTGATGGCCGAACCGAGCATCCGCTCGGCCAGCGTCTTCTCGCCGATAAATTGGCTGCCGATGAAGACCGCCGCGAACAGCCAGTTGACGATGGTCGGCTTCCACATCACGAAAATGGGATCGCGCAGCGCCAGCGTCAGGCCGCCGAAGACCAGCAGCAGCGCCAGCGTGATCAAATGCATGCGCTCGACGCGCTTGTGACGGATGCGCACCCAGGCGACTTGCGCCGCCGAGGCGGCGATCGCCACCAGCGTTGCCGCATAGATGCCGTACAGCTTGTAGGCGACGAAGAACAGGATGATCGGAAAGAAGTCGGTCAGAAATTTCATGTGCGGCAGAGGCTTGTAGGCGGCGCCGGCGGGTGCGACGGAACGAGTCCGCGCCCGGGCGGCGAGCCGGGGAATCAGTGCAGCCGCTTCGGCTGACTCAACAGGTTGTGGTAGCGCAGCATCACGGCGCGCACCCGTGGCGGATAATCGAGGGCGTCCATTTGTCCCATTCCCTCGCGGAAGAAATCCGGTGCTTCGCCGGGGCAGTGCTCGAGTAGCGCGTCGAAGGCGGCCTCCATCAGCGTCGGCTCGTGCGTGCGGGTGGCGACGATGGCGCGGTTGATCACGAGCAGGCGCCAAGCCGGCGCGGAATCGCTGGCCGCGCTCGTCTCGGTGACCCGCGGCGAGACACCCAGCGCCACGTCGTCCATGATGCGGTAGAGCTCCGTCATGTCGCGCGGCTCGCGCAGCACGTTGGCCAGCGCCGCGGCGGCATCGACGACCGGTGCGATATTGGTCAGCTCGCCGCCGCCGCGGGCGATGCAGCAGGCCAGCGGCAGCGTCAGCTTGTCGAGCGCGGCCGCCTCGTCGGTGAGGTGTAATTGGCGAGCGACGTCGGCAAGGCGGCTCAGCAAGTCGATGCCGTGATCGCCGAGCCTACCCAGCGGCGGTTGCCCGTCCACGGGGTCGTCGGCCGAGCGCCAGCGCTGCTGCAGCATGTCGAGCAGATCCGACAATGCGGTGATGAGTCCGTGGGGATCCGGCATATCCCCGGCGCGCGCCTCTTCGCGAACGGACTTCAGCCGTTCGGTGGCGCGCTCGATTTCGTCGCGGATGGAGATAGGGTCGATGACCGGCAGCATAGGCGAGCAAGTCTAGCAGGCATCGCGTGAACCGCGTAGCAATCACGCGTATGCGGCGCGCCTATCGCGCCGTCGATCGGTTAGAATGGGCGGATGCACAAAACACCGGATCTCCATTCCCACTCGACCGCATCCGACGGCACGCTGACGCCGGAGGCCTTGGTCCTGCGCGCCGCCGCCGCCGGCGTCACCACATTGGCCCTGACCGATCACGATACCGTCGCCGGCCTGGACGAGGCCCGCCGCGCCGCCGAGCGCGCCGACATCACGCTGATCCCCGGCGTCGAAGTATCCGTCACCTGGGGCGGGCGGACGGTGCACATCGTCGGGCTGGATGTGGATCCCGACTGCCCGGAATTGCTTCGGGGCCTGGACGGGCTGCAGCAATATCGCGTCTGGCGTGCCGAGGAGATCGCGCAGCGTCTGTCCAAGGCCGGCTTCGACGGGGCGCTGGAGGGTGCCAAGTCCCATGCCAAGGGTACGCTGATCGGGCGCACCCACTTCGCCCGCTTCCTGGTCGAGCGCGGCGCCGCCGCGGATCTTCGCAGTGTTTTCAAGCACTATCTCGTGTCCGGCAAGCCGGGGCACGTGGCAGGCGAGTGGACGACGCTCGATCAGGCGGTCGGCTGGATCCGCGCCGCCGGCGGCCATGCCGTCATCGCCCATCCTGCGCGCTATAAGTTCACGCGCACCAAGATGCGCCGACTGCTGGCGGAGCACCGCGAATGCGGGGGCATCGGCGTCGAAGTCGTGTCCGGAAGCCACAGCCGCGACGACTACTTCACATTCGCGCGCCATGCCGCCGAGAACGGGCTCTACGCTTCCGCCGGCTCCGATTATCACGGCCCGGAGAATCCCTGGATAGAGCTCGGCCGGTTGCCGGCGCTGCCGGAAGGCTGCAGAGCGATCTGGACGCGGCCCGGATTCGGCCGCTTCAGTGCCCGCGCCGCTGCCTGAGCGGCCCGGTGTCGGGCCCCTCGGCACCGTCGCTCACCGCCTCCTCGTAAGCGGTACGGCCGGGCCTCTTCCGCCTCGCTCCGATGTCCGACGATGGCTGAGCTGATCGCGATCCACCCGCAGAACCCGCAGGCGCGGCTGATTGCCCGCGCCGTGGACGTGTTTCGCGATGGCGGCGTTGTCGTCTATCCGACCGACTCGTCCTACGCATTGGGCTGTCAGATCGGCGAGAAAACGGCGCTCGACCGCATCCGCATGATCCGCCGCCTGGACGACAAGCACAATTTCACGCTGGTGTGCCGCGACCTGTCGGAGATTGCCACCTACGCGAAGATCGACAACCGCGACTACCGGCTTCTGAAGTCACTGACCCCGGGGCCCTATACGCTGATCTACCAGGCCACGAAGCAAGTACCGCGGCGCCTGCTGCACCCGAAGCGCCGCGCCATCGGTATTCGCGTGCCCGACACGCCCATCGTGCGCGATCTGCTCGCCGGTCTCGATCAACCCATTCTGAGTACGACGCTGATCATGCCGGGCGACGAGCTGCCGCTGGACGATATCTACGAGATACGCGAAACCATCGGCCATTGCGTCGATCTGATCATCGACGGTGGTCCGTGCGGCACGGAGCCGACAACGGTGGTCGACATGACGCAAGAGCCGCCGGCGCTGGTGCGCGCGGGCAAGGGCGATAGCGCATTGTTCGATGCCTAGTCCGCCGTCTGCCCGGCCGGCGCCGGCCGAGTGCGCCATTCACCCGGTGCTCGCCGCCGGCCTGCCGGTGCGCATGAGCCGGCCCGAAATTGCCCGCCCCTAAAGCACCGACGTGCAAGCGCCGGACGGCGAGCGGGCGCCATTGATCGCCGATGTAAGCAATGCTCGATACACTCTTGCTGATTTTCGTCTTCGCCGTGCCCGTCGTGCTGGCAATCACCGTGCACGAGGCTGCCCACGGCTGGGTGGCAAGCCGCCTCGGCGATCCGACCGCGGCCTTGCTCGGCCGCGTGACCTTCAATCCGATCAAGCACGTCGATCCGGTCGGCACCGTGGCGGTGCCGCTGATCATCTTTCTGATGTCCAAATCGATGGTCGGTGTCCCCTTCCTGTTCGGTTGGGCGAAGCCGGTTCCCATCGATGCGCGCCGGCTGCGCAACCCGCGCCGGGACATGGCCTGGGTCGCCGCCGCCGGCCCCGGCGTCAACCTGCTCATGGCGGTTGCCTGGGGGCTGGTGATCCAGGTCGTTGTGTGGATCGCCGCCGGTCAGCCGGAGCTCGCGCCGACAACCGCCGCGGTGCTGCGGGTGGTCGCCGAGATGGCCGTGATCGGTATCTTGATCAACCTGTTCCTGATGGCGCTCAACCTGTTCCCGTTGCTGCCGCTGGATGGGGGTCGTATCCTCAACGCCATGTTGCCCGGGCCGCTCGCGTACCGGTTTTCCCGTCTCGAGCCTTACGGACTCGTGATTTTGCTGGTGCTGCTGTTCTTGCCGAGCGGAGATCCGCCGGGCCTGCTGGGCACGGTGTTGCGCCCGGTGGTGAACGGCGCGCTGCTGCTGGTGCCGGGCTCGGCGCTGGTGCTCGAGCGCTTCCCGATCTGATCTCTGCGTTGTCCGCGCGGGCGACGAACCGACCGCCGGACAGCGTAGCCAAACCCCTTCCGACCTGAAATAGGCGAGCCAACCTTGACCACTGTCCCCGCTCAACACGCCCGCGTCCTGTCGGGTATGCGCCCGACCGGCAAGCTGCATCTGGGCCACTACCACGGTGTGCTCAAAAACTGGATCGAACTGCAGCACGAGTACGAGTGCTTTTTCTTCGTCGCCGACTGGCACGCCCTGACAACCGACTACGAAGATCCGTCCAACATCCCGCAGGCCACCTTCGACATGGTCGTCGACTGGCTGGCCGCGGGCGTCAACGCGGGCGCGGCGACGCTGTTTATCCAATCTCGGGTGCCCGAGCACGCGGAGCTCCATCTGCTGCTGTCGATGATCACGCCGCTGGGGTGGCTGGAACGGGTGCCCAGCTACAAGGATCAGCAGGACAAGCTCAAAGAGAAAGATCTGGCGACTTACGGCTTCCTCGGTTATCCGCTGCTGCAGAGCGCCGATATCCTCATCTACAAGGCGGGCCAGGTGCCGGTGGGCGAAGACCAGGTGGCGCACGTCGAAATGACGCGTGAGATCGCCCGTCGCTTCAACCACATCTATGGCCGCGAGCCCGACTTCGAGGAGAAGGCCGAGCAGGCCAAGCGCAAGATGGGCAAGAAGAACGCGAAGATGTTCGATAAGCTCAAGCGCCGCTATCAGGAGCAGGGCGATCAAGAGGCCCTCGACGTGGCCCGTGCACTGCTGGAGAGCCAAGGCAACATCACCATGGGCGATCGCGAGCGCCTGTTCGGCCATCTCGAGGGCGGCGGGCGCGTAATCCTGCCGGAGCCCCAGCCGCTGCTGACCCGTGCCGCGAAAATGCCGGGGCTCGACGGGCAGAAGATGTCGAAGTCCTACGGCAATACCATTGCGCTGCGCGACGACCCGGACGAGGTCGAGCAGAAGCTGCGCACCATGCCCACCGATCCGGCACGGGTGCGCCGCACCGACGCCGGCAACCCGGATATCTGCCCGGTCTGGCAGTTCCACGAGGTCTACTCCGGAGACGGCGTCAAGGAGTGGGTGCAGCACGGCTGCCGAAGCGCCGGCATCGGCTGTCTCGAGTGCAAGCAGCCCGTGATCGAGGCCGTTCGCGCCGAGCTCGCGCCGATTCAATCGCGCGCGCGGGAATTGGAGGAACAGCCGGAGGTGGTGCGCTCGTTCATCAACGAGGGCTGCGAGCGCGCCCGCGACGTGGCCCGCGAGACCATGGACGAAGTGCGCCACGCCATGTCGCTGGTGCAGGGCTGAGCACGGAGACCGGGATGCACGCTGGCGAGGACACCGACGCGCCGCCGGCGCCACGCCAGCAGGAGATGCCCTTCGCCATCGTGCAGGGGGCGCCGCTGCTGAAGCTGCCCGAGGATCTCTATATCCCGCCGGATGCGCTCGAGGTGTTCCTCGACGCCTTCGAGGGGCCGCTCGACCTGCTGCTCTATCTGATTCGCCGTCAAAACCTCGACATCCTCGATATCCCGATCGCCGACATCACGCGCCAATATATGGACTATGTGGAGCTGATGAAGGATCTGAAGTTGGAGCTGGCGGCGGAATATCTGGTGATGGCCGCGATGCTGTGCGAGATCAAATCCCGCATGCTGCTGCCGCGCCCGGAGACGGCGGAGGAAGACGATACCGACCCCCGCGCCGAGCTGGTGCGGCGGCTGCAGGAATACGAGCGCTTCAAGCGGGCGGCGCAGGATCTGGACGCACTGCCGCGGCTCGAGCGCGACTGCTTCGAGGTGCAGGCGGATGTGCCGCCGGGACACCTGCGCCGGCTGCCGCCGAGCGTCGAGCTGTCGGAAGTGCTGCTGGCGCTGCGCGACGTCCTCAAGCGCGCCGACCTGTTCACCAGCCACCGCGTGGAGCGCGAGTCGCTGTCCCTGCGCGAGCGGATGTCGCAAGTGCTCGAGCGGGCCCGCGGGCGCGATTTCGTCGTTTTCGCCGAGCTGTTCGACATCACCGAAGGCCGCGCCGGCGTGGTGGTCAGTTTCCTGGCCATTCTGGAGCTGATCAAGGCATCGACCCTGGAGCTGGTGCAATCCGGACCATTCGCGCCGATCTATGTCCGGTTGCGGGAGTGCGCCGCATGAGCACTGCCGATGATCGCGAAGGCGAGGCGCCGCGGGATTCCTTCGTCGGTATTGCCGCCGGGCTGCCGCAGGACCGGCCGCTGAATGCGTTGTCGCTGACGCCGCCCACCGTCAAGCAAGTCACCGAGGCTGCGCTGATGGCCGCCGGCGGTCCGCTGACGGTGCAGCAGATCCTCGGTCTGTACGCGGACGACGAGCGTCCCGCCCATGCCGAAGTGGAGCAGGCCATCGCCGACCTGCGCGAGGACTATGCCGAGCGCGGCATCGAACTGGTCGAGGTCGCCGGTGGCTGGCGCGTCCAGGTGAGACGCATCGCGGCCCCCCGGGTGGCGCGGCTGTGGGAAGAGAAGCCGGCGCGCTATTCCCGCGCCTTGCTCGAGACCCTCGCGTTGATCGCCTACCGCCAGCCGATCACCCGCGGCGAGATCGAGGAGATCCGCGGCGTGTCGGTCAGCACCCAGATCGTCAAAACGCTGACCGAGCGCGACTGGGTGCGCGTGGTCGGCCATCGCGACGTGCCCGGGCGTCCGGCCCTGTTCGCGACGACGCGCCGTTTCCTGGACTATTTCGGCCTGCGCTCCCTCAACGATCTGCCGACGCTGGCCGAGATTCGCGATCCGGCCTTCCTCGGCGACGAACTGGACCTGGACGGCGGCGGGCGTGGCGGCGAGTTGGTCGATAAGCCCGCCGATGATCGGGCCGATGATCAGACCGGTCTGCCGCCCCCGATCCCCCCGATTCCCCCGGGCGGCACGGCCGCGCAAGCCAACAGTGCCTCCGAGGGCGGCGGCGTGTCGAATGACGAGGCGGGCGACGATGCCGGCCCGATACCAGGAGACGATCGAGATGGTCAATCGTCGTAACCCGTCGCAGCGCCGCTCGGCGGCGGCTCAGGATGGCGAGCCGATCAGGCTGCAGAAGGCGCTGGCCGAGGCCGGCCTCGGCTCGCGCCGCGAGATCGAGAGCTGGATTCGCGACGGGCGTGTCCGCGTCAACGGCCAGCTCGCCAAGCTCGGCGACCGGGTGACCGGCGCCGATCGTGTCCGCGTCGACGGCAACGAGATCAAGCGCCGCCCGGCGCGGCACGCCAAGATGCGCGTGCTGGCCTATCACAAGCCGGAGGGCGAAGTCGTCACCCGCCGCGATCCCGAGGGCCGCCCCACCATTTTCCGCCGCCTGCCGGGCATCCGCGACGGGCGCTGGATCGCCGTCGGCCGGCTCGACCTGAACACCGCGGGTCTGCTGCTGGTGACCAACCACGGCGAGCTGGCGAACCGGCTCATGCATCCGTCGCGCCGCATCGAGCGCGAATATGCCGTGCGCATCCATGGCGAGGTCGCGGATGATGCGCTGCGGCGCCTCGTCAACGGCATCGAGCTCGAAGACGGCCCGGCGCGCTTCGAGGAAATCGTCGAGTCCGGCGGCAGCGGCGCCAACCGCTGGTTTCACGTGCTCTTGTGCGAGGGCCGCAACCGCGAGGTCCGCCGCCTGTGGGAAGCCGCCGGCTGCGAGGTGAGCCGCCTCAAGCGCGTGCGCTTCGGCAACGTCATCCTCGGTCCGCGGCCGATGCCGGGCCAGTGGCGCGAGCTCACCGACGAGGAAACCGCCGGGCTGTTGGAGCTCGCCGGTTTGCCGGTGCCGCGCAGCGGGCCGAAGCGTCCCGCGCGCCGAGGCAGGCCGGCAGAGGGTGCGCAGAGGAGCGCGAAGCCCCGCAAATAGGCGGGATCAAGGACGCGTTACTTTCGCCGACGCGTTGCATGAAGGCGCCCGGCCGTTCGATGGGGCGCGTTCTTTGCCGAGCAGCCGGCCAATGGCGAGCAGCAGCCGCAGCAACAGCAGGTGATAGATCACGGCAGTTCGGCATAACTCGACGAAACACCGGCCGTTTTGCCGTGACGGGGGTCGCGGACGGCAACGAGTCGAGCACCGTACAATTGCAAGTATGCCGTGGTATGCAGCGATGCCTGCCATGACGCAAAATGCCGGGATACGCGCGGCCGCTGCTCGTCCCCGAGCCGATCGCCGCGAACCGCGGCATCCGAGCCTGCCCGCAGGAGAGCCACCATGAAAGAGTTCCGTATCGGTTGCCGCACCATGCGAGACGGCATCATTGTCTCCGCCGTCTTTCTCGCGGCCGCCGTTTCCATGCTGGTGGCGGGCAAGTTCCTTGTGCCGCCCATCGCGCATCTCGATACCGTGGTACAGGCGCTGGGCGGGCTCCTTTTGCTGTTCGTGCCCTTTATCCTCGTGACCACCTATCTGCGCACTGCCCACGGAGACGGCGGCTCCGCCGCACGGCCGCATGCGCGCTAGCATTTGGACAGGCTCCGGACGGCTCGGCCGATCCCGACGCGCGGCCGCGGGGCGGCACGGGCGCAGATCGATCCAGGCGGCGGCCGCGGCGCGATGACGACGGCGCGCAACGGCCGCCGTCGCGGCGCGGCCCGGGAAAGCTGCCCCGGAGTCGGCCGCAAAAGCTTCATGGGATTGCAATCCGTACACCATATAACCTCCATCAACGGGGAGTAGGGTTTGCGCGGACCGCCCGCGGTCCGCCCAAAAACCCTGGTTCCACGACCGATTTGGAGGCGCAGATGCGTTCCCACTCGATGATGTCCGCCGCCGCGCTGGCGGCACTGCTTTCGATCCCGACAGGCGCCGCCTTTGCCGAAGCCCCGGAAAATATCCAGCTTGGCCCGCGACCGTTTTATCTCGTCGACCAAATGACGGAAGGCAAGCTCAAGGACGAGCTGAAGGCTTGCTCCGAAGGACCCTTCTTCAAGACCGATTTCTCTATCGGTCACCGCGGCGCTCCACTGCAGTTTCCCGAGCATACGAAAGAGTCTTACGAGGCCGCCGCGCGCATGGGCGCCGGCATCATCGAATGCGACGTGACGTTCACCGCTGACGGCGAGCTGGTTTGCCGTCACGCCCAATGCGACCTGCACACCACGACAAACATTCTCGCCACCGAGCTGGCGGCCAAGTGCAGCGAGCCCTTCAGCCCCGCCGAATACGACGTCGACGGCAATCTGGTGAAACCCGCGTCCGCACGCTGCTGCGCCAGCGACATCACGCTGGCGGAGTTCAAGAGCCTGAAGGGAAAGATGGATGCGGCAGACCGCGGCGCGCGCACTGTCGAGGAATATCTCGGCGGCACCGCCGATTGGCGCACCGACTTGTATGCGACCGGCGCGACGCTGCTGACTCACGCCGAGAGCATCGAGCTGATCCGGGCCCTCGGCGCGAAGTTCACGCCGGAGCTCAAGGGCGGTAATGCCGAGGATATTGCCCGCGTCTTCGGTAGCCAGGAGGAGTATGCCCGCAAGCTGGTGCTGGAATACAAGCGTGCCGGCATTCCCGCGGAAGACGTCTGGCTGCAATCGTTCAACATCGACGACGTGCTGTTCTGGTTCAACAATCATCGTCGCTTCGGCAAGCAGGCGGTCTATCTCGACGGCAGCGACCCCGCCGTCACGGCCGTGAATCCGCCGGTCAAACTGCTGCGCGATCTGAAAGCCGCCGGCGTCAACATCATCGCGCCGCCGTTGCCCGCGCTGCTGACGGTGAAAGACGGGCAGATCAAGCGCTCGCCTTACGCCTACTGGCTGCGCCGGCTTCGCTTCGACGTCATCACCTGGACGCTGGAGCGCTCCGGGCGCATCGTCGAGGACGTGCTGCCCACGAAGGGTACCGGTAGTCCGTCCTTTTACTTCAGCACGACGCTGGACGCGCTGGAGAACGATGGCGACATCATGACCACGCTGGACGTCCTGGCGCAGGAGGTCGGCATCATCGGCATCTTCTCCGATTGGCCGGCCACCGTGACCTACTACGCCAACTGCAAGGGGCTCTAGGTCGGGGGCTGCAGGTCAGGGACTCCGGGGTCAGGGACTCCGGGTCAGCGAGACTCCGGGTCAGCGAGACTCCGGGTCAGCGAGACTCCGGGTCAGCGAGACTCCGGGTCAGCGAGACTCCGGGTCGGCGGCTGCAGGGCAGGGACCCCCGGGGCCAGGGACGGCCGCAAAGCGGTCCGATCGCCGGGGGTTTCCATACGAAGTGCTCGGGCGAAGTGCTCGGCGCAGCGGCGCGCGAGCGGTCTCATGCGCCGATCGCGTCAAGCTGTGCCGCGGCCTGCGCGTTGCCGCGCCGCCGCCGCGCACCGGCCCGGCTTTGTGTTTGCGGCGCCGGATCCCGGGTCGCGGCGCGGACTCGGGAATGCGCCGCTCAGTAGCGCCCGCCGCTGCGCAGCATGTAGTTGCGCATCTCCGCCGTCTCGAGGTTCATGCGCATCAGGTTGCCGTGGGTTATGCGGAAGATCGCGCGCATGACCTTGTAGACCAGCCGCGGCTGGCTGTCGACCAGTGCTTCGAAGTCGGCGGGCTCGAGGGTCAGCACGATACTGTCGGTGTCGGCGCGCAGCTCGGCCTTGCGCGGCGAGCCGTCGATAAACGCCCGGGTGCCGGCGGTTTCTCCCGGACGCATCTGATAGACCGCCTCCTCGGCGTCGCCGACGCGCTTGCAGACGCAAAGCCGGCCGCTGGCCAGCAAGAACAGGGTGCGCCTGTCTTCGCCTTCGCGGATCAGCGTCTCCGAGGTCGCGAGCGATATGACCCCCATCTTTTCCGCCAGCAGTGCGCGCTCGGTCTCGTCGAGCTCGGTGCCCAGTTTCGAGCCCGCCAGCACGTCCGATTTATTCACCTCGTTCATGGACTGATCTCCGTTCTCGTTGCCCCGGCCTGCGCTGCGCTCGAGGCGCACGCGCGGCGCCTGCTCCGCGCCATACGGAGCCTCCGGCGGGCGCAGTGTAGCGCGCCGCCGGCGAAGCGGCGACGCGTCATTCGGCGTCGATACAGAACTGCCGGATCAGCCGGCGCAGCAGGTCGATGCCGGGCGGGATGCGCTCGAGCGCCAAGTACTCGTCCGGCTGGTGGGCCTGGGCGATATCACCGGGACCGAGTACGACGGTCTCCATCCCCAACCGGTTGAAGAACGGCGCCTCCGTTCCGAAACTGACCGCTTCCGCACGATGGCCGGTCAGGGTTTCGGTGGCCTGCACGATGGCCGAGCCCGCGGCCGTCTCCGCAGGCGGGATGCTGTCGAATAGGGGAGCGACTTCGAAACCGAGGCCGCGGCGCTCGGCCACGGCGGCGACGCGCCGGCGCAGCTCCTCGCGCAGCCCGTCAGGGTCGAGTCCGGGGAGCACGCGCAGATCCAAGTGCAGCTCGCAATGGCCGCAAATGCGGTTCGGGTTGTCGCCGCCGTGGATGTGGCCCGGATTGATGGTCGGGAAGCTGACCGGGAAGGCCGGATTGTTGTAGGTCCGCTGCAACTCGTCGCGCCATGCGAGCACCGCGGTGAGCACCTCGTGCATGCCCTCCAGCGCATTGTTGCCGAGCCGCGGATCGCTGGCATGGCCGCTTTGCCCGATGAGCCGCACCGCCTCGCCCATCACGCCCTTGTGCATGCGCACTGGCCGCAGGCCGGTGGGCTCGCCGATGACGGCGTAGCGCCCCAGGGGGCGCCCGGCGTCGACCAGGGCGCGCGCACCGTGCATCGCCGATTCTTCGTCGGCGGTGGCGAGGATGATCAGCGGACGCTTCAGGTCGGCCGCCGACAGACCTCGCGCGGCCTCGATCGCGAGGCCGAGGAACGCCTTCATATCCGACGTGCCGAGGCCGTAGTAGCGGCCGTCGTGCTCGGTCAGCTTGAGCGGGTCGTGCTGCCACAGGTGTGCATCGAAGGGGACGGTGTCCGAGTGTCCCGACAGTACCAGCCCGCCCGGGCCGCTGCCGAGGGTAGCGACCAGATTGGCCTTGTCCGGATGGCCCGGGATATCGAGGATCTCGATGCCGAAGCCGGCGTCGGTGAGCCAGTCCGCGAGCAGGGCCAGCAGCGGGCGGTTGCTCTGGTTCCAATCCGGCTTCACGCTGCTGACGGACGGGGTGGCGATCAGGCCCTCCAGCATGTGGCGCAGGCTCGGGGCTTCGGTGCTCGGAAGAAGTGACATACGGTGCTCCGATGGCTGTGCTGTCCGAGCGAGCTCCGGCGTGCGCGGTGCGGGCCGGTGCGGCTGTCGGGTTGCGGGCAAGGCCCCGTCGTGCGGGTGCCATTTGCCGAATTCTGGTGTAGATTTCCGTCAGACTACTTCGTTCCGCGCTCGTCCCGCCAGTCGCTATCCGGGCACACGATCCCCGTTGTCACAGCCACCGCTTCCGCTGCCGGATTCGCCGGCGTCTCCGCCCGCCGCCGCGCCGACGGCGGATATTGCCGTGCGCCCCGGCAGGGCGGGCGACGTGCGTGCGCTCGTTGCGCTCGCGAAAGCCCGCTTCGGCG
>JAIPFF010000077.1 GCA_021736785.1 Thiohalocapsa sp. | reverse complement strand
TACCTTCGCCCGCGCCTACGTCAAATACAACGAGCGCGACTCCCTCGAGACCATCTTCGGCGAAGACGGCGGCGATCGGTGGGACATCGGCCAGGGCGGCTTTCGCGTCGACTCCACACTGCGCTCCGGCGACCGCCTCGCCTTCCACGGCGATTTCTACCGCAGCAACCTCGATCAGCAGCTCGGAGTACCGGACCCGACGGTGCCGTTGCACGTCTTGCCTGTGGAAGATCGCGCTCGCGCAGAGGGCTGGAACCTGCTCGGGCGATGGGAGCGGGCACTGTCGGTAACTTCCAGCCTCTCGCTGCAGGTGTTTTACGATCACGCCGAGCGCGACGAGTTCTATGTCGGCCAGCACCACGACGTGCTCGACGTCGAGCTTCAGCAGCGCGCGCGGCTCGGCAAGCGGCACGACCTGGTCTGGGGACTCGGTTACCGGCGTATCGCAGACGATTTCGACATCACGCGCTATGTGTCGTTCGAGCCGGTCTCGGATCGGCGCGACCAGTGGAACGCCTTCATTCAGGACGAGATAGCGCTGCAGGCGGACCGGTTGCGCCTCACGCTGGGCGCCAAGGTCGAGCACAACGACTACACGGGCTTCGAGGTGCAGCCCAACCTCCGGCTATTGTGGAAGCCAGGCGAGCGCAGCAGCCTCTGGGGCGCCGTGTCGCGCGCCGTGCGCACGCCGGCGCGGGTCGAGCAAACGGGTGTCGTCTGGGCGACTGTCGCGCCGCCGGGGCAACGGCTCGAGGACCGCGGTTTAGGCTCCAGAGCCTTGCCGCTGCCGTTGCTCGTCGCCACCACCGGGGACGAAGACTACCGTTCCGAAACCCTGACGGCCTATGAGCTGGGCTACCGCTTCTCGCCATCACGGCAGCTGAACCTCGACCTCGCCCTGTTCTACAACGAGTACGATGATCTGCGCACCAGCGGCGACGACATCCCGGCGGCGCAGATCACCCCGGAAGGCTTCTTATTCCTGGATCTGCCTTTCGGTAACCGTGCGAGCGGCGAGAGCTACGGCCTCGAGCTGGCCGCCGAGCTGCAAATCAACGACTGGTGGCGTGTCCCGCTGACGTACAGCTATCTCGAGCTCGACATCGAAAACGCCGACGGCAGCTTCGACCAAAGCAACCCGCCGCTCGCGCGCACCGACCCGCGCCAGCAGTTCTCCCTGCGCTCGCTGATGAGCCCGCGCGAAGACGTCGACGTCGATCTTTGGCTGCGTTATGTGGACAGCACCTATCCCGAGTTCGACGTCGGCGTGTTCGGCAGTCAGCGGATTGCCGCCTACTGGCAACTGGACTTACGGCTCGCATGGCGTCCGCGGCCGGCCGTAGAGCTTTCGCTGGTGGGGCAGAACCTGTTGGAGGAGGCCCACCAAGAAGGCTATCAGGCCGCTTTCGGCATGGTTCCGGTGCAGGTGCAACGCGGCGTCTACGGCGCGGTACGGCTGGAATTCTAGGCTGCTGCAAGGATGAAAGCTCGCCGACAGAACCCGTTCCGGCCGCCGCGCCTTGTGGCCGCGATGTTGCTCGCAGCCGCGGTGACCACGCTGCTGGGGGCAGCAGCAAGCGTACCGACAATGGTGTATGCCGGGGTCGGCGAGGCCGAGGTGGCGGCCGCCTACGTCTACAAGTTCTGCAAGTTCATCAAATGGCCCGCTCGATCGGTATCGCAAACCGGAACCCTGAAGCTGTGCGTCTACGGGCGCACCGCAACCAGCCGGGCGCTGGACTCCCTCAGCGGCAAGAGCGCCCAGGGGCTCGACGTGCGCGTACAGCGCCGTGACCGCGGCGATGCGCTGGACGACTGCCACGTGGTCTATGTCGGCGAGTCCGAGCGACGCTATCTATCGCCGCTGCTGCGCTCGCTGGCGAACCGTCCGACACTGACGGTCAGCGAGATCCCGGGCTTCATTGCCGCCGGCGGCATGATCGGGCTGGTCAATCGCGACAACCGCCTGCGCTTCGAAATCAATGCCGCCAGCGCCGATGCCGCAGGACTGATGATCAGCTCCCAGCTCTTGAAACTGGCCACCCGCGTGGTGCGGGAGTGAACGCGGTGATCTGGCTCGGACATCTCTCCATCCGCTACAAGCTGATGCTTCTGATGCTGGTCGTCGCGGTCCTGGTGCTCGGCCTCTCCAGCGTCGTGCATATGGTCAATCAACGCGTCAGCCTGGAGCGCAATGCGCTGAGCGAGCTCCAGGCCCTGGCGGACATGCTGGCCTACAACGTGGCCTCCGCCGTCACCTTCGACGACGCAGAGGCCGCACGCAAGACGCTGGCCGCCCTCCAGGGCCGCTCCCAGCTCCAAGGCGCCTATGTCTACGACAAGTCGGGGGAACTGTTCGCCGCCTATCCGGACGCAAAACCGACCGCCGATACCGACAAGCCCGCGCCTGCGCCTGCGCGAACGAACCCGGTCGAGAAACCGGACTTCGGCGCGGCCGAAAACGCTTCCCCGCCGCCGGCTTCGTCGACGGTCGCGGCGAGCCCTCAGGCGCCCGAAGCGCAGACGGACGCGGCAGAGCCGCCGCTGGCGACGTTCGCCGGCGCGAGCGCCTCGAACGGCGAGATGGCCGTAATCCGCTCCATCGAGGTGGACGACGAAATCATCGGCCATGTGCATCTGATCGACGGTCCGGAGCAGTTCAAGGCGGCCCTGAACCGCTCGCTGCAGATCAGCGGTGCGATCTTCGTCGTCGCCGTCGTCATCGCTGTCGTGCTCGCGCACTGGCTGCAGCGCGTCATCTCCAATCCGATTCTGTCGCTGACGCAGGCCACGGACGCGGTCAGCCGGCATAAGGATTACGGCGTGCGCGTCAGCAGCCAACGCGACGACGAGCTCGGATCGCTGGTGCACGGCTTCAACGAGATGCTGGATCAGATCCAGCAACGGGATCTGGCGCTCGAGGGCTACAACGACGAGCTGGAGCGCCAGGTCGCCGAGCGCACGCTGGAGTTGGAGCAGACCGTGGCCGCGCTGGCCCATGCCCGCGACCGCGCCGAGGCCGCAAGCCGCGCCAAGAGCGAATTCCTGGCCACCATGAGCCACGAGATCCGCACACCGATGAACGGCGTGCTGGGCATGGCCGAACTGCTGCTGAAAACCAGCTTGGACGACCGCCAGAGCCGCTTCGCCGAAAACATCCAGCGCTCGGGCAAGGCGCTGCTCGACATCATCAACGACATATTGGATTTCTCCAAGATCGAAGCCGGGAAGCTGGTTCTGGACGACCAGGACTTCGACTTGCGCATGCTGGTGGCCGACACCACGGAACTGTTCACCGAGTCCGCCAGCGCCAAGGGCTTGCAGCTCGGCGCCGACATCGGCGAAGACGTACCGACCCATGTTCACGGAGATCCTGCCCGGCTGCGGCAGATCTTGATCAACCTGATCGGCAACGCCGTGAAGTTCGCCGACGACGGCAATGTCAGGATCACGGTGCGCCGCGAGAACAGCGCGGACGAGGATCTGCGAATCGCCTTCGACGTCGCAGATACCGGCCCGGGCATCGAGACGGCACTGCAGCGCGAGATCTTCGACGCCTTCGCCCAAGGCGATGGCGGCACCACACGCAAGCATGGAGGCACCGGCCTGGGGCTGGCCATCTCTCTGAAGCTGGCCCGCTTGATGAGCGGCGACATCGAGGTGAGCAGCCGGGCCGGGCGCGGCGCCGTGTTCACGCTGCATGTGCGTGTCGCCCCGGCCCGCATGCTCGACGCCGACGCCGACGCCGCGGCCGCCCGCGGCGCGCGCAATACCCTCCCGCGCCGGCTCGCCGGGCACATCCTCGTGGTCGAGGACAACTCGGTGAATCAGGAAATGGCAACCTTGCTGCTCGAAGACATGGGGCTCGGCGTCACCGTGGCCGGCAACGGCGAGGAGGCGGTGGGCGCCGTCGAGGGCGGCGACTTCGACTTGGTCCTGATGGACTGCCACATGCCGATCATGGACGGGTTCGAAGCGACGCGGATCATTCGCCGGCGCGAGCGCGACTGCGGCGGCGCCGTCCGGCTTCCGATCATCGCGCTGACGGCGAATGTGCAAAAGGGCGTGCAGGAAGTCTGCGCCGCGGCCGGCATGGACGGCTACCTGAGCAAGCCCTTCAGTCAGAAGCAATTGCGGGACACCGTCGAACAATGGCTGGTCGCCGTCGCCGATGCGGACCACCCCGCCGCGGCGACGATCGGGTCGGATGAAGCCGCGGCGGCGCTCGCCGATGCCGGCGATACGGCGGATGCGGAGCACATCGATCCGACCGTCATCGACGCCATCAAGCGTCTGCAGCGCCCGGGGCGGCCGGATCCGGTGGTCAAAGTCTGCTCGCTCTATCTCGCCAGCGCGCCGGCGCTGATGGAGGAGATGCGCGCGGCCGTTGCCGAGGGCGCAATGGACCGGCTGCGGATATCCGCACATACGCTCAAATCCAGCAGCGCCAATCTGGGCGCTCGTCGCTTTTCCGAGATCTGCCGCGAGCTGGAAGCGATCGGACGCGCCGGCTCGCTCGCCGAGGCCCCGGCCCGGCTCGCCGACGCCGAGGTGCAGTTCGAGCGCACCGTGATCGAGCTGCAGCGGATGAGCCGGCAACACAAGGAGTCATCGGATGTCCTCTGAGGAGCGCCAATCCCCGATTCGCGTGCTGATCGTCGACGACGACATCACGTCGCGCTATCTCGCCGTCGAGGCGCTTGCACTGGCAGGCATCGAAATCTCGGAAGCCGATCACGGCGCGCAGGCACTGGAAACACTCACTGCCGAGACGCTGCCCGACATCGTATTGCTCGATGTGGTCATGCCGATCATGGACGGCTTCGAGACCTGCGCGCGCATCCGCGCCCTCGAGCGCGTCGCACGCCTTCCCGTGCTGATGATGACCGGCCTGGACGACGAAGAATCCGTGAATCGCGCCTACGAGGCCGGCGCCACGGACTTCGTCACGAAGCCGGTGACGCCGCAGCTACTGCTGCACAAAATCCGCTACATGGTGCGCGCCGGCGAGGCCACCGAGCAGCTTGTGCTGAGCCAGCACCGCCTGGCGGCGGCCCAGCGAATCGCGCAGATCGGCCATTGGGAATGGGATCTGCGGAGCGGACGCGTACATTGGTCGGAGCAGGCGCTCGCCATCATGGGCGCGACCGGCGGCGGGGATCTGCACAGCCTGCAAACGCTGCTGGAAAAGGTGCCGAAAGATGACCGCCCGCGGGTCGCGAGCTGGTTCGACATGGTCGAAGCAACACGCGAGGCGGCCGAGCTTAACCATCAGATCATCGGCGCGACCGGAGAGGAGCGCTATTTCCGTCAGCTGGTCGAGCCCCACACCGACAAGGCCGGCAAAGTGGTCCGCCTGTACGGCGCGGTGCAGGACATCACCGCGCTGCGGCTCGCCGAGGAGCACATCCATCGGCTCGCCTACTACGACAGCCTGACCGGCCTGCCGAATCGCGTGTTCTTTTTGCAGCAACTGGAGAAAACGCTGCGCCTGATACACCGCCACAAGCGGCGTGGAGCGCTGCTGTTTCTGGATCTGGACAACTTCAAGCGCGTCAACGACACCCTTGGACACAACAGCGGGGATATGCTGCTGCAGGCGGTCGCGGAGCGTCTTGTCACCAGCGTGCGGGCCAGCGACGTCATCGTTCGCCGGGAGTTGGCCGAGGACCGGCATAACGTCGCACGGCTCGGCGGTGATGAGTTTACGGTGCTGTTGGCCGAGATCCGCAGCGATCAGGACGCCGCACGGGTGGCCAGGCGCATCATCGAGAGCCTGGCCAAGCCCTTCAAGCTGCAAGGCAACGACGTCGTCGTGACGCCGAGCATCGGCATCACCGTTTTCCCGCAGGACGGCGAGCACAGCAGCGATCTGCTGCGCAACGGCGACATGGCCATGTACCACGCAAAGCGGGCCGGCAAGAACACATATAAATTCTTCGATGCCTCGCTCAACGCCACGGCCATGCAGCGCCTGAAGACCGAGACGGCGCTGCGCGCGGCCATCGACAACGATGAGCTGAGATTACACTTCCAGCCGCAGTTCGACGTGCTGTCCGGCGGCATGTGCGGCGTCGAAGCACTCCTGCGCTGGACCCATCCGGAGCTCGGCGAGGTACCGCCCGAGGAGTTCATTCCCATCGCCGAGGAGACCGGGCTGATCTTGCCGATCGGCGAGTGGGTGATCGAGCAGGCCTGCCGGCAGCTTCGGCAATGGCGCGCGGAGAACGTGCCCGTGGCGCGCGTCGCGGTGAATGTCTCCGCCAGCCAGTTCAACAGCGGCGACCTGCCGGAATTGATCGCCGGCATCTTGGCCCGATACGGCATCGAGCCGGGCTGGCTCGAGCTGGAGCTGACCGAGACCATCCTCATGACCCAGGCAGAAGAATCGGTGAAGATGCTGCAGAAGCTCAAGGACATCGGCCTGCAGCTGGCCATCGACGACTTCGGCACCGGCTATTCCAGTCTCAGCTACCTGAAGCGCTTCCCGATCGACCGGTTGAAGATCGACCGCTCGTTTATCGCCAATATCGAAAACGACCGCGACAACGCCGCTATCGCCCAAGCCGTGATCGCCATGGCCGAGACCATGTCGCTGCATGTGACCGCCGAGGGCGTCGAGAACGATCGCCAGCTCTCACTGCTGCGCGAGCAGCGCTGCGGCGAGGTGCAGGGCTATTTGCTCGGGCGCCCGACGCCGCCGGAGCAGATCTGCCATATGCTCGAGGCCCTGCACACCGCGACCGTGACCACGGCACCCGCATCGCCGCCTTCCGACCGCGCACCGCGACGACGGGGCACGGGCGGCTACTGACTCCGCCCGCGCCCGCGGCGCGCCGGTCCCGGTCTCGGTCCCGCGCCCAGTGACAGGCCGGCGACCAGCACCGCCAGCGCAACGACCGCGATGAACAGCGTGGCCAGCGCGTTGATTTGCGGCGAGACCCCCATGCGCACGCTGGAGTAGACCACCATCGGCAGCGTGGTCGAGCCCGGCCCCGACACGAAGCTGGCGATGACCAGGTCGTCGAGGGACAGCGTGAAGGCGAGCAGCCAGCCCGAGAGCAGCGCCGGCGCAATCAGGGGCAGCGTAATCTGCAGATAGACGCCGAGCGGCCGAGCGCCCAAGTCCATTGCCGCCTCCTCCAGCGAGCGGTCCATATGGCTCAGCCGAGCACGTACCACGACGGCCACATAGGCCATGCTGAAGGTGATATGCGCGATGGCGATGGTGCTGAAACCGCGCCCGTCCGGCCAGCCGATCATCTGCTGCATGGCAACGAACAGCAGCAGCAGCGATAGGCCGATGATGACGTCCGGCATCACCAGCGGCGCAGTGAGCAGCAGCTCGAAGCCCAAACGCCCCCGAAAACGCCCGTAGCGCACCAGCGCGTTCGCGGCCAGCGTGCCCAGGATCACGGCAACGGTGGCATTGACGGCGGCGATGCGCACGCTGAGCCAGGCGGCGTCGAGCAGTTGCTGGTTCTGCAGCAGCTCTGCGTACCACTTCGTGGAGAAGCCGCCCCAGACGGTGACCAGCCGCGATTCATTGAAGGAGTAGATGATCAGCAGCAGCACCGGCACGTACAGGAACGCATAGCCGAACGCGAGCATGCCGTAGAGCGGCCAGCGACGGCTCACGGGCGCGCCGCGTCGTCGTCGGACTGAAGACGCTGCTCCAGGCGCTGCATCAGCACGAAAGGCACGAGCAAAAGCGCCAGGAGCAGCGTCGCCAGCGCGGCCGCGAGCGGCCAGTCCTTGTTGGAGAAGAACTCCATCCACAGCACCTTGCCGATCATCAGGCTTTCGGGCCCGCCGAGCAGATCGGGAATCACGAACTCGCCTACCACGGGGATGAACACCAACATGCTGCCGGCGACGATGCCCGGCAGCGACAGCGGCAGTGTGATCTTGCGGAACGCGCGCAGCGGCCGGCATCCCAGGTCAGCTGCCGCCTCGAGCAGACCGCGATCGAGCCGGGTCAGATTCGCGTAGAGCGGCAGGATCATGAACGGCAGATAGGCGTAAACGACGCCGATATAGACCGCGAGCTGCGTGTGCAGAATCTGCAGCGGTTCATCGATGAGCCCGAGCCAGATCAGAAAGTTATTGAGCAGACCGTTGGACTTCAGGATGCCGATCCAGGCATAGACCCGGATCAGGAACGACGTCCAGAAGGGCAGCACCACCAATAACAGTAGAGGCACGCGCCAGCGCACGGGCGCGGTGGCGATGGCGTACGCCATGGGATAGCCGATCACCAGGCACAGGAGCGTGCAGACCGAGGCCACCTGCAGCGAGCCCAGCAGCGCCGCCAGGTAGAGGTCGTCTTCCAGGACCAGCGAGAAGTTCTGCAGACTGATCCGGATCTCCAATAAGCCGCTGTCGACCCATTGCCAGAGCGCCGTATAGGGCGGTTGTGCCAGCGCGGGCTCGGCGATCCCGATGCGCAGCACGATGACGAACGGCAGCAGGAAGAACAGCCCGATCCACAGGTACGGGACGCCGATGTTCAACAGTCGGCCGAGACGCCGGACGCGGGCTATACGTGGCAGGCCGGAAGCGGACATCGGTGTCATTCGGTGAGCACTACGCCGCTGGTGGGGGACCATTCCATCACCACCGGCTGCTCCCAGGTCAGCGCCTGCTCGGTGCGTGGCTGGATGTTGGTCAGGGTCATCTCCACCAACTGCTCCGGCGCAACCCGGACACGGTAGATCGACACATCACCCAAGTAGGCGATGTCCTCGACCACGCCCTCGAGCCGATTGACGCCGTCGCCGCCTCCACCCTCGGCCAGTCGCATCTTTTCCGGGCGCACCGCGACGGCGACCGGCGTGCCGAGCGCGAACGGGTGCAGCGAGCGCATGCGCATGGAGGTGCCGAGCCGGGACTCCACCAGTACCTGATCGCCGTCCACCGCGACCACCTTGCCCTCGAACAGATTCACGGAGCCGATGAACTCGGCCACCAGCCGGCAGTTGGGGTACTCATAGATCGCCGTCGGCGTGTCCACCTGCATGATCTGTCCCGCATCCATCACGGCGATGCGCGAGGACATGGTCATCGCCTCTTCTTGGTCGTGAGTCACCGTGACGAAGGTGATCCCCAGACGCTCCTGCAGGTTGACCAGCTCGAACTGCGTGTTCTCGCGCAGGCGCTTGTCGAGCGCGCCCAGCGGCTCGTCGAGCAGCAGCAGCTTCGGATGCTTGGCCAAACTGCGCGCCAGCGCCGCGCGCTGGCGCTGGCCGCCGGAGAGTTGATCGGGCCGACGCTTGCGCAGCTCGCCGATGCGCAGCAGCGCCAGCATCTCGTCCACGCGCTCGGCGCGCTCGCGCCGCGGCATGCGCTCGCCGAAGGGTGCCTGCTTCAGCCCGAAACCCACGTTTTGCTCGACGTTCATGTGCGGGAACAGCGCGTAGGATTGGAACATCATGTTCACCGGGCGCGCATAGGGAGGCACATCGGTGACGTCCGCACCGTCGATATAGATGCGCCCCGCCGTCGGGCGCTCCAGCCCGGCGAGCAGCCGCAGCAGCGTCGACTTGCCGCATCCCGAGCTGCCGAGCAGCGAAAAAAACTCGCCCTTGAAGATGTCCAGGCTGACATCGTCGACTGCGTAGACGTCGCCGAATTGCTTGGTGACCCGCTCGATGCGCACGTAGGGTGACGCCCGCGGATCCTGCCACGGCTCGAGCGAGCGCTGCCGGGGAGAGGTGTCGGTGCTCACGCGGGGCGGACCGCGGGCGCGCTCAGCGACCCACCTTCACGCGTGTGAACAGCCGGTTCAGCCGACGGATCTCGCGATCGTCGCGCTCGGTCGGAACGAACAGCCGCGCCTTGACCGAGTCGGGCGGATAAATGCCCGGGTCGTCGCGCAGGGAAGGGTCCAAGTGCGCGCGCGCGGCCAGATTCGGGTTGGCATAGAAGACATAGTTCGACGCCTCGGCAATCACCTCCGGATCCAGCAGATAGGCGATGAAGGCATGGGCCGCGTCCGGATTCGGCGCGTCGGCCGGAATCGCCATGACGTCCGTCCACAGCGCGGCGCCTTCTCGCGGGATCACATAGGCGACGTCGACGTCGTTGCCGGCCTCCTCGGCGCGGGTCTGTGCCTGCAGCACATCGCCGGAGTAGCCGTGGGCCACGCACAGGTCGCCGTTGGCGAGGTCGCTCTGGTACTGAGAGGAGTGGAAATAGCGGATGTGCGGGTGCACCGCCTGCAGCACTGCCGCGGCAGCGTCGAGATCGGCCTGCTCCAGGCTGTTGGGATCCTTGCCCAGGTAGGCGAGCGCCGCGGAGAAGACCTCGGTCGGGTCATCCAGCAGGCTGATACCGCAGCCGGAGAGCTTTGCGGCATTGTCCGGGTCGAAAATCAGCGCCCATGTATCGCGCGGTGCGTCGGCGCCGAGCGCCGCTTCCACCTTGTCGACGTTGATGCCGAGACCCGAGGTGCCCCACATGTAGGGCACCAGATGCGCGTTGCCGGGATCGATGTCGGCGAGGCTCTCCATGATGGCCGGGTCCAGGCGGTCGAGCCCCGGCAGCTGGTCCTTGTTTAAAGCCAGATACAGTCCCGCGTCGATATGGCGGGCCGCGAACGGGCGCGCGGTCGGAAACACCACATCGTAGCCGCTGCTGCCCGCGAGCAGCTTGGCCTCCAACACCTCGTTGGAGTCGTAGACGTCGAGCACCGCGCGAATGCCGGTACGCTGTTCGAACCCCGACAGTGTGTCCTCGGCGAAATAGTCGTTCCAGTTATAGATGTGGACCTTCTGCTCGGCGAGGGCGGAAGGCCCGATGGTGGCCAGCAGCAGCAGTAGGCCGATGCGCCAGGCAATTGAATAGTTAGACAAAACAGATACCTTTGGAACGGCGTGGAAGAAGGGAGTCAGACCGACACCGCAATGCTACTGCATCGCGCGGCGAACGCGAAAACCGCGATGCCGTCGGTGCATGCAAACGTCGCCGCGGCCGATCCGCCGCGCCGCACTGCAACCGCCGCAGCACAATGCTGCGCTGCAGCAAAAAATTGGCTTGACACCCTTGACAAGCCTTTTCGCGGTGACTATTGTGCACTGCAACAATTGCTGCACTGCAACAAAACGAGAGAGTCCTCATCATGAATACCAAAGAAACCGTTTCCGTTATCAACGAGCTGAGCAACAAGGGTATCGAGCGCGCCAATGCACTGGGCGAGCTGAACCTGAAGATGGCCGAGCAAGTCGCGGCACGTCAGATGGACGCCATGAGCCTGTTCCTGGAGCAGAGCGTTCGCATGATGAAGCTGGCCACCGAGGCCAAGGGCTACAGCGACTACTACAAGAGCCAGGTCGAGATGGCCAAAGAGATGACCGAGCGCGTCATGACCGAGTCCAAGACCAATATGGAAATGGCCGGCCAGATGCGCGACGGATACCGCGGCTGGTTCGACGCGGCCATGGCCGACGTCAAGGAGAGCAAGGACGTCGTTCGCAACGCCGTCACTGTCTGAATTGCCGTCACGACAGGAAGCCCCGTCTCCAGGGACGGGCCGCCCGTAAGTGCCTCGGGCGGTGGGGCCGACGGAACCACGAGCGCAGGGGCGAGCCTCTCGTCCCTGCCGCGCCGTGGTTTTGAGAACAGCTCCGAACCAGAGGGAAACACAATGACCACAGCACGAGTGGCGCTGGTCACGGGCGGCATCGGCGGTATCGGTACCGCCATCTGCCAACGGCTGGCGAAGGACGGGATGCGCGTGATCGCGAATCATCATCCGTCCGAGCAAGAGGCGGCGAGCGCCTGGAAAAACGACCAGGCCGGCGCCGGTTTCGAGATCCATACCATCGCCGCCGACGTATCCTCCTTCGACGACTGTGCCCGCATGGTCGCCGACATCAAGGAGGCGCATGGTCCCGTTGCGGTGCTGGTGAACTGCGCCGGCATCACCCGCGACAAGACCTTCAAGAAAATGGAAGAGGCGCAGTGGCGCGCCGTGATCGACGTCAACCTCAACAGCGTGTTCAACGTCACGCGCAATGTCTGGGAAGACATGCTCGAGGCCGGCTTCGGACGGATCGTCAATATCTCTTCCGTGAACGGTCAGCGCGGCCAGTTCGGACAGGCCAACTATGCCGCCGCCAAGGCGGGCATGCACGGCATCACCATGAGTCTGGCCCAGGAAGGCGCCGCCAAAGGCATCACCGCCAACACCGTGTCGCCCGGTTACGTCGAAACCGCAATGACGCTGGCGATGCGCGACGACGTGCGCGAAGCGATCATCGCCGGTGTGCCGATGCGCCGCATGGGCAAACCGGAAGAGATCGCAAGCGCGGTCTCATTCCTGACAGCAGAAGCCAACGGCTACGTGACCGGCGCCAACCTGCCGGTCAACGGCGGCCTCTTCATGCATTGATCGGCATGCGCTGACTCTTATGCAGCGGGCCGCCGGCAAACCGGCCCGCTGCCTCCCAGGTCCTCCTCGTCTCTCTCACTATGAGACGCTTTGACGCCCGGCTCCCCGCCGGGCTTTTTTTGTCTGCCCGGTTTTCCTCGCGGCGAGCCCCTTAAAAACCGAACATGCGCTGCCGGCGAGAACCCGACAGCATCGGCGACGGCCGTGCCCGCTCACCCCGCATCGGCGCTCCGCACGCACGCGGGCCCGGGCCTCGCGCACCTTGCCGGGGCGAGTGTCGGCGCACGCGTCGCGTCGCTCGCCGAGCGTCCGCGCTCTGCCTCGACGACTGGACGTGCGCGCCGAACTCACGCAAGCTCCCGCGCATGCCTATTCAATCGATGCACTCATTGTGGTCCGCCGTGCCGGCTCGCCTGCGCTCGAACTGGCGCGGCATGCTGGCGGTCAATGCCGTTTATGCCGTACTCGGTGTGGTTCTCCTGGCACCGCTGCCCGGCATCGTCTTTCGGTTGCTGATGGGGTTATCGGGAGAGACGGCGCTCTCCGACCAGGACATCGCGCTGTTTCTGTTGAAGCCGCCGGGCATCGTCTCGCTGACCGTCGCGGGCGCTGTGCTGGTGGCCGTCGCGGCCCTCGCGCAAGCCTCGCTGATGTACCTCGGGATCGTCGGCCAAGCTCGCCCGGCGAAGGCGCGCAGCGCGGTGGTATTCGCGTTTCGGCGCCTGTTGCCGATCCTCTCCTTATCGGTGCGCCTTGTTATCCGGGTATTGCTGCTGTCGGCGCCGTTTCTCGCCGCGGGTGCGGCGACGGCATGGCTCGCGCTCGGCGCGCACGATATCAACTACTATCTCGCGGAGCGCCCGCCGGCCTTCTGGGTCGCCGGGGCGATCATCGGCTGCCTGCTGGCGGCACTGGCGGTCGTGCTGGTGCGCAAGCTGATCGGCTGGTCGCTGGCGCTCGCGTTGCTGCTTTTCGCGGGCCAGGACCCGCGCGGGGCATTCACCGAAAGCGAGCGCTTGACACGGGGCGACCGTACTCTGGTTCTCGGTACCTACGGCCTCTGGGCGGTAATCGCCGTCGCACTCGGCGCGGGCGTGCTTGCATTCATCGACCTGCTCGGCGACTGGATCGTGCCAAGGCTGTTTGACTCGTTGACGCTGTTGGTCGGGGCACTCGGCGCACTGGTTGCACTATGGGCCGCGCTGAGCTTTCTCGTGAGCACCGTCAACGCGGCGATTTTCGCACTCGTCACACTGCAGCTCGCGCAGCGGTTGGGCGCGCCCCTGGATAGCGGGATCTCGAGCGCGCAAGCGGCGGCGGAGGCCGCGCCGCTGCCGCGGCTGACCACCGGGCGCATTGCCGCGGCAATGACCCTGGCCGCGGGCATTGCCGCGGCCACGGGGGTCTGGCTGCTGGGCGGCATCGACGTGCGCGACGATGTCGTCGTGGTCGCGCACCGCGGCGCCGCCGGCAAGGCGCCGGAAAACACCATGGCGGCGGTGCGCCAGGCAATCGCGGACCGGGCGGACTGGATCGAAATCGACGTACAGGAGACCGCGGACGGCGAGGTCGTCGTGGCTCACGACAGCGATTTCATGAAGCTGGCCGGCGAGCCGATGAAGGTCTGGGAAGGCACACTCGAGCAAATCCGCCGCATCGACGTCGGCAGTTGGCTCGACCCGCGCTTCGCCGCAGAGCGCGTACCCACGCTGCGCGAAGTGCTCGAGACGGTGCAAGGGCGGGCGAAGCTGGTTATCGAGCTCAAGTACTACGGCCACGACCAACAGCTCGAGCAGCGTGTGGTGGATCTGGTGGAAGCGGCGAACATGGCCGACGAGGTCGCGATCATGTCGCTGAAATACCGGGGTGTACAAAAAATCCGGGCGCTGCGCCCGGATTGGCGCGTCGGCCTGCTTTCCGCGAAGGCCATCGGCGATCTGAGCCGCCTGGATGTCGACTTTCTCGCCGTCAATCAGGGCATGGCGACGGCACAGTTCGTACGCCATGCGCAGGCTGTCGGCAAACCGGTCTTCGCGTGGACAATCAACGATCCCGCGACCCTCGCGCGCGTGGTCGGGGCGGGTGTGACGGGCGTGATTACCGACGAGCCCGAGATGGTCCGCGAGCTCATCGAGGAGCGCGCGGACATGGGCCCGGTGGAATTGCTGCTGCTGCGCACGGCCCTGCTGTTCGACCGGCCGCCCCCGACGGGCAGCTATCGCGATGACTCGCCCTGATCACGGACCGAAGTCGAGCTTGGTCGGGCGCACCGCACTGTTGCTCGCCGTGGCGTCCCTGGCGATAACCGTCGCCGCGCCGCCTGTCTACGCCGACGCCGAAGACAACGCCGCCGCGACAGGCAGCGGCCCCGACATCGGCGGGGTGCCGCCGGCAGCGCAGACCGGCGGGCCGACAAGACAGGAATCGGCGCGCGCGCCCGAATCGACGACCGAGCCGGCACCGGAGTCGGCTCCGGCGCCCGGACCGGCAGCAACGCCCGGGCCGGCGCCGGCCCCCTTCACGGATTCCGGCCCGGC
>JAIPFF010000076.1 GCA_021736785.1 Thiohalocapsa sp. | reverse complement strand
GGTTACCGGCGGCGCGCGCAGTCCGCAATCATCACAGAGAGACTGCAGCCATGGTTTCGTTTAAAGCCTTCTCCGCTGTTGCCGCTTTTACAGCAGTGTGCATTTACGGTTTGATCCTGCTGGGCGTCGGCGCCCATCACCAAGACCCGCTATGGGCGCTCGGCACGGCGCTCGCGTTCATTACCATCCTCGTCGTCGACGTTTGGATGTTCTTCGCCATCGCGCAAGACGAGCCGTTCCGCTGGGAATAACAACACCCCAAGCCCCGCCGGCGGCGGTGGCGGCCGACCCCGCCATCACGGATTCCACGACAACGGCGCCAAGATGGCGACCGCGCGGTAGCCGCGGCGAGACCCGCCGCGCCGCCGCGGGCTGCAACGACATCGGAGACAGCGACATGGGCCTATTCGGCAAGACCAAGAACAAGCAACCGGCGACGCAGCTGCGTGGCTATCCGGCCGACCCTGGCACCAATCAGTGCCTGCTGATGGCCGCCGAGCGCGGCATCGCACTCGACACCATGCTGGTGGACGTCGGCGAGCGTGCCTGCGACAGCCCCGAGTACCGCGCCCTGTCGCCGTTCGGCAAAGTCCCCTGCCTGCGCGACGGCGATTTCGTCGTCAGCGGCGCGCCGGCCGTGCTGGCCTATCTCGACGTCAAGGGAGCCGGCGCTTCGCTGAGCCCGAAGAAGGCCTCGATACTGGGGGAGCAGAACTACTGGATCGACCTGGGGCAGCGGCTGGCCCGGCCTGCGGTCATGACCCTCGTCGGCCCGCTGCTGCCCGGCGCCGCCCCGGTCGCGGATCCAGACCTGGACGCGGCGCGCTCGGCACTGTCCGGCGCGCTCGCGCTCTTGGACACCGCGATGGCGGACGGGCGGACCTTCATCGTCGGGCAATATTCTCTCGCCGACGTGCATTGGACCGCCTACGTGCATCTTTGCCTGATGAGCGGCGAGCAGGGTTTGCTCGACCCGCACGCCGAGCTCGCCGCTTGGCTAAAGCGGATACAGAGCCGCAAGTCCGCGTCCGGGCGCAGCACCTACGAGGCGCTGGCTACCCTGGACGAGATTCGCAACAAACGCCTGAAGTCCGTCGCCTGACGCGCTACCCACCGGGGAGACCACAGCATGAATGACCTATTCGCCTTCGGCAGCGCCGCCAAGGCCCTGGACGCCGAAGACCGTTACGGGGCCGCCGGCGACCTGAAAAAGACCCAGTACGTGATGCAGCTGCTCGGTCATCCGGCAGATGCGGACACGCTCAAGTGCCTGATCATCGCCGCCGAGAAAGGCCTGGAAGTGGAAAGCCGCGCCCTCGACATCGCCGCCGGCCAGCACCGCTCCGAAGACTACCTGCGCATCTCGCCGACAGCGATGATCCCGGCACTGAAGGAGGCGCACTACCAGGTCTGCGGGGATCTCGGGATCGTGAGCTTCATCGAAGGCCGCGGGCTCGGCAACCGGATGCCGCCGCGCAACGCCGAAGTGTTGGCGCAGCAGGAGTACTGGGTGGATATCGCCCGAAGCGATGCGGGCCCGCTGGTGCAGCGGATCGTCGATGCAGTCTTCGTCGGGGCATCGCAGAATACGACCGCCGCCGTGCAAGACCACGCGGTGACGGATGATGCCGTTGCCGAGGCCCGCTCGGCGCTGGGGCCCATGCTCGATGCGCTGAACAAGCAGCTCGCCGGGCGCGAATACATCGTCGGGCCTTACAGCTATGCCGACGTGCACTGGACGGCCTATATCCATCTCCTTTGCATCGCCGGCGAAGGCGCACTGATCGATGCCCGCCCCGACCTGTCCGCGTGGCTGGCGCGGGTTCGCGCACGCAAGAGCTTCTCGGGGCAAGATATCGTGGCCTATACGCTGATGCCCTCGCCGGAGGACATCCGCGCGAACCGGCTCGCCGACGTCGTCATTACCGACTACTGATTAGCGACCACCGACCACCGACCACCCAATCCGGGCGACGCCATGCACGACAACACCCGCATCCTGCAAGAGATCATGCAGGCCCACGCGCTCGGCGTCGACGACGTCGCCCGTCAACTGGGCGTAGCGCCGGCCACGGCGCATGCCTGGACGCTGGCCGAGGCCGACGGCGGCACGTCGATGCCGGACGCCGAGCTCAAGCTGCTGCAATATGCGCTGATGAGCGAGAATAAGCGCCGGCATCTGTTCTAGGGAGATCCGGCTCGCGCCGCGGGGCAGCGCCGACTATGCCGGTACTTCCCCGGCGCGCGCGTGTCGCAGCGGCCCCCGCCGCGATCCGCACCGAAGGCGCAGGTGGCTCCGACGTCAGCGTCGCCGGCATGGCGCCGAGGGCATTGGCTGCCGACTATGCAGCGCTGACCGACCGGGGGTTACGCCGCATTGCTCACGCCGAGCCGATACTCACCGCCCAAGACCAGCGCTCGAATCTCCCGGAGCGCCGCGGCGGACAGCCGTGCCGTCCGCCGGCCGCCGCACAAGGCGCCGCGAAACCCGAGATAGTCGGCCTCGATCCCGAGCAACGCCGGAATTCGTGCACGGCCGAGGCTGCCGGCCAAACCGGCCAGTAATCCGTGGCCATGGGCGGCACGCACGAAGTCCGCGGCCAGCGGTAGCGGCAGGTGATCGAGCAGGTCGGCGCCGGATTTATCGGCGGTATCCAGCATTACGCCCACGAAGCCCGATGCCGCCAGCGCCGGGATCACGGACAAATCCACGCCCCGGTCTGCAAACAGCACCGCGATCAGCCGATAGTCGATCGCCGTCACGCTCACGGCCGGCAGCACCGCCGCCAGCGCATCGAGTCGCAAGACTCCGATCTTGACGAAGTCCACACCGGTCTCGCCGACCCTGCGGATCGCCGGCACCAGCGCGTCGGCCCGGGTGGGCAGGTCGCCAATGGTCGCGCTGACCGGCCGGCGGCCACCGACCGCCGCCACGATGGCGGCGATGGTGGCCGCGGGCAGATCGCCCAAGGCGCCGCGGCTCGGGTCCTTGCAGTCGATCAGGTCGGCGCCGGCGCCGAGCGCCAGCAGAGCCTCCTCCACGTCGAGCACGCTGGCGAGCATCCCCGTCATGCGCATTTCCCCTGCTCGTGCGCGATGACCCGCTCTTCGAGCCAGCTCCAGGCCTCCCACTCGGCAGGGCCGGCGGTCTTGTCCATCGCGATGCGCAGGTAGGCCATCTCCCGCTCCAGCTTGGCCCGCGGCAACATCTCCAGGCGGCTGACCAGGATCGCCAGCTCCAGCACCGCCGCCTTGGCCCGGTTGAGCCCGCCGAAGGGCCGGTGGCTGGTCTCGTGCAGAACACGGCAGTAGATGCGCGGGCGCTGGGGATCCTCCTCGATCCGCTGCACGGCGAGCTCTTGGTGCGCGAGGGCATCGCGCAGCCGACTGCAGGCCAATCGCTCCGCCGGCACCAGCGGCCAGTCGTGCCGTCCGGTGAGACAGCCGGCGAAGACCCGGACATCGTCGGTCAGATTGATGACGGCGGTGCGCTCGCGCAGCAGATTGCGCAGCGTGCCGGACGGGCGGAACGGGGCGATCAGGATCTCGTCGCCGCGCGTGCGCACGCCCATCGGTGCGATGTGGGTGCCGCCGTCGGCGCGGCGGGTGGTCAGGATCACTTCGCGAATCAACTCGCTCATGCTGTTGTCCGGGGCTTGTGCAGGATGGCTTCAGGGCGTGGCCGGCGGCGGTGCGTCAGTGGCCGGCGGCGGCGCGTCCGGGGTTGGCTCGATGGCCAAGTCCATGCCGAGGGTCTCGGTCATGTGCCCGGCGCGCAGCGCGAAATGCTCCATGCGGACCAAATGGTAACGGTCGAAATAGGCGCCGAGGGGGCGCTCGATGGCGGCGTCGAAGGACGGCGCCACGGCGTGGGTGCGTCCCCGCGGCAGGCATAGAATCCGCCCGTCCTCCACCACGGCGCGTCCGTCCTTCAGCACCAGGTCCGCCCGGCGGAACATGGCGGCCTTGTCCTCGCGCTCGGTGTAGACCGCGATGTCGGCGACGGCGCCCGGAGAGAGATGGCCCTTATCCGCCAAGCCGAGCAGGCGCGCCGGCGCGGCACGCGTCATGATCGCGATCTCGTACAGGCTGTATTCCCGCTCCAGATGGCGCAGCAGCGTCACGTCGGCGGCCGCGGGATTGATGCGGGTGAGCCACTGCGCCCGATAGTCCCGGTCCATCAGCAGCCGGAACAGCTCCGGGTAGGCGGTAAAGGGCGCACCGTTGGGATGATCCGTCGTGAAGAAGACGCGCCAGGGGTCATCCGTCAGCAGAAAGATCTCGAGGCCGATGGCCCACTGCAGCGCGTTGACGAAGTTGCGCTGCCGGTAGCGGAACGGCACCACACCGCCGCCGCCGTCCTCGGCCTCCCAGACCACCCATTTCTTCGGATTCGCTATGCCGCGGGCGTCGAACTGGCGCATCACGTCGCCGGAGATGGTCACGGTCTGCCCGAACAGGACTTGGCCGACGTCGACGCTGATATTGGGATGGCGGTTGACCGCCTCGGTCAGGCGCGCGGCGCCGCTGGAGAATCCGCCGTCGCCGGCATCTCCATAGCCGTAAAACTGCACGTGCGCGAGATGCATCGGCAGTCCGTCGGCGGCCTCGATGGTGTCGAGCGCGGTGGCGACGTTGCCCGGCACGCCCAAGTTGTTGCAGTGCACGTGCAGCGGATGCAGCAGACCGAGCTGCACCACGGCGCGCTGCAATACCTGCAGGATGCGCCGGGAGCTGACGCCGTACATGGGCACCTCGTCGTCGAGGCCGAAGCTGCGCACATTCGCCTTGAACGCCGCGGCGCCGCCGGCGTTGATGACCTTGATGCCCAGGCAGCGGGTGGCGTGCAGCGTCCAGGCCACGTAGTCGTTGACCTGCGCCTGCTCGGCGCCGTCGCGCAGCAGCCGCAGCAGGAAATCGTCGTTGCCGAGGATGGCCAGCCCGGCCTTGTCGATGATGGGGATATCCGCGAGCTCGGCATGGGCCTGCCCCGCGCCGAGCGGCAGCACCGCCGGCTCGACCACGGTGGTAAAGCCCATTTCGGCATAGCGGCAGCCGGTCTCGGTGGCCGACCACTTGGCGCCGGACAGCGCGGAGCCCGCCAGCCGCCGCTGCTCGGCGATATGCTGCTCCGGCAGCAGCACCCGGGCCGTATTCACGTTGCCGCCGGCAATGTGGCTGTGAATATCGATGGCGCCGGCCATCAAGACTTTGCCGCTGAGGTCCAGCGTACGTGCCGCCGAGGCACCTTCGCGCGGCGGCGCGCAGATACGCCCGCCGTCGATCCAAACGTCGCGCACCTCGCCGCGGATGCCGTTGACGGGGTCGTAGACCCGCGCACCGGTGAGTCGTGTCAGCATGCCCGTGCCTCCGGTGTCGAGACGGCGGGTCGCAGCAGGTCCGCCAACGCACCGAAGACGCGCTCGGCGGGAGGCAGATCGCTGTCGACCAGCGCGCGCAGCGGCAACAGGGCATGACCGTCGCCGCGATGGACGGCGCCGTGCCGGTGAACGCCGGGCGCGGCAAGCGGGATGAAGACGTCCGGCTCGCGCTCGAAGCGCATGGCCGGGTGCCCCAACGCGATGGTCGGCACCTCGGCACGCGGCGGCGGTGCCCCGCCGAGGGTGTCGAGCCAGACCAGCAGGTCGACGCCGTCGCGCTGCAGCAGGTCCTCGGCGCAGCCGGCGCCGGGTCGATAAACCGGCAGTCCGGTCGCGAACGACAGTTGCGCGCCGAAGCCGGTCTGCCAACCGCAGACCTGCCCGGCGGTCACGGCGCCGTCGCTGCCGCCCAAGGGCAGCAGCGCGGCTCTCCCGTGGGCGCTGAGCGCCCGCACCAGTTGACCGAGCGCGCGAATAACCAGATCCGCATCCTCGCCGCCGAGTGCCGCCGCGCTGAAGCAGAGCACCGGATAGCGGGCCGCCGCCAGCGCCTCGGCCAGCGCGTCGGCCAGGTCCTCGGCAGGCGGGGCGCCCGCGGAGAAGGCATCGCCGCGCACGACACGGCCGTCGAGTAATGCGCGGATGACGCCGATGAAGTCGCGCAGATCGGCGCGGGCGACAGCGATCTGCTCCGCGCCCAGGGCGTCGGCCGCGGCGCGATCTTCGCCCAGCACGACGAGACGGGGCGGCCCCGCCCCGTGCAGCCGCTCGGACGCGCGCAGCACGCGCTCGCCGAGGCGCGGAAACAACCCGGGCACGCCGTCTCCGACGATGACGACCAGGTCCGCCCGGTTGCGCGCTTCGCCGAGACTGGTCACGAGCCAGCCGGTCTCTTCGAGTACCCGGGAGGTGCAGGCGAGCGCGGCGCCGTCGGCGTGCTCGAGCATCCCGCCGCACAGCGCGGCCAGCTGCAGCACCCCGCGCAGGTCCGTCAGGTCGCCGCGTAAGCCGGCGAACAGGGGCAGCCGCGCGGACTTCAGCAGCCGCGCCGCTTCCTCCAGGGCTTGCTCGGGCGGTGCGGGCTCCCCGCGCAAGCGCGCACGATGCCCCGTACCGGGCGTGGACAAGAGATCGGCGAAGCGCGCCGCGGCAATCCCGCAGCCGCGGGCGTCGACCACGGGCGCGGCGGCGTCGTAGTCCAGTGACAGGTCGTCACACCCGAGTCCGCAGAAGGGACAGCAAAGGGCTTGGGAATCGCGGGAGATTGTCGGGTCGGCCATGTCGGGGTCGGGCTCGCGGAAGTCGTGTGTCGGGGTCATGACCGGTGCCGAAGCAATGCGCGGGCCAAGCGCCGGCCCGGACGAGGCTGCGCCGGCGCTCGAAGCACGCGGCGCGTGCTTTGGCCTATACTGGCCCGCTTTGCTCGGGAGTACCCACCCGCCGATGGACGTCTCGGTCATCCTCACCGCCTTCTCGCTGCTGTTCCTCGCGGAGATGGGCGACAAGTCGCAGCTGCTCGCGATGACGTTGGCGCACCGCTACCGCGCCGGCCAGGTCATCGCCGGCACCTTCGCGGCCTTTGCGCTGCTGAATCTGCTGGCCGTGTGGGTCGGGCAGGCCCTGTTCGAATGGATACCGCAGGCGCTGGTGCTGCTGACCGCGGCCGTGCTGTTCCTGTACTTCGGCTGGAGCGCCTGGCGCGAGGCCGAATGCTGCGACGAAGACGAGGTGCACCTGGTCAAGCCGAACGGCGGCTTCAGAACCAGCTTCACGACGATCTTCGTCGCCGAGCTGGGCGATAAGACGCAGCTCGCGATGGTCGCGCTGGCGGCGAGCACCGGAAAGATCTGGTCCGTCTTCATCGGCGGCACCCTGGCGCTCTGGGCCGTCTCGCTGGTCGGCATCCTCTGCGGCGCCACCTTGCTGCGCCGCCTGCCGAAGGTGTGGGTGCACCGCGCGGCCGCGGTGCTGTTCATCGGCTTCGGGCTGCTTGCAATAGGGCATCTGATCGTCAGCGGCAACGATCTCCGGCTCGTCTAGCCAAACACCTCAAAACGCGCCGCGCCCCGTGCGGGACAGGTCATGGGTCGGCGCGGCGGCTGCAGCGGGCAGTTTTGGTGGAAGTCGTTGTCGCGCAGTCGATGCGTGTCTCGTTACGCAACGTCGGCGAATCGGCTCAGAGTCGCTGGCGCAGCGCTTCGTACAGGCACACGCCCGCCGCGACGGAGACGTTCAGGCTCTCGACCCGGCCGCGCATCGGCAGATGCACGAGCAGATCGCAGTGCTCGCGGGTGAGTCGGCGCATGCCCTTGCCTTCGCTGCCGAGCACCAGGCCGACGGGCCCGCGCAGATCGGTCTCGAACAGCGTGGATTGCGCCTCGCCGTCGGTGCCGATCAGCCAGATGCCGCGTTGCTTCAGCGCCTCCAGCGTGCGTGCCAGATTGGTTACCTGAATAAACGGGACCGACTCCGCCGCGCCGCTGGCGACCTTGACCGCCACCGGCGTCAGCCCGACAGCCTTGTCCTTCGGGGCGATCACGGCATGGACGCCGGCACCGTCCGCGCTGCGCAGGCAGGCGCCGAGGTTATGCGGATCGGTCACGCCGTCGAGGATCAGCAGCAGCGGCGGCCCGGCGACGGCGTCGAGCACCGCGTCGAGATCCTGCACGCGTCGCGCGGCAGGGGCGCGCACCCGAGCGACCGCGCCCTGGTGATTGACGCCGCCGGCGGCCTTGTCCAGCGCATCGCGCTCCTGCTGATGCACCGCGATGCCCGCCTCGCGGGCAATCGCCGCCAGCTCGGCCAGCCGCCGGTCGCGCCGGCGACGATCCAGCCATAGCTCCGACACGCCTTCGGCGCCGAATTTCAGCGCGCTGCGCACGCTGTTGATGCCGGCAACGAATGTCTCGTCGCTCATGTCGGCGCTGCCGCAAAAACGATCCGCCGCCGGATCGATGCGCCGCCTCGCCGTTTCCAGCGCGGATCTCCGTCAGCGACGACGAAACGGCTTGGAAGGCGCCCCGAACAGGCGCCCGTTCGGCTCTGCGGGCGCCGCGCCGATTCGCGCGCAGCCCGCTCGCGCAAAGAAGACCGGCACGAAGCCGATTCGCACGAAGGCGATGCGCATGAATTCGGCGCCCCCGGCAACAATGCCGAGCCCCCTCAGGACGGCTTGCGCTTGCGCCGGGAGCGCGAGCGCTTCTTGGGCGGCGCCTGCTGTTGCTGCGCGGCGGGCACGAAGTCGATCTTGCGATCGTCGAGATTGACCGCGGCCACCTTGACCCGCAGCCGATCGCCGAGACGGTAGACCTGGCCCGTGCGCTCGCCGGTCAGTCGATGACCGACCGGATCGAAGTGGTAGTAGTCGTTGTCGAGCGCGGTGATGTGCACCAGCCCGTCGACATAGACATCGTCCAGCTCGACGAAGATGCCGAAGCCCTGCACGCTGGTGATGGTGCCGTCGAACTCCTCGCCGAGCTTGTCCTGCATGTACTCGCACTTCAGCCAGTCCTCGGCATCGCGGGTGGCCTCGTCGGCGCGCCGCTCGGTGCCCGAGCAATGCTCGCCGGTCTGCTGCAGCTCGGCCTTGGAATACTCCAGATCCGCCGCCGTCCCGGCGGCCAGAATATGTTTGATGATGCGATGGACGATCAGGTCGGGATAGCGGCGGATCGGGGACGTGAAATGGGTATAGGCATCGTAGGCCAGCCCGAAGTGGCCGACGTTGTCGGAGCTATACATGGCCTGCTGCATGGAGCGCAGCAGCACGGTCTGAATCAGATGCGCGTCGGGCCGGCCCTTCACCGCCTGCAGCAGGGTCTGATAGTCCTTGGCGGTCGGCTTGTTGCCGCCGGGCAGGTTCAGCCCCAACTCGGCCAGGAACTCGCGCAGGTCCGAGAGCTTCTCTTCCTTCGGCGTCTGGTGGATGCGGAACAGCGCCGGCATCTTCTTGCGCTGGAACAGCCTGGCCGCGGCGACATTGGCCGCCAGCATGCACTCCTCGATGATGCGGTGGGCATCGTTGCGCACGGTCGGCTCGATGCGCTCGATGCGCTTGGCCTCGTTGAAGACGAACTTGGTCTCCACCGTGTCGAAATCGATGGCGCCTCGCTGGTTGCGTGCCTCGAGCAGCACTTGAAACAGCGCGTAGAGCTCATGCAGATGGGGCAGCAGCTCGGCGTGCTGCTCGCAGAGATCCGGGTCGCCGTCCACCAGCATCCCGGCCACTTGGTCGTAGGTCAGGCGCGCATGGGAGCGCATCACGCCCTCGAAGAAGCGCGAGCGCGTCACCTTGCCCTCGAGACTCACGTAGAGCTCGCAGGTCATGCACAGCCGGTCCACGGCCGGGTTAATGGAGCAGAGCCCGTTCGAGAGCACTTCCGGCAACATCGGGATGACCCGGTCCGGGAAGTAGACCGAGTTGCCGCGCTTCTGCCCCTCGCGATCGAGTGCGCTGTCCGGCGTCACGTAAGCCGATACGTCGGCAATGCAAACCAGTAGCTTCCAGCCCTTGGGCTTGCGCTCGCAGTAGACGGCGTCGTCGAAGTCGCGGGCGTCGGCGCCGTCGATGGTCACCAGCGGCGTCGAGCGCAGGTCGGTTCGCCCCTCCTTGGCGTGCTCGGGAACCTCTTCGCTCAGGCCCGCGACCTGGGCCTGGACTTCCTCCGGCCATTCGATGGGCAGGTCATGGGCGCGGATGGCAATGTCGGTTTCCATGCCGGGGCCCATGTGATCGCCGAGCACCTCGACGATGCGCCCGATGGGCTGGGTGCGCTTGGTGGGCTGATCGGTGATCTCGGCGAGCACGATCTGGCCCTGCTGCGCGCCCATGAGCCGATCGCTCGGGATGATGATGTCGTGCGCCAGGCGTTTGTTGTCGGGGACCACGAAGCCGACGCCGCTCTCGGAGTTGAGGCGGCCGACGACGCTGGACGTGCTGCGCTCGAGCACCTCGACCACGGCGCCTTCGAGCCGTCCGCGGCGGTCGCGCCCGGTGACGCGCGCGACGATACGATCGCCGTGGAACAGACTGCGCATCTCTTTGGGATAGAGGTAGAGGTCGTCGCCGCCGTCGTCGGGCTTGACGAAGCCGAAGCCGTCGGGGTGTCCGATGACGCGACCCGCGATCAGGTCGCGCTTGTTGACGAGGCAGAAGGCGTCACGACGGTTACGTACCAGTTGGCCGTCGCGGACCATCGCCCCGAGCCGGCGCTCGAGGGCGATCAGGTCATCTTCGGAGGAGAGGTCGAGGGCCTTGGCGACTTCTTCGAAGGCCATCGGCGCCTGATGCTCGGTCAGGGTCTCGAGGATGAATTCCCGGCTCGGGATGGGGTTTTCGTACTTTTTCGCTTCGCGCTGGTGGTGCGGGTCTAGGTCCCGTGCTGTTTGGGTCTTCTTTCTTCGTGCCACGCTGTAATCTGCTTCTATCCTGAAAGCTTCCTAGTCTAACGTTGACAAGGCGCTCTTGTCTCACTATCCTTCCGCCTTCCTCGCGGCCGGGTGTCGCGAGACCCGTCTCCTGCCGAGGTGGCGGAATTGGTAGACGCGCATGGTTCAGGTCCATGTCTGGGAAACCAGGTGGAGGTTCAAGTCCTCTCCTCGGCACCATCATCCCGAGCGATCCTCACCGATCGCCGACATCCCGCCGGTCGCGGCCGACTGTTCCGCAGACACCGGACATCGTCCCCAACCGGGCCCGGGTGAAAAGCGCTGCCACGGCAGCGTTTTTTTATGCCCGACTTTTTATGCCTGCTTGTGTTGTGCCCGACTCTTTCGTGGCCGTTTGCCGTGGCCGCTTGCGGGAGCATGACGCCCCCCCGGACAGCGCCGCGGGGCGAGCCCCGATGGCGCCGCGCGCAGCGGCTAAGCCCTGGCATCGGCGGCGACGGCAGCGAATCGGGTCGATCCAGCGAAATCGGCGCCCGGCTTTTTCGCAGCCGGCCTTTTCACATCCGGGCTTTGCGCGGGCGGTCTTCTAGCCGGCGCCGACAAAAGACGGCGTCGCCCGGCCGCCGCCGGTCAGCGCAGCCGCCGACCCCCGGCCGACGCTCGCTCGCGGGCCGGAATCCGGACCCGGTCACGCTGCATGCGCCGAACGGCGCGCAGCTGCCAGACGCAGAACGCGAGCGCCGAGCCGAAGAACAGGAGTGCCTGCAAGGCCTTGAAGGTGGCGTAATCCATGGTCGAGTCCTCTCGGGTCAAGGCCCGCGCCGTGCCGCCGCGCCGACCGGTCGTGGTTCAAGGGGCGCCGGCTCATGGGCGCGTTGACGGATAATCGTTGTCGCAACGCCACTGCTCAACAGTTGTAATTTCCGGGTAATCGGCGCCGAGGGGATGGGGACGGGGCCCGCACCACCCGAAGTCTCCCCGTCAGCGGCGCGACCACCAGGCAGCCAACAGCGATCCGGACATGTTGTGCCAGACCGAGAACAGCGCCGCCGGCAGCGCCGCCGCGGCCGAGAAATACTTGACCGCCAGCGCCGCGGCAAGCCCGGAGTTCTGCATGCCCACCTCGATGGCCAACGTGCGCGCCGTGCGCTCGTCTCCGGTGGCCAGCCGGCCCAGCGCGTAACCGGCCGCCAGGCCAATGCTGTTGTGCAGCACCACGGCCAGCACCACCAGCGCCCCGGTGGCGGCCAGATTGTCCCGGTTCAGCGCGACGATAATGGCGATGATGAGCACGATGGCCACCACCGACAGCAGCGGAAAGGCGTGCTTCACCGGGCCCAGCCAGCGGCCCAGCAGCGTGTTGACGGCGACCCCCAGGGCCACCGGCAGCAGCACGATTTTGAAGATGGACACCAGCATGTCGAGCACGGGTACGTCTACCCTCTCGCCGACATAGAGCCAGGTCAGCAGCGGCATGGCGACGATGGCGAGCAGCGTCGACGCCGTGGTCAGCGTGATCGAAAGGGCCAGATCTCCCCGGGCCAAATAGCAGATCACGTTCGACGCCGTGCCGCCCGGACTCGCGCCGACCAGCACCAGGCCGGCCAACAGTGCCGGCGGCAACTGCAGCCGCACGGCAATGGCCCAGGCGGCCAGCGGCATCACCAGGAACTGCAATGCGAGCCCGAGCCCGATCAGCCGCGGGCGGCGCAGCACCGCGGTGAAATTGGCCCGGGTCAGGGTCATGCCCATGCCGAACATGACCACGCCGAGCAGCGGCACGATCATGGACTTGGCCTCGACGAAGGGTGCCGGCACCACCAACGCCAGCGACGAGAGCAACAGCGCCCAGAGCGGAAACAATCGCGTGATTTTTTGCATCGATGCAGCCAACAGGAGGTTCGGCGCGGACGTTTGCGTACCGGCGGCGAACAAGACGCGCCGCCGTGCGCGCACCCGATTCGTTTTCAGGTCATCACCGAGCACCGCGGCGCCCGCCAACCCGCTACAATGCCGGACAAACCGCTCAGCATAGCCCAAGCACGCCGCAGAAGGAGTCACGATGTCCCAGCCCGATCGAATCCGCCGCCGCAACGCGCAGCTTGCGCCGGCATCCCTACTCGGATTCATCTGCGCCCTGGCCCTCGCCGGCTGCGCGACCGATGGCGGCGATGGTCCGCTGTCGGGCATGACCGCATCACTATCGAACAGTGTCGGCAATCCGCTGAAGCGTCCCAGCCAACAGGGCTTCGAAGAACTGATTCGCCGCAATTGCGCCGACTACACCATCGGCGGCCAATCGGTCGGCACCCTGCTTGCCGGCGACGAGCAATTCCGGACGCTGACCGCCAGACTCTATCGGGGCGATGTCTCCAACGACGAGTACATCAACCAAGTGGTGCACCTGCACCCGTCCGACGACGCCAATATCCCGGCCACGGGCTGCATCATCGATCAATTGCAAAGCTGCCTGAGCGGCAATTGCGACGTCGAGAGCGCGGCCGCGGCGCAGGCGGCGCGGAAAGACGCGGCCGCCGGCGACACAACGGACGGGACCGTCCTGGCGGAGGAGGCCGAGCCGGGCGAGATCGTCGAGCAGCCGGTCATGGAGTCGGACAATGCCGGCGACATCGAGCCGCTGCCGTGACCTGCATGCCGGCCCCGGCGCCGATGGCTTTCCGCGCCGCTGCCGAGCGCGCCGCCGCACCGGCGACGCTCAAGCACGCGGCCGCAGGCTCACCTCGCCGGCCATGAAGGCGCGCGTGGCGCCGTCGCTCTCGAGCAGCAGCGCGCCCTGAGGGTCGATGCCGACATAGACACCGGCAATGCGCCGCTCCCCCGCGATCAGCTCCACCGGCTCTCCGCGGTACCCGTCGAGCCGGCGCCAGTCATCCAGGATGCCGGCCATCCGCGCCGGGTCGTAGCCGGCAAGTGCCAGCGTCAGCCGCTGCACCAGCGCGGCGGCGGTGCGGTTGCGTCCCGCGTGCCGACCACCCAGCGCTTCGCGCATGTCCGCCCAGGGTTGATCGATTGCGGCGGCCTGCGCCGCGTCCAGATCCAGGTTCACGCCGACACCGACCACCACCTGACTCGGCCCCTGCGCTTCCCCGGACACTTCAAGCAGCAGACCGGCGATTTTGCGCCGGCGCCAATGCACGTCATTGGGCCATTTCAGCACGATTCCCTCGGCGCCCGCCGCCATGAGTGCTTCGCCCACGGCGGTGCCGGCCGCAAGGCTCAGCCCGCCGAGATCGGCCGGCGCCAGCGGGTAGCGCCACAGGATAGACAGATAGAGGTTGCAGCCGAACGGCGACACCCAGGTCCGCCCGCGACGCCCCCGCCCCGCGCGCTGGCGCTCGGCAAGGCAGACCAGCCCGGAGGCCGCACCTTCGTCTGCCCGCCGCAGCACATGGCTGCTGGTGGAATCCACATCGGCCAACACTTCGAGCCCGGTCAGATGCTCGCGGACCTGCGCGTCGAGCGCCGCCGAGATCGCCCCGGCCTCGAGCAGCTCCAGCGGGCGCGGCAGCCGGTAACCCTGGCCGCGCACCGACTCGATACCGAGGCCCAGGGCCTCGTCCGCCTTGCGCAGGGCCTTCCAAAGCGCGGCCCGGCTGATGCCGAGCCGCCGTGCGATCGTCTCGCCGGAATGCAGGCCGCCGTCGGCGAGCAGCCGCACGATCTCCAAGTGTCTGCGCATGGCCGGGCCCGCCGTACTGCGCCACTGCTCGGGCGCCTGCTCGGGCGGCAGTCGGGACGGCCGCGGGGGCGTCGGCCCGGACTCAGCCGGCACTGCCGAGCCAGGCCGCGCGGCGGCGTATCGCGTCCGATGGCCCGTCGAGCAGACGCAGCTCGCAGGTGTCCGCCGGGGCCGGCTCGGGCACCACGCTGAGCTCCATCAGCTCGTCGCGGCGAAACGCGTGGATGCGCAGCGGCTCGCCGATGGCCGCGCGGCGTATCTGCTCCTCGGCGCCGGCCCGGTCCGTGCGCAGGCCGTCGATCGCAATGATGCAGTCGCCGGCGGAGAGGCCGCCGCGCTGTGCCGGGCGCTCGTGCAGCACGACGGCCACCACGGCGTCGGTGGTATCCGGCTGCAGGCGCAAACCGATATCGGTCACCGGCGCGACGGCCTCGAAGGCGTCGGCGACGCCGCCGGCGTCCTTGGCGTCGCGGGCGGGACGCAGCCGCATCGCGACGCCG
>JAIPFF010000027.1 GCA_021736785.1 Thiohalocapsa sp. | reverse complement strand
CACTGCAGGCCGCCGAGGAGATCGTGACCACCGCTCGCATCGAAACCGTCAACGAGACGCCGGTGCACCTCTCGGACGACGACAATGTTCATTAGCAAAATCATCGGTGAGTGTCGGAATCACATTGACATGTTCCGCCTCGGCAGCCTCACGACGAACCGCCGTCGCCAGCCAAGCTCGCCGCGCCCGCCGCCAAGCGGCGCACGACGCCCAGCAGCTCCGGCGTCGCCGCATGGATGCCGTTCAGAATGTCGGAAATAGCCCCCGGGTCAGGATAGGTATGCCCGACGGCATTGCGTAGCGCGCGCTGGCGCTCCCAATCTTCCGTGCTCGTGACGACACCCTGCTTCTCCATGAGGCCATGAAGCTGCAAGAAGCTCCCGTCCGCCTTCGGCTCCAACTGCGCCCGCGCCAGCGCGCGCATGGCCGGGAAAAGCAGATCTTGGCACCGGGCGTAGCGAATCGCCAAGGCGTCGAGACGCTCCTGCTCGGACTGCGGCAGCGATGCCAGAACGGCGGAAGTCAGGGGAAAATAACGACCGACGCCCCGATGCGTCGCGTCCAGATGATCCGCTGCCTGCCGCAGCGCGCCGAGCGTCTCCTCGAGCACGGCATGGCGGTCGCTCACAGCCGTTCGCCCTCCGCGCGTGCCTGGCGCATGAAGGCGGTCGGCCGATTCCGGCAGACCACCACATCCACCGGCTGCTTCAAGCTGCGCTCCAACTCCGCCCGCAGGGCCTCCCGGGCAAGAAACAGGTTCTCCGGCAACGGGGACGCAGTCTCGATGTACAGGTCAACGTCACCGCCGCGCGCATCCTCGTCGAGCCGCGACCCGAAGAGCCAAACGGCACTGCCGGCGCCGAAGTGTGCCTGCACTGCACGGCGGATGGTGGCGACCTCGTCTTCGGTAAGGCGCATGACTGCGGACCGAGCTCGTTGGACCGTCCATAGTCTGGCACGAGCGGAGCGCAGGCGCACACTTCGGCGGCGAGAAGGACCAAGACGGGGTCGGCTGAATGCTGACCCGTTCCCTTGTGTGCTTCCTTGACCCCGCTTCCTCCGATTGTCTAGACCGACCGGCAGCTTGTATCTGACGACCATTTCCATCGCCGAGATCGAGCTCGGCCTCCTGGCCCCGCCGGAGGGGAATCGACGCCGGCTCCTCGCCGCGCGCTTCGAGCAGTTCGTCGAGCTTGCCTTCGCCGAGAGCGGATTCTGGTTTTCGACAACCCGGAGGCGCATCTCTACGGCCGAATTCGGGCGGAGCGGCGAGCACGATGGCGTCGACTGTGCAATTTTGACGCCCGGATCGCCACGATCGCCAGGACGCGCTCGTTTCGGCTCGCGACACGCAACGTCAAGGACTTCGACGGCTACGGAATCGAGCTGATCAATCCATTCGACGACTGTGAGGCAATGGCCTTCCCAACCGTTTTGGGGTCGTGGTCCTTACCGGTGGGCGAGCGGCCTGTCGGGAAGCGCGCTATAGCTTCTGCAGCTTGGGCCTCGCCGCATTCTTACTACGCTGCAGCGATTTAGTGGTACGTCCCCCATTTCCCCTGGCTATACCTGAACCGTCGTGTGCTCCCTTCTTGTGAATCGCCTAGTGCGGACCCGCATGCTAGGTGGTGTGGGGAGGGCGGGCTAAACACCCGCCCTTACCCGATTAGGCGATTTAAAACAACCCCCCCTGGATTGGCACTTCCTTCTTCTTTTGTGCTTCATGTATCTTAATGAACTCATCAGCCGAAGAAAGTGCAAGCTCTAGTAGCTCGCGCTCTGTAAGTGACTTATATAAGGCAGCAGAGGCGGCTTGGCAGTTTATTGATTTATCTGGATTAAATTCAATATCTGAGAACCCGTCATATTCCAACAATTGCTCGGACAAACTAGGATTCTGCCGAAGAGCTGTTAAATATAACCAATCATAAAATACAGTTTGCGGATTTAGCGGCCAATCTCGATTATTGTATCGGAAGGCAATGAGCTGCCCTGACCCCTTCAACCTTTCATCTTTCTTAGCTTCCCTGGATGTCTTCCGATAGATATCAGTGTATGGACCACCTTTTGAAAAGACCTTGCTACCCTGAAAAAGCACCTCGACAGCTGCTTTGAATCCATTGGCATTTAACATTAAATTAAATGCACTCAGCTGAATTCCAAGTTCATTTTCTGACTTGCTAGAAATTTCCAAAATCTTTTCAATGCCACGCGTCTGTTTTGCGGAATCATGCAATGATCGAATTGATTTTTGTTTCTGGCTTTTAGACATTCCGGGATGCCATACAAATTCGATTGGCATACCAACCACCAAAAGAGGGCCACTTGTTTTTGGGACGAAAATAGGGCGTTTTGCCATAACTAAAAATCCACACCTTGCATCTTATCAGAAGAAAATGGACTCAGGCGAAACTTGCGCCAATGCTCAAAATCACTTCGCCAACTAAATAATTTAGGAACCACTTCTACTTTAATACCGGCAAAGCCATTCAGTCGATCAACGTCATGTGGCCGCTCCACAGCAATCATGCCGATGTAACTCCTTGGTATTTCTTTCTTTATCATAACTTCCGCTTGTGGATCAGTCGTAAAATATTCTGGTATTCCGTTTCTATGCTCTGCATGGTTAAACATTTCCTCAAAAGCGTCTACAGAAGACCATTTTTCGTCTTGAAACATGCGAATTCCATAACTTGCGGCATTTGTTAGAATAAATTTGCAGTCCAACTCCCACAGAACATCTCTTTTAATTAATAACACTGCCCACCCATCAATGTCCTTTAACGAGTTTTTCTTCGCATAAAACATCTTGTAATTCGGGAAGCTTACTGACGACGATATCCAATCAAGCCATCCATCAGAACGATACTCATCCGTAAATACATATCTGTGATTGTTGAGAGCATTCCTAGACATAAGACCAAATTCGAGGACGGATTCCACGTTAGCAAGCGGCGTGAAATGCACCAAGTAAGGAATTTGTCTCGCTTCAACCTTTTCACGGATGGCCTCTACACGTTTTTTTCTTTTTTCTTCTGCAAGATTCTTCCTTCTTTCGAATTCCTCCTCACGTAAGCGATTCAGAAGGGCTTCGTATCCTTGTTGTCTTCTGGCTTCTTCTTCCTCTCGTTGCCTCATTCGTTCCTTGGTTTGAGCAACGATAACTTGTCTACGTGCATGTTCACGCTTTTCGTAGAACGGTAGCAACAACCGCTCCATATCCTTCATCTTGCATAGAGACTCTTGTCCTTCTTCGCTTTCTATTTGAGTAACTACTGCCTTAATATTTGATTCGGATTCGGGTAGCAACCGATCAATGATCGCCTTTTTCCGAGAATAAAATACCTCAGCTTTCCTTCTATGTGTTTTTAATGCATCAGATGTTACTTCGACTCTGTGTTCCTTGGCCGCAATAAACCAATCATCATTTTCAGCTGTCTCATATTCAATATGGTCAATTTCTTGTACGAGTTTGTTCCTGGCAACCTCGGCGTTCTGCAAACGGTCATACCTTGCCTCTTCTCGACGTAATGCATTCTCAGCGATGGAACGATTGATTTCGTTCTGTTCATGAGGCGTAAGCGAGTCAAATAACTCCTGTACGTTGAAGGGCGTCTCTCTTGTCTGCATTTTTTTCGCCTAACGCAAAGCCTCAGCGGCGCGCGCCTTTGGTGCGTCCGCTGTAGGGGCTCGTTGGGATGAATTATCCGATCTGCTTGCATAGTGGCGGCAAGCATATAGTTTGCAGATAGACCTCGGCAACTGATGTTGCGTTATCAGGACAGATCTGCACGATGCCCAACCTTACCTCGCCGTTCTCAACTATGTTTCCGTATTCTCTCTCTGTCTCCGCTTTAAATCGATTGTTTGGAAACCTCTTTGTTTTCTCCTTATCTCCGTCTTTGGGAGTTTGGATATGACCCCATACTCTCTCATGTATGTTGCTCTTCGTGGCTTTCCCGATATATAGGACTTCCTCGTCCTCTCCGACAATGAAATAGAGACCTGATTTGTCTCCTACTCCATCTCCGCGGACTGGCACGGGAAGATTATTGCTGTCATTCCAGTCCTTGATGAAAGGTTTCATCCTCGGGTTGAAGGTCTCTTTCGCAGAAAATCCTCTTACTCTTGCCTCCATGAATTTGGCAAAGTCTTGAAGATGAGACATGTATTCTGAATATTTCATGCGTACTTCCTCGAAGTAAAATTTCGTTGTTGATTTCACCGCTAGGCGAAAGCACCGATTCTGCGGCCCGCGTATAGATTAGGGGACCCAACAGTGTAATGGAAAGAGTGTCGGTCGGGTGAGATAGGCGTATTCTGTCTATCTCACCCGACCGACATTCTGCGTATCATTCGCGCGGAGCTTTCAGTATCGCGTGTGCCAGCACGCGTGCGGCGAAACATACTCGGTCAAAACAGTTGATTAATGCGTCCGCACTGGAAGTGCGCCGAGCTTCTGCGCTGCGACAAGTTCTGGCCTAGGCAGAGACTAGCCCGTGAGTGCGTGGCGCAACGTGAGGCTGCGAGTTAGCCGGCGTGCGGACGACGGCTCAGGCAGTTCAATTTAGCCAGCGGTGCGCCGGCCGTCAACGGAGCGGAGGGGGAAAGGTCGGGTTACCCACTGATGGTGTGCGGGGCGAAACCCGGCAGCTATCTCGCCGAGGTGGATGCCGGTATGGCGCGCCTGCGCGACAGTCGCGCGGCGGCGCACGGCCACAGAAGCCAACCCTCAGCGGGTGGTCACGCACAAAAGATTGCGCACGCGCTTCAGGGGTTGGAGTGTGCGGGACGGGCGGTTGTCGCCGGACTCGACGAAGAACCCGGTCGATGACCCGCCATCGAGGTTGATGGCGCGATCGACGGGCCAGCTGGTCAGGGCGCCCGGCGTCGCAAGCGCATCGGCGAGGTCGGCGAGTGTGACGGAGCTTGTGGTCGCGCCGATCACCCAGTTGCGGCGCCAGTCGGTGGCGATGAAGGTGCGACGGGCCGGTCTGCTGTCGGAGAGTCCGCGGACGGCGTTGCCGTTTTCGACCAGGTAGGGGCCGGTTTGGAGGAGGGCGTGGATGCCGGGGTGGTCACGGAAGGCGGCGCGGCGGGTTAGGTGGATGCCGCGGTCGTCGCTGTAGAGGACGCCGCTGAGGAGTTTGCCGGCCTGGAAGCGTCCGCTGCGTTTGCCGTCGGCGATGACGAGGCCGAGGGGGCTGTAGTCGGGGTGGAAGAAGCCGCCGTTGACGCCTGCTGTGCAGCCGGCTGCGCGGAGCGCGTCGTCGATGTCGCGCTCTGTGGGCTCGGGGCCGGCGCCCAAGTCGACGACGTCGAGGCGGTAGGCGCGGGAGTCGAAGAAGGCGAGGTGGGCGCTGAGTTGTTTGCCGTCCGCGGGGCGCTCGGCGGTGCGTTTGGCGTAGAAGGGGTCGGCGGCCGCGTCGTCGGGGGCGGGTTCCGTCAGGGGCCGCCATTCGGCGAAGGCGATGTCGGCCGTGCAGGTCAGTAGCGCGCATAGCAGCAGTGCGTGTCTGAACGGGGTCTGCGCGGCAACCTTCATGGTTGAAGGTCCGTCTGCCGCCCTCGGTTGCGGCTTCGGTCCCGGTCCGGGCGACGATGGTCGTTGCGGCGCTGTCGGCGCCCGCACCGGCAGTCGGACTCGGCAATGATTGCGGGCGCGGCGATGCCCCGGGGCGCCGCCTCCCGCCGCCACCGGCAGGCCGCGCCGAGACGCTCTCCGCTCACGCGTCCGCCAGCGCCCGCGCGTGATACGCCAAGTGCTCGCCGATGAAGGTGGCGATGAAGTGGTAGCTGTGGTCGTAGCCGGGCTGCATCCGCAGTGTCAGCGGGAAGCCTTTGGCGTCGCAGGCCTGTTGCATGGCCTCGGGGAGCAGTTGGCCGTCGGCGAGGAATTCGTCGTCGGCGCCCTGGTCGATCAGCAGCGGGATCGGCGCGGCGCCGGCCAGGATCAGCTCGGTGGCGTCCCAGGCCTTCCATGCCTCCCGGTCTTCGCCGAGATAGGCGCCGAAGCAGCCGTGGCCCCAGCCGCAGTTGACCGGGTTGCAGATGGGCGAGAAGGCGGAGACGGAGCTGTACATGCCGGGGTGCTTCAACGCGCTGATCAGCGCGCCGTGGCCGCCCATGGAGTGTCCGGTGATGGAGCGCCGGCCGGGCAGGAGGGGCAGTTTGCGCTCCACCAGGGCCGGCAGTTCTTCGTTGACGTAGTCGAACATCCGGTAGTTGGCGGACCAGGGCTCTTGGACGGCGTTGACGTAGAAGCCGGCGCCCTGGCCCAGGTCGTAGCGCTCCGGCGCGTCGGGCACGTCCTCGCCGCGGGGGCTGGTGTCGGGCATGATCAGGGCGAGGCCGAGCTCCGCCGCATAGCGCTGGGCGCCGGCCTTGACGCGGACGTTGTCGTCGGTGCAGGTGAGGCCGGAGAGGTAATACATCGCCGGCACCGGGCCCGCCTCGGCCTGCGGCGGCAGGTAGACCGAGAAGGTCATGCGGCAGTTGCAGGTGTAGGAGTCGTGGGTATAGCGGTCCAGCCAACCGCCGAATTCGCGAATGCGCTCGATGCGTTCCATAGGGGCCTCCGTTAGAAGATGATGACGGAGCGGATGCTCTCGCCGTCGTGCATCAGGTCGAAGGCACGGTTGATGTCCTCCAGCGGCATGGTGTGGGTGACCATGCGGTCCACCTCGATCTCGCCGTCGAGATAGCGCTCGACGTAACCCGGCAGCTGGCTGCGGCCCTTGACGCCGCCGAAGGCGGTGCCCTTCCAGGTGCGCCCGGTGACGAGCTGGAACGGACGGGTGCAGATTTCCTGCCCGGCGCCGGCGACGCCGATGATGGTGGCCACGCCCCAGCCCATGTGGCAGCACTCCAGCGCATCGCGCATCACGTGGACGTTGCCGATGCACTCGAAGGAGTAGTCGACGCCGCCGTTGGTCATCTCGATGATGGCCTCCTTGGCGCTGACCGAAAGCTCCTTGGGGTTGAGCGTATCGGTGGCGCCGAGCTGGCGTCCCATCTCCAACTTGTCCGGGTTCAGATCGATGGCGATGATCCGCCCGGCCTTCGCCATCACGGCACCCTGGATCACCGACAGGCCGATGCCGCCGAGGCCGAACACCGCAACCGTGGAGCCCGGCTCCACCTTGGCCGTGTTCAGCACGGCGCCGATGCCGGTGGTGATGCCGCAGCCGAGCAGGCAGACCTTATCCAGCGGCGCGGCCTTGTTGATCTTGGCCAGCGCGATCTCGGGTACGACGGTGTACTCGGAGAAGGTCGAGCAGCCCATGTAATGGAAGATGGGCTTGCCGTTGTGCGAGAAGCGGCGGGTGCCGTCCGGCATGTAGCCGGTCCAGACCGTGCCGGCGATGGACTGGCACAGGTTGGTTTTGGTCGAGTGGCAGTACTCGCATTCGCCGCACTCGGGGATGTACAGCGGGATGACGTGGTCGCCGGGCTTCAGATCCTTGACGCCGGGGCCGCATTCCACCACTTCGCAGCCGCCCTCGTGGCCGAGCACGCAGGGGAAGGCGCCTTCGGGGTCTTGGCCGGACAGCGTGAACGCGTCCGTATGGCAGACGCCGGAGGCGACCACCTTCAGCAGTACCTCGCCATCCTTTGGGCCTTCGACGTCGATTTCCTCGATGGATAGGGGCTTGGCGGGCTCCCAGGCGACTGCGGCTTTGGCTTTCATTATCGTGCTCCGGTGGTGGCGGATCGGGACGGCAGAACGGGCGAGTCTACGGGACAGGCGCGGGGCTGCCTAGGGTGGGGCTACCTAGGGCGCGGCCGCGGCCGGCAGCGGGCTTGTCACTCGACGTCGCGGCCGGCCGGTGACTCGCCGGCGCTGATACGTGCTACGTCGTCGAGCACTTGGCGCTGCGCGCGCCCGGCGAGCTCCAGCAGCAGCTCCATGCCGTTCAGGTCACCGGCTTTGGCCTTGTGCTCGATGGCTTGGGCCAGCGTTTGCAGCTCACCGGCGCCGATGTTGCCGGCGCTGCCCTTCAGGGCGTGGGCGGCGGCCTCGATGGTGCCGATGTCGTGCTGCGCGAGGCCCTCGTGCAGCCGGTTGGTCAGCTCCCGGGTTTTCTGCTCATACAGTTGCAGGAAGCGGCCGTAGCCGTCGGCGAGCAGATCCTTCAGGTTCTCCATCGCGTCGGGGTCGACGGACAGTTGCTCGGGCGGGGCGCCGCCGCCGGGCCCGGCATCGGCCGCGGGCAGCGACGGCGCAGGGGCTGGTAGTGGACCCGGCATCGCAGCCGTCCTGGGGGCGTGCGGCTCGGCGCGTTGGCCGGCGAGCCAGCGCGTCAGGCAGGCGCGCAGCTGAGCGGTCTTGATCGGCTTGGCCAAATAGTCGTCCATGCCGGCGGCGATGCAGTGCTCGCGGTCGCCGGCCATGGCATTCGCGGTCAATGCGATCACGATGCGGTGCTCGGTGGCGTGATCGGCGGGTTGCTCCGCCTCGCGGCGTCGCAGTTCCGCGGTGGCCTCGAAGCCGTCGAGGGTCGGCATCTGGCAGTCCATCAGGATCAGTCGGTAGTCGCGGGCACAGGCCATCTCCACCGCCTGCAATCCGTCGGCGGCGACGTCGGCCGTGAGCCCGAGTCGCTTCAGCATCGACAGGGCGACGCGCTGGTTGACCGGATTGTCCTCGGCGAGCAGCACATGGCCTTCCAGGCCGGGCGCGTCGTCCGCTGCCGGTTGCGGGCCGGCATCCTGCTGCGGCAGCCGCTCGCGTCCCGCGGCCAGTTCCTGCAGCGAGTCGTGCAGGTGCGACTGGCGGATCGGCTTGGAGAGGGCGTACTGGATGCCGGCGGCACGCACCTCGACGTCGGTCTGCCCGATGGAGCTGATCATGATCAGCCGCGTGCCGGCGATGCTCGGCTCCGACTTGATCAGCCGCGCCAGCGCCAGCCCGTCGATTTGCGGCATCTGCATGTCGAGGACGGCGATGTCGTAGGGCTTGCCGGCGTCTTCGGCTTCGCGCAGCCGCGCCAGGGCCTCGAACCCGTCCGCCGCGGTGCCCGCCTCGACGCCCCAGCTTCGCAGATAGTGGCCGAGGATGGTCAGGTTGGTCGCATTGTCGTCCACCGCCAGCACGCGCAGCCCCGCCAGATCGGCCCGGGCGGGATCCTGCGCCGCCGCCGGCTGGCGCTCGAACGGAATCGTGAAGCGGAACGTGGAGCCTTCGCCGGGTGTGCTCTCGGCGCTGATGCGACCGCCCATCAGCTCCACCAACTGCTTGACGATCGCAAGCCCTAGCCCGGTGCCGCCGAAGCGCCGGGTGGTGGAGCCGTCGGCCTGCTCGAACGGCGAGAACAGCCGCCGCAGCGCCTCTTCGGTCATGCCGATGCCGGTATCGATGATCTCGAAGCGCAGTGTATTGATGGCTTCCGCCGCGTGCTCTGCCGTCTCGTCCGCGGAGATCCTCAGCAGGACTTCGCCGTGCTCCGTGAATTTGACCGCGTTGCCGACCAGATTGTTGAGCACTTGGCGCAACCGGGTCGGATCGCCGATGACGCGAGTGTCGATGTCGGGGGCGACATAGCAGGCAAGCTCGAAGCTGCGCTCCGCCGCACGCGGCGCGAGCAATGTGGTGATGTCTTCGGCGAGCGGGCGGATATCGAACGGGATGTGCTCGAGGTCGAGCTTGCCGGCCTCGATCTTGGAGAAATCCAGGATGTCGTTGATGACGGTGAGCAGCGATTCGGCGGAGCCGACGGCGGTCTCGACGAAGCGCTGCTGCTCGCGGTCCAGCTCGGTCTGGGACAGCATCTCGAGCATGCCGACAACGCCGTTCATCGGCGTGCGGATCTCATGGCTCATGTTGGCCAGGAACCGCGATTTGGCCTCGACCGCGTCGAGCGCGGCGGCGGCGGCGCGCTCGACCTCGACGCGGGCGTGCTCTTCTGCAATCCCGACACCGATCATGTCGCGCACCAGCGTCAGCAGGTCGATCTGCACCTGCTCCAGCTGGGGCGGCCCGGCGACGCCCAGCCATGCGCCGCCGATCACGCTGCCGGCTTGTAAGATGGGCAATAGAATGTGCCCGGCGTCCGGTAGATACGCCGGTTGCGGGTCGGCCTGCTCCAGGATCGCGAGCAGCCGCGTCGGGTCCCGCGGCCGGCCGACGTCGAGCCAGATCTCCGGCGCGTCGTCCGCTCCGCGGGCAACGATCAAGGCATCACCGTTGAGCCGAAGCGCCTGCGCATCGGCCAGTGCCGCGACGGCCTCGCCCAGGCGTGCGTGCAGGTTGCCGTGGCCGTGCAGAATCTCCGCGATCCGAGCGCGCAGAACCGCCATCCTCGTCGCGCGGCGGCTGCGGTCTTCTTGGGCGACTTCCGCGGTGACGTCGCGCTGTACGGCGACGAATCCGCTCATGTCGCCGTTGTTGCCGGGCAGCGGCGCAATGGTGGTTTGCGCCCAGTACAGGCCCTCGTCGCCGGTCGTGCCCCGGCGTCTGTTCTTCAGGCGTCCGGACCAGACGCGCCCGCGTGTGATGCTGTTCCAGAGGTCGTCGTAGACCTGTTCCGGAGTGGTGCCGTCGGCAAGAATGTCGGGGCGTGCGCCGAGCGCCCCGGCGGATGTCCAGCCGGTGATCCGGGTAAAGGCCGGGTTCACGTACTCGATAACGCCGTCGCGGTCGGTGATGTAAATGGCATCGGCGCTCGCCTCGACCGCGCGCTCGAACAGATAGCGGTCTTGACCGAACCGGGCATACGCGCGCTCGACCCGCTCGAGAAACCTGCGCCATGCGGCCGGATCGGTGGGCGGCGTGTCGGCGGACAGCTTTTCCCGGCGCAATTGGCGCAGGAGCAGTTTATCCATGATCTCCAAGCGAATCGTTCGCTGTTGCCTCCCCTGTTGCGTTCTCGGCAGGGTGCCGAGGCTATTGTTCGGCAGTGCCTCGACGGACATCCGGCTTCATGGCGCCCGTTCGTTCAGCGCGGGCGCCGGCATCGGTGGCCGGGCGGCTTCGGTCCATCGCCGGGCAGTTCCGATGCGGGTGCCGCGGCGCCGGTCAATCTTCATGGATGGCGGCGATGGTCATCGGCGCCGCGGTGGATGGCGGGTCATCCGGGAATGCGCGTGCGCCGAGCACCCGCACCGCCATGGGCTCGGTCGGCGTCGATCGGCGAAACAAATACCGTCGACCGGCCGGCGTACGCCGCCCAAGCGAAGGATTCCAGCTCCATCATGCGGTTTCCTCTACGCTTTTCGGCGGTCGCCGTCCATCCTATTGTGGACGGCGCGGGCAGAGGATAAATGTGAACGCCGTCACGCGCGGTGGACGCGCGACACCGCGGCATTGACCGATAGCGCACATTGCCGGCCACGGGCCGGGGGGGCGCAAGGCAGGGTGATGGAGCCGCGGCGCGTCAGTAATACTTCGGCACGTAGAGCTCGCGCGGCAGGTCGGAGCGCTCGTAGTCGGGGTCGAAGACCCGCTCGGGCAGCGTAATGCGCTCTTGCGGCACGTCTTCGTAGGGGATCTGATCGAGCAGGTGCCGGATGCAGTTCAGCCGTGCGCGCTTTTTGTCGTTGGCCTCGACGACGAACCAGGGCGCCTCGGTGATGTTGGTGCGGTTGAAGGTGTCTTCCTTCGCCTTGGTGTAGTCCTCCCAACGGACCCGGGACTGGAGATCCATCGGGCTCAGCTTCCACTGCTTCAGCGGATCGTGGATGCGCATCAGAAAGCGCAATTGCTGCTCTTCGTCGGTGATGGAGAACCAGTATTTGATCAGCCGGATCCCGGAGCGCACCAGCATGCGCTCGAATTCGGGCACGTCTTGGAAGAACTGCTCCACTTGTTCGGGGCTGGCGAAGCCCATGACCCGCTCGACACCGGAGCGGTTGTACCAGGAGCGATCGAACAGCACGATCTCTCCGCCGGATGGCAGGTGGGGCACATAGCGCTGGAAATACCATTGGGTGCGCTCGCGCTCCGAGGGCTTGTTCAACGCGACGACGCGGCAAACCCGCGGGTTGAGGCGCTGGGTGATGCGCTTAATGACGCCGCCCTTGCCGGCGGAATCGCGGCCTTCGAAGACGACGGCGATCTTCTCGCCGGTGTGCTGTACCCAGTCCTGCAGCTTGATCAGCTCGGCCTGCAGCGCCAGCAGTGATTTGAAGTAGGTCGTTCGGTCGAGGGTGTCCGGGTGCTTGCGCTTGTAGATTTTGCGCAGCTCCAAGGACAGGGCCGGCTCGGAGAGCTCCAGCTCGAAGTCCTCGTCGAGGGCGTCCTCGAGCTCGGCGGCGATCCAGTCGTAAGTTTCCGGGTTGCTGTCGTCAGTGCCCATTGCGTCGCTCCGATGTCGAAATGAAGAACGTCGAATCGGTGCGTCGGCCGCCCGCCGGGCGCGGATGGAGGCCGTGGGGCGCGACGCGAGGCCGGCGAGGCAAGCGCTTGCAGCTGGCTTGCCGATGAAGACGCCGTTGCTTTTTCCGCGCAACTCTATCACCGGTGCTGGTGTGGACCTGTGACCTTTTGGTTGCGCCGGCTTGCCGAAGTGAGCCTTCCGAGTACCGCCGCCGGCTGCCTCTGTTGGCCCGCGCATGGACGCAAGCGCTAGGCTCGGGCGATCGCCGATGGCTCTCTCCCGCGCGGGCCCGTCGGAATTCGGTCCGATGGAGTCTGCGCTTATAGCAATTTCATCGATCGAAACGATCAAGAAAGACGTTAGACAGTCAGTTGTTATTCGGCGAATGATGTCCGTTTTATGACGCATTACCCGAAAGCCATGGCATCCGCCGAAACTGTTTCTCCGCCGCCTGCTGCCGCATCGGCGCCGCCTGCGCAGGCGGACGAACGCCATTTGCGGATCGCGCTGGCGCTCGGCGACACCGGCTGGAGCGTGACGGACGATTTTCTGCCCGCGGCGCTGGTCGCCTCCCTCGCCGCCGAGGCCCGCGCGGCTTGGCAGGCGGGCGACTTCCGCCTCGCCGGTACCGGTCATGGCACGGACCTGCGGCTCAACCCCGAGATCCGCACTGACCGCGTGAAATGGCTCGATCCGCTCGAGGCTACGGACGCCCAGCGGGCCTATCTGCAGGCTTTGGAAGGTTTGCGCCTCGCCATCAACCAAACGCTCTACCTCGGACTGCTGGATTTCGAGGGGCATCTCGCGGTCTATCCGCCCGGTAGCTTCTACCGCAAGCATTTGGATCGGTTTCGCGGCGTCGCACAGCGCGTGGTCACCGTGATCCTGTATCTCAACGAAGGCTGGCAGGCGGAGGACGGCGGCCACTTGCGCATCTATACGGATGCGGCCGACGAGGCCTGCTACAGCGATGTGGCGCCGGTGGCCGGGCGGCTGGTGACCTTCCTCAGCGCGGGCTTCCCGCATGAGGTGATGCCTGCGCGGCGAGAGCGCCTGAGCTTTAGCGGATGGCTCAAACAGCGAGCGAGCGCCGGTTGCTGAATCCGCCGACCGACATGCTCCGGCGCGGACCTGTCGGCGCCCACGCTGGCTGTCACCGTATCCAAGGGTTGCTCGGCACCGGACGCGCCGGTCTCGAGCGTCGCCGGGGCGTGCCGACGCATTTTTTGCGGGCATAAAAAAGCCGGGTCGGCTTTCCTGCGCTCTCCCGATGAGCTTGCCGACCCGGCCGAGGTCTTCCGGACCTTTCAGCGAACGGACGCTGGGACCGCCGTTCGATGTGCCACCTATCCCCTAAGCAACGCTGGTTCCCTCTGCGTAATTGTTAGTCTGGCCGGTCCGGGCGCCCGCGACTGTGCGCCAGTACGCAGTTCGTGCGCGTGGCCGATGCGGTGCGGGCGTCCGCCCACGTGTCCGATATACCTGCACGTCGGCTCGGCAGCCCTTTGAAACAAGTTGATAGCGCGGCATGCGTCACGATCTTCAACACGAAATGTTCCTAGGCTTCGAGTGCGGCCCGGAGACAAGGAGCGCCGGCGAGTGCGGGATTCGGGTGCGATGGGGCCGGAGCGTTCCGCGGCCGCTTTCGGTGCCGCCGAGCCAACCCGGCCCCCTTGCCCGCGCCGCCGCGGTAGCTGCCGGCCTGTGCACCACGGTGCGCGCCTCGGCGGGTTCCGGCTGCTCGGCACGGCATCGGGGTCGAAATGGGTGCTTTCCCCATGCATGATGGCGCGTTTGTTCATGCATCATCGATGGGAAGGGACTATGCTCTCTCAATTCCCTGAACGCTTATACAGGAGTATAGTAAGTCGTCTAGGGGTAAATACGCATATTGATCCGGTGCCGTCGCCGCACCGGCCAGCCGTTGCCTGTCGGGATTGTCGGCATACGGCGCGCACAAGGGACAACGGGCGGCAGGGGTCTTCGAGACGTCTGTCGCATTTTTTGGAATCGCCGTACACGGCAGCCCCATCGATTCGATATCGATCGCATCCGGGCGGGCCGCGGCAGACAGCAACGACCTATAAGCATGTACGCTGCAGAGACGCTACCGACATACCGCGCCGGCACGGCCCAGACGCCTGCTCGCTCCACCTGTACTTCCGGCGCTACACAGTCGGTCGACGCAGGCGCCGATTGGGCGCTCGGGATGGATTTCATCGATCATAACCACCGGGCCTTGGCCGCCGAGCTGAACCGGGCGGCGTTCGACCTGGGACGCTGCGCCGCCTGTGCCGACGGCGTCCATGCCGAGGCGCGGTTGTTGGAGGCGCTGGAGGCGATCGGCGTGCGGCTGCGCCGGCAGTGCCACTGCGAAGAGCAGTTGATGCGGGCGATGGACTATCCGGCACTCGAGGAGCATCGCGCCCAGCACGATCAGCTGCTGGGGGAGTACGCGGACATGCTGAGGCAAATGCAGCGCGGCTGCCGCAAGGGCTTGGCCATGCAGGCGCTCGCGGCGCTCAAGCGTTGGCTTTCCCGACACGCACTGCGAGAGGACAAAGCGCTCGCCGCGTTCATTCACCAAAACGGCGGCAGCGCCGCGGTCATCTAGCTCACGTTTTCGTTTCGTCCGTCGCCCGGTCGCTCCTCCGACACGTCCCCTATTGCGCTGCGCCGGTCTCGGTTTGTGCCGACTCGGCCGCCATCTGCTGTTGGCGTCTGATCTCGCGGTCGCTCATCGGTGCGCGGAGCGCTTCTTTGCTGGCTGCCGGGCTACGCGTCGTCACGGAGAAGGTGTCGCCGGTGACGTAGTCGCGCGTCTCGTTCGGTCCGCACGGGAGACCTGAGTATTCGATGATACCGTCCGGCTGCACGCATTTGTAGATGCCGGCGTGGGCGTAGGTGCCGGCGCAGAAGGCGAGGGCCGCAAGCGTTGCCGTCTTGGCATTCATCGTGGGATTCCCCGGAATACGTTGGATTCGAGGTATCCGTCGCGAAGAACGGAACCTCTGCCCAGCGTATGCCGCAACCCGGCGGACTTTTGTGCGCCAGCTCCGAAATCGGCCAAAAAATGCCTTCGGCCGGCTGCTTAGGCGCTCGGAGGCTGCGCCTTATTGCGGCACGATGCGCAGTAACTGCCCCGGATTTTCGTCCGTCAGCACATATAGCTCGCCGTCCGGGCCCATGCGCACGTCGCGCACGCGCTGGCCGATTTCGAGCTTTTCCTCGTCGATGATCTCGTTGCCCTTCAGATCGATTCGGCGCACCTCTTCGAACTTCAGCGCGCCGCTGAGCAGATCGCCTTGCCAGTCGGGAAAGCGCTCGCCGGTGTAGACGGTCAGTCCGCTCGGTGCCTTCGACGGTGTCCAGACCACTTTCGGCTCGACCACGCCCGGCGCGGACGACTTATCCGAGATCGCCGGCCCCCAGTACTCCATGCTGTAGGTGACTTCGGGCCAGCCGTAGTTCCGGCCGGGCTCGATCACGTTCAGTTCGTCGCCGCCGCGCGAGCCGTGCTCGTTGGCCCAGATCAGATCACGGCCTGCATCGTAGACCATGCCCTGGATGTTGCGGTGGCCGTAGCTGTAAATCTCGGGCTTGGCGCCGGGCTTGCCGACGAAGGGGTTGTCCGGCGGCACGCTGCCGTCGTCGCGCAGCCGCACGACGCTGCCGAAATGGGTGCCGAGATTTTGCGCTTGCTTGCGGATGACATCGCCGTCGAAGGAGATGGGCGGGTTGCCGCCGTCGCCGATACTCATCAGGAGCGTGCCGTCCGGTAGCCAGACCAGCCGCGAGCCGAAGTGCTGGGTTCCGCTTTTGCTGTCGGCGTTCTCGAAAATGACCTCCACATCCTTCAGCCGCCCGTCCGCGAGCCGCCCGCGGGCAAGCGTCGTGCGGTTCGCGTCCTTATCGCCGGCGGCATAGGTCAGGTAGACGAACCGGTTGCCGGCGAAGTCGGGATGCAGCGAGACGTCGAGCAGGCCGCCTTGGCCGCAATTGCCGCAGATCTGCGGTAGGCCGTCGATTGGCTTCGGGTCGATCTTTCCGTCGCGCAGCACTCGCAGCCGGCCCGCCCGCTCCGTGATCAGCGCCGAGCCGTCCGGAAGCCAGGCGATGGCCCAGGGATGTGCCAAGCCGCCGGCAACCACCTCGGTACGCCAGCCGCCGAGCTCGGGCACGTCGCCGGTGGGTTCGACGGAGCCCGCGGGCTTGGAGCAGCCCGCCAATGCCATTGCCAGTATCAGTGCCGCGGCGACGGGCATCGGTGCCGGGAACGGTCGGTCGGAGATCATGGGCTTGTTGACGCTAAGCGGGCTCATGCTGGGCTCCTTTGCTTGCAATTCAAGGCTCGCGAGTCGGCAGTTTGCGATACAGGGTGGCACGGGACGGGGCGTGCGTTATAAGTATCCGGCGGCTGGCCGCACGAACGGTATAAGGCCGTCGCCGGTATCGTCCGTCTTGCGTCCGGCAGCCCACAAGTCAAGGGCCGCGAAAGGGCCGAGTGCCGCAAGATGGGGCAGCGGCGCGCGCTCGGAGATCCGAGCGGTGGAATCGACAGTCTGTGTCTTGACAGTATGCGGTGTGATAAATTTATCATCTCGCATACGCTCGCCAGGTGTATGCGGCGGGTTGCTGCCGGCGCGTCGGCGCCGCATCGCCCGGAATGGGTCCGAACCACTCCGTAAGTCCACGGGGCTCATCAAGAACCAAAAACACGACCGATTACCCTTGGGGGGAGTGCGATCGTATGATGAAGCAGTTATCTGACCTGTCGCCGGTGCTGCGAGTGTTGCCGGTACTCGCCCTGATACCGGTTTCCGCCAAGGCTTACGACATCACTGACCGATTTTCGCTGAGCGGCGTTGTCGCGGCCGCCGGGCAGTGCACGGATGTCTCGGCGCGGTTACCGGCCGAGGACTTCTCCGACGCTATACCCGGTGCGTTCGATAATACCTGCCGCGGTGCGATGCCGATTCAGATCGCGGCAAGCCTGCTTGCGTCCGAGCGTGACGAGTTCTTCCTGAGGCTCGGCTACGCCGTGGATAACGGGCTCAATCCCGTGTCGCCGTTTCGACTGGCGCCCTGGGCCGCGGACCTGGAAGACGATCTGGAGGATATCAACGGGCGCGGGCGCGACTACCTGCTCGCCGCCTGGTACCGGCACACCTTCGCGCTCGGCGAAGAGGCGAGTCTAGGCGCGTCGCTCGGCATTCTCGATACCACTGACTATCTCGACGGCAATGCTTACGCGAACGACGAATACACGCAGTTCATGAACGAGGTGTTCGTCAACTCGGGCAGCTACGGGTTGCCGTCCTATGACGCCGGAGTGGCACTGGAGGCGACCCTCGGCGACGTCTCGCTGACCGGCGTCGGCATGAACGTCGGCGAGAACGACGACGGCAACAACTACAACTTCTGGGGTGTTCAGGCGGGCTGGCACCCTGAGCTCGCGCTTGGCCCCGGCAACTACCGCGTCATCGCCGCCGGTGCGAGCGCGGACTTCCTCGATCCGGAGGGCTTCGAGACGCAGGCGCGCCTGGGCTATGGATTGTCGTTCGACCAAGCGCTCGGGGACACCGTGGGCGTCTTCCTGCGTTTGGCCTGGCGGAACGACGATGCGGCCGTCGACTACGAGGCGCTCTACTCGGGCGGCGTGAGCTTGATCGGCGCAGCTTGGGGCCGCGAGACCGACAACATCGGTGTGGGTTACGCCTACCTCGAAGGCGGCAACACCGACGTGCGCCGCTCGAATGTCTTCGAAGCCTACTACCGGACTCAAGTCAACGATTTCTTTGCGCTGACCGCTGACCTGCAATACATGAGCGACGCACTGATCGATGCCGATCCCGCGCAGGAGGATCCGGAAGGCTGGATCTTCGGGTTGCGGGCGACGGCGGAGTTTTGAGGGCCCGGCAACCAACTTGGCGAGGACGCCGAAGCGGGCGCCCATGGCAACCGCCCCCCGGACTGCCCCGGCCGCAAGGCGCCGCGAGCGAGCTAGCGCGCGCTCGCGCCATCCGTTTCCAAGAGCGCCGATAAACAGCGCCCCGAGTATATCGGCATTCACGTGCGGGTTTTCCCGCTGCAAGCAAAGTGGAGGATTTCGATGTCGACGAAGGCTGTGACCGCGCGTTGCAAACTGCCCGCTGCGGCGCTGATCGTCTTGCTGGCGCTTCCCGCGGGTGCTTTGGCCCATTTTCAGGAGCTGATTCCGTCGACGGAGATCGTCGACGCGCAGACGGGAAAAACCGTCGAGCTCGAGCTGACATTTACGCATCCGATGGAGCAGGGGCCGGCGATGGCCATGGACCGGCCGGCGCAGTTCGGCGTGATCGGGCCCGATGGAAAGACCGATCTGTCCGACGCGCTGAAAGCGGCCGAAGTCGACGGCAAGGCGGCCTACACCGCCGCCCACGATATCGGAAAGCCCGGCGACTACGTCTTCTACATCGAGCCTGCGCCCTATTGGGAGCCGGCGGAGGGCGTGATGATCGTGCACTACACCAAAACCGTCGTCGATGCCTATGGCGCCGAAGAAGGCTGGGAGACGCCCGTCGGCTTCCCGGTCGAGATCGAGCCGCTGGTGCGTCCCTACGGGCTTTGGACGGGCAACCTTTTCCGCGGCGTCGTCAGAAACGGCGGTAAGCCCGTGCCCTTCGCCGAGGTCGAAGTGGAGTGGCGCAACGATGGCTCCGTCGAGCCGCCGGCCGGCCCCTTTGTCACGCAAGTCATCAAGGCCGACGCCAACGGCACCTTCGCCTACGCGATGCCCCGCGCCGGGTGGTGGGGGTTCGCCGCGTTGCTCGAGGGCGACGAGCCGATGAAGAACCCGGACGGCGAAGACGTGCCGGTCGAGCAAGGTGCGCTGATCTGGGTGCGCGCGCGGGACATGTAGCCGGCGAACGGTTGGCTCGAGCGTCTCGGGCATCGCGCTTTTCGGCGGCGTCCGGCGGCGCCCGTACCTTGCCGCGATACAAGGCAAGCCACTGACCGTCGCGGACGGATCGGTGCGGGCGCGGGGAGACGTCCGTGCTGAAGCCCGGACTCCCGACAACCCGGGAGTACGTGGCTTGCCGCGTTCCGTTCGATGCCGTTGCAGGGAGACGTCCGTGCTGAAGCCCGGACTCCCGACAACCCGGGAGTACGTGGCTTGCCGCGTTCCGTTCGATGCCGTTGCGGGAAGACGTCCGTGCTGAAGCCCGGACTCCCAATAACCCGGGAGTACGTGGCTTGCCGCGTTCCGTTCGATGCCGTTGCGGGAAGACGTCCGTGCTGAAGCCCGGACTCCCAAAAATGAGACAAACCGGCTCGGCGAGGCGGCAAAAGAGGTGCTCTATCCGGGGTTGTGAACGCGCGGGGCGGAACAATATCCTAGTCAAACAGTCAGAATATGCTGAAATGCTGATATAGGAGCAACACCATGACCGGATTGATTCCGAACTTTCCGCACAACGGCATCGTGACCGTCAACCGTGTGATCCTGAAGCCCGAGTTCACCGTCGACGATTTGGAGGAGCGCGTGGCGCTGCTCTGCGAGAACGTCAAGACTTACCATTCCGACACGGGCTTCGCGGGCGGATTCGTCGCGCTCAACAGCGGCGAGATCTCGAACGAAGGCTCCACTGTCGGACAGCCGGTGGAGACGGATCTGCAGGGCCGCGAGGCGCTGATCGTGACCTTCTGGAGCTCGTTGGAAGACCACGAGGCTTCGCACCGCAGCGAGACCTTCCAACCCCTGTTCCGGCAGGTCCTGGAACTCTGCGAGAACGGCAACGAGGAACTTGCCTACGACATGCTTTGGTCGGGCAAGGCCTATAGCGCCGACGAGGCCCGCGAGGCGCGGGAGATGAAGCAGCGCTACGCGGCCTGAGGACACGCCGGCCGACCGGCCGTCTCGGCCGGCGTCCGGCGAGAAAGGCGCCCCGGCTACCCGCGGGCCGGGCTTATCTCGCCAAGCCCCGACGGCAGCGCAAAGTTGCGGTTACAGCGGTCGGCCGCGCGGCGGCAGGTCGCGCTCCCGCCCGCGAAACCGTGATACAGCTTGCCCGCGCCGGCTCAGGCGCGGGCCTCCAGCAGCTCATCCGGCGCACGTTCCTTGCCGGACAGCTCCTTCAAACAGCGCGAGCACAGGCAGTCGCTGTAGGCGTCTTCGAGCTGGGAAAGCACCTGCGGCGACATATTGACGCCGACGCACTGACAGTGGGGCAAGTCGTCGACCTTGCAGATAAAAGTCGTACCGCAGCGGGCGCACTGCTTGGGGCCCGGGGTCATGTTTGCATTACTCATGGCATTTCCTGGTTGCGGCGTTGGCGTCATATGGATATCTGAAGAAAGTTGACGCCGGCCGCGGCGGGATTCAAGCCGTACCGGGGTTGTGCGGGCATGTGCGGCACGGTCTGCAATCCGCGTCACCGCGACCGGCGTTCCGTGCCGGGTTTCCCGCGGGATCCGCACCGATTCGCTGCGAAGAAATCCCGAGGCCCCGAGCGCGATCAATAAATCCCCGCGCCGGGCCCGAGTACATCGACCAGCAGTTCGGGAGCGAACACCCAAGCCGCCCAAAATCCCACGTGGAGACCGACGATCAGCCAATAGCTGACCTGGTAGCTGGTCTTGACGGTCTTGTGGCGCATCATCTGCTGCGCGACATAGGCACCCGGCCATCCGCCCAACGCCTCCAGCAAGTGCAGCGAGCTCTCGGGCGTCCTCCAGGTTTTTTTGATCGCGCTGAGCTTGTCGCGTCCGTAGGCGAAAAAGGTGATCAGACTCACCAGCGGATAAGCGAGCAAAGGGATCGGGGTGGTCGGAACCATCATGACGGCGCCGGTGAGACAGAACAGCGCGAGAAGCCCGACCAAGAGGCTCTGAGCGTTGACCGGGACCGCGCGCAAGGCCTGGTCACGGCGTCGTTTGGCGCTTGCCGCTGCACGACTCCGGGCGCGTTGCCGTTGAGGCCGAGGCCCGGACCGGTCCCGGCGAGCATCCCGAGGCGGAGGCTCCAACCGATGCTCGACCACGCCGTCGTGCGCATGGCCGGGGTTTCCGGCGGTCGAGGGCACGGCCCTCAACGCGCGGTCGCCGCGTCCTTTGGGATCGCGGGTCACGCTGAAGACCACGTCGGTGCCAATGTCGAGCGGGCGTCCGCCGGGCAAGGCACTGACGTGAACGAAAATGTCCTTACCCCCGTCCTGAGGTCTGATGAAGCCGAAGCCTTTTTGCGGTTCCCAACGGACGAGCCTGCCTTCGCGCAGCGCGCCGCGGTCGATTTGAATACCCATACCCTGCTCCTTGGCCAGATCGGTGCTCTGGATTTTGCCAAACAGAAGGCGGGGGCGACACGATGGGTTGAGCGCTACGGGACGGGAATCACGTTTTAGGGCGCGGTCGCTCGGCCGAGGCCCCGGGTCCCCGCGATGCCGACCGCAGAGACGACCATCAACGACAGGCCGCGCCGAACGCCTCTATTTCAGGGACAGTTTACTCAATTCCTGAGGCTATCTCGGTGCTATCACGGGGACAGTTGACTCAATTCCGACCGGGTTTGATGAGGAGGCCTGCGTTGCCGAGGTCGCGCCGGCGCGGCTTCGGTCCTGGCTTTTGCCGCTTGAGGGGACGCTGTAAGCGCGCTTCCAGCTCCTCGACGCAGGAGCCGGGGCCAAGCGAACGCCGGCTACTGGCATGGGCGTGCAGTAAGTTACCTATGGCAGGGTGATGCGCGTGGGCGATGAACATGTTCCGATCGGGAACCAGTTCCAGCGGGATCCCGACGCCGACCGGCCGCCGCTTCGGCTGGGGACGAGTCAGGAGAGCACCCGGCTACGGGGGCGGGCACGACTCGCGAAGTTCCGCGCGAGGCTTCGATGCTCTGGCGTGTTCTTCCCCGCGGCGGGCACCGGCTTACCGCACCCTTGTCGCTCGCGAACGGGACGATCGCGTACCGCACCGCAGTGCATGCTGCTTCCGCGACGGCCGAGGCTGTTTGGAACCGCCTTTACGGTTTGCTTCGCATCCGGCGCGGCACGCTCACCGGCCGACTAGTCGCCGCAGCCATGCACCATAGGAGGTCGCGTGATTCCGGTCGATTGCACTCCCGGGGTTTCTGCTCACGAGTCGTACCCATTGGTGTCATTTATTGGCTTACATGCGTTAACTATTGCTGGATTTGGCCTATTGACTGAGTCAAATGCCACATTTTGTAATGACGAGCCGCAATACGATAGCATTTTACCCGGATTTCATGCAGGCCTCCGCTACACTGCGCAGACGTCAATTGTCATTGAACCGCAGGGTAGAAGAATATGCCAAAGAGGCGCACGATGATGACAGTGTTCGGGCTCGCGGCAGCCTCCGGAATAGCGCTTGCCGACGAAAGCTTTACGCTGTTGCCCGAGGTGCAGGTCATCGGTGATCGAGGGCGTTCGCTCGGTGTCGGCGCGACGAGGTTGGATGATGCGGACATCATTGCGCGTCGTGCAAGCACCAGCGATACGGCGCGCTTGCTCACCGGCGTACCCGGGGTTTCAAACTATGGCGCGGGTGGCGTTTCGAGCCTGCCGGTGATCCGTGGCCTCGCGAGCGATCGTCTGCGCACCAAGGTCGACGGCATCGATCCAGTTTCGGCCTGTCCCAATCACATGAACCCGCCGCTGTCTTATGTTGATCCGACCGCCGTCGAATCCGTACAGGTTTACCCAAGCGTGACGCCGGTCAGCCTCGGGGGCGACAGCATCGGCGGCAGCATCATCGTCGAGTCCGCAGTGCATGCCTTCGCGGACCCCGGTGAGCGCTTGACGCGCGGCGAGGTCGGCGCCTTCTACCGCAGCAACGGCAACAGTTGGGGCGGCAACCTAGCGGCCACCGCAGCGACCGACGCATTCAGTCTGCGCTACGACGCGGCTTACGCTCAGTCCGACAACTACAAGGCGGGCGGCGACTTCAAGACATACGCGTTCACCGGGCGCGCAGGGCACACCCTGGCCCAGGACGTGGTCGGCTCGACCGCCTACGAGGCGAACAACCAAGCAGTCACTTTGGGTTGGAAGCAGGACGGCCACCTGTTGGACTTCAGCTACCGCTATCAGCACATCCCCTACGAGGCCTATCCCAACCAGCGGATGGACATGACGGACAACCGCAACGACCAGTTCAATCTGGGTTACACCGGCGAACTGGGTTGGGGAACGCTGAAACTGCGCGCGTATTACCAAAAAACGCAGCACGCGATGGACTTCGGCGACGACAAGCGCTTTTGGTACGGACCCGGCAAACCGCCGCTGGGCTCCGGCGGGAACACCGCCTTCAACGGCACGCCCTGCTCCCCCATTTCCGGCGTCCGTATGGTCAACGGTATGCCGGTCGGGTGCGCCGCCGGCATGCCGATGGAGACCGAAGCCAAAAACACCGGTTTCAGCGCTACGGCGGCGATCCCCCTCGGTGCAGGGCATGAACTGCGGTTGGGCGGTGACTATCAGCAGTACCGCCTGGACGATTGGTGGGAGCCCTCCGGTTCCGGCATGTGGCCCTATACATTCCGCAACATCAACGACGGCAAGCGCGATCGCTATGCAGTCTTCGGCGAGTGGGAACTGAGCGGGGATCGCTGGTCGCACATTGTGGGGCTGCGCTATGAGGCCGTCGCAATGGACGCGGACCCGGTGCACGGCTACAACCGGAATGATTACCCCATTCGTGCGACGCCGCCATCGGGAATGACTGATATGGGCAATCAGACGCGCGATGCCGCCTTGTTCAATGCGCGGTCCCGCGACCGGATGGATCACAACTGGGACTTCGCCTGGATAGCCCGATTCACGCCCGATGCAACCCAGGACTATGAGCTCGGCGTTGCGCAGAAGACCCGATCGCCGAATCTCTACGAGCGCTATACATGGTCAACCTGGCAAATGGCCGCATTGATGAACAATTTCGTCGGTGACGGCAACGGCTATATCGGTAATCTTGATCTCGACCCGGAGGTGGCCCGCACCCTGAGCCTAACCGCCGACTGGCACGATGCGGATCGCGAGCGCTGGGGAGTGCGGTTATCGCCCTACTACACCTACGTGGAGGCCTACATCGATGCGGTGCAATGGGACTCGACGAGGAATGCCCCGCGGTCGGTGCCCGTCGTCGACGACTTCACCGTGCTTAAATACGTCAACCAGTCTGCCTATCTCTATGGCATCGACCTCTCCGCCCACTATCTCGTCGCGAGCGGTACGCCGGTCGGCGATCTCACCCTACAGGGCATCGGAAGCTATACGCGCGGCAAGAATGACGATACGGGCGACAACCTGTACAACATCATGCCCCTGTACGGGAAGCTTGCACTGACACAGCAGCGCGGACCATGGCGCAATACGCTGGAGGGCGAATTCGTTGCCGGCAAGGAAGATGTCTCGCGGGTGCGCAACGAGATGCAGACCGCCGGCTACGGCCTCGCGCACCTACGCGGCAGCTACGAGCGAAAGACCTGGCGCATCGAGGTCGGCGTGGAGAATCTCTTCGACCGCTTTTATGACCTGCCGCTCGGCGGCGCCTATGTCGGCCAGGGCACCACGATGACCATCCCCCCGGAGCCCAATCAGCCGCAATGGGGCACGCCCGTGCCGGGGCCCGGCCGCTCGTTCTATGCTGCTGTCAACGTCACGTTTTGAGGCGGCAGCCTTTGCCCCCGCAGCCCGCGGCAGTCGAGCAACGCGGTCTTGGGGGCACAGGCTCGGGCAATTCGGGGGGCGGTTGACTCAATTCCGACCGGGTTTGATGAGGAGGTCTGCGTTGCCGAGGTCGCGCTGGCGCGGCTTCGGTCCTGGCTTTCTCCGCTTGAGGGGGCGCTGCAAGCGCGCCTCGAGCTCCTCGACGAAGGAGTCGGGTCCAAGCGGACGCCCGGTGCTGGCATGGGCGTGCAGCAAGTTGCCTATGTCCGCATGGTGCGCGTCGGCGATGAAAGTGTTCCAGTCGGGAATCATCTCCAGCAGGGGCGCGACGCTGGCGAGCCGATCATCCTCGGCCGCGAGATGCGCGCGGGCGCTCGACCATGGCCAATCCTGCGGCGTCGCACAGAGGCCGGCGCGCACGGGATTGCGCTCGACGTACCTGGCTGCCGCGAGTAAGTGACGCTCGTCCATCACGAACGAGTGGAAGCGTTCCTGCCAGAGGTGGCCCCGCCAGCCCTCGCGGAAGTTGATCCATCGAGTATATCGGCGATGGGCTTCGGCAAGCGCGTTGCGCAACCCGGACTCGTCGGCCGGGACCATGACCAGGTGGACGTGGTTGGGCATCAAACAGTAGGCCAGCACCTGCGTACCGCAGGCGCGGCACGAGCCCGACAACAGTCGAATGTACTCCTCGTAGTCTTGATCGCCGAAGAACGTCTGCTGACGCCGATTGCCCCGCTGCGTGACATGGTGGGGCATTCCCGGCACAACCACTCTCGGAAGTCTTGCCATCGATCAGTCGGTCCCTGTAACCGTATTCGCGCTCGCCCGAAGCCTCTTTCTACCGCAACCACCGAACTTCGTCCACGAATCGAGGCAAATTGTTTCCGGAGTTCAGTAAACTGTCACCGGAGTTGTCCGGAGTTGATCCGTCGATCCCTGCAGCTGTATTGGAACTCGCCCGAAGCCTCTTTCTACCGCAACCGCCGAACTTCGTCCACGAATCGAAGCAAATTGTTTCCGGAGTTCAGTAAACTGTCACGGGAGTTGTCACCGGAGTTCACGGAAGTGACTTGTTTTCGGAGTTGAGTAAACTGTCACCGAAATTAGTTGAGCGCTACGGGACGGGAATCACGTTTTAGGGCGCGGTCGCTCGGCCGAGGCCCCGGGCCCCCGCGATGCCGACCGCAGAGGCGACCATCAACGACAGGCCGCGCCGAACGCCTCGTGCCTGTCCAGGGCGGGCTCGACACGAAGACGACAACGCGGCCCCGTGGCCTAGGCAGTCCGTCGCTTGCGGTCCGGGTCAAGCCGCGCGAGCAGGCTGGTGAGGACGAAGCCGGCGAGGATGAGGCCGAGCGCGCCGCCGACCTGCACCGGGGTCGGGGTGAAGACGCGGGTCGGGTAGTCTTCTTTGTCGATCTCGGGCAGGGTCAACGCGGTGACCTCTTGGCCCTTGTGCAGGCTGCCGATCTCCGGCGCCACGCCTTGCTGGAACGGCCATAGGCCAACCACCGCGCCGATCAGCAGCCCGAGCAGCACACCGAGCGTCGCCTTTTCATAACGCTGCAACAGGAACTTGAGCAGGTTGCTGATCGCGACAATGCCGATGACCACACCGAGGCCGACCGGGGTCAGCACTTTGAGCCCGACGTCGAAGGCCGCGGCCAAGTCCTGGGCGCCCAGCGCATTTTTGAACCGGTCGACTGCTCCCAGGATCGGCACGTACTGGCCGAGCACCAGCAGCACGTATCCGCCGCTGACGCCGGGCAGGATCATCGCACCCGCGCCGGCCAGTCCGGCGATGAAGAGCATGAGCACGCCCGATCCGGCGGCGCCGCCGTCCGCCCCGGCCTGCTGCGAAACGGCGAGCAGCGCCATGCCGACAAACCCGCCCGCCATGCCGATCCAGGTCGCGGCGACCGCCGGACGGGCCAACCGCCACACCACCGGCACGCCGCCCAGGGTCAGGCCGATGAACAGGCTGTACATGATCCAACGGTGCTCGACCACCAATTCCTTCACCGGGCCGGCCAGCAGCAGGATGGCCGCGGCGGCCGCCACCACCACCGAGCCAAGCACCGTGACCGACACCGGCTTGAACTTGAGCGTGGTGACGTCGGCGATCGCCGCGATGAAAAGCGGATAGATGCCGAGCGCCAGCAGCATGGTGCCGCCGCTGATGCCCGGCACCAAGTTGGCGAGGCCCATCAGCACGCCGCCGATGAGGCCGCGCAGGATCAGGGACGGAAGCGAGACCGGAGTCGACGTGGGTTGCATGCAGGATTCTCCAAAGCTGACGGAACGGCATTTCAGCGTGCGCGGCCGAGTCGCGATCGGCCGCCGGGTCGGGCATCGCGCGACCCGCCGCGGCCCTTGCGGGCGGCATCGGTCGGCAAAGGGTGCGGAGCATCGCATACAGGACACTGGCCCGGGTACTGCTATTAGCCATCGAAAAGGCCCGAGCACGCGCGCATGAATCTTTTTGGGTTCGATGCGTTGTCCGCGAACTCACCGTCATCGGAACATCAGGCCGGCGTCGTAGTAGAGGAGCATGGTCGCGATGCCCACCGCTCCGATGATGAGGAAGGACACCAGGAGCTGGCGAAACAGTCCCCGGTCGCCGAGGACGAGCACCAGGAACAGCTTCATGAAGGTATTGGAGATGGCGCCGAGCACGAGATTGAAGCCGGCCCAGTCCACACGGATCAGACCGGATTGGTGGAGGGCGCTGATGGAGAAGGCGATGGCGTCGGCGTCGGTGAGGCCGCTCACGATGGCGACGACCGGCAGCCAGGCGTCGCCGAGGTAGGTGGTCGCCGTGTGTGTGAGCACGAGGATAAAGGCGAAGATCAGGCCGAAGCCCAGCGCGGATTTGAGGCTGAACGGGTTGTCGAACTGCATCGTGTCCGAGGTCGCGCTGCTGGTGCCGGCTCCCCGATAGGATAGGTAGGCGAGCGCAAATCCGGTAAGGCCCATGGCGATCAGGGGCACGGCGATATTGCGCATCAGCGCCTGATTGACCACCGCGATCTCCAGCAGCAGTCGGGGGAACATGATGGAGCTGGCGAGGATGATGGCCATCGCGAACAGCCGGTTGGCCTCGGGGGCCTCCGTGCTCCGCTTGGCGAAGCTGAGTGTGGTGACCGTGCTCGATACCAGGCCGCCGACGAGGCCGGTCAAGCCGATGCCGGCTCGGCTGCCCAAGAGTTTGATCAGCGCATAGCCGACGAAGCTGATCCCCGATACCAGCACGACGATCAGCCAGATCTTGTAGGGCTCGAGCGCCGAGAGCATGACATCCAGCGGCTCGATGCCCGGACGGCGACGCACGTCGAGGCCGGCCGTGATCCGCTGCAGGTCATCGCCCACGTAGGTGCCCGATGCCCGGGCGGCGCTTACCTCCCGGATCTCGACTTTACCGAGCCGTTCCCAGGGGGCTGCGACCACGTCGAGCAACTCGCCCGTGCGCACCCGCATGCTCGGGTCGATGCGCATCGTGACGTCGCCGGCGGCGAGGTCGACCTCGCTGATCGTGCCCGCCGGGAGGCTGAGGTAGGTGTCGAGGGACTGGCGCGGCAACACCGGCAGGACAATGAAGGTGATGACGAGAAACAGGAGCACGGCGCGCAGCTCGTGCATCTGCACACGGGAGCGAAAGCGCTTGATCTCCCGCTTGGGGAACAAGACCGCCACGGCCAGGATGGCGAGCGCGATGGCCAGATCCGTCGCCCCGCGCACGATCAGGGCGCCGAGGAGGAAGGTCAGGACCGCGGCCAGCTCCGTGGTCACGCCCGTGTCGCGGTCGCGCTGGGTCCAGTAGGCAGACAGCAAGATCGCCAGAAAGGCGACGAATCCGGCGGCGAGGATCCATTCGCTGTCGTACAGCAACGCCGTGAAGCCGCTGGCGGCGCCGAGCAGGGCGAAGAACACGAAATCGCGAATGCCCGGTGTGCTGCTTTCCTCATCGCGCATCTCGCGCTCAAGGCCGATGAGGAAGCCGAGCATGGCGGCAAGGCCGAATTGCATAAACAGCTGAAACAGGGATGCCTCGTTCGGGGCCATCGATCTTCTCCGTTGAACCGGCCGCCGCCGTCGCTTGCCGGGGCCGCTCCGTTCCGCGACAGGGTATTGCGCGTCCCGCCGCCGCAAGAATGACGGGGGGAGCATCGGGCCGGCCTTCGCGAAAGTCGACCATCGAGTATATCGACGATGGGCTTACGCAAACGCGTCGCGTCACCCGAAGGCGTCGGCAGGAACCATGATCGGGTGCGGGTGCTCGGGCATCGAACGGTCGGGCCGCATCCGCGTGCCGCAGTCACGGCCCGAGACCGGCAACCGCCGGATGGATGACTCGGAGTCTTGATGACCTAAGTCTGTCTGCCGACGCCGGTTACGCCGCCGCCAGACAGGGTGGGACATGTCGATGGAGCCCGGGGATGACGTGGAGCAGGACGCGGCGCAGGAACCGCGCATGCAAGAGAGACGCGATGGCGCTGCACCCGTGGAAGTCGTCTTCTCAGGCCAGTTCGAGACGACCTGATTCCGTCGCCGAAAGAAGCGAATCGCTCGGCGCAATGCGGCGCTCATGGCGACCCGGGCGGGCGACCCTACCGGCCCGGGCGGCCCGTTCTCCCGGGCTCAATACTGGATGCCTGCCCCCATGCACTGCTGCTGCGCCTGCCGACGATACTCCGCGCTGGCCGGGTCGAGGCCGGGATCCGGCCGCAGTTTCGGGAAGCCGAAGCGGTTGATCGCCTCCTGGTGGCTGGCGTCTACCGCGTCCAGGTCGCGCTTGAAGGCGTCGATGGCGGCGGCCAGCGCCTGCTTGCGCGCGGCGCCGAGCAGCGGGCGGTGCTGGCCTTCGGGGACCATGGCGCTGTCGTCGGCCTGGAAGCCGTAGTCGCAGTCGTAGAGCAGTGTGGTGTTGTGGGGCAGGTAGAACAGCAGGTCGGCCATCTTGGCGTAGGTCAGGTCCGCGGGCCCGGCCAGTTCCACCAGGGAGTGGGACTTGACGACGCCGTCCTTTTCCCGCTCCAGCCACTCGGCGAAAGCCTCCACCGGTCCGGTGTCGCCTTCCAAGCGCTCCAGCAGGTGATTCAGCGCCGTGCCGACCCCGGCGGGCAGCACTTTGCCGACCTCGGTGCGAACCGGCGTGTCGGGGTCCTTCGGCGGCGGGGTGCGCAGCACGAAGGGGACCGGGCGCTGGTCCATCATGCGGTGCAGGGTGGCGTGGTCGGAGGTGTGCACGACGGCGGCGTTCCAGACCAGATAGGCCAGCACCCGGGCCAGGGTCTCGCTGTCGCAGATGGCGCGCCAGTCCGGGAAGCCGGGCATGAACTTGGCGCACTCCGCCGCCCAATGCTGGATCTCCAGCCAGGCCAGGTCGTCGTGGGCAGCCGGGTCGGCCGGCGGTGGAGGCAGTTGGGCGACCACCTGTTTCGCCAGGGCCAGGACTGGCTCGTAGTAGTCCCGCTGGAAGGCGCCGTAGCGCGACAGCCCGAGCCCGATATAGGTGGGGCGCGTTGCATGCGCCGGGTCGTCCGGGTCGGGCATGGTGTCCGGCGACAGCGAGAAGCGAAACGGCGGGAAGGAGTCGGTATCGTCCATGTCGTAGAAGGCGGCCCCGGCCCAGGCGAAGGGCAGCAGCCGACGCACCTCGCTGCCCTTGGCCGCGAACGGACTCCACGGGTACCAGGTGTCGCGGTTGATTAGCGAGCGCTGGCCTTCAAGCACCGCGTAGTTCACGGGCAGCGTCAGCCGAAAATGAGGCAGCAGGAACTTGTAGACCAGGTGCCACCGGGGCAGCACGGTCTTGGTGATGGCGTTGACGGCGTCGCTGGGGAAATGGACCTTCACGTGGTCGATCAGGTTGATGCGGTGGATCGCCCCCTGCAGCACGTAATACCGGGCCAGCCACCAGTTCGGGTCCTTCGGGCGAAAGATCGGCGCTTTCCGCACCGGCACGTAATCGCCGTCGTCGCCCTTGTGGCTCAGCGCAATGGCCACCGCTTCCCAGTCGTAACGGCGGGATTCGTCCTTCGGGCGGCGCACCAGCGCGATGCTCGGTGCGGCGTATTCACCGGGCCAGGTGTCCTTCACCACGCGCATGCAGCGGTAGTCGGACTTGTAATAGGCGTAGTGGTCGGTATCGATGATGTCGACCGCGAATTGGTCGCGGTCCGCATCGGTCAGTGGCTCCAGGAACTTGCTGTAGAGCCCCTCGCAGAGGAGCTCGGCGAACTGCCCGTCGTCGATGTCGTCGTAGGCGCGCAGGCCGTTGCGCGCCATGCACGCGGCGGCGAACTCGGCGGCCTGAATGCCGAACGGGCTTAGCCCCGTGTGTAACGAGCCGAGGGCGTTGTCCTTGTAATACTGGCCGACGTGCAGGTCCCAGTCCTTCTGCTCGTCGGCGGGGATATTGAGCACCTCGGGTGCCTGCCCGTAGGGATAATCGAACGACCGCTCGGGCCAGGGGCCATTGTGGGGGTAGCGGAATTCGCCTTCGTGATACAGCACACCCAGCCGCTGCTTGGTGCGCATGTAGACGGCTGCGAAATCCTCGTCGGCGGGGGCGTTCGACATGGACCGATCTCCGAGCAGGGACGCCCATGAACGGCCGGGCGGCGTGACTGGGTTGGCGAGCCCGAATCATCGCCGGTTTGCGTACGCCTTATCCCGTCAAATACCTAAGGGAATGCGGAATGCGCCGGCCCGGCTCGGGCAGGCCCGACAAGGCTGTCCGGTCCGACACCGCGGCGCGCTGGCCCTGCAGTCGCGATCTCGCACGTCCGCGGGCCTCGCGGAACGCAGGCATCACCTCGCGGGGGCTTCGGAACCCCCCCCGGCGCCGCCCGGGGCGTTGGCGCCCGTCAGCCCGGGTAAGAGCCGACCAAATTAGGGGCCGACCGGATAAGGGGCCGACCGAATCAGGGGGCCGACTGAATCGGGGGCCGACAGGGGTCCAGCAGACCCGAGGCGAGTGTTGGCGCTGATCTTGCGTTGTCCCTGGCCGCGCAAGGCGATCTCTCCGCACGAGCCTCGGCGATCCAGCCGCGTGCTTCCGGTAATCACTGGAAGTAAAAGGTTTTTGCTCGATTGGCCTTTCCTTCGGCCTCTTTGGCCTTCGTCGGATCGACGAGGCTTTGTCGTGAATCCGACATGCGCCGCCTTACCCGATGTAGGCCTGCAGCAGGTGCGCACCTGCCGCCGTCACTTTTATGCTTCAGGAGACAAGACGACGATGCTGCTCGAACAATACGAACAACAAGAGCGTTTTTGGCTGAAATCGCTTTTCGGCCCGACCCGCCAGCCCGGGTTGCAGGCATTCCGCGGTGAATTCATCGTACTGGAGGGTGACCTCAATGCAAGCGCCGGCAAGCGCACGCCCCCCAAGGCCCTGATCAAACAGGCCGTGCTGCTGGCGGATGCCGAGAAGCTACGGATGCTGGCCGGCAACTTCGCGAGCGTCGATGAGTTGCCCGAGCTGATCGCGCGCTTCAAGGATGACATGGCCCCCGAATGCGTGCTGATCTTCTTCATCGACAATCTGGCGGAGAGCTGCCAGGTGGACGTCGACGGAAAGCGCTTCGTCCTCATCCAGTTCCGCCAGGGCGTGCTGTGGAACGAGCTGACCGAGCTGTTCTACATCGAGAAAGCGGACCTGAAAGGCCTGTCCGGCGAGGACAAGGTCGTCGTGCTCTACGAGGCGAGCACGGACTTCAAACCGAGCTACCCCACCAAGACGCTGGACCAGGTGCTGGCCACCAAGACGGATGCCAAGCGCGAGGCATCGGGAGCCATCTGAAGCGCTAGCCGGTTTGCGGCCCGGGAACTGCCGATCAAATGCCATTGCGGCATTTGATTTACTCCCGACGCGGAACTCCTGTTTCCGGATTGCTTCCTGGCGTATCGATTTCGCTCCTTCAGCGACGGATAGGAAGATGAAGTAGCTGGATCTCGAGCTTCGTGCACGGGATGTTCAGTGCATCGCCTACACCCGGCGTACCCGCTCGGAGAAGTCCGACCGCGGGCCGGACCATGCCGACGCGACGGACATGGAAATCCGCGTCGCCGAGGTCCGCGTGAAGGAGTTGCTCGAAGAAGGAGCCGGTTTCGTCGGACACCTCGGCCGGAAATCGGATGCGGGCTGAAAGCGCGGCATCCGGATTCCTTCTTGACTAAGGGAATTCACTTATTGTGGATTAACAACAGCGAGTAATCCCCGAACTGTGTTAATTTGGGCTCCATAAACCCCGAAAACAGCACGTCTATCCAGGGGAGCCCCGATGACAGCGCTCGAATCGTTCCGACCTTGCCCGCCTTCTGCGCGTCGACCCCTTCAGTCGGCCATTGCCCGCGCCCTGCACAAAGCCCCCATTTCCGTCTCGTGCCTTGTCGGTCTGACCACCGCAGTCGCAGTGATAGCGTCAGCGCATGCTGCTACTTTCACCGTCGCCAATACGAGCTCCTCCGGTGCTGGCAGCCTGCGTCAAGCCGTCGCCCGTGCCAATGCCCGCGCCGGCGCCGATGAAATCGTGTTCGCGCCGGGTGTTCAGGCCAGCATCGACATCAGTGCCGGTGCGCTTCTCGTGACCGATGCGCTGACGGTAACGGGACCGGGAAAGGACGTCTTGACCTTGGACGGGGGAGGTGCGGCGGGGATTTTCGATGCAACAGCCTCATTGGCGATCTCGGGACTCAGCATGATCAACGCCGGCGGCGATGCGATTCGCATCCGAAGTGCCGGCGACGCAAACTTATATGTCCGCGCTTCGGTGATTGCGGGAGCTTCCGGCGCCGGGATTGTCGGTGCAAGATCCGATCGCAAGGACAGCTACAATTTGCCGTCCATTTCCATCGCGGATACGACAATCACCGGAAATGGTGCGGCGGGTATCGACGTCGTTCACGAAGATTTTCGAGATGAGCAAGTGTTTTCCGTGGACGTGGATCGCTCGGTAATCGAGCGAAATCACGGCGACGGCATTGCCGTCGACTGCTATTGCGACTTCCACACGATCAGCCGCGGTCCGATCAGTATCAAGAAATCGACAATCGCCGACAATGGGCAGAAGGGTATCAATCAACGTTGCTCGTCAGTCGATTTGCATGGCAGTGCAGTGGTAGGAAACGGCGATACGGGTATCTACAGCGACCCATGCGGAAGCTTGCCCTTGCGGCGCGCTGGCGTCAACGCCAGCTCAGCTTCGATCGTCGGCAATGGCGGATACGGAATCAACGCAATAATGTCGGCTATTACCAAGTCGACAATCAGCGCCAACGATGCAGGTGGAGTCGACAGCATGTTCCTGAACTTGTCTGATTCCACAATACAAGGCAACGGCGGAACCGGCGTCAGGGCCGGGGGAACCTGGGGCTGGGGCGACTACGAGGCTGCTGTCAACATAGTCAACTCTACCATCAGCGGTAACACCGGAACGCCTTCCGGTAACGGTGGAGGCTTGGCGATCTCCGGCAAGTGCGATGACTATTTTCGGTACTACGATCTCTGGAAATGTGCATCGATCTATGTCTCTAATTCAACCATATCGGGCAATACAAGCGCGGGGGCGGGTGGCGGAATCAATATCGATTTCGACCTCAACGGTGTGCCTTATGTCGACTCGGAAGGCCGGCCAGCCAACTACTTCACGCCGCCGCAACTTGCAAACGTGATCATTGCGGGGAACAGCGCAAGCAAAAACGACGATCTCAATATTTCAGGTGAGGTAGCATCGATAGGTGCGACTTCGGTTAGCTACTCTTTGATCGGTGAGCGCGGCAGTGCGCGTTTCGTTGAGCCTGTCCCCGGATCCAATTTGTTCAATGTTGATCCCAAACTCGGTCCATTGGCCGAGAATGGCGGTCCCACGAAGACCCACGCGCTCTTACCCGGCAGTCCCGCCATCGATGCCGGCGACCCCGGCTTCAACTTCGGGTCGCCACCGGAATATGACACCTCGCCACCCGATTATGATCAGCGCGGTCCCGGCTTCCCGCGGGTGCAGAATGGTCGCCTGGATATCGGCGCGTTCGAGCTCGGTACCGCGGTTGCCCCGACGTTTTTTCTGCGGGCGTTGGAGGACGTCGACGGTAACGGCACAGATGACTTTGCCGTGGTTGTCCACGATGGCCACGGCACGACCCGCGCGATGGTTCGCGATGGCGGCACCGGGAGGCAGGTGAGTGACTTCGAAGCACATCAGGTCGCCACGCCTTTGGTGATCATGGATGTCCCGCATTACGCTGGATCCAAAGCTGCCGAACTTGCCGTTCTCGGAGATTCTCTCGCCGCGATACATGATGCCCGTACGGGAGACCAGCTATCCCTCTTCGGCGTCCCGGCGCCTGCCGCGGTTGCCGTCATTCACAGTCGCCGCGTACCTTGGATCGCCGTAGCGGCCGAGACCTCGAGTACGGTTCGGCTTATCCATCCGCGGAATCTGTGGGCGCCGCCGGACGTGCGCTTTCACGCGGACCTTCGGCCGAAGGGATTGGTCGTTGCGGTGGATCAAGACGGCAACGCGATGCTCGGCATGCTCGGCGAGAACGTGGACCCGAGCAGGGGCAGCAAGGTGCAGTTGCGCAATCCCGAGAACGGCGCGCTGCTCGGAAACTTGTGGCTCGGCACCGGCTACACGCTGCATCAATCCATCGTCGTCGGTGATGTGGACGGCGATGGTATCGGCGAGGTCGCCACACTGCGCACCAAGCCGGGCATCGTCAACGTCGTGCTGCATGACCCGGTCACGACCAAGCAGGTCCGCGGCATCGGGTTCGGTCCGCGGTTCAAGCCGATTGCGATTGCGGCGGCGGGCGATGTCAACGGAAACGGTGCCGCAGACGTCGCGCTGCTCGCGCGCCGCCCCGACAATGGCGTGCAGCGGGTCGACGTCAAGGATGGCCGAACGGGCGCATTGCTCAGCCGGGTCTGGCTGCCGAAGGCGTTCGTGGCTCAGTCGATCGATACATTGTCGGATCTGAACGCGAACGGTGCCGACGAACTGATCGTACTCGGCCACCGCCTGTCGGACGGCGGGCTTGATGTCTTCGTTAACGATAGTAAGACCGGCGAGCAACTCGGACGCGTGCGGTTTTAGGCGCGGTTGTAGGGGACTGGCGCAGGGAGGGACCCAGGGTCAAGGAAGGACCCGGGAAAGGGTCCAGGATCAGGTCCTGCATTCAAGCATTTTCCGCTTACCTCCAAGGGTTACAGCGGCACCGAACGCATCGTTGAAATCGCAGGACGCCTCTGTACGGGGAGTGCGGCGCAGGCTTGAGGAATCCGCAGCTTGCTGCCGGGCAGCAGCGCTTACGCCGGCGAACTTGCCGACGCTGCCGATCGACTTCCGAGTTTTGGGGCCCGCAACCGCCGGTAGGCCCCGAAGGCAATCAGAAAGTTGCTCACCGACAGCAGCGACTCGCTGGCGCCGTGCAGCAGGTCGGCGTGGGTCAGGCTGGGCAGGCCCAGGTGCTGGGTGGCAACCCGAGTGGCGATGATGGCCACGGCGACGAACACCAGCAGGAACCAGAAGCCGAAGACGCTGATCGGTGAGAACAGCGATCGGTCCTTGCGATGCAGCAGCAGCAGCGTCACCAGGAACATCAGGTAGGCGAGGTTGGTGCCGGGCAGCAGCGATGCGGGGCCGCCGCCGTAGAACAGGCGCCAGCCTCCCCACAGCACACCGGCGGCGAGCACCGCGACGGCGGGCCACGCCCCGCCGATGCGCCGCGGCTGCAATAGCCACATTGTCACCGCCAACAGCGACACGGCGCCCGCGAAGGTGAACAGCCGCGAGCCGCCGATCAGCCACCGCGTTTGATCTCCGCCGAGATGAAACGCCAGCACCAGCAGGCCGCCGATCAGGTGCGGGATCATCGCGAGTGCGAACAGCGCCAGGCGCGGATGCGCAATGGCGGCGGCGTAGCGGCGAATCAGCACGATGGCGGCAAGCCATTCGCTGACCGTCAGCAGGTGAATGATCCAGGTCGGGATCGAGAGCAGCATCGGGGCGTTCGGCAGGGATTGCGGCGAGCGTCAGCGCGGTTTGATCGCGCAGTATAGGCGAAGCCGCCGTTATCTTGGACCGGCCGGCCGGCCGCGTCGGCGTGCAGCCGTTCACGCGCGCTCGTTGGCCCCGAGCCCCGGTATCGTGCGAGTCCCGGTATGAACCGCCCCGGATTTCTCGCAGGCTCCTTAAGGCCAAGGTGGCAACCCGCGGCAACCCATTCATGACCGTTTGCCCCCATTCGCGCCCATTCGCGGCTTTCCAACCGCGGGCTCACCGTTTGAGTCACCCCCTCCGCTAGTCTCCGGCTGTCGACTGTCTTGCATCCGGGGGGAGCAGCAATGGGGGCGGGTATTGCGATTTCGGCCGCGGACGATCGCGGCGCCGGCGCGCCGGCGGCGTCGGCTCGGGACGACCGTGTGGAGCAGTTCCTGCGCGGCCTGAAGCGCCGCTACGCGGGGCGGATTACCGGCGAGCTGTCGACGCCGGCGTCCGCCGGGCGTTTCGCCGCGCTGCCGGAGGACATGCATCCGGCGCTGTGCGGGGCGCTCGCGGCACGCGGGCTGACGCGGCTCTATACCCATCAGCGTGCGGCCTGGGACCTGGCCCGGCGCGACGAGCACCTGGTGGTGGCCACGCCGACGGCGTCCGGCAAGACGCTCTGCTACAACCTGCCGGTGCTGGATGCGGTGCTGTCCCGCGGTGCAAAGGCGCTGTATCTGTTCCCGACCAAGGCGCTGGCGCAGGACCAGGTGGCGGAGCTCTCGGAACTGAACAAGGCGGCCGGGGAGGGCGACGGCACCCTCGGCGTCAAGGCTTTCACGTTCGATGGGGACACGCCCGGCGATGCCCGCAAGGCCGTGCGCACCCGCGGCGACATCGTCGTCTCCAACCCGGACATGCTGCACCAGGCGATCCTGCCGCATCACACCAAGTGGGCGCAGTTCTTCGAGGCGCTGGCCTTCATCGTCGTCGACGAGCTGCATAGCTATCGCGGGGTCTTCGGCTCCCACGTCGCCAATGTGTTCCGGCGCCTGCAGCGCATCTGCCGCTTCTACGGCGTCGAGCCGCGCTTCATCTTCGCGTCCGCCACCATCGCGAATCCGGCGGAGCTGGCCTCGCGGCTGATCGGCGCACCGGTCGCGGCGGTCACCGACAGCGGCGCGCCCCGCGGAGCCCGTCATCTGCTGCTGTGGAATCCGCCGGTGATCGACCCGGACCTGGGCATCCGGGCCTCGGCCCGCTCCCAGACCACCCGCATCGCCCGCGCCGCGACCAAGTCCGGATTGAAGAACATCGTCTTCGCCCGCTCGCGGCTGATGGTGGAGGTCATCACCAAGTACCTGAAGGACGTCTTCGACCGCGACCCGCGCCGCCCGCCGCGGGTGCTGGCCTATCGCGGCGGCTACCTGCCGAGCGAGCGGCGCAACGCCGAGCGGGCCCTTCGCGCCGGGCGCGTCGACACCGTGGTGAGCACCTCGGCGCTGGAGCTCGGCGTCGACATCGGCGCGCTGGACGTCGCGGTGCTGAACGGCTACCCCGGCACCATCGCCGCCACCTGGCAGCGGCTCGGGCGCGCCGGGCGGCGCAACCGCCCGAGCCTGGGTGTGCTGGTGGCCACCAGCGATCCGCTGGATCAGTACATGGTCCGGCATCCGGAGTTTTTCCTCGGCCAATCGCCGGAGCACGCCCGCATCCACCCGGACCAGCTGCTGATCCTGATGGATCACGTGCGCTGCGCCGCCTTCGAGCTGCCGTTCACCGACGGCGATCGCTTCGGCGGCGAGGACCTGGGCGAGATGCTGGCCTGGCTGCGCGACGAGGGCGTGCTGCAGCGCCAGGGCGGGCGCTGGTTCTGGGTCGCGGACAGCTATCCGGCCAACGCCGTGTCGCTGCGCTCGGTGGCGGAGGGCAACTTCGTCGTCATCGACATCAGCGACGGCAAGCAGACCATCATCGCGGAGGTCGATTACAGCGGCGCCCCCGGCACCATCTACGAGGGCGCGATCTACATGGTCCAGTCCCAGCCTTATCAGGTGGAGCGGCTCGACTGGACCGGCCGCAAGGCCTTCGTGCGCCCGACCCGCGCCGACTATTACACCGACGCCATCGACTACACCCGGCTCAAGATCCTGGCGCGCTTCGACGAGCAGCGCGGCGAGCGCGCGGCTTCGGCCCAGGGCGAGGTGCACCTGGTGCGACGCTACCCCGGCTACAAGAAGATCCGCTACTACAGCCACGACAACATCGGCTACGGCAATATCAACCTGCCGGACCAGGAGATGCACACCACCGCCGTCTGGTGGCAGGTGCACCCGGACGTGCTGGGCGCCGCGCTGCCGGCCCGCGAGCGCGCCATCGAGGGCTTCCTCGGCGCCGCCTATGCGCTGCACCACGTGGCCGCGCTGCGGGCCATGGCCGAGATCCCGGACCTGGGCCGGGCCGTCGGCGACGGGCAGGGCAGCTGGTTCGCCGTGGTCGGCAGCGACGGCCGCGGCCAGCTGCGCGGGCCGAACAACGAGCCGCTGGACGCGCCGCCGTCCGGGCGCTTCGAGCCGACGCTGTTTCTGTATGACAACTATCCAGGCGGCGTCGGGCTCTCCGAGCCGCTGTTCGAGTCCGCCGGGCAGTTGGTGGTCGATGCGCTCGGCCTGGTCGACGGCTGTCCGTGTGCAGGCGGCTGTCCCGCCTGCATCGGCCCGGTGCTGCCCGGCGACGAAGAGCGGGCGCAGACGCCGAAGCAGGCGGCGGCCATCGTGCTCGGGCTGCTGCAGCAGGGGCCGACTGCGCGCCGCGAAGACAGGCCAGGTGAAGGGGTGGGCCCGATCCAAGGCGGCTTGCCGACATGACTTCGCTGCAGGAGCGCTTGCGCCGGCTGAAGGGTGGCGGCCCGGGCGTCGCTTCGGTGCCCGCGGCGGTCGCTCCGGCGGAGTCGGTGCGGGCTTCTGCGTCGGAGCCGGCGCCGTGCTCGTCGTCAATCCCGGCACAGGTTTCGGCACCGGCTTCGGCACCGGTTTCCGATTCGGCAACGGCACGGCTGACGGAACGCACGCGCGGCGCGGCTGAAGACTCCGGCGAGCAGATGCTGTTTCCGGATGACCACCGGCGGCGGGACGACGCCGTCGACGGGCCCGCCTCGGCCGCGAGGTCCGAGCACGACGCCGAGCTCGACGCGGAACATGGCGCCATGGCCGAGCAAGACGCCCCGAAGGATCTTGCGCAGGCAAGACCGCGGCGCCTCGCCGAGCGCCTGCGCCGACTTGCGCCTTCACGGGCGTGGACAAAGAACCGCCCCGTGATATCGGAGCAGGAGCTGGCATCGCAATTGGGCGCCGAGGTCGTGGCGGACGGCGTGCTGTGCCTGGATCGGTCTTGGCCGCTGCGCCGGCGTCACGGGCGGGTCGCGCCGGCTGACTGCATCGAGGCGCTGGCCGCACTGCTGCCGACGGCACCGGCGCAGCCCGAGGGCTGGCTGCTGCTCGACACCGAGACCAGCGGCCTTGCCGGCGGCACGGGCACCTGGGTCTTCGTCTTCGGCGCGGCCCGCTTCGATGGCGACTGCCTGCGCCTGCGCCAGCATCTGCTGACTCGCCTCGATGCCGAGCCCGCCTTCATCGCGGCAATCGCCGCCGATCTGGCCGGCGCTTCGCTGCTGATCAGTTACAACGGGAAGTCGTTCGATCTGCCGTTGCTGGAAACACGCTTTCGCCTCTCGGGCCGCGTTGCGCCGCTGGCGGCGACGCCCCACCTGGATCTGCTGCACGGGGTGCGCAGGGCATTTGCCTCGCGCTGGCCCGACTGCAGGCTGGCCACGGCCGAACGGCACCTGCTCGGCTTCGTGCGGGACGACGACCTGCCGGGCTCGCAGGCGCCCGAGGCCTGGCTCGACTGGCTGCGCGGCGGGGATCCGCGGCGCCTCGGTGCAGTGCTGCGGCACAACCGGCTCGATCTGCTGTCGCTGGCCGCGCTTGTGCCCGCGTTGGCCGCCGTCGAACGAGCGCCGCTCGACTACGATGCCGACAGCGTCTCGCTGGCGCGACACCTGGCGCGCCGCGGCGAGCACGACAAAGCCCTGGCGATGCTATCCGCGGCGCATGGCCGGCTGGATGTGGCGGGCCTTCTGCTGCTCGCCTCGCTGCACCGCCGCCGCGGCGACTGGCCTCGCGCCGTCGCTGTTTGGGATGCGCTGGCGGCGCAGGACGAGCAAGCGGCGATCGAGGCGCTTGCGAAGTATCACGAGCACCGAAGCGGTAACTTGCGCCGAGCGCTGGCGCTCGCCAAGCGAATCGCGTGTCACGCCGAGCGTACACGCCGTTGTGCGCGTTTGGAGTACAAGATCCACAGTGAATTGGTTGGTAAACCGCCCTGCTGCCTTGACAGACGAGGCCGGTAACGAGTTAATCCCCGCGAGCCATGCAGCCGTGTAGAAATACTCAAGCGCTGCTTCTGAAATGCTTCGGAGATCCTCATGACTATCAAGGTGCTGTTGGCAGACGACCACAAAATGGTCCGCGACGGACTTGGCGTATTGCTGAGTAAGGAGCCCGACATCGACGTCGTGGCCTATGCCTCCGACGGCGACGAGGCCATCACGCTGGCGCAGGCGTGGAAGCCGGAGGTGGTGCTGATGGACATCTGCATGCCGGGCACCAACGGCATCGATGCGGCCGGGCGTATCGTCAAGATGTTGCCCCGCACCCGTGTCATTGCATTGTCGGCGCAGGGCGAGCGGCCCTTCATCTCGCAGATGGTGGAGGCCGGTGTGCAGGGCTATGTCCTCAAAGACCAGTCGGTGAAGACGCTGGCGCAGGCCATCCGCACGGTCGCCTCGGGACAGACCTGGCTGCCGGAATCGTCCGAGATCCTCGGTGGGCCCGAGAAGCGCCTGCTCTCGCGCCGCGAACGGGTGGTCCTGACGGAGCTGGCCGCCGGCAAACGTGCCCGCGAAGTTGCCGAGGCCATGGGCATCAGCACCAAGACGGTCGATACCTACCGTCGGCGGATGATGACCAAGCTGGGCCTGGAGTCGCAGGCCGAACTGGTGAAATATGCCGTGTCCCTGCACGGAAGCTCGCGCAATAGCGCCGCATACCGGCAGGTCTGAGGGTATCGAAGGCAGGGCTGGCCGCGACGAGCGGTTCCGATCGGGCGCTTCGCCGGCTCATCCGAAGCGAACAGCGCAGGGCGTCGGCGCCACCTTCAGGGTCGGCCCGGCGCCTCGTCGCTTATCGCGGGCGTCGACGCCGTTCCGGTGTCACGCGCCGCGTGTGTGATTGCTCGTCGCGTGATCGTGCGCGGGTGACTTCCCTGTCCGATGTCCCGACGCTGATTCCCGATGCTGATTCCCGATGCTGATTCCCGATGCTGATTCCCGATGCTGATTCAAGGCTCCGTCGCGTCCACCGTCACCAGCGGCGGGCGTTGCAGCGGCGACAGCGTCGGACGCGCATCGACCAGCCAGTGCGTCAACGCCGAGTCACCCGCCGGCCACTGGCCTTTCAGCCGATTCTCCGGCGCGCTGCCGGTAAACAGCAGATAGCCGTATTTGCCGTAATGCGGCAGCTTACGTGCGAGGCCCGGAAGTGCGTCCGCCTCGGCGGCGGCGACCCAGGCCAGGGGCCGGCCATCACCCTCGGCGGTCAGGGCCGCGCTCACGTCGTTGTAAACCTGTCCGTCGATGGTGACCGTGCGTTGCTGCCGGTCCACTGAGAAGGCAGTCGCGCTCGCCGTCAGCGCGTCGAGGAAGCGATTCTCCCAGCCGAGCAGCCAAACCGGACCCTCTGACGGTAGGTCGCCGAGCTGCGCGTCGGTTGCCGCACGCCAGCCCGCATGGCCCTGCAGCCACGCATTCGCCAGCGCCCGATAGCCGTCGAGCAAGGGCTTCGGTGCGTCCGCCGGCAGGACGATCAGACCGGTCTCGGCCCCGAACAGGTTGCTCAGCGCCACCGGCGACTCGCCCGGCATCAGCTTGCGGAAGGTGTCGAATGCGGGGTCCAGCGCCACCCGCGCCGGCCGCGAGGAGGTCTGCACCGTAAACGGCGTGTCACGCCCGTCGACGCCGACCATCTGCTCCACGGGCATACCGCGGATGTCGTGAACCACGACCGGCACCGTCATCGGGAACGGCGCTTCGTCCTGCGTCTGCAGGATGCGGCCGCTGACACGGTAACCGCCGTCGGGCGCCGGTTCTGCGCGCACCTCGGCAAGGCCGAGCGCCGGCGCGCCGGTGCGCCGGGTCCACTGCGAGAAGAACGCGGTCAGGTCGCGTCCGGTGGCTGCCTCGAAGGCCGTGCGCATATCATCGAAATCGGCAATGCGGAACAGATTGTCGGCGTAGAAGCGCCGCAGCCCGTCCTTGAACTGCTCGTCGCCGAGCATGCGCCGCAGCATATGCACGCTCATCAGCATCTTGCCGTAGCCGATCGCCTGGGACGCCGAGCCGTGGCGGCCGCGGAATTCGATCAGCGGGAAGTCGGCACCGTCGCGCACGTAGTCTGCGTAGGCCTTGAGCTGGTCGCGCCGGTAATCGGCACCGCGGCCGTCGAGTGCCTGGTTGAGATGGTCGGCCAGATAGGCGGTGAGACCTTCGCTCCAGTTGCCCGCGTCGTAGTCGACGTAGACGCCGTTGCCCCACCAGTTGTGCAGGATCTCGTGTGGATAGGAGCTGTGCAGGATGAACGGCAGGCGCAGCACCCGGGAGCCGAGCAGCGTGAACGACGGCATGCCGTAGCCCGTCTCCCAAAAGTTCTCCACCAGCGCGAACTTGGCATAGGGATAAGGTCCGATCAGTTCGCTGTAGCGCGCCAGATAGTCGGCGGTAACGCCGAGATAGCGCTGTGCCAGCCCGTCGTCCGGCAGCCGCAAGTAGGCTTGCGCCTCGCCGAACGGCGTCGGCTGCCGGTAGAACTTGAAGCGCGCGGCGCTGAGCTGGATCTCGTCCTGCGGATTGTCCTCGCGCCAGCGCACCCGGGTGCCGCGCGGCGTATCGCTTGCGTCGGGACCGGCGCCCTGGGAGACGGCGAGCCAGCCCGGGGGCAGGTCGACGCTCAGCGCAAAGCGCTGCAGCGTGCCGGGGACGTTGGGGTACCAGCCGCTGTATCCGCCGAGGAAGACGCCGTCCGGCGAGATGCTGCCGATCGACTGCATGCGGGTGCGGCCCATGCCCTCGCGAACGGTCTCCATGTCGTGGCGGATGCGGCCCCGATAGGACAGTGTCACGCTGCGGTCGCCCTTGGCGGTCAGGCGAAAGCGCTCCAAGTGGCGGTCATGGCCGATGCGCTCGAGGATCGCGTCGCCGGTGCTCACGCTCGGCTCCATTCCCTCGTGCAGCCAGAACAGGATTTGGCGCTTGCCGTCCGGCAGGGTGAGCCGATCGCTGGCCTCGATGAGGCCGTCGTCCGGCAGCAATCGGACTTGTAGCGCGTGCGTCATCACGGGCAGGTCGGCGCGTCCGGCGGCGGGCATCCACAGCAGGACAGCAAGCAGGATCAAGACGAGATGGCGGAACTTGGTCGGTGTGCGCATGGTCGGTTTGGCTGTCTTCGGGCATTGCGGCCGGAAACGGGCCGGACATGCCCCATAATGTGGAGCAGACGTCAAGCAATCACAGCGGGAGCTTCCTTGATTAATTCGACACGCCCCTTTTTCGCGGCTGCCCTCGCGCTGGCGGTCACCTCGTCACTGGCCGCCGAGGCGGCCATCCTTCCCGGAGCCGACGAGATTATCGACACCCAGACCTCGGTGGTGGATGTTTCCGAGCTCGAGAACATGAGCACGTTGCTGGATCGTCTGCAGGACAAGCGGGTGATCTTCGTCGGTGAATCCCACGACCGCTACGAGGATCATCTGAACCAACTGGCCATCATCCGCGGCTTGCACGCGCGGGGCAAGGATATCGCCATCGGCATGGAGTTCTTCCAGCAGCCCTTCCAAGCGCAGTTGGACGCCTTCGTCGCCGGCGAGCTGAGCGAGGCGGACCTGTTGCGCCGAACCGAATACTTCGAGCGCTGGCGCTTCGACTATCGGCTCTATCGTCCGTTGCTGCGCTTCGCGCGCGAAGCCGGATTGCCGGTCATTGCCCTGAACATCGAGCGCGAGATCACCGAGAAGGTCGGCGACGCAGGCATCGAGTCGCTGAGCGATTCGGAGGCGGCGCGCCTGCCCGAAATCGACCGCACCGACGAGGCCTATCGCCGGCATGTCGAAGCGGTGTTCGACATGCATCCGAAAGGGGACGACGCCGACGTCGAGCATTTCCTGGATGTGCAACTGCTGTGGGACGAGAGCATGGCCGAGCGCGCCGCGCGCTACCTGCGCGAGCATCCGGAGAAAACGCTCGTGGTGCTGGCCGGGGCAGGGCACGTGGAGTACGGCCGGGGTATCCCTCAGCGTGTCGCGCGGCGGTTGCCTGTCCCGTCGGCGACCGTGATCAACGGCACCATGCGCCCGTTCGATCCGGACGCGGCGGATTTTATTCTGTTTCCGCGCCGTGTCGAGTTGCCGTCGACGGGCCTGCTCGGCGTCATGCTCGATACCGAATCCGATGGTGCCGGCCTCGGCGTCCGGGGCTTTTCGGACAACAGCGGCGCCAAGTCCGCGGGCGTCAAGGAGGGCGACCGCATCGTAGGCGTCGGCGGCAACGCCATCGAGAGTTATGCGGATATCCGCATTGCGCTGATGGATAGCCGCCCCGGCCAGAAGCTGCCGGTCGAGGTGGTGCGCAAGTCCCTGGTCGGGGGCCCGGAGCAGCTGACGTTCGAGGTCGAGCTCCATTGACCGGCGCGGCTTTGCGCAAGCCCGAGCTTCTGGCCCCGGCGGGTACACTGAAGAACCTGCGCTATGCGCTGGCCTACGGCGCGGACGCGGTTTATGCCGGCGTGCCCCGATATAGCCTGCGGGTGCGCAACAACGACTTCGACCTGGCCAATCTCGCGGACGGCATCGCGCTGACACGGCGCGCGGGCAAGCGCTTCTACCTGGCCGCGAACGCGATGCCGCACGGGGCGAAGCTGAAGACGTTCGTGGACGACATGGCGCCGGTGGCGGCGCTCGAGCCCGACGCATTGATCATGGCCGACCCGGGCTTGATCCTGCTGGCACGCGAGCGCTGGCCCGAACTACCCGTGCACCTGTCGGTGCAGGCCAACACCACCAATGCCGCGGCGGTGCGCTTCTGGCAGCGCCAAGGGGTGTCGCGGGTGATCCTGTCGCGGGAGCTGTCGCTGGACGAGATCGCCGACATTCGCGATGCGTGTCCGGACATGGAGCTCGAGGTCTTCGTCCACGGGGCGCTCTGCATCGCCTACTCCGGGCGCTGTCTGCTGTCGGGGTATTTCAATCATCGCGACGCCAATCAGGGGACCTGCACCAACGCCTGCCGCTGGGAATATCGGGTCGGACGTGCCGGCAGTGCTGCCTCCGGCGGTGACGAAGGCGAAGCAGGATGCGGATCCGGTTGCGGCGAGGCCGAGGCGTCGGCGCCCGGGCGGGACGGGAACTGCGCCGAGGATGCGCTTGCCGCCCGCGTGCCGCTGCCGACGGCGGCGCGCGAAGCAGGGGCGGAGCAGGTCATCCCGGCCGAGGCCCTGTTGTCGCCCGCTTTGTCCGTCGCCGGCGATCGCCACCCCGATGCCGATCAGGTCTGGCTGCTGGAGGAGGCCAGTCGCCCGGGGGAGTACATGCCGGTGTTCGAGGACGAGAACGGCACCTACATCATGAACGCCAAGGACCTGCGGGCCGTCGAGCACGTGGCGCGGCTCGCCGCGATCGGCATCGACTGCCTGAAAATCGAAGGCCGCACCAAGTCCCACTACTATGCGGCACGCACCACCGGTGTCTATCGCCAGGCGATCGACGACGCCGCGGCCGGGCGCCCGTTCCGGCCCGAGCTGCTGTCGGAGCTCGACGGGCTCGCCAACCGGGGCTATACGGAGGGTTTTTATCGCCGTCACGCGGCGGCCGCGCTGCAAAACTACGACGACGGGGCCTCGCGCAACCGCCGCCAGATCTTTGTCGGCGAGGTTGTGGCGTACGATGCGGCGACGGGTCTCGCCGAGGTGGATGTGAAGAACCGCTTTCAGACCGGCGACGAACTGGAACTGCTGACACCTGCCGGCAGCCGACGGTTCACCCTCGCGCGGATGTCCGCTGCCGACGGGGCACGCCTGGACGTCGCGCCCGGTTCCGGCTGGCGCGTGTGGCTTGCGCTGCCGGAGGCGGCCGCCGCCGGGGGCTACGGACTGATTACGAAGACGCTCGCCTGAACCTCGCCCGAGCCTTGTCTAAACCTCGCCGGACCCCGGCCCGAACCTGAACTGCCGCCGTCGGCCCGGTGCGCGGATGCGTTGCGGTCGGTTATCCTCTGCGGGCCACGGGGGGAAAACGACAAATGAAAAGCAACACGAGACGCGCACGGCGGGCCCGCATGCTCGCTTTATTGTCCGCTCTGATCCTGCTGCCGGCCGGGGCAGCCGCGGATTCCGCGCCGCCGGCGGAGCTCAATCCGATCGAGGCCGACATCACTGCGATCCAGGCCGCGTTCGACGCCGGTACGCTGACTGCCGAGGCGTTGACGAAGACCTATCTGGGGCGCATCGCCGCCTATGACGCGGCCGGCCCCGTCATCAATAGCCTGATCACGGTCAACGCCGCGGCGACAGCGGAGGCCAGGGCGCTCGATGCGGAGCGGGCATCGAGCGGTCCGCGCGGCCCGCTGCACGGGATCCCGGTGGTGATCAGCGACAATCTCAATACCTATGACCTCCCGACCACGGGCGGCGCCGCGGCGATGCGGGGTAACGAGCCCGTTCGCGATGCCTTCGTCGTCAAGCAACTGCGTGATGCCGGCGCGGTCATCCTCGGAAAGGCCAATCTCAGCGAAATGTCGTGCTGCGGCGGCCGGCCCGCTTATAGCTCCGCGGGCGGGCAGACGCGCAACCCATATAACTTGCGCCGCGCGCCCGGCGGCGGCAGTTCCGGCCCCGCCGCCGCGGTCGCCGCCAATCTGGCCGTGCTCGCGCTCGGAACCGACACCGCCGGCTCGCTGCGCGCTCCGGCAGCCGCAACGGCGCTGGTGGGCATCCGCCCGACGCTCGGTCTGGTCAGCCGTGCGGGCAGCATCCCGGTCGCGTTGTCGCTGGATACACCGGGCCCGTTGGCCCGCGGCGTGGCGGATGCGGCTGCACTGCTCGGCGTCATCGCGCGAGTGGACGAGGCGGATCTCGAAACCGCCGCCGCTGTCGCGCCGCGGGTCGACGACTACACCGCGTTTCTCGACGTCAAAGCCATCGAGGGCGCGCATTTGGGGGTCATTCGCGCTTACCGGGGCGGCAACGGTGAAGTGGACCGGGCCTTCGCCCGTGCGGTGCAGACGCTCGAGGCCCTGGGCGCCGTCATCGTCGAGATAGTGTTGCCCGAGCACGCCGACGACTGGCCCGGGCTGGTCGCGACGCTGGTGGAGACCGAGTACCGCGACCAGATGAATGCCTACCTGCAGCATACCGAAGGCGGCATGCCGCACAATCTGCTGGCGCTGCTGCGCATGAGCCGCTCGCCGCTGATCGCGGGTTCCGACCGGCCCGTGAGCGAGGGCCGGCTGCAGGCCTACGCGAGTGCATTGGAAAGCCCGGGTCTGGCTGATCTCGGCTACCTGCACGCGCTGTCGCGGCGCGTTCCGGGCGTGCGTGCGGCGATGGCCGAGTTGATCGATGCCGCCGCAATCGATGCGCTGGTTCTGCCGACGATGCTGTGTCCGCCGTCGTCGCTGCTGGACAATTACGATTCCAGTTATGAGTGCGACGTCGATGACCCTTACCTGCCGGCCTACTTGGCGTCGCTGGCGGGGTTACCCGAATTGACGCTGCCGATGGCCTACACCGGGGAAGGACTGCCGCTCGGGCTGTCGTTTGTCGGGCCGGCCTTCGCGGAGTCGCGGCTGCTGGGGCTGGCCTACGCCTACGAGCAGGCAGCGCGGGTGCGCCGGGCGCCGCAAACGACGCCGGTGGTCATTGCCGGCGACGGCGAGCCGGTGCGGGGCGCGAAGACAGATTTCTGAGTGTCCGCGCGACGGCGGCCCGCGCCGTCGATCGGTGCGGGCAGGTCAGCCGACGTGCCGCCCCGCGTCGGCGAGGACGTCGATGCCGGCGCCGGGTTTGTACGCATGCCCGCTCAGGTGGCGACGCCAGGCCTTGGCGCCCGGGCGCCCGTGGAACAGCCCGAGCATGTGCCGGGTGATGGCGTTCAACGGAACCCCCTCGGCGAGGCGTGCCTCGACATAGGGCATCATCGCCGCAAGCACACCGTCCGGCGTCGGCTGCGCCGCCGGGTCGCCGAAGATGTCCCGGTCGGCACTCGCCAATATCCATGGATTCTGATATGCTTCGCGGCCGATCATGACGCCGTCGAGCACGTTCAACATGGCGCGCGCCTGCGTCAGCGATGTCACGCCGCCGTTGACGACCATCGGTAGTTGCGGGAAATCCCCCTTCAGCCTCTCGACGATGTCGTAGCGCAAGGGCGGGACATCTCGGTTCTCGCGCGGGCTCAGGCCCTTCAGCCAAGCCTTGCGGGCGTGAACTACCAGTACATCGCAGCCCGCAGACAGCACCTTGTCGGTGAAGTTGGCCAGTTCCTCGTAACTGTCGCGATCGTCGATGCCGATGCGGGTTTTGACCGTCACCGGCGCGGCGACCGCCTGCTTCATCGCCGCCACGCAGTCGGCCACCAAATCCGGCTCCGCCATCAGGCAGGCGCCGAAGCGCCCGGACTGCACCCGGTCGGACGGGCAGCCGACGTTGATGTTGATCTCGTCATAGCCGTAATCCGCGCCCATGCGGGCACATTCGGCCATCTCGATCGGGTCCGAGCCGCCGAGTTGCAGCGCCAGCGGGTGCTCCGCCGGGTCGTAACGCAAAAAGCGCTCGCGATCACCGTGGATCAACGCGCCGGTGGTGACCATCTCGGTGTATAGCAGGGTGCGCCGCGTGATCAGGCGCGCGAAATAACGGAAGTGGCGGTCCGTCCAGTCCATCATCGGTGCGATGGACAGGCGCCGGTCGAGGGCTTCGGTGGCGGGTTGCTGCTGGGCCATGGGCTTTCAGGATAACCCGAGCCGCGGCGGGCGGCGAGCCGTCGGGATCGCACTCGCTGCCGCAGGCCGCGACGCTGGCGGCCGGCGGACGCGGGCAGCGCCGAGGTCGGCCGGCGCGGAGGCAGGGGCGGCTACTTCTCCCGCGCGTAGGGCCAGGCGACGAGGCCGCCCTCCATGACCTTGACGTTGCGCCAGCCATGGGCCTGCAGAATGGCCGCGGCCTCGTAGCCGCGCAGCGAGATCTTGCAGTAAAGGATGATTTCTCGGTCCTTGTCTTCGGGCAGCTCGTCGAGGCGAGCGCGAAGCGCGCCGAGGGGGATCAGCGTCTCGCCGATGCCCAGGCGCGTCTCGTCGAACTCCTGCGGGCTGCGGGTATCGAGGATGAAACAATCGGCGCCGCTGTCGGCTCGGCGCTTGACCTCGCTCGCCGAGATGCCCTGCATGCGCCCGGCGAGCTTGTTCTCGAGTACATGGGCGGCAACGATGGTGTGGTCGAGCGCCAGCGAGTAGGGCGGCGCATAGGGCAGGTCGGCGTTGACCATGTCCTCGACGGTGAGGCCGCCGCGGATGGCCATGGCGATCGTGGCGACGCGCTTGCTGACGTCGCCCGGGCCGATGCATTGGAAGCCGATGATGCGCCCGCCGTCGCGCTCGGCGACCATTTTGCCGATCAGGAGCTTGCCGCCCATGAATACGGGAATATCGAGGCCGGAGATAGTTGCGGTCTCGATGTCCTCCAGGCCCAGCTCGCGGGCCCGCTGCGCCGACAGTCCGGTGAAGCCGACGGTGTAGTCGAAGATCTTGCAGATGCCGGTCTGCGTGATACCGGGGAAGCGGGCGCTGCCCTCGCGGATCACGTTTTGCCCGGCGACCCTGCCCTGCAGATTGGCGATGTCGCCGTAGGGCGCGCGCAATTTGTGGCCGGTGATCAGCGACGTGCACTCGACGCAGTCGCCCACGGCGTAGATGTCCGCATCCGATGTCTGCATGCAGTCGTTGACGCTGATGCCGCCCGAATCACCGATCTCGAGGCCGGCGAGCTCGGCCAAAGCGGTATTGGGCCGAACACCGACTGCAACCACGGCGAGTTGGCAGGGCAGCTCGGTGCCGTTGTCGAGCTTGACGCCGACCAGTTTGCCGTCTTCGCCGAGGAATTCGGCGACGCCGTTGCCGACGATGATGTCCGGGCCGTTGGCGCGAATGTGATTCTCGACCAGCTTGGCCAGGTCCGGATCGAGAAAGGGCAGAATCTGCTTGGTCTTCTCGATCACCGTGGTGTCGATGCCGGCCAGGCGCAGCGCTTCGCAGACCTCGAAGCCGATCAGGCCGCCGCCGACGACGATGGCTTTGCTGACCTGCTTGGCGTCGCGGATAGCGCGTAGCGCGTCGGCGTCGCCCATCGAGTGCAGCGTCTGCACGCCGTCGAGCTCGAAGCCCGGCGCGCTTGGGCAGACCGGCGTCGCGCCGGTGGCGATGACGAGGCGGTCGTAGGGGAGCGTGTTGCGCTCGCCGCTCGGCAAGTGCTTGACCGTGACGGTCTTGGCGGTCCGGTCGATGGCGAGCGCCTCGGTCTCGACGCGGGCGTCGATGCCCTTCGCCTTTCCGTAGAAGGCCGGGTCGCGGACGATGCCGGCGGGCGTGCAGATGAGCAAGTTACGGTCGTCGAAGGTGCCGCCGACATAGTAGGGGAATCCGCAGGAGGCCATGGAGAGGTCCTGCTCGCGCTGGATCAGCGTGATGTCCGCGTACTCGTCCATACGCCGCGCCTTGGCCGCGGCTTTGGGACCGGCGGCGGAGCCGCCGATGACGACGATGCGAAGTTCTTTTGACGACATCGAAAATCCCTCGTTGGTGGCAGTTGTTCGGCTGTGCGGTCGCGGGTCAGGATGTCGCCCGACGCGGAAACCGGCGGCAGAGGTGCCGGATCGCGCGCGCCGCCGCGGAACCGTTTCAGTCTGTGCCCGAGGGCAGGCGGGGCAAATGAACATCCGCAAGGATCGCCGCGGCTCGTCTGATGCAGATCAAAAAGACGTGCCGCGGGCCGGGCGATACCGTTTCCGAAGGCCATGGAAGCGCCGCGCGCGATTACGTTCGGGACCACCGGCCGGCGAATGTCGGTCCCGATTCGCTCCGGCTTCGGCCCGGACTTCGGCCCTGCTTGGGCCGGGCTTCGGCAGGCTCGGCGGGGGATTCGCAGCGCTGCGCGCAGCCCCTGTCGACATCCGCGATACGGCGAAAAGCGCCAAAACCATGTCGCCAAAGTTGTTGAATACAGAGAAACCCTTCGCACTTCGCGCCGGGGAACTTTAGAATTTCACGATCTACGAGTTTGTTTAAGGATGCCAGCGATGCGTGACCCCTCAGTCCATACCGACCGCGACACCGGCCGCACGGAGGTCAAAGAGACAACCTGCTACATGTGCGCCTGCCGTTGCGGGATCCGCGTGCACTTGCGCGACGGACAGGTGCGGTACATCGAGGGCAATCCCGACCATCCGCTGAACCACGGCGTCATTTGCGCCAAGGGCTCGTCCGGCATCATGAAACAGGTCTCCCCGGCCCGCCTGACCAAGCCCCTGAGGCGCAAGCCCGGGGCCAAGCGCGGCGAGTCGCAGTTCGAGGAGATTTCCTGGGACGAGGCCATGCAGATGCTGGCGGAGCGTCTCGGGCGTATCCGCGCCGAAGATCCGAAGAAGTTCGCCTTATTCACCGGCCGCGATCAGATGCAGGCACTGACCGGCATGTTCGCGAAGCAATACGGCACGCCGAATTACGCGGCACATGGCGGCTTCTGCTCGGTGAATATGGCCGCCGGCATGATCTACAGCATCGGCGGCTCGTTCTGGGAGTTCGGCGGTCCCGATCTGGAGCGCTCGAAATTGTTCGTGATGATCGGCACCGCCGAGGATCATCACTCCAATCCGCTCAAGATCCAGATCTCGAAATTCAAGCGCAAGGGCGGGCGCTTCATCTCGATCAACCCCATCCGTACCGGCTATTCCGCCATTGCCGACGAATGGGTGCCCATCAAGCCCGGCACCGACGGTGCGCTGTTCCTGGCCTTGATTCACGAGATCCTGAAGGTCGGCCTGTTCGACCGCGAGTTCCTGATCCAGTACACCAATGCGGCCGAGCTGGTCATCGACGATCCCGAGCGCGACGACCACGGCATGTTCTACCGTGACCACACCGCCGAGGTCACCGAGGGCTGCACCGACCCCGAGAACAAGCTCTGGTGGGACCGCAACAAGGGACAAACCCTGACTCACACCAAGGGCGCCGATCCGCGCCTGATGGGCAGCTATACGCTGGAGGACGGCACGCCCGTGAAGCCGTCGTTCCAACTGCTGAAGGAGCGCGTCGAGCCCTACACGCCGGAATGGGCCGAGGGCATCACCGGCATCCCGGTCGCCACCATCCGCCGGCTCGCCTACGAAATGGGCGTTACCGCCCGCGACCAGAAGATCGAGCTGCCGATCACTTGGACCGATTGCTGGGACAACGAGCACGACACCGTCACCGGCAACCCGGTGTCGTTCCATGCCATGCGCGGTCTCGCCGCCCACTCCAACGGCTTCCAGACCATCCGCGCGCTGAGCATCCTGATGACCGTGCTCGGCACCATCGACCGTCCCGGCGGCTTCCGCCACCGGGCGCCGTTTCCGCGCCCGATTCCGCCGTGCCCGAAGCCGCCCCATGGCCCCGAGGCGGTGCAGCCGAACACGCCGCTCGACGGCATGCCGCTGGGCTGGCCGGCCAAGCCCGAGGATCTGTTCGTCGACGACAAGGGCGAGCCGGTCCGCCTCGACAAGGCCTTCTCCTGGGAGTATCCGCTGTCGGTGCACGGGCTGATGCACAACGTCATCACCAACGCCTGGCGCGGTGATCCGTACCCCATCGATACCCTGTTCCTGTTTATGGCGAACATGGCCTGGAACTCGTCGATGAACACCACCGAAGCGCGGCGGATGCTCACCGACACCGACGAGAACGGCGAGTACAAGATCCCGTTCCTGGTCGTCTGCGACACCTTCTCGTCGGAGACCGTCGCCTTCGCGGACCTGGTGCTGCCGGATACCACCTATCTCGAGCGCCACGACGTGCTGTCCATGCTCGACCGGCCCATCTCCGAGTTCGACGGCCCGGTGGACGCGGTGCGCCTGCCGGTGCTGCCGCCCAAGGGCGAATGCCGGCCGTTCCAAGACGTGCTGATCGAGCTCGGCGCCCGGCTCGGCCTGCCCGCCTTCACGAAAGAGGACGGCACGCCCAAGTACCGCAACTACCCGGACTTCGTCGTCAACTACGAGACCTCGCCGGGCTCCGGTATCGGCTTCCTTGCCGGCTGGCGCGGCGAGTTCGGCGAGAAGTTCCTGAAGGGCGAGCCGAACCCGCGCCAGTGGGAGCAATACGCCGCCAACGGCTGCGTGTTCCACCACGAGCTGCCGCGCAGCTACCAGTACATGCGCAACTGGAACAAGGGCTATCTGCACTGGGCCCGGGCGCACGCGCTGACCCGCTGGGCCGAGCCGATCACGCTGCACATCTACTCGGAGGTGCTGCAACGCTTCCGCGCCGCGGCCCAGGGCAAGTGGCCGGGCCGCCAGCCGCCGGACCGGCTGCGCAAGCGCATCGAGACCAGCTTCGACCCGCTGCCGTACTACAGCGAGCCGTTGGAGACGCAGCTGATCGACAAGACCCGCTATCCGCTCAATGCGCTGACTCAGCGGCCGATGGCCATGTACCACAGCTGGGACAGCCAGAATGCCTGGCTGCGGCAGATTCACAGCCACAACTACCTGTTCGTCAATCCGAAGATGGCCATCGCGCAAGGCATCGAGGACGGCGATTGGATCTGGGTGGAATCGCACCTCGGGCGCGTGCGCTGTATGTGCCGCTACTCGGAGGCGGTCGAGCCCGGTACCGTCTGGACCTGGAACGCCATCGGCAAGGCCGCCGGCGCCTGGGGCCTTGCGCCCGAGGCCGACGAGTCGAAAAAGGGCTTCCTGCTGAACCACCTGATCGGCGAAGAGCTACCCGCCAACGGCTCCGCCGGCAGTCTGCAGCATCTGTCCAACTCCGATCCGGTAACGGGTCAGGCTGCTTGGTTCGACTTGCGTGTCCGGATCTACAAGGCCGAGCAAGACGGGGCGATGGCGACCGAGCCCCAGTTCGCGCCGATGCCCTCCATGCCCGGGCAGGACGCGCGCCGGCGCGGTCGTTGGCAGGCCTACGTCGCCGGCCTCTTCGGAAAGAACTAGGCGGGGAAGGTTACGGCATGCGCCGCCGGCCGATGCCGCCGGATGCGTGCCGAAACGGGCGCGGCCGGCGGCTGTCGTCGGCTGCAGCCCACCCCTCTACCCGGTATCGATAATCCGGCTCCGCGTGCGCGGCAGCCTGCCGCGATCGCCGGACAACCGCATTTTTGTTTTGGACTCAAGCTCATCGTGGTGAAGGTATGACCCAGCTGGCCCTTGTGATCGATCTCAATGTCTGCGTCGGGTGCCACGCCTGCGTGACATCCTGCAAACAGTGGAACACGTCTGGATGGGCCGGCCCGATGGTCGACGAGAACCCCTACGGCGCCGACCCGACGGGTACCTTTTTCAATCGGGTGCAGACCTTCGAGGTCGGCAACTATCCGAATACCGAAACCGTGCATTTCCCCAAGAGCTGCCTGCACTGCGAGGAGCCGCCTTGCGTGCCGGTATGCCCGACCGGAGCCTCCTATAAGCGCGAAGACAACGGCGTCGTTCTGGTCGACTACGACAAATGCATCGGCTGCAAGTATTGCTCTTGGGCTTGCCCTTACGGCGTGCGCGAGCTCGACGAGCAGCAGAAGGTGATGAAGAAATGCACGCTCTGCATCGATCGCATCACCGACCAGACGCTGCCCGAGGCGGAGCGCCAACCGGCCTGCGTGCTGGCATGTCCGACCAGCGCCCGGCTGTTCGGCGACGTGCATGACCCCGACTCCGAGGTGTCGTTGGCCATTCGCGAGCGTGGCGGCTATGCGCTGATGCCCGAGTGGGGCACGAAGCCCGCCAACCATTACCTGCCGCGGCAGAAGAACCGCATGCACATCTCCGCCGAGGAGCTGCAGCGCGCGGATAATCCGCTGACGAAGGAAGATATCACCGTGTACACCGGCGAGGAGACCCTCGACGACGTGACCTGGTAGTCGCGGGTTTCATCGCCGTCGGATTGCAGGGTGCGCTACGCTCCGGCGCCGCGTCCTGCCCGTACACCGAGCATCTAGGAAGTCGACACATGCATCCAGCTTTTTCCGTCATTTTTCTGACGACCCTTATCGGCGCCGGCCAGGGGTTGTTTCTGGCCCTTTTCACCGGCCAGCTCTACGCCAGCATCAAGCTCATCGAGCCCCAAGGGGCCGAGTTCTACGGCATCGGCAGCGTGCTGTCGCTGTTGCTGCTGATTGCCGGCCTTGCCGCCTCGTTCTTTCACCTGGGACGCCCGGAACGTGCCTGGCGTGCCGCCGCGATGTGGCGGACCTCCTGGTTGTCGCGCGAGGTCATCGTGTTGCCGCTGATGATGGCCGTCGTCTTCTTCTACGGCGTTTTTCATTGGATGGGCTGGACCGCGCCTCTGTTCGTCGTGGGCGGCGGCACCTTGCCGATCGACGCCACCTTCCTGCTCGGCTTGATCGGAATCCTGGTCGCGTTCGCCCTGTTCGTTTGCACGGGGATGATCTATGCCAGCGTCAAGTTTCTGGAGGAATGGCACTCGCCCTATACGGTGGCGAATTTCACCTTCCTCGGGATGGCTTCCGGCTTCATGCTGGCGGCTGCATTTTCCGCCTATCTCGGCAATCACCTGGTCGGCTTTTACGGCACCTGGGCGGTGGTCTTCACGCTGCTCGGTCTCGCCACGCGCGGCGCTTCGCTGCTGCGCAACATGACGCTGAAGCGCAAGAGCAGCTTGCAGACGGCCATCGGTGTGCGTCACCGTGTCATCGAGCAGAAATCCCAAGGTTTCACCGGCGGTTCATTCAACACGCGCGAGTTCTTTCACCATAAGAGCCCGGAGTTCCTGAAGCAGGTTCGTCTGGCGTTTTTGGTGCTGGTGTTTCCGGTGCCGGTGCTGATGATCGGCCTCGCCTATGTGATGGAGTCGCCGACGCTGCCCATCATGGCGTTTCTGATTCAATACACCGGCTTGTTGGCGGAGCGCTGGTATTTCTTCGCCGAGGCGAACCATCCTCAGAACCTCTACTACCAGAGCATTTCCTGAGCGCCGACCGACGCGCCGCGGCTCGGTGGCGGCAGCGCGGGGAACCTCCCTCGCAGTGCCGCCGGGCGCGGTGACTAGGCGCTCGATCAGTGCTGATCCAACAGCAGTTTCAACGACACCGCCAGGGATGCCGCCACCAGTACCGGTCTGACCAGCTTGGCCCCGTGGCGCAGCACCAGGTGTGCGCCCATCCAGCCCCCCGCCAATTGGCCCGCCATCATCGCGAATGCGATCGTCCAGACGACATGACCGCCGCCGATGAACAGCAGCAGTGCAGCCAGGTTGCTGGTGAAGTTCATCAGCTTGGCGTGTGCCGTTGCCCGGCGCATGCTGTGGCCGAGCAGCGCAACATAACCGAGCGCGAAGAAGGTGCCGGTGCCGGGGCCGAAGAAACCGTCGTAGAAGCCGACACCGGTGCCCACCAACAGTGCGAAGGATGCGGGAGCGATGCGGCTGTGGGAATCCAGGTCCGAGACGCGCGGCGAGAGCAGGAAATAGAGCGCGAAGCCGATCAGCAGCAACGGGATCAGCCGCTCCAGCAATGGCCCGGCCAGGAATTGGACGGCGAGCGCACCCGCCGCGGCGCCGAAAAATGTGCAGACGACGGTCAACGCTGCGCCGCGCAGGTCGATGGCCCCTTGGCGAAGAAAATGCACTGTGGCCGCGAAAGAGCCGAACACCGCCTGCGCCTTGTTCGTCGCGAGCGCCTGCACCGGCGACAAGCCGACCCACAGCAGTGCCGGGATGGTGATCAGTCCGCCGCCGCCGGCGATGGCGTCGACCAGCCCTGCAACCAGCGCCAGTGCGAACAGGATGGACGCGAGCTCGATGATCTCCAAACGGGGGGCTCCTGCTGCGGCATTGACCGGTGCCGGACCGGGCGGGGGTCGTTCGATCGGGGCGGGGTGATCGCCGCGGGACAAGGGCTCGGAATGCATCGCTGCGCAGGCGCCGGCGTGCCGGCGCGCGCCGCCAGGTCTGGGCACGGCGCACTCGGGCGGATTGGCCGTCTCTGGCAGTGAATGCTCGCCGCGGGCTGCCGTCGACGCGCTTTCGCGTTGCCATCTTCGATTTTGATGGCACGCTCGGCGATAGTTTCCCTTGGTTCTCGGTTGCGATCAACGAGGCCGCCGCGCGGCATGGCTTTCGGCGCGTCGAGGCGGGCGAGCGCGATCTGCTGCGTCGGCTCGGCGCCGGCGAGATTCTGCGGGCGCTCGATGTCCCGACTTGGAAGCTGCCGATGATCGCCGAGGATCTGCGCCGCTGCATGGCGCGCGATATCGATGCGATCGCTCTGTTCGAAGGTGTCGGCGATATGCTCCGGCGCCTGCAACGCGCCGGTATTGCGCTCGGCGTCGTCAGCTCCAACGCCGAGCGCAACGTCGTCCGCGTGCTGGGCGACGCGCACGCGAGGTCGATTCGTCATCTGCACTGCGGGGCATCGATCTTCGGCAAGGCGTCGCGGCTTCGCCGCGTGTTGCGCGATAGCGGCGAGGCGCCGGAGCGGGTGATCTACATCGGCGACGAGCTTCGCGATATAGAAGCCGCGCGGCGGCTCGGCATCGCCGCCGGTGCCGTCGCCTGGGGCTACAACAGCCTTGAAGTCCTCGAGCGCGCGGCGCCGGATCTGATCTTTCGCCGCGTCGCCGACATTGTCCCGGCGCTGCTCGCCGGCGCCGAGCGGCGCTGAGGAGCCCGAGCCGACCGCCCCCGACCGCCGCCCGCTCCCCCGACCACGCCCCGGCCGCCACGCGCTCCTGCCGCCGTTGCCCGTGCGCGTGTCGACGCCGCGCCTTGTTGCCTGCGGCTAGCCGCGCCGGCGCAGACCGCCCGCCACCGGTGCCGCCGCCGCAGGGTCTTCGGGCCAGTGGTGCTTCGGATAACGCCCGCGCATCTCTTTTCGCACCTGCGCATAGGCGCCGCGCCAGAATCCGGCGAGATCGCTGGTGATCTGCAGCGGCCGACGGGCCGGCGAGAGTAGATGCACCAGCAGCGGCAAGCGTCCCCGGAAGATGGTCGGCGTCTGCGCGCAGCCGAACAGTTCCTGCATCGGCGCCGCCAGCACCGGCTCGTCGCCGGCACAGTAATCGATGCGTCTTCGGGTGCCTGCAGGGGTCGGGATGTCGGGGGGCGCCAGCGCATCCAGGCGCAGCATGCGCTCGCGGCCGAGCAGTTGCCGCAGCACCTGCTCGAGTGTCAACGCACGGGCATCGGCGAGCCGCGTGCGGCCCGCCAGCCAAGGTGCCAGCCAATCGTCGGGGTATGCCGACAGCCAGAGCTCGGAGACATCGGGCCAGTCCGCGTCGGGCTCCATGCGCCGGGCGAGCATGACCCGGGCCTGCAGCTGACGGGCGGCGGCCGTCCAGGTCAGGCCGGCGTCGAGATCCCGGGCGACGGCGGCGAGCAACAGCGCGCTTGCCCGCTCGAGGTCTTTCACCTCGGCCGGCGTCGACGTGAGCGTCAGGGCTCCGAGCTGCTCCTCGTTGCGTGCGACGACGGCTTCGAGGCCGTCGTCCCAGCGCAGCAGCTGCCTGCGCTCGATCTGCTCCGCCATGACCGTGCGCAGCGCCGCCTCGTCGATGGCCAGCGCGGCGCGGATCCGGTTGTCCCCGCTGGCGGCATCCAAATCCGCGATGACGATGAAAGGCGTGCCGCCCAGCGGGTCGTCCCGGGGCAGGACGGCCCCGGCGCCGCTCGCCATCAGGAATCGGCCTTCGCCGCTGTCGCGGCCGCGACTGCCTGCGATGCGCTCGGGGTAGGCCAGGGCCAGCAGCGCTGCCGCGTCGTCCCCGCATCCTTGCGCCTCGGCAACGGCATCGAGCCGGCGGCGCAATTGCTCCGCGGCGCGCGCGACTGCGGCGAGTCGGCGGCGGTCGTATCCGTCGCAGCGCTGGCCGTGCCGGTGCGCGTCGAGCGCGGCCAGTCGCGGACCCAGGTCCACCGGACGGGGCAGCCCCGACCGGGCGATGTGCGGGTCGCGCTCGCCGATCAGCGCTGCAAGATCGGCCGCACATCCACGCCCATGGCTGTCCGCGGCGATCAGCATTCGAGCCAAGCGTGGATGCGCGGGCAACCCGGCCATCCGGCGCCCGGCGGGGGTGATGGCGCCAAGCGTATCGATGGCGCCGAGCATTCGCAGCAGGTCTACCGCCCGGCTCCAAGCCGGCGTCGGCGGGCTGTCGATCCAGCGCAGCGCCGTCGGATCCGCGATGCCCCAGAGCGCGAGCTGCAGTGCCGGCGGCGCAAGGTCCGCCTGTAGGATTTCGGCCGGGCGATTGCGGGGACGGCGCCGGTGGTCCCGTTCCGACCAAAGCCGGTAGCAGATGCCGGGACCGAGCCGGCCCGCGCGTCCGGCGCGCTGCTCGGCCGACGCTTGGGCGATGGGCTCGACCACGAGGCGGGTCAGGCCGGAACCGGGATCGAAACGGGGCTTTCGCGTCAGCCCCGTATCGATGACTACCGTGATGCCTTCGATCGTCACCGAGGTCTCGGCGATATCGGTAGATAAAACGACGCGGCGCCGGTGGACCCGCGGCGGTCGCAGCGCGCGATCCTGCTCGGCAACCGGCAGTGCGCCGTGCAGCGGCAGCACGTCGATTCCGTCCAGGTCGGCGAGGGCGAGACCGGTGCGGGCGATCTCGGCCGCGCCGGGCAGAAACACCAGGATATCGCCGGCATGGCGTGCCAGCGCGCGCCGGACGGCGCCCGGCACGGCCGCCAGCGGGTCCGGCGGCGCCGGCGTTTCGTGAATGACCTCCACCGGGTGACTTCGGCCGCGGGCCTCGATCACCGGTACGTTGCCCAGCAGTGTGGCAACGGCGTCGGCGTCGAGGGTCGCCGACATGACCAGGATTCGCAGGTCGGGCCGCAGCGCGGTGGCATCCAGTGCCAGCGCCAGTGCCAGGTCCGCATCGAGGCTGCGCTCGTGGAATTCATCGAAGATCAGCAGCCCATACCCGGACAGTTCCGGGTCATGTTGGATGCGGCGCGTCAGGATGCCCTCGGTCAGCACCTCGATCCTGGTGCCGCGCCCGATGCGGCGCTCGAAGCGGACCTGATAACCGACGCGCTCGCCGGGCTGCTCGCCGAGCAAGGCCGCCATCCGCGCCGCGGCCATGCGGGCAGCAGGACGGCGGGGCTCGAGCATGAGAATGGACTTACCTTTCAGCCAGTCGGCCTCGAGCAGGGCAAGGGGGACGGCGGTGGTCTTGCCGGAGCCGGTGGGAGCGACCAGCACGGCGTGGCTGGCCGCGAGCGCCCGCGACAGGCGCGCCAAGGCCGGCGCGACCGGCAGCGCCTGTACGGCTTCGGTGCTCATCGGCGGCAATCCTGCTGCGCCGTTGCGGGAGCCGGCGCCCGCGGGGCGGGCCCGGAAGACGCCGTTGCCGTCTTCAGCTGTCGCCGCGCGGCGAGCGGGAACTGACCGCGACCGTCGGTGCCGACATCTTGCCGGCCTTGGCCAGCGCGGTGCGCAGCTTCTGGCCGGAGCCGAGGGGAACCAGCACGCGGTGCGGGCCTTTGCTCGGGGTCATATCGCGCTTCAGGCCGGGATTGAGGTCGCGCAGGGTTTGCAGCGAGACGCCGCTCGCGCGCGCGGCGGTGGTCAGATTGATCTGTCCGTTGGCTTCCACCAGTTCGAGCGCCGGCCTGTTCTCGAGGACCGGCATCGCCAGCCCGTGTCGATCGGCGTCGCGGACAAGGCTCGCCACCGCCAGAAGTTTCGGTACGTACTCTTCGGTTTCGCGGGGAAGGTTCAACGACCAGTAGTCGGTCGGCTTGCCGCGTGCCTTGTTGGCGCGCTGCGCGGAGCGCACACGACCCGGCCCCGCGTTGTAGGAGGCCAGCGCCAGGGCCCAGTCTCCGCCGAACTCGTCGCTCAACAGTTTCAGGTAGGCGATGGCGCCGCGCGTGGAGGCCAAGACGTCGTTGCGCCCGTCGTACCAGGCATCTTGGCGAAGACCCATTTCCTTGCCCGTGTAGGGCATGAATTGCCACATGCCGGATGCGCTTTTCGGCGAGACGGCGCGCGGATTGTAGCGGCTCTCGATCTCCGGCAGCAGGGCCAGCTCCGCCGGCAAGCCGGCACGCTCGAGCTCGCCGACGATCATATGCAGATAGGGGCGCGCGCGGCGATTAAGGTCTGTAAGATAGCGCGGATTGCGCTTCAGCGAACCGACCGCCCGATCCACGCGGGCGTGGTGACGGATTCCCAGGCTGCGCCCGTGGCGGACACGATCCCAGAGATCGGCGCTGTTCGGGCCCGCATAGCCGGAGCGGCTGCCTGCGCCGGCGATGCGGACATCGGCGGCGGGACGCACGTAGCCGTATTCCCGGGCAGAGACGGTGCGCGGCTCGTCGAAGCTACCTGTCATCCCGTCCGCGTTGCGCTGGCCTTGGGCCGCGCAGCCGACCAGCGTAGCGATGCAGAGAAGCGACGCGGCCCGCAAGGCCAGGTCGGATTTGGCGCTGTTGACAGTCCCCATGGCAGATCCTTGAGCCCGTTGCTAGGTTGATTTCGTTAGTCTTTGATTTTATCTGCCCGAGCAATATACGGGAAAACCCCATTAGTTTCCATACCCTTACGTGATGAGATCAATTCCCAGCACAGCGCCTCCCGTCTCCCCGGTCAGCCCGCGGCAGAATGACGCGGGTCGGGGCGGGCAGCGATGAAGCCCTGCGCGCACCGGGACGGCGATCCGCTGTCCGTGCTCGGAAAGTGGTACAAAACGCCGGTAGGCCGCCACCTTGCCCATGCCGAGACCGCCTGCCTGGAGCGGTTGCTTCGGGATAGCTTCGGGCTCTATCTGGTGCAGCTCGGATTGCCGGGACAGTTCGAGGACGCGGTGGCGGCGTCGCGCATCCGCCGGCGCGTGGTCATCGGCGAGCATGTCGGCGAGTCCGGCGGGCGCGGCGGCGACGGGCAGGCGACGAGCGACGCGCTGATCCGCGGGCGGCCGTTCGAGCTGCCGCTGGCTTCCGGCAGCGTCGATGCCGTGCTGCTGCCGCACACCCTGGACTTTTGCGAGGAGGCGCACCACGTGCTGCGCGAAGTCGAGCGGGTGCTGATCCCGGAGGGCCGGGTGATCCTGTTTTGCTTCAATCCACTGAGCACTTGGGGCCTCATGCGCTGGCTGCCGCGCCGAAGCCGGCGCGTCCCCTGGTGCGGCGGTCAGTTGACGCCGTTTCGTATCGGCGACTGGCTGCGGCTGCTGGGCTTTCAACTGGAGACGCGCGATATGCTGGTGTTCCGCCCGCCGATGGCGAAAGCGTTCATGAGCCAATTAGACTGGCTCGAATCCGCCGGCGGGCGCTACTGGCCGGTGCTCGGCGGCGTCTACGCCATCCGCGCCGTCAAGCGGACCGCGCCGTTGACCCCGCTTCGCCCGAACTGGCGTCATGCACGCCCGCTGCTGCCCGGAAGGGCGGTGAAGCCGACGGCGCGGGAGCAGACCCATGCCTGAGCCGGTCGAGATCTTCACCGACGGTGCCTGCAAGGGCAACCCGGGGCCCGGCGGCTGGGGTGCATTGCTGCGCTATGGCGAGCACGAGAAAGAGCTCTGCGGCGGCGAGCTCGATACGACCAATAACCGTATGGAGCTGATGGCCGTCATCCAAGCGCTGGAACTGCTGAAGCGGCCGACGGATGTGGTGCTCACCGTCGACTCGCGCTATGTCCAGGACGGCGTGCAGAGCTGGATGGCGCGCTGGAAGCGCAACGGATGGATGACGAGCAATCGCCAGCCCGTCAAGAATCAGGATCTGTGGCAGCGGCTCGATCGCGCGTTGCAGGGACACCGCATCACTTGGCGCTGGATCAAGGGACACAGCGGCCACGCCGAGAACGAGCGCGCCGACCAACTCGCCAACCGCGGAATTCCTGCCCGCGGGTCGAGCCGTTAAGCCGAGCCCCGGAGCCACGAGGTTATCGCCGGCCGCCCGGCGCCGGCGCGGTGCGCCGCGCATCGGCGAGCGGCACGTCTACCGCAAGCAGAAATCAGTCGAGGAGCCTGGCCGATGCGTCAAATCGTGCTGGATACGGAAACCACGGGCCTGGAGCCGTCCGAAGGCCACAGGGTCATCGAGATCGGCTGCGTCGAGCTGCTGCAACGGCAGCTGACGCGACGCAATTTTCACCGTTATCTGCAGCCCGACCGGGAGATCGACGCCGGCGCCGTGGAGGTGCACGGCATTTCGAACGACTTCCTGAAAGACAAGCCCCGCTTTGCCGACATCGCGGAGGCACTGATCGAGTACTGCCGCGGGGCGGAGCTCATCATTCACAATGCCGCATTCGATGTCGGCTTTCTGAATCACGAACTGCGACGTTGGCGGGAGGACGCACCGCGTATCGAGGATCTGTGCACCATCACGGACACCCTGACGATGGCGCGCACCATGCACCCCGGCCAGCGCAACAGCCTCGACGCCCTGTGCAAGCGTTACGACATCGACAATTCCCGTCGCGAACTGCACGGGGCCCTGCTCGATGCCGAGATCCTCGCGGATGTCTATCTGGCGATGACCGGCGGTCAAGTGAGCCTGCTCCTCGGCGCCGAGGAGAAGGCCGAGCAGGGGCCGCGCCGGGCAGCGGTGCGGCGGGCGCCCCGTCGCCGCGGCGAGTTGGCCGTGGTGCGTGCAGGCGAGGACGAGCTCGCCGCCCATGAGGCCCGTTTGCGGGCCATCGACCAATCCAGCGGCGGCGCCTGCGTTTGGCTTGCCGGCGTCTCGGCCGCGACGCAGGCGGACGCGGCCGGTTAGTCCCTCAGCCAGCGATCGGTCGCGAGAAGGTCCAGAAATTGACCAGAAAATGCGAGGCGATGGCGGCGACGTAGCCGGCGGCGATGTACGGCGTCCAGCGCAGGTGGCCGAAGAAGGTATACATACCTTTCGACTGACCCATCAGCGCGACGCCCGCCGCGGAGCCGATGGACAGCAGACTGCCGCCGATGCCGGCGGTGAGCGTGACCAATAGCCACTGCCCCATGGACATATCGGGATTCATCGTCAGCACGGCGAACATCACCGGAATGTTGTCGATGATGGCCGAGATCATGCCCACCAGGATGTTGGCGATCGTCGCGCCGAATCCGCCGTAGGCGACATCCGAGACCAGTTCCAGGTAACCGATGAAGCCCAGCCCGCCCACGCAAAGCACGACGCCGTAGAAGAACAGCAACGTGTCCCACTCGGCGCGCGCGACACGCGAGAAAATGTCGAACGGCATCGTATCCTCCAACTCGCCCGCCTTGACCGTCGACATCTCTCCGCGCTTTTTCAGATAGAACGCGAAGAATTTGAGATAGGCCAAGCCCGTCATCATGCCGAGCACCGGAGGCAGATGGTAGAAGTTGTGAAAGCTGACCGCGGTTGCGATCGTGGCGAGGAACAGCACGACGATGCGCTTGGCGCCGCGCTTTGTCTTGACGATCTCGTCGCTCGGCGGCGGCGTCACGTCCGGGATCGCTTTCTGCATGAAAAACGCGGGTAGCGCGAAACTGATCACCGACGGAATCAGCAGCAGGAAGAACGACTCGAACGCCAGAATCCCCTTTTGCCAAACCATCAATGTCGTGATGTCGCCGAACGGGCTGAAGGCGCCGCCGGCGTTGGCGGCCACGACGATGTTGACGCAGGCGATGCCGACGAAGCGCGGACTGTCCGCGCCCACCGCCATAACCACGGCGCACATCAGCAGCGCGGTGGTCAGATTGTCCGCGATCGGCGAGATCAGAAACGCGAGCATGCCGGTCATCCAGAACAGCTTGCGGTAGCTGAACCCCTTGCGCACGAGCCAGGAGCGCAGCGCCTCGAAGACGTTGCGCTCCTCCATGGCGCTGATGTACGTCATGGCAGCGAGGAGGAACAGAAACAGCTCGGCGAACTCGAGAATGTTGTGCCGCACGGCCTCCTCCGCCGCGTGCGGATCACCGTGGTGCGTCGTGTAGTAATAACCGATCAGCAGCCAGATCAGGCCGGCGGCCAGGACCACGGGCTTCGATTTGCGCAGATGCGTGAATTCCTCCGCCATCACCAAGGCGTAGGCGAGCACGAAAATCAGCAGAGCCGTATAGCCGACCCAGCTATCGGTGAGGTCGAGCCGCTCGGCGCCTTCGGCGGCGAACCCGACAATCGGAGCGACGGAGAAAAGCACCAAGAGTAGTGCTTGGAGTGACGCGTGGCGCATGGAGGCTCCTTGCGGCGGGAGGCGATTCGACCGACCGGCTGCAAGTCGACGGCAAGATGTGCGGGCCGACGGCCGTTACCGGAGCCAATGACCGCGGCAGCGGCCGCTGCCGTGGCGCCTCGGGCCGG
>JAIPFF010000075.1 GCA_021736785.1 Thiohalocapsa sp. | reverse complement strand
CGCCGAAGCCGCGCCCGAGCCCTCGGGGAGCGGCGCGCCCCTGTCGGATGCCGCGGCGCAGCCCGCGGCCGGCGGCGGTGGCGGAGGTTAAGCGGCGCGGCGCCCGCGGCGGAGCCGTCGGGCGAGGCGCCGGCCCGCGGCCGGCCGGCCGCGCCGGGCAGCTTCGTATCGTCGGCGGACGCCATCGCGGGCGCAAGCTGCCGGTGCCTATTCAGCCCGGTCTGCGCCCGACCGCGGACCGCACCCGGGAGACGCTGTTCAACTGGCTTGCGCCGGTTATCGCCGGCAGTCGCTGCCTGGACTGCTTCGCGGGCTCCGGGGCGCTGGCCCTCGAAGCCCTGTCGCGGGGCGCGGCACGGGTGCTGATGATCGAGCGTGCGCCGGCGGTCGCCGACCAACTCCGCGCCAATCTGTGCGCGCTGAGCGTCCCCGCGGAAGCGGCCGATGTGGTGGAGGGCGATGCCTTGCGCTGGCTGGCCGACGCGCCGGTGCAGCCGTTCGACATCGTCTTCCTTGACCCGCCTTTCGCCGATGCGCTGTTGGCGCCCGTGTGCGAGGTGCTGCAGCGGCGGGGCTGGGTTGCACCGGGCGCGCTGATTTATCTGGAGGCACCCGGGCTCGATGGAATGGGGCCGCTTCCGCCGACTTGGTCGATGCTGCGCGAGAAGCGTGCCGGGCACGTGGCCTTCGGGCTGGCCGAGGTCGGCGGCGAGACCCTGTGAGGTCCGTGGCAGTCTGCCGGGGACGTTCTGGTATCCTTGCGCGCTGCCGAAGCCAATGAGCGAACCTCAGGTCATGCGTAGTGTCGTTTATCCGGGCACTTTCGATCCGATTACCAACGGCCACAGCGACCTTGTAGCGCGGGCGGCGCACTTGTGCGACCGGGTCGTCGTCGCTGTCGCCCGCGATACCGCCAAGCAGCCCACCTTCGATACCGAGCAGCGCGTTTCCCTTGCCCGCCAAGTTTGTGCGGATATGCCGAATGTAGAAGTAGTTGATTTCGGGGGGCTTTTGGTCGAATTCGCCCGCCGCATGGAGGTCCACGTCATCATGCGCGGCTTGCGCGCGGTGTCGGATTTCGAGTACGAGTTCCAACTTGCCGGTATGAACCGGCGCATGGCCCCGGATATCGAGACTTTGTTCCTCACCCCGGCCGAGCAATACGCGTACATTTCTTCTTCGCTTGTCAAGGAGATCGCGCGGCTCGGCGGCGATGTGTCGGCGTTCGTCGCACCGGCGGTGAATGCTGCATTGCAGGAAAGGTTTGGATAAACTTCGCGCATCCCAATGTGCCCTTCAGGGCATGTCCTCATTTTCGCCCCCAGGGGCATTTTGCGAACCAGGAGTACCCCCCATGGCCTTGCTGATTACCGACGAGTGCATCAACTGCGACGTCTGCGAGCCCGAGTGTCCGAACGGCGCCATTTCGCAGGGCGATGAGATCTACGTCATCGAGCCCGATCTTTGCACCGAGTGCGTCGGCCACTACGAGACCTCGCAATGCGTCGAGGTGTGCCCGGTAGACTGCATCATCACTGATCCGGAGCACACCGAGTCCGAGGACGAGCTGCGCGCCAAATACGAAAAGATCACCGGCGACGCGGGCTGACCCGGGCGCAATGCGCCAACCCGAAATGGCGGCCGCATGGCGGCCGCGCGCCCTTTCGATCGTCATGGCGGCCATCCTCATGACGACGGTCTCGGGCGCCAGGCCCGGCGCGGCGTTTCCCGCCGACCCGCCGACCCTCGCCGCCGCGGGCGGTAATGCACCGCCGGCTGCCGCCGTCGCCTCCGCCCATTCCGCGGCCACGGCTGCCGGAATTGCCGTCCTCGCCGAGGGCGGCAACGCCTTCGATGCTGCCGTAACCGTCAGTGCCGCGCTCGCCGTGGTCGAGCCCTATAGTTCCGGCATCGGCGGCGGTGGCTTTTGGCTGCTGCACATCGCGGCCGAGGATCGGGACGTTATGATCGACGGCCGCGAGCGCGCGCCGCTGGCCGCGCATCGCGATCTCTACCTCGATGCCGACGGCGAGCTCGTCCCCGGCCTGTCTTTGAACGGCCCGCTGGCGGCGGGTATCCCGGGCGAGCCGGCCGCGCTGGCCCACATCGCCGAGCACTACGGGCGTCTGCCCCTGTCGCGCACGCTTGCCCCCGCCATCGCGCTCGCCCGCGACGGCTTTTCGGTCGATCCGGTCTACCGGCGCATGGCCGAGTGGCGGCGCGATGTCCTGCGGGCGTCGCCCGCGGCGGCCGCGCAGTTTCTCGTCGACGGCGAGGTTCCGGCGCAGGGCACGACGATCCGCCAGCCGGACTTGGCGTCGACGCTGGAGCGCCTTGCGAGCCAAGGCCGTGACGGTTTCTACACCGGTGAACTGGCGCGCCGGCTGGTCGACGGCGTGCGTGATGCCGGCGGCATTTGGTCCATGCAGGATCTGGCACGGTATCGGGTCGTCGAGCGGGCGCCGGTGGTCGGGACCTACCGAGGTTGGCAAGTGGTCGGCGCCGCCCCGCCATCCTCCGGCGGTGTGGCGCTGTCTCAGATGCTGAACATACTCTCCGAATTCGACCTCGCCGGAGCCGATCGCGTTGCGCGGGTGCACCTGACGGTCGAGGCCATGCGCCGCGCCTACCGCGACCGCGCCCGCTTTCTCGGTGATCCGGATTACGTCGACGTTCCGGTGGAGCGGCTCACGCATCCCTTCTATGCCGCCGGGCTCGCCCGCGGCATCGATGCGCGGCGGGCGACGCCGAGCCCGCCCGCACGCGCCGACGCGGAGGGACCGCATACCACGCACTTCTCGATCCTCGACAGCGAAGGCAACCGGGTGGCGGCGACGCTCAGCATCAATTATCCCTTCGGCGCAGGGTTCGTGCCCCCCGGAACCGGTGTGCTGCTGAACGACGAGATGGACGACTTCTCCGCCCGCCCCGGTGTGCCCAACGCCTACGGCCTGATCGGCGGCGAAGCCAATGCCATCGCACCGGGCAAGCGCATGCTGTCGAGCATGTCGCCGACGTTCCTCGAATCCGACGCCGGTGTCGTGATTCTCGGCACGCCGGGGGGCAGCCGCATCATCAGCATGGTGCTGCACGGGATTCTGCAGGCCGTCGAAGGCGGTACGCCGACCGACTGGGTTGCGTCTCCCCGCTGGCACCACCAATTTCTGCCGGATGTGATTCAGTACGAGCCCGATGCGCTGAGCGACAGCGAGCGGAAAGCGCTCGAGGCTAAGGGGCATCGGCTCGATGAGACCCGCACCTACGGCAACATGCAGGCGGTATTCTGGAACCGGTCCGCCGGCACGGTCAGTGCCGCCAGCGACCCGCGCGGCATCGGCGAGGCCGCCCTGCTGCCGGCCGGCTCCGACGCCTCCGCCGCGATTTCACGAACAAAAGCAACGACACCCTGAGGATTCTCCGATGAAGTACTTCGTTCTGGCCCTGATGGCCTTCAGCTTGATGGGCGGCGCCTTGCTGCCCGAGACCGCCGATGCCAAGCGCTTCGGCGGCGGCAAGAGCTTCGGCAAGCAGTATTCGACGCCGCGTCAGGCGACACCGCCGGGCCAAAGCGCCAACCAGTCCGCCGCGCGCCAACAGCAAGCGGCCGCGGGCCAGCAGGCACCGCGCAGCGGTGCCAGCCGTTGGTTGGGTCCGTTGGCCGGTCTCGCGGCCGGCGGCTTGCTCGCGTCGATGTTTTTCGGCGACGGGTTCGAGGGCTTCCAGATCATGGACTTTCTGCTCATCGCCGCCTTGATCTTCGGCGGTGTGATGCTGTTTCGGATGCTGCGCAACCGCGCGTCGGCCGGGGGCGGCGCACCCGCGGCGGTCGGCGCGGGTGCCGGTCACTATGGCGGCGCGACGACGCCTGCCGGTGGTCTGGGCGGACTCTCTGCCGGCACGGCGGGCGCGGGTCGCGAGGCGCCGTCGACGTCCGCCGGCGGCGCGGAAGAAGCGCCCGCCTGGTTTGATTCCGCGGGCTTCGTCGAAGGCGCCAAGACCCACTTCATCCGTTTGCAGGCCGCCTGGGACAGTTCCGACTTCCGCGACATCCGCGAATACACGGCCCCCCAGCTCTTCGCAGAGATCAAGCGGGAGCGCGAGGCGATGGGCGACGCACCGAATTACACGGAGGTCGTCACCCTGAAAGCGGAGCTGATTTCCGTGCGGCGCGACGCCGATCAAGTCGTCGCCAGCGTGCACTTCAGCGGGCTGATCCGCGAGGAAGACAATGGCGCGGCCAAGCCGCTGGACGAGATTTGGCACGTCGCCCACGATTGGGACAATGCCGAAGGCGACTGGCTGATCACCGGTATTCAACAGACCGGCGGCTGACCCCGACGCGGCCCGGTCCCCGCCGCGCGCGGGACCGGAGCGCGCCCGATTTCCGCACCGGCGCCCGCCCTCCGGCGGCGCGCCCATCTGCCATATCCCGCATCTCGATGGCGTCCATCACCGGCGCCCACCACCGGCGCCGCCGACGGTTCCGCCTGATCCCCGTCTTGCCTTCAGCGTTGGCAGCGCGGGCAGTAGAAGCTCGAGCGTTGCCCGATGCGTTGCTGGCGCACGGGTCCGGCGCAGCCCGGGCAAGCCTCCCCGGCTCGGCCATAGACGCGCAGCGATTGCGCGAAATAGCCGGGATTGCCGTTTTCCTGCACGAAATCCCGCAGGCTGGTGCCGCCCTGCAAGATGGCCGCTGCCAGCACTTGCTTGATGCTTTCGGCCAGCGCCGCGTAGCGCGCGGCGCCGATGCGCCCGGCCGGACGCGCCGGATGAATCCCGGCCATGAAGAGCGATTCGCTGGCGTAGATGTTGCCGACGCCGACGACGATATGACTGTCCATAATGAACGTCTTTACCGCGGCGCGACGTCCGCGTGCACGTCGATACAGGTAGTCGCCGTCGAAATCCGACGACAGCGGCTCCGGGCCCAGGTCGCGCAGCAGCGGATGGGACTCCAGCGGCGGCGTGACCCAGTGCAGGCTGCCGAAGCGCCGCGGGTCGCGCAGGCGCAGGCAGTGGCCATCGGTCAGTACCAGGTCTACGTGATCGTGCGCCGTCGGCGGCGTCTCGGCCGGCAGCACCCGCAGGCTGCCGGACATGCCGAGGTGGATCATCAGCGAGCCTTCCGCCAGATCGAGCAGCAGGTACTTCGCCCGCCGGCGCAACGACTGGATGCGTTGGCCGGCGACGGCCTCGTCCAGTATGGCGGGGACCGGCCAGCGCAGTCGCCGCTCGCGGGCGACGAGGCGCTCGATGCGGCGGTCGCGCAGGTGAGGCGCGATGCCGCGAAGACTGGTTTCGACTTCCGGAAGCTCGGGCAAGGGCGTGCTCGGCTCGTTTTAGAGTTTGGCGAAGCAGGTGTGGGGGCGACGACGGGGTGGCCCGGCGGGCCTCGGGTCGGATGCGGTCCCGTCCCGCCTCGGCCGGACGGCCGGCCTCGCCCGCGTCGGCGTCGGTGTCGTGACGGCTTCGCTTGTGGCCCGGGCCCGGCGGATACTCACGGCGACAGCTTTCGGGTAGGCATCGGTGCGTCCTCGTCGAGCAACGGCGCATCGCCCCCCGTATCGTCCGGGAGCAGCCGCTCGCTTCGCATCGGGCCGGTCGATTGCTCCTCGGCCGGCAGCGCAAAGCCCGTGTCTTCGTCGATCTCGGCGATCGGGGGGGTCGTGAACACGTAGCTCAGTCGCTGGTCGAGGCGGCTCCATCGAGTGCCGGCGTCGGTCACCAGAAAGCGCAGGTCCTCGCCGCCGTCGGCGGATGCGATGCTGAGCAGTTGCCCGGACAGCCGGTCTCCGAGCGGCTCGACGGCCAGTGCTTGCACATCGACAAGCCGCGCCAGCATGTCCGCCGTCAGCGGACGGCCGTCGATGCTGCCGATGCCCGGGCTGAAGCCGGGCGGCAGCAGTCGCCGGCTCAGGTAGTCCTCAACGGGAGCAAGCAATTGCGGTAAATGGCTGTCCTCGATCACATGGACGAGATCGCCCACCTGCACATAGCGCAGCCCCGCAACCGGCTCGGTGCCGCCGAAGCGCAGCTCCAAGTCGTCGAGCCAGAGCCGAATCGCGGGTTGTTGGAGGCCGAGTGCGCCAGCGTCGACGACGGCGGCGGGCAGCGTGCGCTGCGTGCGTGCCTCGGCGACGGGCAACAGCTTGCGCAGTTGCGCGTCATCGGCCGCGGCCGGGTAGGGCTCGCGCATCCGCCACCCGAGGGCTGCGCGCTCGAGGACGATTGCAGGCTCGCCGGCACGCTGCAGGCGGATGCGCTCGATCTCGGCCGCCGGCAGCGGCGTCAGCCGCGTCTGCGCATCGGCCTGCTCGCCTTCGAGGGTCGCCGCGGCCGCCAGCACGGCGACGACGACCAGCAGGCCTGCATTGATCAGCCAGCGGCGCAGCAGCATGGCTAGGTTCTCCCTCGCTGCCATTGGATCGCGAGTCCGGCGGCGAGCAGTCCCAGCGGCAGCCCGAGCAGACCGACCAGCACCAGCGCCCATGACCGCGGCGCGGACAGCAACACATTGTCGGTGTCCTCGGGCGGCGGCGGCACGGAGATACGGTCCTCCTGTCCCGTCAGCCAGCGCACCGCGCGCAGCGACAACGCCTGATTGGCCCCGGTTGCGAGATGGGCATTGCTCAGGAAATCCCCGTCGCCGAACACCAGTACGCGCTGCATGTGCCCGGCCGGGCTGTCATCGAGCGGGCCGTCATCGTCTTGGTCGGGCTCCCGATCGCTATCCCGATCAGGCTCGATCGGGTTGGCGGAGCGGGCGGCCCCGTATCGCGGCTGCTCGAGGGTGCGCGTCAGCGCCATTGCCACCGGCAGCGGTCCCGGGACCTCGCCGGCGCGCTCATCGCGCTGGATCTCGCCGTGAATCGGGCCAGTCTCGTTCCAGCTGAGCTTGCCGGTGGTCAGTGTCGTATCCAGCAGCCAGCCGGCCGCGCTATGCACCTCGAATGCGAGGCTGCCGGGCAGAACCGCGGCCTGATTCATGCCGCGGCCGATGGGGTGGCCGGGCCACTGCTCGACAATGGCGAAGGTCGGTGCGTCCAGCCCGAGACCGGAGGCCTCGGCGTCGACCACCTGGCCGGGCAACGCGCGGATGCCGAGTGCGGCCGCCAGCGGGGCAAGGCCGAAGTCGTCGCTCGGATCGCGCAGCCACAACAGGCTGCCGCCGCTGTTGACGTAGTCCACCAAGGCATCGGCCTCGCCGGGGAAAAGCGCGATGGACGGAGTCGTGATCAGCAGCAGATCGGTGTTGTCCGGGATCACCGGCAATCGCGCCAGATCCAGCGGCTGCAGGCGAAAGCCGCGCTGCTGCAATAGCTGTGCGAAGCGTCCGATGTCGGTGCCGGCGCTGCTGTCGATGGCCCGCTCGCCATGGCCCTCCAAAACGGCGATCCAGGGTGAGCGCGGCTGGGCGAGGCGGGCGATGGCGTTGGTCAGCGTGCTCTCGCTCAACGCCAGCAGGGTCTCGCGGCGCCCGTCATAGCTGACGACCAACTGGCCGAGCAGCCGCACATCGGCATCGCGGGCGCGCTCGGGAAAACGCTGCGGGTCGACATAGTCCACGCCGAGCGTGGGCAGGTGCTTTCGATAGCGCACCAGCAGTTCCTCGACGGCGCGCCCGATGCGGTGGTCGGGCGGTGCGTAGACGGTGATCCCGATTGGTCCGTCAAGGCTGCCGAGCACTTGGACGCTCTCCGGCGACAGGCTGTTGCGCGCGCTTGCGGTCCAGTCCCAGTAGCGGTCGTGGCGTCCTGCAAGCCAGCCGGCAAGCAATACGACCGCGATCAGCAGCAGTGAGAAGACCGTATCGGCGCCGATGCGTGCGACGCGTGCGCCATCGATCCGCGGCACGCCTGCCGGCAGCTTGGGCCGCGGCGGGGCGCATTCCGGATCGGGCGGCTCGCCGCCGCCAACCCGCGGTGCCCGATCCGGCGAGGCGTCGGCCGGCAGGGCGTGCGTGCGTGGCGTATCCGTGCCCGATGGCTCGATCATCGGAAGTACAGGTTCGCCAGCCGGCGATGGGCGAAGGCCAGGAACATCGTCGTCATCAAGAGGAAATAAACGAGATCGCTGATCCGGACCACGCCGGAAAGGAACCAGAACAAATGTTGGTTCCATGCCAGCCAATCGAGCAGCGAGGTTTGCTCGGCGGCGATCTGCTCTGCCCGGTTGACGACCGACAGCAGCGTCAGCAGGCCGTAGGCGATCACGACCGCGAGCGCCGGCTGCGCGGTCAGACTGGCGGCGAACAGCCCGACCGCGGCGAACAGCAGGCCGGACAGCCACAGGCCCAGCGCCGCGGCCACGAACAGGCCCGGATCGACGGGGGCCGCGCCGATCAGCGACAGGCACAGCAAAAGCGGCGGTGCGCAAAGCGCGAGCAACAACAGCGCCAGCGCCAAAAACTTGCCGAGCAGCAGTTGCGTCGGCGACAGCGGCATGGCTGCGAGCATCGCATAGGTACCGTCGCGCCGCTCTTGGCTCAGCGCCCGCGCCGCGAGCAAGGGGGCGGCGAGCAGCAGCAGGACGGAGGCGGAGCCGAAGACATTGTGTGCCAGTTCCAGATTCAGGCCCGCCGAGCGCTCCAGCGGCTCGAGTCCGGTGAAGCGGTCCAGGACACGCAACATGATCCAGGCAAGCGTCGCCTGCATGGCTGCGAGCAGCAGCCAGGCCAGCGGCGTTTGGAACGCGGACGCCAAATCGCGGCGGGCGAGGATCGCGATCACGCGCCGGACTCCTCGGCGCCGATGCTCTCGAAAAAGATTCGCTCCAGGTCCGATCGCGCCGGTGTCAACTCCAACAGACCCCATCCGGCGCCGACCAGCGCCTTGGCAAGTTGGTCGGCGCCGAAGCCCTCGGCGAGCTCGATGCCGAAGACCCCGGGTCCGCCGCCGGGCGTGTTGTCCGGCACTGCAGCCGCCACCTGCGGCAGGCCTTCGATTTGCGGCGGCGCCGGCGGTCGGCGCAGACGCACGCGCAGCGCGCGGGTCGGCGCGCTGTCGCCGAGGGGGCCGCTGTGCAACACGCGCCCGTCGCGCAGAATGACGACCCGGTTGCACACCGCCTGCACCTCGGACAGCACATGGCTGGAGACAATGACGCCGCAGCTCCGGCCCAAATCGCCGATCAGCATTCGCACCTCGCGGATCTGCACCGGATCGAGTCCGTCGGTGGGCTCGTCGAGAATCACCAAATCCGGCTCGTGCACCAGCGCCTGGGCCAGGCCGGCCCGCTGCCGGTAGCCCTTCGACAGCTTGCCGAGCAGGCGCGGGCCGACCTGCTGCAGGCCGCATCGGCGCTTCACGCGCTGCACGGCTTTGGCGATGTCGCGCGTGGGTAGGCCATGCAGCGCAGCGGCATGGGCCAAGTAGTCGTCGACCCGCATTTCCGGGTAGATCGGCGGGCGCTCCGGCAGATAGCCCAGTCGCCGCTTGGCCGCGCGCGGCGCACGCACCATGTCGTGGCCGTGAATCGCGACGCTGCCGCTGCTCGGGGCGAGGGTGCCGGCCAGAATTTGCAGGCAGGTGGTCTTGCCGGCGCCGTTCGGCCCGAGCAGGCCGAGCACTTCGCCCGGGCGCAACGAGAAATCGATGCCATGCAAGACTTGCTTGGCACCGAAGCGGCGTGCGACGCCGCGGACTTGCAACAGCGCTTCCATGGGCGGCGACGATAACCCGGCGCGGCGCCCGTGCCAACTTGCCTTCGGCGCGCGCGGCGTCGGGCGCGGGCGTGCCGGTTGGTGTAGTCTCGTGCGGGGTGTCGTGGAAAGCCGTTACGATGGTCGGGGCAGTGCTCGCACGCCGACGCGCGGCCCCGCGCCGCGGCCGACAGGCGCCGCGCGCCTTGATCTTCCGTAGGTTGCAGGCAACGCACTGGCCATGATTCTGCTCGGCGTCGATACCGGCGGTACCTTTACCGATTTCGTTCTTTGGGCCGACGGCGACGTGCGCGTGCATAAGGTATTGTCGACGCCGTCCGCGCCGGAGCGCGCGATCCTGCAGGGTGTTGCCGACCTGGGGCTGAGGCCGGACCGGCTCCAGGTCATCCACGGCTCCACCGTCGCCACCAACGCTGTTCTGGAAGGCAAGGGCGCGCGAGCGCTCTATATCGCCAACCGCGGGCTGGCCGATGTTTTGCGCATCGGCCGGCAAGCCCGCGGCGCCCTCTACGACCTGCAGCCGCCCGCGTCCACCGGGCCGGTTCCGGCGCGGGACTGCCTCGAGACCGGCGGACGTGTCGGTGCCGACGGCGGCATCATCGAGCCGCTGACGCACGCCGATTTGTCCGCATTGCGTGCTGCCGTCGAGCGGCTGCGTCCCGAGGCGGTGGCGGTGAACCTGTTGTTCTCTTTCCTCGACGAGCGTGCCGAGTGCGCCATTGTCGATGCGCTGCCGAACGGGATATTCGCGTCGCGCTCATCCGAAGTGCTGCCGCTGATGGGCGAGTACGAGCGCGGCATCGCGACCTGGCTCAACGCCCGTGTCGGTCCGGTCGTCTCGGGCTATATCGGCCGGCTGCAGGCGGGTCTCGACGGTGCGCGGCTGTCGGTGATGCAGTCCAGCGGCGAGGCCGTCGCTGCCGAGCAGACCGCCCGCCACGCGGTGCGTTTGCTGCTTTCGGGTCCTGCGGGAGGATTGGTCGGGGCCGGTTTCATCGCTCGCGCTGCCGGCATCGATCGGCTGCTGACGTTCGATATGGGCGGCACCTCCACCGACGTTGCCTTCATCGACGGTGCGCCCCGGCTTACCACCGAGGGCCGTATCGCCGGCTACCCGGTGGCCGTGCCCATGGTGGATATGCACAGCATCGGCGCAGGCGGCGGCTCCATCGCGCGGATCGATGCCGGTGGTGCATTGCTGGTCGGTCCGGAGTCGGCCGGCGCCGATCCCGGACCCGTCTGCTACGGCAACGGCGGTACCGAGCCGACCGTGACCGATGCGAACCTGGTGCTCGGCCGGCTCCGCGCGGATGCGTTCCTCGGCGGGCGCATGCGTCTCGATGCCGACGCCGCGCGGGCGGCGCTGGCGCGCCTGGGGGACAAGCTCGGGCTCGAAGGCGGAGCGGGTGCATCGGACAGCGCCGTGGAGGCCGCCCGCGGTGTGATCGCGGTGGCCGACGAGCACATGGCACGGGCGCTGCGCGTCATCTCGGTTCGCCGCGGGATCGACCCGCGCGATTGCAGCTTGTGCTCCTTCGGCGGTTCCGGCGGACTGCACGTCTGCGCACTGGCCGACGCCCTCGGCATGACCCGTGCACTCGTGCCCGAGCGCGCCGGCGTCCTGTCCGCTCTCGGTATGCTCGCCAGCCCTCCGGGCCGACTGCTGACCCGCACCCGGCTGGGCTTGCTGGCCGACTTGGACGATGCGCAGGTGAGCGCGGCGCTGGACGCGCTGGCGGCCGACGGCGTGGATGCGCTGACCGCCGAGGGCCTGGATCCGCTCAGCCTGCGGCGCGAGGACAGCATCGACCTGCGCTATCGGGGCCAGTCTTATACGCTCAACGTGCCATGGGACGGTGCCGCGGCGGTGGGGTCGGCCTTCCGCGCCCTGCACCGGGTCCGCTATGGTCACGATTTGGAACTGCCGGTCGAGATCGTGAATCTGCGGGTGCGTCTGACCGCTCCGGCGCCGCCCGTTGCGCTACCGCCGGCGCTGGTGCAGGCCGCCGCGGTACGCAGCGTCCGGGTGCCGGATTGCGATGATCCGGTGCCGGTGCTCGCGCGCACTGCGCTCGAGGTCGGTCGGCAGGTGACCGGACCCGCGTTGGTGCTCGATGAGGTCTCCACCACCTGGATCGCAACCGGCTGGACCGCAATGCGCGATGGTTTCGGGAATCTGCTGCTGACGCGCCGGGAACCCGTTTCCGAACAAACTGTCTCTTGATACTCGGCTGCCGGGCATTCGCCGACATCGGGACGCCGGCGCCGACCTCGGGTCCATGCATGGTGTGTATCCGGAGATTTGGCTATAGTCCGGGTGCCGGCGGCGGGGTTATTCGGCCCCGTTACGGGCGGCCGCGTCAGTACGGCCGCCGAAACCATCAACGAGGACCTTCATGTCGTTCTACGGATTGCTCGATCTCCCGCTGTGGCAGGTCGTGATCATCACGCTGCTCTTCACTCACTTTACGATCATCGCCGTCACCGTTTTCCTGCATCGCTCCCAGGCGCACCGCGCCCTGACTCTCCACCCCGCGGTCATGCATATTTTCCGCTTTTGGCTTTGGCTGACGACGAGCATGGTGACCAAGGAATGGGTGGCCGTGCACCGCAAGCATCACGCCCATTGCGAGCGCGAGGGTGACCCCCACAGCCCCCAGGTCTTCGGCATCAAACGCGTCTTTTGGCAAGGTGCGGAACTCTACGGCATCGGCACGAGCGATCGCGAGAGCGTCGAGCGCTATGGCTTCGGTACGCCGGATGACTGGGTCGAGCGCAACGTCTACAGCCGCTTCACCTGGCAAGGCGTCGGTCTGATGCTGATCCTTGATCTGGCCCTCTTCGGCGTCTACGGCATCACGATGTGGGCGGTGCAGATGCTTTGGATCCCGGTGCTCGCCGCCGGCGTCATCAACGGGATCGGCCACTACCGCGGTTACCGCAACTTCGAGACTCAGGATGCCTCCACCAACATCGTCCCCTGGGGCGTGTTGATCGGCGGCGAGGAACTGCACAACAACCACCACGCATTTCCGTCCTCGGCGCGGCTGTCCGCGCGCTGGTGGGAATTCGATATCGGATGGCTCTACATCCGCCTGCTGAGTGCGGTCGGCCTCGCGCGGGTGAAGAAGCTGGCACCCCAGCCGCGGTTCATCGAGGGTAAGAGCAGCGTCGATTTGGACACGCTGAAGGCGTTGTTGGTGGGGCGTATGCATGTGATCCGCAGCTTCAGTATCGAGGTGCTGCGGCCGGTGACGCGCCAGGAGCTCTGCCGCAGCGAGCGGCACTGCCGGCTGATCGCGCGGCGTGCCGCGCGCCTCCTCGGCAAGGAATCGCACCGGCTCGATGAGCAGGCTCGCCTGCGCCTGGAGCAGATCCTGGCGCAAAGTCATCAGCTGCGCGTCGTCTACCAGTTCCGCCAGCGTCTGCGCGACATCTGGGAGCGCAAAGCACCGTCGCAGGAAGCGCTGCTGCACCTGTTGCAGGAATGGTGTCAGCAGGCGGAGTCCACCGGTATCCAGGCGTTGGAGAACTTTTCGCGTAACTTGCGCGGGCTGGCGCTGGTGCCGGCGGTGGCGTCGACACGCTGATTGCGGCCTTCGCCCTGCGCCGGATGGCCCGGCGCGGGGCGCGGACGCGTCCCGCCACTTCGCCGGTATCCCTGCTCGCCGCCCGAGACGCCGGAGCGTCCACTTTCCCTTTGCTTCGGCCGCCTTTTCGCGTATGGTGTCGAGGAAATCGCACCATCCGGTCGGTGCAACCCCCGTCTCCCGGTTGATTTCCCTCCCCAAGGCTCACCCCGGAACGAACTACCTCATACCGCCTAGACCGGCCCAGCAGATTCTGGGTAGGCCTACCCAGGAGCATGAATGCCATTTTCCGCGCTCGGCCTATCGGCCGAACTGCTGCGTGCTGTCGCTGCGCAGGGTTATACCACCCCGACTCCCATCCAATCCCAAGCCATCCCGGCCGTACTTTCCCGGCGTGACGTCTTGGCCGGCGCCCAGACCGGCACCGGCAAAACCGCTGCCTTCACGCTGCCCATGCTGCAGATACTCACCCAGTCCACGGCGCGCCATCGCTTGCCTCGGGCACTGGTGCTGACGCCCACCCGCGAACTGGCTGCACAGGTCGGCGAAAGCGTCCGTGTTTACGGGCAGCACCTGTCGCTGCGATCGATGCAGATCTTCGGCGGTGTCGGCATGGGTCCGCAGACCTCGGCACTCAAGCGCGGTGTGGATATCGTCGTCGCCACGCCGGGTCGGCTGCTGGATCATGCGTCGCAGGGCAATATCGATCTTTCGGGTATCGAATTGTTCGTGCTCGACGAAGCCGATCGCATGCTCGACATGGGCTTCATCCACGACATCCGCCGCGTCATCAAGCTGATCCCGCGCGAGCGCCAGACCCTGCTGTTCTCCGCGACCTACTCCCGCGAGATCGAGCAGCTGGCAAAGGGATTGTTGAAGAATCCGGAGCAAATCGAAGTAGCGCGCCGCAACACCGCGGCGGAGCGCGTCGATCAGATCGTCCATCCGGTCGCGCGAGAGCACAAGCGCGATCTGCTCTCTCACCTGATCCGTAAAGGCGAGTGGCAGCAAGTGCTGGTATTCACCCGCACCAAGCATGGCGCGAACCGTCTGGCGCAGCAATTGGAGCGCGACGGCATCACCGCCGCGGCGATCCATGGCAACAAGAGCCAGGGTGCGCGCACCCGGGCACTGGCCGAGTTCAAGAGCGGCGCCGTCAGGGCATTGGTGGCCACCGATATCGCGGCCCGCGGCCTCGACATCGACCGGCTGCCGCATGTCGTGAACTTCGAGCTGCCGAATGTGCCGGAGGACTATGTCCACCGCATCGGGCGTACCGGGCGCGCCGGCTCCGACGGCGTCGCCGTATCGCTGGTCAGCGGTGACGAGCGCGGCCTGCTGGCTGGCATCGAGCGTGTGCTCGGGCGCCGGATCGAGCAGCAGCGTATCGACGGCTTCGAAATTACCGAGCGCGAGCCCGTTGTGGACGCGCCCCGCCGCAACGGGGCGTCGCAAGCGCCGGGTGGAGCCCGTTCCGGTGCGCCACGTAAACATCATGCGCGATCCCGCTCCGATGGCCGTGAGCCGGTGGCGGCTCGTGACGGCGCGCCGCATCACCGCGGGCGCGGCCGCAACGCGGGCGGCGGAGCCGGCCGTCACCGCCAAGGCGCCTAGCTGCGGTCGGCAAATGTCCTGATTCGGCGCCCCGGCGGAAGCCGGGCGCCAGTCCCTCCACCGGCGTGTGCATCGGCCGGGCGGATGGTCCCTTTCCTTCGATGCACAGTTCCTAGCGAGACAGAGACTGATGAATATCTATGTTGGCAACCTGGCCTACGGCGTGACCCAAGATGAGCTCCGCGAGGCCTTCGTTGCCTATGGCGAAGTCGAAAGCGCCAATCTCATCACCGACAAGTTTACCGGCGAGTCGAAAGGCTTCGGCTTCGTCGAGATGCCGAACAATTCGGAGGCTGATGCGGCAATCAAGGCCCTGAACGAGACCCCGCTGAAAGGGCGTCCCTTGCGCGTCAACCAGGCCAAGCCGCGGACGGACCGTCCGTCGCGCGGTGGCGGTGGCGGTGGCGGCAACGGCGGCGGCCGCCGCTGGTAAAAGGCCTAACTGACGGCGGACT
>JAIPFF010000026.1 GCA_021736785.1 Thiohalocapsa sp. | reverse complement strand
GCGCGCTTGGCAAAGCGCCGTCGACGACGGGCACATCGACTTCGGCCGCTTGGACGAGCCGGCGCAGGAGAGCGTGATCGCGCGCGTGCGCAGGGACAAAGCCGCCGGCCGCGCGCTGCGCCCGGCCTCGCTCGCACCGCTGCCGTCGCCGACCCTCATCGAGACCAACGCCGATATCATCCGCGCCCGATACGCGCTGCCGGGCTACGGCGAGCGGCTCGCCCGCCTCTACGCCCGCCTCGTCTCGGAGAGACCGTCGGAGGTCGCCGACAGCGCCGACGGCGCCAAGCTGCTCGACCTCTTCCTGGCACCCGAGCGCCTGACGCTGCTTCGCACCTGAGATTCCACAATGAGCACATCCGTCGATCCGATCCGGCACATCCTCGCCCACACCGGCCCGCTGGAGCCCGTGCCCACGTCCGCGGCTCCGGTCATCGACGCCGTCGACGGCATCCGCGCCGTCCTCTTCGACGTGTACGGCACGCTGGTGATCTCGGGCTGCGGCGATATCGGACTGACCCGCTCGCAGAGCGGCGAGCCTCCGCGCGGCGACGGCAAAGACGATCCCGTTCGCAGCGCGCTGGCCGGCGCCGGCATCCCAACCTCGGGCTTGCCCCCGGACTTCGATGGTCGCGCCGCACTCCTATCGACCATCGAGAGACATCACGCCGAGCGCCGCGCGGAGGGCGTTGTCTACCCGGAGGTGGACATTCTCGCGGTCTGGCGAGACCTTCTGGCGGCGCATCGACTCGAAGCCGACGACGAGCGGATCAGGCATGCCGCGCTGGCCTACGAGCTCGCCGTGAACCCGGTCTGGCCGATGCCCGGCATGGCGCAATTGATCGACCGGCTCGCCGGCACCGGCCTGGTGCTCGGTATCGTCTCCAACGCCCAGTTCTATACACCGCTGATGCTGCAAGCCTTCCTGGGGCGGACACTGGACGAGGCCGGCTTCGATCCGCGCTGCTGCGCGTGGTCCTACCGATTGCTGGAAGGCAAGCCGTCGACACGCGTCTACCGGGAAGCGCTCGCGGCCCTGCAACGCCATCACGGCATCGAGCCCGCGCAGACGCTCTACATCGGCAACGACAAGCGCAACGATATTTGGCCGGCACAGGCCACCGGCTGCAAGACCGCGCTGTTCGCGGGAGATGCGCGCTCGCTTCGGCTGCGCGAAGATGACCCCGAGGCCGGGGCCGCGACGCCGGACCGCATCGTCACCGAGCTGCATCAAGTGGGCGACGCACTGCTGGCGCCAGCGGCCGGCAATAGCGCGGATAGGCGAGCGCACTAGAAGCCGGATTCGATGGCGACATTCCCCGACGCTGCCGAAGCAGTCCTGCGCCCGGCGCGGAGCAAAAGGGGCAGGCATACGCGAGCGACACGTGCGACGCCGCGGCAAGCGCCGAGCCGAGCCGAGCCGAGCCGACGACGCCGCATCTTGCGCGGGACAACCGCAACACCGGTTTGCGTCGATCCGCGCTCAATTGCAGACTGCTATGCGGTGCGCCGCCATCCGGCCGCGCCGCAAGCGAGGGACATGATGGACATGATACGCGTGCTGGCGATTCTCGCGACCTACAACGAAGAGCGCTTCATCGACGCGTGCATGACCAACCTGGTGCGCCAGGGACTTGACGTCTACCTCATCGACAACGAATCCACCGACCGCACCCTGGAGATCGCCGAGCGCTACAGGGGCCGGGGCCTGGTGGGGACGGAGACGTTGCCGCGGGGCGGGCTCTACCGCTGGGAGCAGATCCTCGCGCGCAAGGCCGAGATCGCCGCGGATTGCGGCTACGACTGGTGCCTGCATGTGGACGCCGACGAGATTCGCCTGCCGCCGGCGCGCTTCGCGACGCTGGCCGAGGCCGTGACCAATGCCGATGCCCGCGGCTACAACGCGATCAACTTCATGGAGTTCGCGTTCGTACCGACGCTGGAAGATCCGGATCACGAGCACCCCGATTTTCAGCAGACGATGCGCTGGTACTATCCCTTCCTGCCGACGCCGCAATACCGCCTGACGCTCTGGAAGCGCCAGCCCGCGCCCGTGGACCTGCTGAACGAAGGCGGCCATCAGGTCTTGTTTCCCGGCCTACGCGCGCTGCCGGAATCCTTCCCGATGCGCCACTACCTTTTTCTGAGCGTCGAGCACGCGAAAGAGAAATGGGTCGAGCGCCCCTATGCGCCGGACGAGCTCGAGCGCGGCTGGCACAAAATGCGCGCGGCGCTGCGTGCATCGGACATCCGCCTGCACAGCCGCCGGACGCTGCGCACCTACACGACCGACGCAGCGCTGGACGACACCGAGCCGCTGACGGCGCATCCGTTGTTCGCGCCGGCACGGGCGCGGCTGGAGGGGAGCGGCTGAGCCGGGATCGCGCGCGGTCCGGGCCGTTGTCGGGCCATCGCGGCAATACGAAGACGCGGGCCGAGCAAACTCGGGAAGCAGACGGCCGAGACGCATAGGCGGACAATGGCGGTCGCCGGATGGGACCGCAACCGCAAGTATCATGGTACCGATCCCGAATCGGTCGTCGCCGCGGCGCGGCGGCCGGTCAGCCCCCGGCGCCCTTCGGCGCCGAACGTCGGCGATTGATCAGCAGTTCGGTCATGGGTGCGGCGGGACTGCGCTCGAAGCCGGACGTCACGGCCTCCAGGGCTTCCGTACAACCGGGCTGCAGTCGATCATGGAGCTCGATGAAGACCGCTCCCACATCATCGATCCAAGACCCGGCGTGCTCCATGATGTCCTTCTCGGCGCCTTCCACGTCGATTTTCAATAGGTCCAGACAGTCGGTGCCGAGTATGCTCAGCGCTGTCGGCATGCCGATCGCTTCGACGACGGCCGAATCCCCGGATGCCCCCGCAAGCACCGACGACGCCCACTGCCCCTCCGGGCGGAAATGGAATCGGATCGTCCCGTCCTCGTGCCAGAGTGCCGCGTTCACCGGGGTGATGGCGGGATAGTCCCGGATATTGCGCAACAACAGCCGGAAATTCGAGGGGTCCGGCTCGAGGGCCAGAATGCGCGCCTCGGGATACTTGTTGGCGAGATAAATCGCCGACAGGCCCGTGTAGGCACCGGCATCGACGATGGTCGCGGGCTCGAACGGCAAGGCGGCGCCGTAGTCCTGCTGGTGAAAAACGCTATACCAAACCAATGGGTCCGTGCTGCCCAAGCGCAGCCAGTGGCGACGGCCGGCGTAGCGCAAACTCACCAAACCGCGGTGTCCGCGCCGTTCCCGCCACAGTAGCCAGCGAGCACGCAAGCGGCCGAACACCGCGGCAAACTTCCCGATCTGTACCGGAGTTCGGGTGATCGGCTCAGACATACGCTGCCGGCGCCGGCCTCGCGACCGGCGCGCCGATTCGGGTCCCGGTCCCGGCAGCAAGGCTCACCGCGGACCCGGTCAGGTCATCATTGAGCATCGAAGCAAGCGGTGAAGACATCGGATGCGTCTTGATCATCGGTGGTGCTGCTGCGGAACACCGGCGACCCCATCTCCTGCCAGAACATGCCGGCCGTGTTCGTCGGCGGCTCGTTGCAGTTGGTACGGCAACGCCGATGGCTATTGACGCCGTTGAGGAACGGGCCGTTGCGGGCGCCGGCGGGATCGGTGCTGTTGAAACCGTCGGTGTCCGGAAGCTCGGCATTCGGATGCCGCCAGCTCAGGAACCAGCCGCCGCCGCTGGAGCCGCCGGTCAGGTCGCTGCCGATATATTTAGAGCGCTGACCGCCCGTTCCCATATCCACCTCGTACCACTCGGTCGACGCGACCTGCTCGATGATGTCGCCCGTAAAAGGCCGGCCCGCCGGATACCCGAACTGAACGATCGGCTGCTCGGAAGCCCAATTGAACGCAATGCCGGCGGAACCGGTGCGGTTCGCGATCGGCCCGGCGAACTGGGTACCGGTCGACGCGGTCACCATGCAGGCATAGTCGTAGTCGAAATCGCCGCCGTTATGCCAGCGCCCGGTGGTGAAGGCATTTCGCACCGCCCAGCAGCCCGTGCCCGGCATCGGGCCTGACTGGCTATAGCCCGGGCAAAACATGAAATTGCTGCCGAATTGACCGCCGCCGCTACTGACGCAGTGTCCCGCTGTCGCGACTACATTCCTGCCGACGACGGTTCCGGAGCAGACGAAATTGCTCCCGCCCATGGTGAAGAACAGTTTGCCATGAATGAACCGCGGCCACACGTCGTAGCGCCCGTGCATGCTCCAGCGCTGGAATGGCCCGTAAGGTCCGGTTCTGGGATTACTCGGCGCGCTGCCGAAGGACTGAAGCTCCGCATTGAAGCCCATGGGCAGCCCCCCGGCATCTTCGTCCTGAAGGTTGATCTCGTAGCCATCATCGGGAGTGGGCATCGGCGCGTCGCTGTCGGGTGACCAGGCCGGCATCAGCACAGGAGGCTCCAGCGGCGTTTCGATGGTTTGGACCGCCCCGCCGTCGAGCGCGTCATCGGCGACCGGCGCCGCCGGCAATGTCCGGGGGATGGCGCTTCGCATGCGCTCCTCGGTCCAGTAACCCGCCGGATCCCCGAGTTGGACGGCTTGCTGCTCGAACGACTTGGAAACGATGGGTGAATCGGAATCCACCGGCGGCTGCGCGAGCGCTGCGCCGGCGCTACTGAACAGGATCGCGAGAAGAATGAGATTGTTTTTCATAAGATCCTCCGATCTTGGCGTCGGAAAGGCCTAGGTTGGCGGGTGGCGACCCATTAACGAGCGCTCTGCGCACTGCGTGTCGGGCGGGGGTCGATGCGACCGGGCGCACGTCACGGTGCCGGGGAGCCCGTCGGCGTAACGATTGGCGAACAGCCGCATCCGGATCGACGTGCGCGGCGAGGCAAGCCTTGCGCCGCGGGCGACGGCCAGGACGAGATCGCCGCTCGGCATGCCGCTATGCGCCGCATCGTTCTTGGTACGGAAAAGCGACAAAAAGATCCGACGGAAGCAGAAACGCCACCGGCTGTTCCGGTCAGTAGCGCTCCATGCCGGGTCGGCGGCCATAACGGCCGCCAAGCCGCCGTTCTTCCGAGAAAATTCGCCGACAAACCCCGTAGCGACTGAAAGCCTAAGCCGGAAACGGCGAAGTGTCTGTGAACAAAGTTGCAAAAGCAGATAATCCCGCGCTCGATCCGGGGTCTCGACACCCCGAAACCGGGGCGGTGCCGGGCCGGCCACCCGATTCCCCCGCCGCCCGCGGCAAATCGCGTACACTCGCGCCATGGACGAAGCACAATCGACAGCTCCGGTCGCGGCCGGCGGCGTCGGCGGCAGCGGTACACGGCTGATCGCTGAACTGCTGCTGCGGCTCGGCTACTACATCGGCGGCGACCTGAACGAGTCGAGCGACAATCTATGGTTCACGCTGCTGTTCAAACGGCGTGACATCCTATCGGCCGATGAGCGGGAGCTCGGACGCTGCATCGAGCTGTTCGAGCGGCGCATGCGCGGCCGCGCAGTATTCGACAACGACGAGTTGGCGCTGGTTCGGGCGTTGGCCGCGAACGAGCGGCCGACACATTCGGTCGCTTGGTTGCAGGAGAGGGTCGATTCGTTCACCGAATTCGATCCGGATAACCGCGGCGGCCGCGCATGGGGTTGGAAGGAGCCGAATACCCACATCGTCATCGACCGCCTGTTGCCCGCCCTGCCGGCGATGAAATACGTCCACCTGATACGCAACGGGCTGGACATGGCCTACAGCGACAACCAGAAGCAAGCTCGGTTCTGGGGGCCGTTCTTCGTCGGTGCCGCCGAGATGCCGATCACACCGCGCTACTCTCTGAAATACTGGTGCCGCGCTCACCGCCGCCTGCTGGACCTGCAGCGGGCGTGGCCCGACCGCATCCTGCTGCTGGACTACGATGCCCTCTGCCGCGAGCCCGGACCGCACTTGGCCGCCCTGCTCTCCTTCCTCGGTGTCGTACCCGAGCCGCGGCGAATACGGGCGCTGGCGGATCTCGTGCGCCCGCCGCCGAGCATCGGGCGCTACCGTGCCGGCGGCTTGGACGCCTTCGATCCGCAAGACGTCGAATTCGTCGCCGAAATGGGCTTTGCCGTTCACGCGTAGCGCCGCGCGGCGCGCAACACCGGCACGGCGGCACGCCTAGCGCACCAGCCCGCCCGCCGGCTTGCTCCAAGTGTAAACGGACGTGACCGCGTAATTCCAGACGGCGCCGACCAGGATTCCGGCCACCGCCGACAACAACCACCAGAGGCCGTCCTGCGGCGTGCTGTGGAATAGGTAGGTGGCGATGCCGACATTGGCCACCGCACCCAGCGAGCAGGCGAGCGTGAACGAAACCCAACCGCGCAGCAGTCCCCAGCCGCGCAGCCGGCGATCGCGGAACGTGAACATGTTGTTCAGGAAGAAGTTGAACGTCATCGCCACCAAGGTCGCCGCCGTCTGGCCGACGACGAAATCGCGGCCGGACAGGTCGAAGATGAGCCACAAAACAGCCAGGTGCACGAACACGCCGAGTCCGCCGATAAACGCGAACGGGATGAACCGGATCGGCACATAGCGCCCGAGCGTCTTGTCGAGCAGCATCAGGATGTACTGCCAGGCGACGACGCTGTCGAGCTTGCTCTCGCCTGCCGCGCGGGTCCGGAACCGGTAGGGCAACTCCTTGAACCGCAGCGGCCGCTTCGCGGTGACGAAGATGTCGAGGAGGATCTTGAAACCGATGGTAGAGAGATCGCGGGCCACCTCGTCGATCAACTCGCGGCGCAGCATGAAGAACCCGCTCATCGGGTCTTTGACATCCGCCTTCAGCACCAGTCCAGAAAGCCGCGTCGCGACGCGGCTGGCCAGCTGGCGGTCGCTGTCCCAGTTGCCCACGCTGCCGCCGGCCACGTGACGGCTGCCGATGACGATGTCGAGCGCATCCTCCCGCAGCGTCGCGAGCATGTCGGGCAGCAGCCGCTCGTCGTGCTGTAGATCGGCGTCCATGACAGCGACATAGGGCGCCGTGGAGGCCAGCATGCCCTCCACCGACGCCGACGCCAGACCGCGGCGATTGACGCGGTGCACCAAGCGCACCCGGGCATCGGCCGCGGCCAGTTCCCGCACGGCGCGCGCGGTCCCGTCGGGGGAATCGTCGTCGACGAAGATCACCTCCCAGGGAATGCCGCCCAGCACCGCATCGAGCCGCGCCGTGACCGCGCCGATGTTCTCGCGCTCGTTGAAGGTCGGCACCACGACAGACAGCACCGGGACAGACAGCACCGGCGCCGATTGCCGCGGGGCCTCGGCGGAGGTGGATGGCGTCTCGCGCTCAGCCGACACCGATCGCCGCTCCGATGCGCTCGACGGCCTGCAGCAGACGCGCCTTGTCGGTGGTGTAAGCGAAGCGCAGCATGCGCTCGGCGTCGTGGCGGCCGAAGTCGATGCCCGGCGTCACCGCGACGCCCGCCTCTTCGAGCAGGCACTGCGCCAGTGACGCGGCGTCGTCCTGGCTCCGCGGTATGCGGGCGTAGATGTAGAAGGCGCCGCCGGGATGCACCGGCACTTCGAAGCCGATGGCGCGCAACGCGGCGAGCAGCACGTCGCGGCGCTCGCGCAGCAGATCACGGCGCTCGTCGAGCAGGGCCAACGTTCGCGGCGCGAAGGCGGCCAGCGCCGCGCACTGCGACAGCGTCGGTGCCGCGAGGTAAAGATTCTGCGCCAGGCGGCTCAACACGTCGGCGAACGCGGTCGGCGCGACCAACCAGCCGAGCCGCCATCCGGTCATGCCGAAATACTTCGAGAAGCTGTTGACGACAAACACGTTGTCGTCGCCGAGCGCGACCGCGGTGCAGTCCTCTTCGCCGTAGGTCAGGCCCTGATAGATTTCGTCGACGATCAGCGCCGCATCGCGCTCGCGGGCCAGCGCGTGCAACGCCGCGAGCTCGTCGCGCGCAATGACCGCTCCGGTCGGATTCGATGGCGTCGCCACCATCAACGCGCGTGTACGGGGCTGCCAATGGGCGGCCATGTGCGCCGCGCGGATCGCAAATCCGTCGTCCGCCGACAGCGCTGCCCGCCGCGGTATGCCGCCGAGCAGCGATGCGATCAAATCGTTGCAGGGATAGCCCGGATCACTGGTCAGTACGCCGTCGCCCACGCCGACGACGGCCGCCAGCGCGAGTTGCAATGCGCCGGAGCCGCCGGGGGTCACGATCACCCGCAGGGGGTCCAGCTCGACGCCGTAGCGCCGGCCGTAGTAGCCGGCAATCGCACGGCGCAGCTCGGGCAGCCCGGCCGCCGGGGTGTAGCCGAGCGGAGCGCTCTCGAGCGCGCTGCGGGCAGCCTCGCGCATCGGCTCGGGGGTGGGAAAATCGGGCTCGCCCACCTCCATGTGAATGATATCTCGGCCGGCCGCCTGCAGCGCCCGCGCGCGCTCCAGGATACGCATCACGTGGAAAGGCTCCACCGCGGCCGCGCGCGGGCTCGGCGTGAGCATCAGCGGTCGCCGGCGCCGTAGATCCGACCGTGCAGCCGGCGCAGCACACCGAGGTCCACCACGGACGCGCCGCCGAGCTCGCCCTGCAGCGCCTTGGCCGGCGCACCGGGCTCGCCCAGTCGGTCGACCACCAGTGCCGCGCCCGAGAAGTCCTGCCCGGCGGTGTAGGAGCTTTCGGTCACCAGCAGGGCGTCCAGCCCGGCGCCGAGGGCGGAGCGCACCCCATTGTCGGAATCCTCGACGGCCACGCAGGCACTCGGCGGCAGCGCGAGCTGCTGCAGCGCAAGCACGAAGATATCCGGCGCCGGCTTCTTCGCGGGCACCACATCGCCGGCGGCGATGACCTCGAACCAATCGGCCAGATCAGGCTCCGGCGCGGACGACAGCAGTGCGGTGACGTTCTCCGGCGTCGTCGTGGTGGCGATGGCAAGACGAATGCCGGCCTCGCGCGCTTCGCGCAGCAGACGCATGACACCGTCTCGAAGCGGAATACGTCCCTCCTGCATCATGGCCACATAGCGCTCGGTTTTGCGCCGATGCAAATCGCGCACGAAGTCGTCCAACGGCTTCGGCGGCGTGAAATCCGGCAAGTACCGGCTCAGATATTCTTTGATGCGCTCCTTGCCGCCGGTCACGCGCAAGAGCTCGCCGTAGAGCTCCACGGACCAGTGCCAATCCAGTCCCGCATCCTGGAATGCGGCATTGAATGCGGGACGGTGTCCATCGCGCTCGGTGTCGGCCAAGGTGCCGTCCACGTCGAAGATGATCGCCTGCAGCTCGGCCATGGCACAGGACTCCCGGGTGATTGCGGTAAACGACCGCGGAGACTATCACAGCCAACGTCGTTCGGCGCCTGCACACGGGCACCTCGTGCGAGCGCCCCGACCTATTGCTACGGACCGGCGCATCTGGTAGAAAGCCCAGCTTACCGCCGTTCGGGCCTCACGCACCGTTGTGCTTCCGGGCCTTGGAAACCGAGCGGCATCTCGTTGCAACGACCCTTTGTCTTCGGGAGCACAATCATGGCCGAGGCAGACAAACAAGGCGCCAAAGCGTTTGGGTTCGAGCCCTACGAAGCCGGCAAGGACGAGGTCTATATGAGCCCGGAGCAGGAGGAGCATTTTCGCGGCCTGCTGCTGGAGTGGAAGCGCTCGCTGATGGAAGAGGTCGACCGCACCGTCCATCACATGCAAGACGAGGCGACCAACTTCCCGGACCCGAACGACCGCGCCACGCAGGAATCTGAGTTCAGCCTGGAGCTGCGCACCCGCGACCGCGAGCGCAAGCTGATCAAGAAAATCGACGAGGCGCTGACGCGCATCGACGAGCACGAGTACGGCTACTGCGAAGCTTGCGGCGTCGAGATCGGCGTCCGCCGCCTCGAGGCACGGCCGACGGCGACCTTGTGCATCGACTGCAAGACGCTGGACGAGATCCGCGAAAAGCAGCGCGGCTGACGACCGACGCGCATCGCTGGCCCGGGCAGCGCACTCGCGCAACGCCCGGGCATCAGGGCCGCGTCCCGTCCGATCGTTCGCATTGGACCGGCTATCCGCCTATCGGGGGCGATTCGCTCCCTCGCCCACGGGCCCTTTGCATTTCGGGTCGCTCATCGCCGCTGTGGGCAGCTTCGCCGATGCCCGCAGCCGCAGCGGTGTGTGGCTCGTGCGCATGGAAGACCTCGACCGCCCCCGCGAAGTGCCCGGCGCGGCGCTGCTGATTCTGGAAACCCTGGCTCGGCTCGGCATGACATCCGACGAGCCCGTGCTGCGACAGAGCCTGCGAACCGATGCCTATGGCGCTGCGCTGACCCGCCTGCGCGAGGGCGGGTGGACCTACCCCTGCGGCTGTTCGCGACGCGACATCGCGGCCGCCGGCGCCGCGGGCCCGGAAGGACCGGTCTATCCCGGCACCTGCCGCACCGGCTTACCCCCCGGACACAGCGCACGCACCGAGCGCGTGCGCGTCGGCCGCACCCGGATCACCGTCGCCGACCGGATCCAAGGCAGCATCCGTCAAGACCTTGCCGATGCGGTCGGCGATTTCGTGCTGCGCCGCGCCGACGGCATTCACGCCTATCAACTGGCAGTGGTTGTCGACGATGCCGCACAGGACATCACCCACATCGTGCGCGGCGCCGACCTGCTGCTGTCGACGCCGCGGCAAGTCTACTTACAGCGCCTGCTCGGCCTGCCGACGCCGGTCTACGGGCACTTGCCGCTCGCGGTCGATCGGCAAGGCCGCAAGCTCTCGAAGTCACTGGCCGCGGCACCGGTCGATCCGGCCGAGCCGCTGCCGGCACTGCGCTCGGCCTGGGCCTTTCTCGGTCAACGGACGCTGTCTCCGGCGCCCCGCTCGGTGGCCGCATTCTGGGCGCAAGCCGTCGACACCTGGTCACTCGAGCAGGTGCCCGCCCGCGCCGCCATTTCCGTCACCTGAGACACTCAGCCGAGCGTATGCCGCGCACTGCGCTGCCGGCACCCGGCGGCTTCGGCGATTCCGCGAGCCCGCGAGCCCGCGAGCCCGCGAGCCCGCGAGCCCGCGAGCCCGCGAGCCCGCGAGCGCCGGGCATTATCGCGGTCGCCGGGACTTTCCCGGTTCCGATGAATGGTCGCAGACACGCGTCGAAAGCGTCATGCAGCGTTCATGAATCGAGTCTAGGCTTAGGCGTTCAATGTCCCGGCGTCGGCATTGCCGCCGGCCCCGCACGGCATCATCCTCCGCTTCGAGCGGGAAGCGGCGGCCGCTATCGACCGGACGCAAACCGCAAGCGGTATCCACCGAATTTCCGAGCACGCCTGCGCGCATGAGGCGAGTGGGTCATCGACCCGCTCGTCGCGCTCGGCATCAAGCAACCGGAGGTCATCATGTCCGCAGCATCTACCGATCACGCTCACGACGCCGCGCCACTCGACGACGATCAGCTCGCCCTGCTCGACGCCTACTGGCGCGCATGCAACTACCTCGCCGTCGGCATGATCTACCTGCGCGACAATCCGCTGTTACGCGAGCCGCTGCAGGAGGCGCATCTGAAACAGCGTCTGCTCGGTCATTGGGGCGCGAGTCCCGGGCTGTCGTTCATGTATGTGCACATGAACCGCATCATCGTCGAGCACGAGCAAAAGGCGATCTTCCTTGCGGGTCCGGGCCATGGCGCGCCCGGGGTACTGGCACCGGTCTACCTGGAAGGTACGTACTCCGAGATCTACCCGAACAAGAGCGAAGACGAAGAAGGCATGCGCGCCTTCTTCAAGCAGTTCTCGTTTCCGGGCGGCATCGGCTCCCACTGCACGCCGGAGACGCCGGGGTCGATCCACGAGGGCGGCGAGCTGGGCTATTCGATCTCCCATGCCTTCGGCGCGGCCTTCGACAATCCGGATCTGTTGGTCGCGGTCGCGGTCGGCGACGGCGAGGCGGAAACCGGCCCGCTGGCCACCAGTTGGCACTCGAGCAAGTTCCTGAACCCCGTCCGAGACGGCGCCGTGCTGCCGATCCTTCACCTGAACGGCTACAAGATCAACAACCCGACGCTGCTCTCGCGCATCCCGACAGAAGAGTTGGAAAGCCTGTTTCGCGGCTACGGCTGGATGCCGCATTTCGTCGAGGGCGACGACCCGCAGACAATGCACCGGCAAATGGCCGCGACCATGGATCGCTGCTACGCCGACATCAAGCGCCTGCAGCAAGACGCACGAGCCGACGGTAAGGCCACTCGCTGCCATTGGCCGATGATCGTGCTGCGCAGTCCGAAGGGCTGGACGGGCCCGTCGGAGGTCGACGGGCACAAGATCGAAGGCTTCTGGCGCGCTCATCAGGTACCGCTGTCCGGCATGCGCAACAACCCGCAGCATCTGCAGCAACTCGAGCAGTGGATGCGCGGCTACAAGCCCGAGGAGCTTTTCGACGAGACCGGCAGGCTGCGCGCGGAGCTGCGTGCCATTGCCCCCAAGGGCAGCATGCGCATGAGCGCGAGCCCGCATGCAAACGGAGGTCTGCTGCGCCGAGCGCTGCGGATGCCGGACTTCCGCGACTACGCGATCGCGGTAGACAAACCGGCCACCACCCGGCATATGAACACCAAGCCGGTCGGGGCGCTGCTGCGCGACGTCATGGCCAAGAACATGGACAACTTCCGCGTCTTCGGCCCGGACGAGAATACCTCCAACAAGCTCGATGCGGTCTACGAGGTCTCCAAAAAGCTCTGGCTCTGCGACTACAAGGACGAAGACGCGGACGGCGGCGAGCTGTCACCCGACGGGCGCGTCCTCGAGATGCTCTCGGAGCACACGCTGGAGGGCTGGTACGAAGGTTATGTACTGACCGGGCGGCATGGCTTCTTCGCAACCTACGAAGCGTTCGTGCACGTCATCGACAGCATGTATAACCAGCATGCCAAATGGCTCGCCATCTGCGAAGAGATTCCCTGGCGGGCGCGCATCTCGTCGATCAATCTGCTGATCACGTCCACTGTCTGGCGCCAGGATCACAACGGCTTCACGCATCAGGATCCGGGCTTTCTCGATGTCGTCGTCAACAAGAACCCGGAGGTCACGCGCATCTACCTGCCGCCGGACGTCAATACACTGCTGTCGACGGTGGACCACTGTCTGCAAAGCCGGGACGATATCAACGTCATCGTCGCCGATAAGCAGAATCACCTGCAGTACATGGACATGGATGCGGCCATCAAGCACTGCACCAAGGGCCTGGGCATCTGGGATTGGGCCAGCAACGATCAGGGCAGCGAGCCGGATGTGGTCCTGGTGGGCTGCGGCGATATCCCCACCAAAGAGGCACTGGCGGCGACCGCCCTGCTGCGCGCGCATTTCGACGACATCAAAATCCGCTTCATCAACGTTGTCGACCTGTTCAAGATCCAGTCCTACGGCGAGCATCCCCATGGCATCACCGACGCGGAGTTCGATAGCCTGTTCACCAAGGACAAGCCGGTCATCTTCAATTTCCACGGCTACCCCTGGCTGATTCATCGCCTTGCCTACCGGCGCACCAACCACCACAACCTGCACGTGCGCGGCTACAAGGAAAAGGGCAATATCAATACGCCTTTGGAGCTCGCCATCGAAAACGAGATCGACCGCTTCACGCTGGCGATGGACGTCATCAAGCGCGTGCCGCGGCTGCAGGTGGCCGGTGCCCACGTGATGGAGAAGCTGAAGGATATGCAGATCGACTGCCGCAATCACGCCCACGAATACGGTATCGATCTCCCGGAAGCGGACAATTGGGTCTGGCCGCATTAAACAGACAACAACAAGTACGGGCTCGGTTCTGGACCGGGCCCGCGAACAGCCCACCGACACGACAACGAGCCCGCTCGCGACTGGAGCCACGTCACCATGAGCGCCGTCATCAAATCCGGAGAGTCAGCGCAATCAGTGCAGGAGCATACCCGCACCGGCATGTCGAAGGAGGCCCTGAAGCAGGCCTATATCGATAACTTGTTCTACATTCAGGGCCGTTTCCTCGAGGTCGCCACGCCGAACGACCTCTACATGGCGGCGGCCTTTACCGTGCGCGACCGTCTGCTGGAGCGATGGATCCAGTCGGCAAAAGCGTTCAAGAATCGCAATTCCCGCACCGTTTGTTATTTGTCCGCGGAGTTCCTGCTCGGGCCGCACTTGGCCAACAACCTGGTCAACCTCGGTATCGCCGATACCGCGCGGCAGGCCGGCGAAGAGTTGGGTCTCGACTTCCCCGGCATTCTCGAAACCGAGGAAGAGCCCGGGCTCGGCAACGGCGGACTGGGCCGGCTGGCCGCCTGCTTCATGGACTCGCTGGCCACGCTGCAGATCCCGGCCATCGGTTACGGCATCCGCTACGAGTTCGGGATCTTCGATCAAGTCATGGTGGACGGCTGGCAGGTGGAGCGCGGCGACACCTGGCTGCGCAACGGCAACCCCTGGGAGATACCGCGTCCCAAGCTCTCGTTCCCGGTCGGCTACGGCGGTCACACGGAACGCTATACCGACGAGCACGGCGAACTGCGCATGCGATGGATTCCGGCGCGGATCGTCAACGGCGTCGCCTACGACACGCCGATCATGGGCTACGGCGTCAACAACGTGAATCTGCTCCGCCTGTGGAAGGCCGAGGCGCCCGAATCGTTCGATTTTCAGACCTTCAACGTCGGCGACTACTACGGCGCCGTGCACGCAAAAATGGAGGCGGAAACGATCTCGAAGGTGCTGTATCCCAACGACGAGCCCGAGGCAGGTAAGGAACTGCGGCTGAAGCAGCAATTCTTCTTCGTCTCGTGCTCGCTGCAGGACATGATCCGGCTGCAGGCGGGTATCGCGGGCTCCTTGGACGCCCTTCACGAGAAGTTCGCGGTGCAGCTGAACGACACCCATCCGTCGCTGGCGGTCGCCGAGCTCATGCGCCTGCTGATGGACGAGCATTTCATGCACTGGGATCAGGCCTGGGACATCACCCAACGCAGCTGCCATTTCACCAATCACACACTGCTGCCGGAGGCGCTGGAGACTTGGCCGGTGGAGTTGTTCGAGCGCACGCTGCCGCGGCACTTGGAGATCATCTACGAAATCAATCAGCGGTTTCTCGACCAAGTCCGCGTGCACTTCCTGGGCGACGAGGCACGGATCGGGCGAATGTCGCTGATCGGCGGCGAGGACGGCGGCATGCGATACGTGCGCATGGCGCATCTGGCCGCGGTCGGCAGCAACGCCGTCAACGGCGTGGCGGAGCTCCACACGGAGCTTTTGAAATCGACGGTCATGCGCGATTTCCACGAGCTCTGGCCCGAGAAGTTCCACAATGTCACCAACGGCGTGACCCCGCGGCGCTTTATCGTCGTCAGCAACCCGCGGCTCGCGGCGCTGATCACCGAGACCTGCGGCGACGACCGCTGGGTGCGCGACCTGGACTGCCTCCAAGCGCTGGAAGGGCATGCAGAAGACCACGGCCTGCAGGAGCGCTGGCACGAAGTCAAAACGGCCGCGAAACGCGAACTGTCCAACTGGCTCGGAGAGCGGACGGGCTTTGCCCCGGATCCCCAGACGCTGTTCGACGTGCAGGCGAAGCGGCTTCACGAATATAAGCGCCAACATCTCAATCTGCTGCATATCGTCTGGCTCTACGAGCAGATCAAGCGTCACCCCAATGTCGAGCTGACGCCGCGCACCTTCATCTTCGGCGGCAAGGCCGCACCCGGCTATTTTATGGCCAAGCTGATCATCAAGCTGGTCAATGCGATCGCCGATGTCGTCAACCATGACCCACAAGTCAACGGCTACCTGCGCGTTGTCTTCATGCCCGACTTCAATGTCAAAAACGGGCAGCGTCTCTATCCCGCCGCCGACCTGTCCGAGCAGATCTCGATGGCAGGCAAGGAGGCCTCGGGCACGGGAAATATGAAGTTCTCGATGAACGGCGCGCTGACCATCGGCACGCTGGACGGCGCCAATATCGAGATCCGCGACGCGGTCGGACACGACAATTTCTTTCTGTTCGGCATGACCGCGGAAGAAGTCCGGCAGCGCCAGGCCGAGGGTTATCATCCGGGGGAATTGTACCGAAACGACGATGTCATTCGTTCGGTCATCGATCTGATCAATTCAGGCATTTTCTCTCACGGCGACACCGAGCTGTTTCGCCCCCTGACCGACAATCTGATCCATAGCGATCCGTTCATGGTGCTGGCCGACTTCCACAGCTACGCACGGGCGCAACAGCAGGTTGGACAGGATTACCGCGCCCGCCACCATTGGGAGCGAATGTCCATACTGAATACGGCCCGTATCGGCAAGTTCTCGTCCGACCGGGCCATTCGCCAGTACGCGGACGAGATCTGGAAGGTCGAGCCGGTCCCGATTGATCTCTGAGACGCGCGGTATGTCGGCAACGCCGCCGCCGAATAGCGTCGCAACTGCAGCCGCGCTGCGCAGGGCGCGCGAGGACAGTCGCGCCGGTGTCTCTCGTTTTCGGGCAGGGCAACCGGGCATTTGCCCTTCCGACCCCGGTATCATGCACGCATCCCACTTCTCGAAACACGACGGAGTATCACCGATGAGAGTTGTCGTCGTGGCGCTCGGCGCAACGGTACTGGCGCTGACCGCCGGCTGCACACAGGAAACCCAGAACAAGATCGGCCGCTCGATCCAGAATTGGACCGGCGCCAACGGCGTACTGGAGGTCTATTCGGGCGGAAAGGTGGTGAAGCGCTTTATCAAGATCGACAAATTGTCGACGGCAACGGCCACCCAAGGCAGCGGCAGCCGACCCTACCGCTTCGCTTACGGGGTGCTGGATGCCAATCTCAACAACGAGCAGGATTCCGGCGAGCGCAAGGTTTACTTCGAAATCAGTGACTATTCGACTAACTACGTCTTCTACGGCGATCCCGGAAACTGATTCAGCCGGCGGCACGGGAGCCGGAGCATGACTGCCGATGCACCTCGCAAGCAGAACGGCTCCGCCACCAGGAGCGTATGATTTTCGGCAGACGTCGTCCGCAAGCCCGCGCCGGCGAAGATTGCCCCACCTCCCTTCGCGCTACCCCCTCCGGCAACCCGCGGCCGTCTTCGCGGACAGCCTTCCGCGGGAGATACAGAACCACGCCAAGCATCACGGGCCCATGTCGAAAGCATGTCCGCCAAGATGCCCTCGTCTCGTTTAATGCTCTGACTTGCTTCGGCATTTTTGCTGGACTAGACTGCGGCTGTCACACAATTGTCATAAAAATCCCATGGAGCTCACGGACGCGATCAAGTTACTCGTTCCCCTGCAGGTCCGCATGCCGCAGCGCACCCGACCGCTGCAGCTCTGCAGCCACTATGCCGCCGAGGTCTTCGTCGTCGAAACGGTCAATGGGCGGGGTGTGGTCTGGGTCGATCCGTACTGGTGCGACAAGCCGAGCGATGCGGTCTGCCACATCGCCTACGCCCGTCCGGCGGGTGATGCCGACGACAATCGTTGGATCGACCGGGATCCGCGCTACGGACCCAATTGCATCCCTTACCAGAAGCCCTTCGTGCTCGAGCGGCTGACCCGAGAGTCGTCGACATGGAACGACTATCGCTCTTGGCAGGCATGGCGCGCCGCCAGGGGCAAGGCGTGCGATCGGCAGGCCGCTTGGCAACGCGTGCGCAGCGAGCTTTCCCACGTCGTCGAGCGCCGCGTCGCTTGAGCGTCGACCGCTCCGCGAAACTCGGCGCTTCCGTCCGGGGTGGCGCGGCGTCGCTTGGACAACATGTCGGCGCCGGACCGGCGCTCGCGTCGATCAACCGCTAGCCCTCCCTGCCTCGGGCGCCATGCCTGCCCGGCCGACCATCCCGTCGTCATTCCGTCGCCTTCGGTTAATCGCGCTTACACACGACACCCTTACACTGCACGCTCTCATCGGGCACTCGTTGCCCGCCCACGATGCAGCGAAGGGACCATGGCGATGAAGAACACGGTCTAGGTCGTCTCGGGACTGACGCCCGGCGCAGTGGTTCTGGCGTGCATGCTCGGGCCGGCGCAATGCGGACGAGATCTGCTTCTGGGCCGACTACATAGAAGATGACCTTGGACGGAACGTTCGTTCGCGAGATCCCGACGCCGGCCAAATTTTTGTCGACCGCGGACCAGCGCGCGGGCGTACGCAATAAACAGGCTTTGGAGAGCCTGTCGCCGACACCATCGGGCAACAGCCTGGTGACGGCCACCGAGAATGCGCTGTTTCAGGATGGCCCCGCTGCCGGACTCGATACCGGCTCGCCGCAGCAGCTTGAGCTCAGGCCTCCGGGCCGGGGCGCGGTGCAGGTGCCTGGCGCGCAACCGGCGCAATCAGCGCCACGCTTCTCTCGGCTGAAGAACATAGGCCGGCTGCGCCTCGACCTTCAGCAGATCGGCGAATCGCTTCATCAGTTTCGGGCGCCTCAGCATCATGTTGAGGGTGTTCTTCCGGGCGTTCTTTGCCAGCGTCGATGGATCGAAGTAGGCCTTTGCATTCTCGACCGACAGCACGAACGGCGGCTTCCCGGCCCGCGCCAATATCCAGCTCATAATCAACGAGCCGGCGCGGTGATTGCCTTCGATAAAGAGCTGCGGTTGGCTCAAAATATGAATATAGGCGCTCGCCGCTTGGCGCCACACCGTCTCCGCGCGCATCATGCGAACCCACGAGATCAGCTCGCCGACCCCGCCGTCGTGATTGGCGTAGAAGCGCTCCTCTGTCGCCTCGACAAGTTGTCTACACTCGTCCCGCGTAAGCTCATCTCTGCCACAGAGCACGAGTAGATTGATCTCAAGTAGATGGCGCGAGTTGCCGGCGGCGAAGAGATCGATGTTATTCGCCAACAAGTCGTCGACGTAACCATAGCCGAGCAGCAGGCGGTGCAAGACTTCATCGGTCAGCGGATCACGGGGGGACGACAGGGTCGCGTTGACGGCCTCGAAGTCGAACTGCAGGGCGCGCAGCGAAGCCTCTATCGCGGGCAAATTCAGGCGGCCGGCGTTTGTCATCTAGCGCCGCATGCTACGGTGTCGGAGGGGCGCCCAAGTGCGACGAAGAATACGCGCGAGTCGCGGCACAATCTGCCCGGGCGTACTCGCGTCCACGGCAGCACGTTCCGAGCGCTCGCTCAGTTGACCCTCCATCGCTTGGATCTTGCGAGCAAGAACAGTTTCGGCGGCAACGCGATATAGCTCATTTCCTCGGCAGTTGACCGGCCGTCAGTCAGTGTCGGGTAGACGCTTGCGCTGTCGCCGAGGCGGCCTTCGGATAGGGACAAGTAGCCTCGTCGGCAACGGCCACCGACAGTGACGATGCGCGGTAGCCGCCGACGCCGGGCCCTTATCATACGGGACTTCCGCGCCGATCGAGTCGATCGCGGGAAGCACCCATTCAGCGCCCCGCCAACGTAGCGCTGAATTCGCCCCGACCTCCGGAGAGGTCTCGTAGCGCGGCATCGCTTGTCCTGTCGGCCGACCTCAGGACTGGCTATTCTCCGCCCAAGCTCGCACCGAGGCCCATCCAAGCCACTGCGATATCGAAGCAATGGTTGCCGGGCGAGCGCTGGTTCTGTCGGATTGTCGACGACCGCATGTCCAGCGGCGAACCGCCCGGACGCCCGGCTAGCTGAACTCGCCCCTGACGTACTCCCGTGTCAGTTGCTCCTGCGGATCCTCGAAAACCTGTTGCGTCGGAGCCATCTCCACCAGGTAGCCGGTTCGCCCGCCGCGCGAGATATCCACCGAGAAGAAGGCGGTCGTGTCGGCAACGCGAGTCGCTTGCTGCATATTGTGCGTGACGAGCGCCACCGTGAAGCGCTTTTTCAGCTCCAGCATCAGTTCTTCGACTTGGCGTGTCGCAATCGGGTCGAGTGCCGAGCAAGGCTCGTCCATCAGCAGCACGTCGGGCTCGGTTGCGATCGCGCGAGCGATGCAAAGACGCTGCTGCTGGCCGCCGGACAGTGACAGACCGCTGTTCTTCAGTTTGTCCTTGACCTCTTTCCAGAGTGCCGCCCGTTCCAGGGCTTTCTGCACCTTCGCGTCGATATCGCCCTTGAACTTGTTCAGGCGCAGGCCGAAGGCAACATTGTCGTAGATGCTCATCGAAAACGGATTCGGTTGCTGGAACACCATGCCGATGTAGCGACGGACAACGACTGGATCGACCTTCTTCGCATAGATGTCCTGACCGTGGTACATCACGCTTCCTTCGAACCGGAAGACGTTGATCAGGTCATTCATCCGATTGAGGCTGCGCAGCACGGTGGACTTGCCGCAGCCGGACGGGCCGATGAAACCCGTGATTTTGTTCTTCTCGATCGGCACGACGCTGTCGCGTACGGCAAGAAAATCGCCGTAGAAAATCTTTTCGACGTTGCAGTCGATGACGACATCGCCCGCCGGGGCAAAAGGCTCGGCCACGAAGACCGCTTCTGCTGTTGCACTCATTGACCAATACCTCGCGGCTTAGACCTTGGGTTGGCCGACCAGTCGGGCCAGAATGTTGAAGACCAGGACAATCAGCACCAGCACCAACGACGCTGTCCAGGCCAGTTCGATCTGGTTCTCGAACGGCATCCCGGAGAAGTTGTAGATCAGAATCGAGAGCGAGGCGGTCGGCTCCATCAACTCGCTCAGGTAGTAGTTGCTGAACAGCGCCGTGAACAGCAGTGGCGCCGATTCACCTGCGGCGCCGGCAATCGCCAGCATGACGCCGGTCAGAATACCGGGCAGCCCCGTCGGCAGCACCACCTTCCAGATAACCTGGGTGCGCGTGCAGCCCATGCCGAAGGCGGCGTCCTTCATGCGCTGCGGCACTTGCTTGATGGCCTCCTCGGCGGCCAGTACCACCGTGGGCAGCATCAGCACGGCCAACGCGATACCGCCCGCCAAGGCGGAATAGCCGAAGCTGATGACGATCACCGCATAGATAAACACGCCGGCCAAAATAGACGGAAACCCGGTCAGCACCTTCGCCAGGAAGCGGGCCATCGTGGCCGTCTTGCTGTGCGGATCCAGCATCGCAAGATGAATAGCAGCCAGAATGCCGAAAGGCACGCTGATCACGGCCGCAATCGCCACCATCACCAACGTGCCGACGATCGCGGGACCGATACCGCCGCCCATCTCGAACCCCGCGGGCGGCAATCCGGTCAGCACCTCGGCGAAATCGGCACCGAACAAGCGCGAGCCGCCCCGCACCAGCAACATGTAAATGACCGACAACAGCGGGATCGACGCGATAATGGCGACGATCCAGGTCAGTCCTGTCAGCACGTTGTTTTTGATCGCCCGGCCTTCGAGCAACTGCCGCTCGAGGTTCGGCCTTTCGAAGTCGGGTTCCATTGCAGATGCTGTCAAATCGACATCGCTCATCACTTACCCTCGAATTTGCGCATCGTGTACTGCTGAACACCTAGACCGACGACATTGACGATGAAGGTAATCAGAAGCAGCACCAGCGCGGCATACATCAGGGCCTGAACCTCGACCGGACCGGCCTCGGGAAAGCTCGAAGCAAGCAGAGACGCCAGCGTATTGGCCGGCGAAAATAGCGACAAGCTGATCTGGTTGCTGTTGCCGATCAGCATCGCGAGCGCCATGGTCTCCCCCAACGCTCGGCCGAAGCCCAGCACCAAGGCCGCCAGAATGCCGGATGACGCGGTCGGCAGCATGACCTTAAGAATCGCCTCCCACTTGGTCGTGCCCATGCCATAGGCCGCCTCTTTGACCTTGTAGGGGATGCGGCGGAACGCGTCGACCGAGATGGCGGCGACGGTCGGCAGAATCATGATCGCAAGCACCAGTGCCGCGGGTGCCATTCCGGGACCGCTGAGATCCGTCCCGAACGGAGGAAACCAGGAGAAGTGCTCGTGCAGCCATTGGGCAACGGGGCGGATCAGGGGGATCAACACATAGATGCCCCAGAGTCCGTAGACCACCGACGGAATAGCGGCGAGCAGTTCGACGACGGTGCGAAAAACCGTTGCCAGCCTGTCATGGATGAAGTCTTGAGTCAGGAAGATCGCGATCGAGATGCCGAAGATGCCGCCCAGCATGAGGGCGAGCAAGGAGCTATAGAGCGTGCCCCAGATCTCCGGCAGCACACCGAACTGCCCCTTGTTGACGTCCCACGTCGTGCCCGTCCAGAAGCCGAGACCGTGCTCCCCCACCGCTGGCATGGCTTCTTTGCCGATCTGCCACAGAATAAATGCCACCAGCAGGATAATCAGCATCGCGCAGCTGTAGGCTACGGCACGGAAGATCGAATCGCCCAGAAACTCGCCGGACGACGGGGCGCGGGTGATCGTGCTCGATGACCCCGGTTGCTGCAGTATCTTTGCCATGTAGTCGTTCCAAGGTTTCCGCTCTGCGGCGGACTGTTCTCGCGCTTACGCGCCGGTATCGGCGTCAGGCCGATATCCTGGCCAAAAACCGGACGCTTATAAGCACATAGCTGTGCGGGGTTCGCTATCTAACTACGACGAATTGCGCTGGGTCAATGAAAAACCCAGGTCTTTCGTCGGACATCCCTGTCCGCATCGTCGGCGACGCCGATGTACCGGGCCTTATTTCACGTACTCTGCCGCGGCGCGCACCTTTTCGATGACCTCTTCGGGGAGCGGAATATAGCCGAGGCCGTCGGCCTGTCCCTGCGCTTCCTCGCTCGTGACGTAGTCGACCAGCTTGCGCAATGCCGCCGCCTTGTCGTCATCCTGCTCGGCATAAAGCAGCAGCCAAGTGAAGGTCGCGATGGGATAGGCGTTCTCGCCGGCGGGATCCCAAACCCAGGCGATAAGGTTGGGCACGTCGCTGCCCGGAAGCGTGCCGCCGGGGAACTCGGCGCTGGCAAGCGCCGCGGCGCCGGACTCCGGTCCAGGCGCGACGAAGTTGCCGGCCTTGTTCTCCAGAAGCGCAGAGGGCTGGCCGGTCAGTTTTGCGTAGCCGTACTCGATGTAGCCGATCGAGCCCGGAATTTGCTTAATTTGTGCCGTGACGCCGTCGTTCTTGGGCGCCTTGATGAGCTTGTCGCTGTCGGGCCAGTTCGGAGCCTTGGCCTGTCCCACCGCGTCCTTGAAGTCGCCGCTGATCTCGCTCAGGTGACCGGTAAAGACATAGGTCGTGCCGGAAGAGTCCGAGCGCACAACCACGGTGATGTCCTCGTCCGGCAGATCGACGCCCGGATTCGCGTCGGCGATCTTGGGGTCGTTCCACTTGGTGATGGTGCCCAGGAAAATCTGCGGGTAGACGTCGCGCGGCAGCTTCAGCTCTTCCACACCCTCGACGTTGTAGGCCAAGACGACCTCGCCCGCGGTGATCGGCAGCAGCACTACGCCCTGTTTCACCTGGCTCATCTCGTCTTCCTTCATCGCGGCATCGGAAGCCGCGAAATCGACGACGCCGTTGATCAAATCCTGGATGCCTGCCCCACTGCCCTTCGCCTGGTAGTCGACACGAATATCCTTGTTCTCTTTTGAGAAATCCTTGAACCACTTGGAGTAGAGAGGGAACGGGAAGCTGGCGCCGGAACCGTTCAGTTTGACGTCCGCGTGCGCGACGGGAGCCAGAGCCAGTCCGGACAGACAGCCAACTGCGGCTGCCGTTTTCAGCAGGGTCGAAAACTTCATGATGCAGTGATCTCCATAGGATAGTGGTTAGCCAGGGGGCGTCTCCGTGCGGGAGGGCGGCAGCCATTCTGACCTGCGAAAGCAGCGCACTCGTGAATTTTTGGTTACGAGCACGCTGCAATGCGCAGGTCACGTCGGCAAAAGCCGCCCCGCGCGGGACTCCGGTAGTGATCGACGCCGGCGGCTACGCCGCTAAGGGCTGTGCCGGCCGCCTCCGAAAACCGTTCCGGGCGTGCGGCTTAAAAGCAGGCACCATCGCCGCGCTCGATACCGTCGCATCGTCGCTCGCGAGGCCATGCAATTTTACCCGCACGGGCCTTCAGCGCTTGGCCGACACCGCCACTATGAATCAGACGCAGGCGAAGCGCGAGGACAAACACATTTTGATTAATTCAGAAAATACTGATGAAGCAGTCGTCGACATGCTTTACCGGCCGATAACCGCGGCCTTGGCGGGCCTGCTTGAGCTCGCAATGTGGATGATCGGACTGAAATGCGACGACAACCGATGCCGGAGTGCGCCGGCACTCTACAACAGCATGGCAACGGTGATGTTTGCCTTCGTCGCGCCGCGCACCGTCCCGAGATCGCCGAACCCGCCGGCCCGGTTCCCGAAGACTGCCCGGATGTCGACAAGTATCCCCGGACCACATGGCGGCAGCGACCTGTCTCAGTGCAACGGCAGCTTTACACACGGGTTATCAGGTCTTTCAGCCCGGCTTATGCACGACACGGCGCAACTCGGCAGTCCCCCCGGGACGATTTCGACCCATGAGCCCGATCGCCGATGAAGTCCCGGGGCGCAGGCCATTGCCGAGGAAACCCCGGCATGAGAATTGCTTTTGCATAGCTTCACTGATGCGCCCAGGGGCCCAATCACACCATTGTAATGCTTTGACGTACAAACAAAAACGCCACCCGATTAAAGAAGCTTCACTCACCGAGCTATTGCGCCCGCCCTGCATCGGCAAGCAATGGCCGGCCGCCCGGGCTTTGCGCTCCGTCCCTTGTCGTGTTTTGACAGGATGACCGGCCATAATGCGGACAGCCCCGGGGCATCGACTGCTCTTCGGGAGGCGAAGACAGCACCGCCGGCAATAGAAACCGCAACGGGGCATTGATGCCCCTGCGCCAGGACCAGCAATGAAAGGAGAAAATTATGGACAAACTCGTGGACGCAATGTTCGACAGTACCGTCGTGCTGGGCGCACATCTCGGCGACGCCGCTCACAGGGCGGTCTGCAGCGCGGCCCTTGCGCTCGCGGAAGAGGGTGTGATTCAGGGATGGATCTGCAGCCATTCCCTGTGCGAGATCGCGGAAACGCTGGCGCGGGCGCTCGGACAGCCGCAAGCACTGCGCGAACTGGCGGGTCTGCGCAGCTACTTGCGGCTTGCCAGCGCCCGGGAGACGATCGTGGATGCGGCACTGAGCCGCGCTTTGTCGACGCAAGGACTCGGACTCGACGACGCGCTGCTCGTCGCGAGCGCCTCCGCGGACAACGCCGATTACATCGTGACGCTGAACGCCGAGGACTTGACGCACAGCGCCGTGCCCGTCGTCACGCCGCAGCAACTGTTGGAGCGTTTTCCGCCAAAAACCGGGGCAGCTTGAGCGCGCTGACGCGCGGCCGGCCGGTGGTGCGCCACAGCGAGCCGGTCACGCGCTCATAGCCCGCGAAAGGCGCACTCGCGCTGCGCCGACGCCGGGTCTGTGAGATGATTGTGCGTTGACTTTTCTACGCTTACCGCAAAAACCGCAGTGTCAACGCAGTCCTTCCGCCACAGTGAAGCGCCCCGACAGGCAAGGCCCGCCGATGCCGGAGCAGCGCATTCCCCGCTGCATCCGCCGCAACCGCGCATGCCCGGCGAACGGTTGCAATGGGGAAGGCTGTATGATGCCGCGTCGGCGCTGGCTATGGCGTCCGCCGCCCGGGAAGCGGATGCTCCGCTGCTCGCCGTCGTGCCCGACATGCAATCGGCTACCGCCCTGCGTGCCCAGCTGGAATTTTTTCTGCGCGCGGGGGCGGAGCCGGCGGTTCCGGTCCTGACTTTTCCCGACTGGGAAACATTGCCCTACGACGTTTTCTCACCGTTGCCGGAGCTTGTCTCGGAGCGGTTGTTGACGCTGCATCGTCTGCCTCAGCTCGCGCGCGGCGTCTTGGTGGTGCCGGTCGGCACGCTGCTGCAGCGTCTGCCGCCGCGCCACTACGTCGACGGTCATTCGCTGGCGCTCGCGGTGGGCGACCGGCTGGATTTGGAGCGCACCCGCGAGCGCCTGGCGCACGCCGGCTACGAGTGCGTCTCCCAGGTGATCGCCCACGGCGAGTTCGCGGTGCGCGGCGCGCTGATGGATATCTTCCCGATGGGCAGCACCCAGCCCCTGCGCATCGACCTTTTCGACGACGAAATCGAATCCATCCGCACCTTCGACCCGGACAGCCAGCGCTCGCTGGACAAGGTCGAGCGCGTACGGATGCTGCCGGCAAGGGAATTCCCGTTCACCGAAGAGGCCATCAGCGGCTTCCGCCAGCGCTGGCGGGCTGCGATCGACAGCGATCCCAAGGCCGCGCTGGTCTACCGCGAGGTCTCCGAGGGCCGCATGCCCGGCGGCCTGGAATACTACTTGCCGCTGTTTTTCGACGAAACGGCGACGCTGTTCGACTATCTGCCGGAGACGACGCTCGCCTTCGAGAGCGCCGACTCCCGGGACGCGGCCGAGTCCGCCTTCGCCGCCATCGACGCCCGCTACGAGCAGCGCCGCCACGACATCGAGCGTCCGCTATTGCCACCGCGCCGGCTCTACCAGGCGCCGGACGAGCTCGCCGGCCGCCTCAATGCAATGACCGGCGTCTGTTGGCAGTCGGCCGAGGTGCCGAGCCGGCGCAAGGGCTATGCGCGGGTGGACAACTTCGCGACAGCCACCGTGCCGTCGCTGGCGATTCAGGCCCGCGCCCCGGAGCCCGCCGCGGCGCTGAAAAATTTTCTGGCCGAGCCCGGCCGCCGCACCCTGTTCGTCGCCGAGAGCACCGGCCGGCGGGAGATGCTGATCGAGCACCTGGTGGGCTTTCGCATCCAGCCCAAGGCGGTGGACGGTTGGCACGCCTTCGTCGACGGCGACATGCCGGTCGCTGTCACGGTGGCGGCGTTGGAACAGCCGCTGCTGCTGGAGCAGGAACGCCTCGCGCTGGTCACCGAGACCCAGCTCTACGGCGAGCGGGTGCGCCAGGAGCGCCGGCGCAAGGCCCGCGAGCGCGACGGCGAGGCCGTCGTCCGCAACCTGACCGAGCTGCATGTCGGTGCGCCCGTGGTACACGAGGAGCACGGCGTCGGCCGGTTCCTGGGCCTGCAGATCCTGGAGCTGGGCGGCAGCCGCACCGAGCTGCTGGCGCTGGAGTATGCAAAGGGCGACAAGCTCTACGTGCCGGTGAGCTCCCTGCACCTGATCTCCCGCTACACCGGCGCCGCACCCGAAAACGCGCCGCTGCATCGCCTTGGCGGCGACCAATGGGACAAGGTCAAGCGCAAGGCCGCGCAGAAGGCCCACGACGTGGCCGCCGAGCTGCTCGACATCTATGCCCGCCGCGCGGCCCGCCAGGGCGTCGCCTTCCCCGACCCCGGTGCCGACTACGCCGCCTTCGCGACGGCCTTCGAATTCGAGGAGACGCCGGACCAGCAGCGCGCCATCGAGGCCATCCTGTCCGACATGGCCGACCCGAAGCCCATGGACCGGGTCGTCTGCGGCGACGTTGGCTTCGGCAAGACCGAAGTCGCGATGCGCGCCGCCTTCGTTGCCGTCAACGGCGGCCGCCAGGTGGCCGTGCTGGTGCCGACGACACTGCTCGCCCAGCAGCACTTCCAGAACTTCTCCGACCGCTTCGCCGACTGGCCGGTCAAGGTCGAGAGCCTGTCGCGCTTCAAAAACGCGAAGGAGCAGAAGCAGATCATCGACGGCCTCGCCGACGGCACGGTGGACATCGTCGTCGGCACCCACAAGCTGCTGCAGGCCTCGATCCGCTTCAAAAACCTGGGCCTGACCATCATCGACGAGGAGCACCGCTTCGGCGTCCGCCACAAGGAGCAGCTCAAAAGCCTGCGCAGCGAGGTGGACGTGCTGACGCTGACCGCCACGCCGATCCCGCGCACGCTGAACATGGCCATGTCAGGCCTGCGGGACCTGTCGATCATCGCCACGCCGCCGGTGGAGCGCCACCCGATCAAGACCTTCATCTCGCCGTGGAACGACGGCCTGATCCAGGAGGCCTGCCAGCGCGAGATCAATCGCGGCGGGCAGATCTACTTCCTGCACAACGAGGTCGAGACCATCGAGAACATGGCGCAGAAGGTCGAAGCGCTGGTCCCCGACGCCCGTGTGCAGGTGGCCCATGGCCAGATGCGCGAGCGTGAGCTGGAGCGCGTCATGCGCGACTTCTACCACCGCCGCTTCAACCTGTTGGTCTGCACCACCATCGTCGAGAGCGGCATCGACGTGCCGAGCGCCAACACCATCATCATCAACCGCGCCGACAAGCTCGGCCTCGCTCAGCTGCACCAGCTGCGCGGGCGGGTCGGGCGCTCCCATCACCGTGCCTATGCCTACCTGATCACACCGCCGCCGAAGGCGATGACCGAGGACGCGAAGAAGCGCCTGGAGGCCATCGAGTCGCTGGAAGATTTGGGCGCAGGCTTTACGCTCGCGACCCACGATCTCGAGATCCGCGGCGCCGGCGAGCTGCTCGGCGACGAGCAGTCCGGGCAGATCCACGAGATCGGCTTCACGCTGTACATGGACCTGCTGGAGCGCGCCGTCGAGGCGCTGAAGGCCGGCCGCACGCCGGAGCTGGATCGCCCGCTCGACCACGGCGCCGAGATCGACCTCGGCCTGCCCGCGCTGCTGCCGGATGATTACCTGCCGGACGTGCACACCCGGCTCGTCACCTATAAGCGCATTGCCAGCGCCGCCGACCCCGCCGCGCTGCGCGACCTCAAGGTGGAGATGATCGACCGCTTCGGCCTGCTGCCCGACCCCACCAAGAACCTCTTCGACATCACCGAGCTCAAGCTCAAGGTGCAGCCCTACGGCATCTACAAGATCGAGGCCGGCCCGGCGAGCGGGCGCATCGTGTTCGGCGACACGCCCAAGATCGACCACATGCGCCTGGTGAGCCTGATCCAAAGCCGCCCGAAGGAGTTCAAGCTCGACCAGGCCAACGGCGCGCTGCGCTTCTACCGCGACATGGCCGACCCGGCCAAGCGCATCGCGCAGGTGGAGAAGATTGTCGGGCAGCTGACGGGTTAGAGAGCCGCGACGCGCACGCGTCGGCCCGCACGCCTGATCCGGCGCGTTCTTCGATGCGACGCTCAATACGACGCCGGCGTATCGTCGTCTATGCTCCGGGGATGCAACCGCACCTGCGCGAGGCGCCCGTCGATGCCCGATCCCCGCGAGCCCGAACCGATCTCGCCCGACGATCTCACCCGCTTGATTTGGGAGACACGGTACCGCGCGCCGGGCGACAGCGATCTCGACGCAACGCGCCGACGCGTCGCGCGGGCCCTGTGCACGCCGGAGACCGCCGATCGAGGACGCTGGGAAAGCCGCTTCTACGATCTGCTGTCCAATTTTCGCTTCCTGCCGGGCGGACGCATTCTGGCCGGTGCCGGCGTCGAGCGCGAAGTCACTCTGTTCAACTGTTTCGTCATGGGGCCGATCCCGGACGACATGGCCGGCATTTTCGAGGCGTTGAAGGAAGGTGCGCTGACGATGCAGCAGGGGGGCGGTATCGGCTGCGACTTCTCGACCCTGCGCCCCGCCGGGCTGCGCGGCCGGCGTGTCGGGCGCATGGCGTCGGGTCCGGTCGCGTTTCTGCACGTCTGGGACAGCATGTGCGCCACGGTGCGGTCGGGAAACGCCCGCCGGGGTGCGATGATGGGCACGCTGTGCTGCGATCACCCGGATATCGAGGCTTTCGTCGATGCCAAGCGTGCGCAGGGCGCACTGCGCAACTTCAACCTTTCCGTCTTGGTGAACGACGCCTTCATGCAGGCGGTGGAGCAAGACCTATCCTGGCCGCTGGTTTTTCCGTCGGACGCGCTATCGGAAGAAGACGCGGTCCGCTTCGGCAGACGCATTCGCCGCGATTGGTGCGGGCGAAGGAACGTCGACTGCGCCGTCCTGCGCGAAGTGCCGGCGCGCGCATTATGGGATCGAATCATGCGCGCCAACTTCGACACCGCGGGGCCCGGTGTCCTGTTCATCGATCGGGTCAATGCGGAAAACAATCTCGCCTATCGAGAGGACATCCGTGCCACCAATCCCTGCGGCGAGATACCGCTGCCGGCGTACGGGGCTTGTGATCTCGGCTCGCTGAACCTGACCGCTTTCGTCCGCGCGCCGTTCGAGGAGCATGCAGCACTCGACCTACAAGCACTCACGACGGCGGCGCATACGGCAACCCGTCTGCTCGACAATGTCATCGACGTTTCGCACTTTCCGCTGCCGGCCCAAAAAGCACAGGCCCTCGGCAGTCGGCGCTTGGGCCTCGGCATCACCGGTCTCGCGGACGCGCTGATCATGCTCGGGCTGCGCTATGACAGCGCCGAGGCCCGGACGCTGGCGGCGGAGGCCATGCGCACGGTCTGTCATGCCGCCTATAGAGCTTCGGTAGCGCTGGCCGCGGAGAAAGGCCCGTTTCCGTTCTTCCGGCGAAAAGCCTATTTGGACGGGCGTTTCGCGCGACGGCTGCCGGATGACATTCGCGCGGGTATCGCGCTGGACGGCCTGCGTAATTCGCACCTGACCGCGATCGCCCCGACCGGCAGTATCAGTCTGCTGGCGGGCAATGTCTCGAGCGGCGTCGAGCCCGTGTACGGCCGCCATCCCCTGCGCATGCTGCGCGCAGCCGACGGCAGCTCGCGGATGCTGCGGGTGGAGGATCCTGCCTGCCTACTTTGGCGCCGCCGCCACGGCGACGAGCCGCCGCCGGCATTTCGCGACACCCACGCTGTTACGGCCGAGGACCAATTGGCGATGCAGGCGGCGCTGCAGCCCTATGTCGACAGCGCGATCTCCAAGACGATCAACGTCCCGGAGACGATCCGCTTCGCGGAATTCAAGGACATCTACGTCCTTGCCCACGCGCTTGGGGTCAAGGGCTGCACGGTGTACCGGCCGAACGCGGTCAGCGGCGCGGTGCTGACCGGCCCGGGCGGCCGCGATCAGACCTGCGAGCAATGCTGAGGGCGCACCGCAGAGCCGATCGAGGACTGCGGTGCGCTCGAGGGCGCCCCGCCGGGGCCGCTCGCCGAGTCAGGCGGCTTGCCGAACCAGCAACTCGCGCAGGGCGCGCAGCAAATCGGTTTCGGTGATGATGCCGACCAGATGCACGCCGCCGTCCTCCGATACCGGCAGGCAGCCGATGCGCTGCGTCGTCATCATGTCGACCGCGTCGGCGAGATCCGCATCGGGTGCGATCGTCCTCACGGGGTTGTGCATGACGTCTTCGACTTCGCCCGGTGCCTCGTGGAAGTAGCGTGCCGCCAGTTGCAGGTCACGCCGCGCGAGAATTCCGACCACCGTGCCGTCTGCGTCGACGACCGGCAAATGGTGCAGATCCCTCTCCTGCATGATATCGAATGCTTGCTGGTAGTCCGCACCCGCCGAGATTGTGACCGGCGTCTCACTCATGTAGTCGCGCACTTGCATCGCTTGTCTCCAGATGGTGGTTTTATCCGGATGCGGCATCGTCGGCTCATCATCCGCGCAGTTCCGCCCAAGCATGACCGAGGCGAACGGGGTTCGCAACGCCCCGACATCAATACCGAGTATCGGGGAATTCGCGTGGCCCGGGGCTGGACGCAACCGATCGCCGTACCCGCGGACGCGCGAGCCTTCGATCCGAGCGCCCGAAGCCGCTCCGAGCGGCGCGTGGATGCCCGGACGCAGGCCGACGTGCACGGGCGAGCCGGATGCGATCGCGGACAGGCGCAACTGTTGCGCCGGCGACACGCAGACAGACCGGCACGACTTCGGTTAGCATCGGCAAGGGTGCACAGCCGTCCCTCTCCAACCAACAGTTTCGGAGATCGCCGACTCATGACTCGCGGCATTCAATTGAAGGCGCTCAGCGCCAATGACCTGGGCCACCTCGGTCTCTCCGCGGACGCCTTTCGTCAGGCGCTGGAGATGATCGACGAGATCGACACCGATGCGGACGTCCCGGATCCGCGCGCGATCACCCGAGAGGTAAGGGGTGCCCTGGAAGAAGCATTGGCACTGCTGACCGACGCCCTACCCGCAGAACGCCGGTAACTCGCCTGCGTCTGCGCAACGCTGCGCGGACGTAAAAAAGGCCGCCGCGGCAGGGTGTGTGTCTGCCGGGGCGGCCAAGAGGCTTGCTGCCCAGAAATCGAATCAGTGAGCCCACTGCGGGCGTGGTCTCGCGCCAGCGTCATGCGGCCCGCGTGAGCCACCTCTCCCCGCCGCCGCCGCCGCAGAACAAGGGTCTGCCGGCGACACGGGGCAAATCCGCAAGAGGCGAACGCAGACCGGGCGCTGCATCAGAGCCCGCACTGCGAGCAGGATGGAGTCAGCGGCGGTGACCCGGAAACACTGAGCGCCGTTTGTGGGCTTGCCGTGCGCGTTGATCGGTCTGTTTGTCATTGTGACTGACGACGCCCACAAGGAAGCCGCCGCTGACGACCGCAACGAGAAATCCGCCTATTGTTAAAGCGTCGAAACTCATGCTACTGCCTCCGTTTCCGACGATTGGGCAAGCCTCGAACCCGTCTTGGATGCCATGTGCTCGGCATGCGACGCGGGCAACGGCAGCGGAACTTGCAAGCGCGGCCGTTTACCGTTCTTGATGAGATGTCATTATCCCTGCGGTAGAGACAAAAGGTATTTCCCAATATAGTTATATTGTGACATTTTGTTACATTCCTGCACCGGGTCCGTCCCGGCGCTCCGAAACGGTGAGGTTTCGCTAACCGAAACTGGCAGTTGGAACAATGAGCACAGCGACCGCGGACTCCGGCACACATGTACTCGTCGTGGACGATGATGCCTCGCTGCGCGAGTTGCTGACAGGCTACCTACACAAGGAGGGGTTCGAGGTAGACGGAGTCGAGGATGGCCAAGCCATGTTCGCATGGCTCGAGCACCATCGCCCCGACATCCTGATTCTGGACTTGATGCTCCCGGGCGAGGACGGACTGACGCTCGCGCGCCGGCTGCGCGCCCGCAGCGACGTTCCTATCATTATATTGTCGGCCCGCGGCGAGGAGATCGACCGCATCGTCGGCCTCGAGGTCGGCGCCGACGACTATCTCGCCAAACCGTTCAATCCCCGCGAGCTCCTTGCGCGAATTCGGGCCGTGCTGCGCCGCCACGCAAGCGTCGCGTCCGACCCCGGCGGAAGCGATACGGTCGCCGCCTTCGGGCCCTACCGGCTCGACCGGGGCGCGCGGCAGCTCACCCGCAACGGCGAGCCGGTCGCGCTGACCGGCAGCGAGTATGACCTGCTCGGGATTTTCGTCGATCACCCTAACCGCATCCTGGATCGGGACCGCATCCTCGACTTGTTGAAAGGCTACGAGCGCAATCCGTTCGACCGCAGCATCGACGTCCAGGTCGCGCGGCTGCGCGCCAAGGTAGAAGCCAACAAAAAGCAGCCGCGTTATATCCGCACCGTCTGGGGTCGGGGCTATATGTTCACCCCGCGGGCCGAGGACTGAGCGACTTGCGGTCGCTGGTCCCGGCATCGCTGTTCAGCCGCGTCCTGCTGACCTTGGTTTTGACCTTCGGCTCCTTTGCCCTGATCACCTTCGCCGCCGTCGTCTACTACGCCCTGTTCCCGGTCGTGCAGCGCTCCACCGCAGATCTTGCGGCCCTGATGGAACTGTCTGCACGCACCCTTGCGCAACTGCCGCCGCAGATGCGCGGCGAGTATCGCGAGAAACTGCTCAGCGAGTATCAGTTGCGACTGCTGACACCCGACGAGCCGCCCGGGGGGCTGCACAATCATTTTTTTCCCTACGTCGACCGGCTGAGCCACGCCCTGAGCGACCGCCTGGAACGCCGAGTCCACATGCAGAGCAATGTCATCGACGGTGAGCGTTGGTTTTGGGTGGACCTGCGCACGTCGGCGGGAACCGTTTGGGCCGGCTTCCCGCGCAACCGCATCCAGACACGGCCGCTGGAAGGCGTCTTCGTCATCTCCAGCCTCGCGTTGCTGCTGCTCCTGATCACCGCTACGGTACTGGCACGGCGGGTCACCTCGCCGCTGACCCGCCTCTCTCGCGCCGCCGAGGAGGTGGCGATGGGCAGGTCACCGGAGCGGCTCCCGGAGAGCGGCCCCACGGAACTGGCGAGCCTCGCGCGCCAGTTCAACCGGACCAGCCAGCAGGTCCGCGAACTGCTGGCGGATCGAACCGTACTGCTGGCCGGCATCTCGCACGATCTGCGCACACCGCTGACCCGCCTTCGCCTAGCCTTGGAAATGTTGCCGGAGAACGTCGATACGACACTGCGTGCGACCATGGAGCGCGACATCGAGGAAATGAATGCGCAGATCTCCCAAACCGTCGAATTGGGCCGCACGCTGGGTGCCGGCGAGCGTAATCGTGTGGATGTGGGCGCGCTGATCAGCGAAGTGGTCGGCAATCGCCCCCGTGTCGTATGGCTGCATAGTTCGGGATGCATTCAGTCCGTCAACGGGATCGCGCTGCGTCGTATCCTGGGTAACCTGATCGAGAACGCACTGCGCTACAGCGCTGCGCCCGTGGAAGTGCGACTCGACTGCCAGCATCGCGCGCCCGTGGTGTTCGTGCTCGACCGCGGCCTCGGCATTCCCGAGCTTGAGCGCGAAGCGGTTTTCCGTCCCTTCTATCGGCTGGAAGGTTCCCGCAACCGCCAAACCGGCGGCTCCGGTCTCGGCCTGGCGGTGGCACGCCAACTGGCCATCGCCAACGACATGGAGATCCATCTCAGCGCACGCGTGGGCGGCGGCACGGTCGCAAGCGTGCGCTTGCCGCCGCCCGACGACGATCAGCGGGCGGACGCAGATCGCGACACCTGAGGCTCGATACATCGAGGCAAGGCATCGCCGGCATCGGCATCGGCATCGGCATCGGCATCGGCACCGGCACCGGCACCGGCACCGGCACCGGCACGCACGGTGAGGCCATGCTTGCCTCGACAACAGCGCCCGATCCACGCGCATCGGAAACCGTCGATCGACAACAGTAGCCATGCGGCGCCGGAAAGCATTCGGTGCACTGCTGCCGGCAACGCACGGACGCCGACCGCCGGCAAACGAATCTGATTTCGGTTGACGACCGAAACCGGCCCCCCTACATTTCGGTGCCAAAAACAACGAGCCGCCAAAGACGGCGTCACCACCGAGAGGGCGTCCGCGAGCGTCCCCCATCTCCCGCGGCAACCTGTCCGCACTACCACCGTTACGAGGTTCTCATGCTGCAATCTGGCGATAAGGCACCGGAATTCTCCCTGCCCGACGCGGACATGGAGCGGGTCGAGATCCAAACTCTGCTGCGCGAGCACAACCTTGTGCTGTGCTTTTACCCAAAGGACGATACCCCTGGCTGCACGATGGAAGCGCTCGAATTCACGGATCTGCACCCCGAGTTCGAGGCCGCGGGCGCGGAGATCGTCGGCATCAGCCGCGACACCTGCGCAAGCCACGGCGCCTTCCGCGATAAGTACGGCCTCAGCGTGCGCCTACTCGCGGACACGGATGGCGAGGTCTGCGAAGCCTACGGGGTTTGGCGCGAAAAAGAGAAGAACGGCGAGAAACGAACCGGCATCCTGCGCTCCACCTTCGTCATCGGCCGCGACGGCATCATTCGCGAGGCCCTCTACGACATCAAGCCCAAGGGACATGCGGCACGGGTGCTGGAAATGGTGCAGATGCTACAAAAGGAATAGTTGTAAAAACGCCACTGCGACGCAAATCCCAGTAACGACGGCAATATCGACGCAACACTTGTTGATAAGGCTGTCGTTTTTCAATTTTTTTGTTTCATTTTTCCGACAACACGCTATCATAGGGATACGGCAGCGTTCGAACATCGATGCGGCACCGTAGCGAATTCGACCGCTCGACTCACACGAGGCCGACCTCAATTTTCACTCGCACTATCAGGAGCCACTCATGCTGAAGATCGTCTCTGCCCGCGTCGCTGCGCTGGCCAGTTCCGCGGCCCTCGCCCTCTCGATCGGGATGTCCGCCGCAGTTGCCGCTGACTTGGAAGAATCCTACTGGTACGCAGCCGGCGACCCGACCGTGCCGGACGGCCAGCTCTGGGCAACGAGCTACGGCGAGTGCTGGGAAAGCGCCTACCCCGACGGCCCGACCAACCTGCCGCCCTGTGTCGCCGCGGTGCCGGAAGAGTTCACCGTGCGCTTGAATTTCGAGTTCGACCGCTACGAAATGTCCAACGTCGTCAACACCGACGAGCTCGCGCGGCTCGACCAGTACATCGCAGACGTCAAAGCCAGCCCCGCGGACGAGTTCCTGACCGTCGTCGGCCACACCGACATCAAGGGCTCCGAGGAATACAATTATCAACTCGGTCTGAATCGCGCCAACAGCGTGCGTGACTACATGATCCAGCAAGGCCTCTCCTCGGATCGCATCGCTCCGGCAGAGAGCCGCGGCAAGCTCGAGATGCTGCCCGACTTCGCGCCCGACTCGGTGTTTCAGCGCCGCGTCGTCATTCGATCCCAGGTCAACTGACGCTCCATCTCCGCCGGCGGCCTCTTCGGCCGTCGGCGTCGAGAAAGCCGGCCAACAGGCCGGCTTTTTTTTGCTCGCCTGCGCACCGCTGCGCGGCACGGGCATTTCAATGCACACGCCGTCACGCTATCGTAAACGGATCTGCTCCAACCGATCTGCTCCGGAACGGCCCAGTAGCGTGAAGCTTCGTTACTACATCCTGATCCTGCTTCTTTTGTTCGGTCTGGCACCGCTCACCCTTGCGGTCATGATCAACCTCCCGCTGGTGCTCGATCGCACGGCGCTGTTCTATCAGAAGGCTTACCTTCAGAATCTTCGCGCGGACTTCCGCGATCTGGATCAGCACTTGGCCAGCCGCCACGAGATGATTCGCTTGCTGGCGAAACTACCCGAACCGGGCGTCATCCTCGGCGAGGACGGCAGCGAAGACGAGGTCGACATGGCCCGGGCACGTTATACGGGCTGGATCAACCAGATGCTCGACGATCAGCCTGACCTGATCCAGATCTTGTTCATCGACAACGCGGGCAACGAGCGTTTCTGGCTGCGGCGCGACGCGACGACGAAGGAATGGCGCCCGACGTCGCTGCCGCCCGAGCCGCCGAGCCGAGGCTTCGTCAATGCCGGCATCAAGCTGCAGCCGGGCGAGGTCATTGTCAGCCGTATCCGCATCAACCCGCTCGCCGCCGGCGAAGACCCGCGGCAGTTGCTGACGCTGCAACTCGCGAGTCCGATCGGCGCCAGCGGCCGCGCCGACGGCCTACCGCTCGGGCTGCTGATGATGACCATCGACGTCGGCGGGCTCGCGCAGTTCTATCGCGACACGTTATGGGTCAACAACAACGGCAGCTACCTACGTCCCGGCGAGCCGCTCAGCGACGAGCCAAACGCGTTCGCCGATTTCCCCGGTCTCGAGCAAATATTCGCCGATCGCAAGCTTGCGCTCTGGAAGGACGAGGAAGGAACGCCGCTGTTGTGGGTGCCTATGTTCCTCACCGAAGACGCGGTGCCGCTTTGGGTAGGGCGCCCGGTGGACCCGTCTCCGCTCGAGGACTTCCGCAATGCGCTGATCGTGCGCGTCATGTCCATCGTATTCATGCTCGTGCTGGCGGTCCTGTTCGCGGCCCGATGGCTGGCGAGTCGGGCCGAACTGTTCGGCAAAGAGCTCACCAGCGGCGTCCAAAGCATCCTGCGCGACGGCAATCCGAAACGCTTCGACTGGAGCGGACCGCAGGAGGTCGGCGAGCTCGGCGCCCAGCTGAACGCGCTGGCCTATAGCCACGCCGAGCACTTGGCCACGGAGCGCGAGCATACCAAGCAGTTGGAGCAGTCCAACCGGTTCAAGTCCGAGTTCCTCGCGAACGTCAGCCATGAGCTGCGCACGCCGCTGAATTCCATCCTGCTGCTGTCGAAAATGCTGGCCGGCGAGCAATCGGCCCTCGACGCGGAGCAACGCCGTCAAGCGCAAGTCATCAACGAGGCGGGCCGCGATCTGCGGACCATGATCGACAACATCCTCGATATCTCGCGCATCGAGGCCGGCGCGGTCACCGTGAGCCTGGAGTGGGTCGACCTGGAGCCGATGCTCGAGGAACTGGTGGATATGGTCGGACCGCTGTTCAGCGACAAAGGTTTGGATCTGCGCGTTGACTGGACGGACGACGCGCCGCGGCGAATCTACAGCGACCGCGACAAGGTGCGCCAAATCCTGAAGAACTTTCTCTCCAACGCCGCCAAGTTCACCGACAGCGGCGGCGTGCAAATCACGTTGGAGCCCGGCGAAGACCCCTGTCCGCTCGCCATCACCGTCACCGACACCGGGATCGGCATACCGCCGGGCAAGGAAGAGATCATTTTCGACGCCTTCCAGCAAGCCGACGGATCCACGCGGCGGCGCTACGGCGGGACCGGTTTGGGACTATCCATCAGCCGCGAGCTGGCGCGCCTGCTCGGCGGCAGGATCAGCGTGACGAGCTCGCTCGGCGAGGGCTCGAGCTTCACGCTGCATCTGCCGCTCTCGCGCGACCCCGAAGACTTCGAGGCGGTTGAGATCATCGAGGCGCTGGAAGCCCGCGACCGCGATCGCGCAACCGCCGCCGCCATTGCCCACCGAGACGACGAAGACCGTCGGCGGCAGGCGCCGGCGGCGCGCGAGCACCGCACGGAGCAATGGATACTGCTGGTGGAGCGCGACGTACAGAGCCTGGTGCGGATCACCTCTCAGCTAGAAGAGATGGGCGTGCGGGTTCAGACCGCTGCCGACGGCGAGGAGGCGCTGGAGACACTGCAAGAAGAGCACGATTGCGCGCTGCTGCTGCTGGCAGCGCCGGTTTCGCCGCTCGAAAGCTGTGATACGATCAAGCGCATACGGACGGAAGCAGGCACCGCCGCACCGCCGATTATCATTCTGGGCGAGTTGGACCAAGAACAGCGAGAACGCTGTCTGCGCGCCGGCGCCTGCGGTTTTCTGTCCAAGCCGATTGCGGAAGACGCACTTGCATCCATGCTGGACGAGGCACTCGAGCGGCGCCTGTGTGCCCCTGACCCCGATGAAGCAGAGCGGCAAATGGCATGACGGGCATCTCCACGTACAAGGTACTGATCGTCGACGATCATGCGCATAATCTGTACACTCTGCGCACACTGATCGAAAAGCATCTGGAAGCCTTGGTGCTGGAAGCCTCTTCCGGGCGCGAAGCGATCGATCTGACGCTGGAGCATCGCGACATCGATCTGATTATCCTCGATGTGCAGATGCCGGAAATGGATGGCTTCCAAACGGCATCTCTGCTGAAACTGCGCAAGCGCACGCGCGACATTCCGATCATCTTCCTGACAGCCGCTTTCAAGTCGGAAGAGTTTCAGCAGCGGGGTTACGCGGTCGGCGCAGTGGACTATCTGCTGAAACCGATCGACGACGACCTACTGATCAACAAGATCAGTACCTACTTTCGTTTGATAGAAAAAGAGCGGTCGCTGAATCGGGCCTTGGAACAGAAGGTCGCGGAGCGAACCGCCGAACTGGAGCAGGCTCGCCAGTACCTCGAAAACATCGTCACCCACATGGGAGAGGCGCTGTTGGTACTCGATCCGGAAGGGATAATAAAAACTACCAATCCAATGGCTTGCCGCATGCTCGACTACGCCGACGAGGACCTGAAGGGCTTGTCCATCGGCGATGTCTTCGAGGAAGGAGAGGATGCGGAGGCCGGCGCCTTCATGGGAACCTGGTTGGAGGCCTTAATCCGAACAGGAGCGCTCGAGAAGATCGAGGCCCGCTTTATCGCAAAAGACGGAACGCGCGTCCCGATCCTCTTCTCGCGCACGGCCCTGAAGGATGCCCAGGGCCGGATCACGGATATCATCTGCATCGCCAAGGACATGAGCGGCTATGTACGCGCCAATGACGAGGCCAGTGACGAGAACAGCTACGGAGTCGAGAAAAATCACCAAGGTATCGAAAGAGCGTAGACCGAGAGATGGGACTGACCATGAGCGAACAGACTCCTTTAGATAGGCCGGGAGAGGAGGATACAGCGCTGACCGCCATGGCTCTCAAGGCCATGGCCCATCCCTTGCGCTGGAAGATCCTATGCTCCTTGGGCGATCGTGAGCTATCCGTCGGCGAAATCGTCGAGCGGACAGGAACCTCGCAGAGCAACATCTCCCAACACCTGGAACAACTGCGAAACAAGAACATCGTCGTGGCCCGCAAAGAGGCCAACCGAATCTACTACCGTATTCGCAACAACCAACTGCTGGAGCTGATCGGCATCATGCGCGACGTGCTCTGCCCCGCCAACCTCGACGACCGCTATCCGCGCTGAGACCCGTTCGCGAGCGGATCCAGCCGCCAGCCCCTTTCCGCGTACCCAGTCACGCACGAAAGTCATCCGAAGCAGATATAAAGCGCCCTAACGGGCGTCGACTGTCGTTTGACGCCGCGCTGTCGCAAGACGAAACTGCGTAGCCTCGCTCATCCGCGGACAAGAAGCATGTTGGACGAAAAAGACTGGTTTACCGAGGTTGTCGACACCGCAGGCAGCGCTTTCTCGCTGCGCATCCGGCGCAAGCTGCACGCGGAGCAGACGCCTTATCAGAGCATCGCCGTCTACGAGACCGAGCACTTCGGCAACCTGATGGTCATCGACGGCTTCACGATGTTGAGCAGCCGCGAAAATTTCCTCTATCACGAGATGCTGGCGCACCCCGTTTTGTTTACCCACCCGGCACCGCGGCGCGTCTGCATCATCGGCGGCGGCGACTGCGGCACGCTGCGCGAAGTGCTCAAGCACCCCGATGTGGATCAGGTGTGGCAGGTCGACATCGACGAGCGCGTGACCCGCGTCGCCGAGCGATTCTTCCCCGAGCTTACCGAATCGAACGCCGACCCCCGCGCGCAACTGTTGTTCGACGACGGCATCCGTTGGATTCGCGATGCCGAGCCCGCAAGCCTCGACATCATCATCATCGACAGCACCGACCCGGTTGGACCGGCGGAAGGCTTGTTCACTGCCGACTTTTATCGCAACTGCATGGCGGCGCTCACGGAAGGCGGCCTGCTCGTTCAGCAGAGCGAGTCACCCCTGTACCACATGGACATCATTGCCGGCATGGTGTCGGACTTGAAGGAAGCGGGCTTCTCGGATACGCGCACCCTCTTCTTCCCTCAAGCCATCTACCCGTCGGGCTGGTGGAGCGCGACGATGGCGCGCAAAGATCGAGCGATCGGGGATTTCCGCCGCGCCGACGTGGATGCGCGCCCGTTCGAGACGCGCTACTACAACGCCGACATTCACGCGGGCGCACTGGCACAGCCGGAGTTTTTTCGCCGACGCCTCGGCGGCTCCGCTCGCTGATCGCCGACGCCCGCGAGCCACCGAGACGACCGACACACGCAGCGGCCAGCCCGGCAGCGATGGTCGGGCCGGCCGGACATCGGCCGCGGTCAGCCGGCGATGGTTTCCATGCGACCCGCCAGCCCGAAATCGAGCTCCGTGATCCCGCCCGCGTCATGCGTTGCCAGGTCGACGCGTACCGTCTTGTACACGTTGAACCATTCGGGGTGATGGTCCATGGATTCCGCTACCAGCGCGGCGCGCGTCATGAAGCCGAATGCTTCGTTGAAGTCCCGGAACTGAAACTCCTTGTGGAGTTTGCCGTCGACCACCGACCAGGGTTCCGACGCGGCCGCGTTGAGCTCGGAGAGTGCCTGCTCGATGGCGCCGTTGTCCATTTTGTTTCGATTCATCGATTCGTCTCCCGTTGGCTGCAACTCGAATCAGCTACTTTGTCTCGACTGCGCGCCGCTTCAAGATAAGTCGGTTGCACAGGCAGACATGGGCGACGAACGGAGAGTTGGAGACGACTTACGCGAAGGTGGCGCCGTGCGTGGCCCGCTGCGGGGAGCACCGGTATCGCCGGACTAAGAGGGGCGGCGGCACCGAGGGGACGGCAGCATTAGGGGGGACGGCAGCATTAGGGGGGACGGCAGCATTAGGGGGGACGGCAGCATTAGGGGGGACGGCAGCACTAGAGGGGCGTCGGCAGCGCACCTTGGCTGCCTGCAGATGCGCTGCTCGCGCGGGCGGACCGGAGTCGCCCGCCCGCGCGGGATCGAAACAAAGGCGCGTGATCGCAGCGCCGTCAGGCGGCCGCCGCGTCCTGCTCTTCGAGCTTGCGAATCAACGGATACAAATGCTCGGTTTCGCGCTGAATGCGGTCGAGCACCAGTGCGAACATCTGCTCCGTCTCCTTCAGAAACTCGGCATGATCACGAATGGTCAGCCGGCGATGCGGCTCCGAGCACCAGTCTTTCAGATACTGGTTGAAGATGCGCTTGATCTCGGTGGAGCCGGACAGGAAGCGGTCGGCCGTGTTCTTGACGGTCTGATCGGGATAGGAGATCAGCTTGCCGCACAGGTCACGATCGACCCACTCGATGTGCTCGCGAACCTTGGCGGCGTACTCGAAGAAGACATCACAGGCCGTCTCCGTGTCGCACATTTCCCGGTTTTGCACCAGGTAAATGAACACGTTCGACAGTTCCGTAATCTTGTGATTCTGGGCGTGCAGTTTCGAGAAGGCAGTCATTGCGCAGTGTCCTCCCAGGGGACTCGATCTTCTTGCAAAGAGGGCCGGGGTTCCGTCCGACCCATCGCGGACCATTTACGGGCCGAGACTCGGGCGCGCTTCGGGCGAGCGGTCCGATTTCTCAAGCGCATAGGGCGAGTTGAAATTCTAGCAGATGTAGGGTTATACCCCAAGATCGCGACTTGCCGGAATTCGTCTACCGGTTTATCACGATTCAATCATCGCCTCCAGCCGCTGCCCCGGCGGCACCATGGGCAAGACGTTCTCGGCCTTGTCGACCCAAACATCCACCAACACCGGCCCATCGTGCGCCAGCGCCTCGCGGAGCGCCGCGCCGAGCTCGGCCGGCGCGCGCACGCGCAGCGTCTTCAGCCGCGGGTAGACGAGCCGCAGTCCGGTCAGATTCGGCAGCTGCCGCCGGCAGGACTGGTCCAACTCGATACACCCCGGATCGCAGTCGTGCTGGCGCGCCAGACAGGTCTCGTAATGATGGCCGTCGTCCATCATGTCTTCCCATTGGCGGACCATGCCGAGGAAGCTGTTGTTGAGCACGAACATCTTCACCGGTATCCGGTTGGCCACGACCGTTCCAAGCTCCTGAATATTCATCTGAAAACTACCGTCGCCATCGACCAGCAGCAGCGGATGATCCGGATTGCCGTACCAGGCACCGACCGCCGCCGGCAGACCGAACCCCATGGTCCCGAGTCCACCGGAGCTGATCCACTGGCGCGGACGGCGGAAACGATAGTATTGCGCCGCCCACATCTGATGCTGTCCGACCCCGGTGACGAGCGTGGCCTCGCCGCCGGTCAGTTCCGACAGCGCCTCGATGACCGCCTGCGGCTTGATGTACTCGCCGTCTTCGTAGGGCAACGGCATCTGTGTGCGCCAGTCCTCTACCCGTGCGATCCAATCCGGATGGCGCGCCTCACGGCCGCTGCCGAGCGCATAGGCGAGAAAGTCGTCGAGCTTGGCGACCACGGCGAGATCCGTCTTCACCGTCTTGTCGATCTCGCTCGGGTCGATGTCGACATGCGCGATGCGCTTTCCTTTGGCGAAATCCTTGACCGCGACCCGATCGTCGAAGCGCCCGCCCAGCGTCAGGATCAGATCCGCCTCGCGCAGCGCGTAATTGGCAGGGATGCTGCCGTGCATCCCGGGCATACCGAGGTTATACGGAAACGTATCCGGGACAGCGCCCAGCGCGTTGAACGTCGTCGTCACCGGCACGTCGAAGCGCTCCGCGAGCCGACACAGCGCCGCCGAGGCACCGGCGTGAATAATGCCGCCGCCGGCCTTGATCACCGGCCGCTCGGCCGCGGCCAAGGCGTCGAGAATCGCGTCGGCACGCCGATGATCGAACGCAATAGCCGGGCGATGCCGGGCACGCGGGCGATTGCCTTGGTCGACCACGGCCAACTGGACATCCTTGCAGATATCGACCACGACCGGACCCGGACGACCGCTGCCGGCTAGGTGAAACGCCTCGCGCAAAGACCACTCGAGATCGGCGACGTCCTTGATCAGATAGTTATGCTTGGAGATCGGCCGCGTCAGGCCAACGGTGTCGACCTCCTGGAACGCGTCGGTGCCGATCGCGAAGCTGGGTACTTGACCGGTGATGAACACGGTCGGCACCGAATCCTTGTAAGCGTCGGCAATCGGCGTGGTGAGGTTGGTCGCGCCGGGGCCCGATGTCGCCAAGGCCACACCGATGCGCCCGCTCGCGCGGGCGTAGCCTTCCGCTGCATGCCCGGCGCCGCCTTCCTGGCGGCAGAGCACGAAACGCGGGACCGGCTCGCCGCGGCGCATGCGCTTGTTCAGCTCCACGTGCAGAGGGATGACCGCACCGCCGGTATGGCCGAATATCACCTCGACGCCCAGATCGTTCAGGACGTCGAACAATACCGCGGCGCCGGTGCGGGCAGACGGCTCCGGGCACGACGGAGCAGTAGCGGGCGCGGACAAAACCGCCGCCTCCGGCGGCGCAGCGACGCCAGGCGCGGCTTGAGCGCGCGAGCCGGCGCCGGACCCGGTCGCGGCCCGACCGGCATCTGATCCGCCGTGATCGGTTAGTTGTGACATAGGTGCGAACACTCGGGATTCATCGATCGTTGCCCCCATCATACTGCGACGCAGCAAATCCGACATGACCCGCGCCAATGCCGGGCGCGTTGCCGATGTTAAACAGAATCAAGGACAAGCCCCTGCTCGACGCCGTGAATAACCCCATCGCCCGCTGGTGGCGGGCGCGTAGCCTGGCCCGCGCCCATGCCGGCATCGACCCTGCCTTGTGGCCGCAGGCGTTCGGCGCGCTGCCGCTGCTCGACGGCCTCGACCCAGGCGCGCGCCGACGCCTGCGCGACCTGGCCGCGCTGTTCCTGCAGCGCAAGGCGTTGGAGCTCTCGCGAGGCGCCAGGGCCGATGCACGGACCTGCGTCGAAATCGCGCTGCAGGCGAGTCTGCCCATTCTGGAGCTCGGGCTCGATTGGTATCGCGGCTGGCACGCCGTCATCCTCTATCCCGACGAGTTCGTCCCGGCGCGCGAGGTCATCGACGAGGACGGCATCGTGTGGATCGACGACGAGCCCAAGAGCGGCGAGGCGTGGGAGCACGGACCCGTCATCTTGTCCCTCGCCGATGCGATGGCCGGACGCGAGCGCGACGGATACAACGTGGTTATCCACGAGCTGGCACATAAGCTCGATATGCGAAGCGGCGCGGCCAACGGCCACCCGCCCCTGCATGCCGGCATGAGCCACGAACGCTGGGCACAGGCCTTCGGCGACGCTTACGACGACCTCTGCCGGCGCGCGGACAGATTTGCCGGCACCGCGCACGAGCCGCTGCTCGACCCCTACGCCGCGGAATCGCCGGCCGAGTTTTTCGCGGTCTGCTCCGAGGCGTTCTTCGAGCTGCCGCATATGCTGATCGACGAGTATCCTGGGGTCTACGGGCAGCTCGCGGCCTTCTATCGGCAGGATCCCGCAACGCGGCTCGCGCGAGTCGAGCCCGATCTGCCTGCATAGCGACGGCCGGGCAAGCCAAGCCGACCGGACGTCGGCGTCTCGGCGCTTCGCGCCGGCGGGGTGATCCGTCAGCGCTTGGTCAGCGTCAGTTTGTTGGTCTCGTCGTCGATGGTCATTTGGTAGCGTCCGAGCACGTTCATGCCGAGCAGCCCGGTACTGCCCAGACCGTCGTCGCCGAGAAAGGCGACGTCCACGTCGGGGATGCGCTGTTCGCCGAGCCATAGCCCCGAGAGGCTGCCCACGCGCGCCTGCGCCCGGCCGTTGGCGGTCTGCACCTCGCGCGAGCCCAGCGACTCCTCGTCGATGCCGAGGGCCGAGATCAACGATTCGGGCAGCACCAGGGTATCGGCGCCGGTATCGATGAGCAGAACCCGCTCGATACGGCTGCCTTCTGCCCCTTCGAGCGTTACCCGCACCGAATGCTGGCCGCCGTTGCGAATCGTGCCGAGCTCGATGACCGCGCCGGACTCGCCGCCCTCCGCATTGTCGCCGGCGCCCGAGTCGCTGCCGACGGCGGTTTTGGGAATGACTGCGCCGGGCGTCGCGCGACCGAGAATAATCACCCGCTCGATGCCGCCGCCGTCGGCCTGCACGATGATGTGATCGAAGCGCTCGAGCAACAGCCGCAGGCGCCTCACCGGCTCATCGCCCTCGGCGCGGCCCACGGCCTCGGCCACGTGCTCGGCGCCGGTGACGGTGAAGCCCTGCTGCTCGGCGAGGCGGGAGAGCTCCGGCCCGATATCCACCTGCGCGCCCTGCACAGCGGCGCCCCAGGGCAGCAACAGCGGCAACATGGCCAGACCGAAGCGGCGGATGTCTCGGCGGATAGTCATCGAAAGATCTCCGCGGTACGGCGCCGGGCCCGGGGCCGGCATTCGCCGGCGCACGGTCGGCGCGACCGCATGCTGAATCAGAGCGCACACGGTGCAAGCGTAGCAGCGGCGCCCTCCTGCAACCAGCCCCGTGACAAGAGGATTTGCCGGCAATCGGCCGGATCCCACGGCAAGCGTTTTCCGCGCGCCGGCGAAAGCCCCCCGGTACGCAAGCACGTGTCGCTGCCGTGGCCTACTCCGGGGTGTAAGCGAGACGAAAGCCGGTGCTGCCGACGCGGTCTTCCGGCATGGCATCGAGGCGAAAATCGGAGCGCGCGAATCCCCGGTTCACACGCCAGGAGCCGCCCCGAATGACCCGCGCGCCGCCGTCGCGCCCGGCGCCGACGCGCGCGGAGTAAACGCCGCGCCCGTCGGCCATCTCGAAGCTGCCGGCGCACCATTCCCAGGTGTTGCCGGCCAAGTCGCTGACGCCCTGCAGACTGTTGCCGGCGGGGTACATACCCACCGCCGAGGTGCGGCCGATGGCGGCTTCGTCGGTGTTGGCCCGCCCGGGCAGCCACGCCGTGCCCCAGGGGTAGACGAAATCCGCGCGCGCGCTCTGCGCAGCCCACTGCCATTCCCATTCTTCCGGCAACCGCAGCGGGAGGCCGAGCCGGGCACCGAGCCAGCGGCAGAAGGCCACCGCGTCGTACCAGGAAACATGAGTGGCGGGATAATTGCCGCGGTGAGAGGCGCCTCCGCCACCGAATGGGCGCTGCTGCAGGCCGCGCCACCACTCTTCGTTGTCGAAGCCGTCGGCGGCGCGCAGGAAGCAGTCGAATTGGGCTTGCGTGACGGGATAAGCCGCCAGGCGAAAGGGCGCGACGCGGACTTCCCGCCGGCCGTCCACCAGCACCGAGCCGGACGGAATGTCCCGCCAGAACGGCTGCGGGCAGTCGTCGACGTTGCGAACGCCCGGCCGCGGATCACCGATTCGCGCCAGGCGCAGACCGATGTCCTCGCGACGCGCATCATGGGTCCGGCTACAACTGATCTCGGCAAGCAGGCGATCCGCCTCGGGCGTGAGGAAGTCGTCCAACAGCGGATCACGCTCCATCTCCCGCAGCAGGTCCGCATCCTCCAGCAGCCGGCGCGCGGGACGCAGCAGCTCGTGGGGCCAGCGCAATTCGTCGCTGCAGCCCACGCGCTGCCATGCGGCGGCGTCGCCCCGCAAGCGGTGCTCGGTGCGCGCCGCCTCGCGCCGCCGATCGATCCACAATGTCAGTCTGCGCCACAGGCGCAACAACGTTTCATGTGCCAGGCAGACCCGTTCGGGCGCCTCCCGCTCTATGCGAAGCAACGGCGGTTGCGCGCCGGCCAGCGTGTTGATCAGCGCCAGCGCCGGCGCATCGCCGGACCAGTGCTCGAGCAGCTCGTCGCGGGCAATCGGCGGCGCGTCCCCGTCCACGCAGACCAGCCGCGAGAAGACGCGTGTCAGCGCTGCGGGCGCTTCGTCGCCGAGGTCCACCAGCAACGTATCGCAAGCGTCGTCGAAACGACCGTCGTCCGGAGAAACGACCTGCAGTACGCGCCGGCCTGACCCGGCGGCGGCATTACGGTAACTGTCGGAGAGACTCATCGCCAGTTGCGCCAGCGGCACGGGACGCGCCAGCGCATCGTCGGCCAAGGCTTCCGCGGCCGCGGCATCGAGGGTCAGCGGATGATCCAGATCGAGCTGCGACAGCGGCGCCCTCGCCATCCAAGCAAGCCGCGCGCGCGAGGCGATCGGCAGTGTCAGCAAACCGCCGCCGTCGATGGCGGCACGTAACACCGGCTGCTCCATGCAGTCGCGGAAATAGGCCGACCGCAGCGCGGCCACGAGCCGCAGCTCGGGCAGGGCGGCGGCATAGTGCAACAAGTCCAAAAAGGCCCTCCGGTGCGATGCGCAGCCGGCGGAGAAAAGTTGCTCGAGCCGGTCGATCGCAAGCAGCCAGCGTGCCCCCGGCGGGCGCCCGTCCAGCCCCGCGCGCAGGCATTGGGCGAGCGCTCGCGGATCACGACGCATGTCGTGCGCTAACGTTTGCGCATCGATCTCCGGCACCGCACCGCTCTGCGCCAGCGCATGGCTCAGGGAAACGAACGGATCCGCGTTGCGATGGGCGGGCTCCATGATCGCCGTAGGCCACTGAGCGCCCGCCGCCGGTCCGGCAGGGTCGCTCGCGGCCAAGCGCGCCATCAGGCCTGCCTGAATCAAGGATGTCTTGCCGCTGCCGCTGCGGCCGATGACGATGCACAGTCCCGGCGCCGCCGGCTCGGCCAACAGTCTCAACAGTCGTCGTGCCTCGAAATCGCGCCCGAAGAAGATGGGGGCCTCCGACACGGCGTACGGGCGCAGCCCCGGGTAGGGCGAGCCTCTCCAGCGCGGGCGCTTTGGCACCGGGGACGTCGACAGGGCATCGCAATCGAAATCGTATGTACCGGATAAATCGATGCCGCGATCCCGCAGCGCGGCGAAAAGGAGAGCCAAAGGAGGCGTGCCGGCGTTGACGGCTGCCCCATCCATGCACAGCGCGGCGATCGCTGCAGCATCGCTCGCCGGCGAGCCGTCGCTGCTCAGAGATGGAGCAGCGAGCGCTTGTGCGGCAAAATCCGCCACGAAAGCGCTACGCTCGCAGTCTGCAGACCAAAAAGGCAACTGCAGCAAGCATGCTTCGACAGCTTTTGGGTCTCCTTGCTTCATCCCGCCTATTCGGCCCCCAAGCCGCTGAATCGTCAACCCCGAATCGGTCCGGATACGTGCAAAAAACCGTTGCAACGGGCACCCGGCGCGGATGCATGCGCACCGTCGCCGAACACGACGGCCACGGCATCGCTTGGCCAAGCCAACCACAGACTGATATACTGATCGACTTTCGACTGATTTCGAGGCGGCGATCCGGATTTTCCGGTACCGCCTTTTGTGTTTTTGGCTCCCTATTGCGGTTTCGGCACCGGGCCCCGCTCTGCAGGCTCCAATGGCTAATCACTTGATGGCTACCTACAGTCGACTGCCGGTCGCCTTCGTTCGCGGCGAAGGCGCTTGGCTGTGGGATAGCGACCACAAACGCTACCTGGATGCCCTCTCGGGCATCGCCGTGTGCGGTCTCGGCCATGCGCATCCGCGCGTGGCCGAAGCCGTCTGCGCGCAGGCCGGCATGCTGCTCCATACCTCCAATATCTATCGCATCCCCGCGCAGGAATCGCTGGGCGAGCGGCTGTGCGCGGCCGCTCGGATGGAGCGCGTGTTCTTCGGCAACTCCGGCGCCGAGGCCAACGAGGCCGCCATCAAACTGGCCCGGCTGCGGGCGCACCGGCGCGGCATCGAGAAGCCCGAAGTCCTGGTGATGGAGAAGAGCTTCCACGGCCGCACGCTGGCAACGCTCACCGCCACCGGCAACCGCAAAGCCCAAGCCGGCTTCGAGCCTTTGGTTCAGGGCTTCGTGCGGGTTCCTTACGACGATCTGCAGGCAGTCGAGACAGCGGCCTCGAACAGGCCCAATATCGTCGCGGTGCTGGTGGAGCCGATCCAGGGCGAGGGCGGTATCGTGGTGCCCTCGGACGACTATCTGCCCGGCCTGCGCGCGCTCTGCGACCGCTACCAATGGCTGCTGATGCTCGACGAGATCCAAACCGGCATGGGCCGCACCGGCACCTTGTTCGCGCACAGCCACGCGGGAATCCTTCCCGACGTGATGACACTGGCGAAAGGCCTCGGTAACGGCGTGCCGATCGGCGCCTGCCTGGCGCGCGGCGAGGCCGCCGAGGTGCTCGGTCCCGGCAGCCATGGCTCCACATTCGGCGGCAATCCGTTGGCCTGTGTAGCGGCCGAGACGGTGCTGGATGTACTGACCTCCGAGCGTCTCCACGAGCGCGCCGGCGCCGTCGGCGCCCGCATCGCCGACGGGTTGCGCGCCGCGCTGGCAGACCTGCCCGGCGTGGTCGAAGTGCGCGGCCGCGGACTGATGATCGGCATCCAGCTCGACCGACCGTGCGCGCCCCTGGTCGGGCAGGCATTGGACGCGGGCATCTTGATCAATGTCACCGCCGAACGGGTCGTTCGGCTGTTGCCGCCGCTGATCATCGACGATGCGCAGGCGCAGCAGATCGTCGATTCCGTCGCACAACTGGTCCGCCGCTTCCTCGGCGAGCAGGCCGAGACCGCGGATTCCAGGAGCCTGTAGCGATGCCGATACCGTCGACGCCCCGCCATTTCCTGACCTTGCTCGATCTCGAAGCCACGGAAGCAAAACGGCTGCTGCAACGCGCGATCGAGCTCAAGCAGATGGTGGCGGACGGCGTCGAGTATTTGCCGCTGCGCCATCGCACGCTGGCCATGATCTTCGAGAAGTCTTCGACCCGCACCCGCGTCTCGTTCGAGGCGGGCATGGCGCAGTTCGGCGGCCATGCGTTGTTTCTGTCGCCGCGCGACACCCAACTGGGCCGCGGCGAGCCGATCGAGGACAGCGCGCGCGTGCTCTCGCGCATGGTCGATTGCGTGATGATCCGCACCTTCGATCACGACAAGGTCGAGCGCTTCGCCGCCAACTCCCGCGTGCCGGTCATCAACGGCCTCACCGACCGGTTCCACCCCTGCCAACTGCTGGCGGATATGCAGACCTACGTCGAGCACCGCGGCAGTATCGAGGGGCGAAGCGTCACCTTCGTGGGCGACGGCAACAACATGTGCCACTCCTACATCAATGCCGCGCGGGTGTTCGATTTCGAACTGCGCATCGCCTGTCCCGAGGGCTTCGAGCCCGACGCGGATGTGGTAGAAGGCGCGGCCGGGCGCTGTACGTTGGTGCGCGACCCGCGCGAGGCCGCGGAGAAGGCCGACTTGGTCGTCACCGACGTCTGGGCCAGTATGGGCCAGGAAAACGAGCAGGACGACCGCGCGGCGGTGTTCGCCCGGTACCGGGTCGATGCACCGGTGATGGCCGCGGCCAACCCCGATGCCCTGTTCATGCACTGCCTGCCGGCACACCGCGGCGAGGAAGTGAGCGCCGAGGTCATCGACGGGCCGCAGTCGGTGGTCTGGGACGAGGCCGAGAACCGGCTGCACGCGCAGAAGGCGTTGCTCGAGTTGCTGATGGTCGGCGCACCCCGATAGCATCGACCGGCGCGACCGGCCCCGATCTCACCGCCGGCAAGCGACGTCGCGCAGTCCGTCGATTCACCGCCAAAATCCCGCCTGATCGCTTATGACGACGCGCCTACCCATCGAACCGTCGCCCACGGCACCACGCAAGGCCGGCGCGCGCCTGCGCGGGCGTCGACTGGCGATGGCGCTCGCGATCGTTGTTGCCGGGGCGGCAACCGGGGCCGGTGCCGAGGTCCGCTACGTCACCGATCAGTACGACTTCAACCTGCGCAGCGGCGAGAGCACGCGCTACAAGATTATCCGCGCACTGCCGAGCGGCACGCCGCTCGAAGTCCTGTCGGTGAACGAAGAAACCGGCTATGCGCGCGTGCGCACCGAAGACGGAAAGACCGGCTACATCCTGACCCGCTACCTGCAATCGGAGCCCGCCGCGCGCAGCCGGCTGGCGGAGATGAGCGAACGGCTGCAGGAGCTGCAGCAGGCCCCCGACAAGCTCGCGGCGCGGCTCGGCGCCCTGCAAGACGAGCATGACGACCTGACTTCCGAGCATCGCTCGCTGCAGCGACTGAACGAGCAGCTGCAGCAAGAGCTGGCAGAAGTTCGGCACGCATCGGCCAATGCCGTGCGCATCAACGAAGAGCGCCAGCGTCTGCAGGACCAGGTCACGACGCTGGTGCAGCAGGTGGACGCACTGCAGCACGAAAATCTGGAGCTGAGCAATCACCGCGACCAGCGCTGGTTCATGATCGGCGCCGCCGTCGTCGCCGGAGGCATCATCATCGGCCTTATCCTGCCGAATCTTCGCCTGCGCCGGCGCCGCGGCAGCTGGGGCTCTCTGTAGCCGCGCCTCAGCGGTACTTCCAAACGCGGTAGTAGACCAGATCGGCTTCCGGGTCAGCGGCGATCCAGCGGCCGTTCTCGAACGGCAGCGTGTCGTCGGTATATCCGCGGCAGTCGAGCAGCGCCGCATCGAGCACAACGCCCTGCAGAAGCAGTTCGCGCGCGAAATAGTCGCGTACCGGCGCGCAGTCGATGCGCCGATATGACCCGTCCAAGCGCGCGGACAGCGGCTGCTGCGCCTCCAACACCAGCCAGGCGTCGTAGGCGCCGACGATGGTGCCGCCGTCGGCAACGATCTCGACGCGATCGATCGGCGTCTCGAAACCGTCCCGATAAACCTTCTTCGGCTGTGGTGCGGTGGGGTCATCGCTGCGCGCGCAGCCCGCGAGTGCGGTGCACAGCACCGTAAGACATATCCCGGCCCGGATCTGCATCAATGTGTCGCGCATAGGCGCCCTCGGCAGTGAAGTCAATCATGTGCCCCCATTGTGCGGCATCATGACAGCCGAGTGCGACGCCCGACACCGACGCGGCGCACGAGCATGACCGCCGGCATGCAACCGAGTGTCGAAACAATGGCCCGAAGTCCCCGCTGCACGCCCATCGCCCACGAGTACCCTTTTGATCCGAGCTACGGCGACGACCTGGACGCCCTGCTGCGGATCGAGCCGCCGCCGGCGCCCGCGGACTTCGCCGCAAACTGGCAGCAACGCTACCGTGCCGCATTGCACGTCGACCCCGCACCGCAGCTCAGCCGAAGCGCGGATGATCGGCCAGGATTCGTCGTTCACGAGCTGGCTTACAGCTCAACGGACGACTTCCCGATCCGCGGATGGCTGCTGGTGCCCGAGCGGAAAATCCCGACCCGCGCCCTGATATACGGTCACGGCTACGGCGGCATCGAACGACCGGACTTCACCCTGCCCTACGACGACGCGGTCTACGTCATCCCCTGTTTCCGCGGACTTTGCCGCAGCGCCCGCGCGCCCATCTCGACCGATCCTTGGTGGCACGTGCTGCACGACATCGACAAGCCCGATCGCTACATCCTGCGCGGCTGCGTCGAAGACATCTGGACCGCGGTCAGTGCGCTGCTATGCCTCTATCCATGGTTGGCCGGGCGCATCGGCTACCTCGGCATCAGCTTCGGCGGCGGCGTCGGCGCACTGGCACTGGCCTTCGAGCCGCGCATCGCGCGCGGGCACCTCAACGTACCCACCTTCGGTCACCATCCGCTGCGCCAGACCCTGCCGACGACCGGCAGCGGAGCCTCGGTGCAGGAGTTCGTCCGCGAGCACGTTCACACGGCCGTTACCTTGGCCGGCTACGATGCGGCCGTCGCCGCCCGGCATATCGCGCAGCCCATGCACTTGGCTTTGGCGTTGTTCGATCCGGTGGTGCCGCCGCCGGGTCAGTTCGCCATCTACAACGCCCTTCCCGGAGAGCGAGAGCTGTTCGTGCTCTGTGCCGGACACTTCGCCTATCCGCAACAGCCGCGACAGGAACGGGCACTGCTGAGCGAACTACGCCGTTTCTTCGCGCCGCTGGCGGACTAGAGCGACACGAATCCGTGCAGCTGGGGCCCGCGGAGCGCGCGGACGACACCGCGGCGGCCCGCGCCGCTGCCAACGGCTGTTGTGTCGGCATGACGTTCGGTCGCCGTAGCGAGACCCTCCATGAATCGCGAATACCATCGCTGGTACAGCCACCGCCTCGGCCGTGATATGGAGCTCTTGGTGTTCGGTCATGCGGGCGCCAAGGTCTTGATATTCCCGACCAGGGACGGGCGCTTTTACGAATACGAAGACCTGCGCATGGTCGAGGTCCTGCGGCACAAGATCGAGGCCGGTCAACTGCAGCTCTACTGCGTCGACAGTATCGATTGGGAAAGCTTCTACTGTTTCTGGCGCCATCCCGCGGACCGGCTGAGGCGCCACGCCGCTTTCGAGGAGTACATCCTGAACGAAGTGCTGCCTCTGATGCAGCGGAAGAATCCGCATCCCTGCACGATTTCCCACGGGCTCAGTCTCGGCGCCTTCCATGCCGCCAACATCGCCTTCCGGCATCCGCACCTGTTCCGAAAGCTGGTGGCGTTCTCGGGGCGCTACGACTTGACCATGAGCGTCGAGCACTTTCGCGACTTGCTCGACGGCTGGCGCGACGAACACCTGTACTTCCACACGCCGGCACACTACCTGCCGAATCTCGGCTGCCCGTGGCGCCTGGACCAGCTTCGGGGCATGGACATCGTGCTTGTCATCGGCAAGGAAGACCCCTTCCTCGACAACAATCGCCGGATCAGCCAAGTGCTCCGGGACAAGGGAGTCCACCACGCGCGCCATGAATGGGACGGCCGTGCCCACAGCGGCTATTACTGGCGGCGCATGGCGCCCCTCTACGTCTGAACGACCGAGACCGCCGACCACGGCCCGGAAGCAAGCTTCACGGGGACTCCACGCGACGGTAAAGCCCCGGACACAAACACGCACTACTTTACTCGGACATGATGGGCGTGCCGCGCGCCGTGCGCCGAATCCGCGCCCCGGATCCTTTCCCCGACGCTCGTCCCGTTGCCTGCGGGCATATAAGCGGCCCGAAACCGGAAAGCCCGAAGAGCACGGCAAGCCCCGACAACCGGACCCCACAGCCAGGAGCGAATTCCAGATGCGCCGAGACAAGCAGACGCGCGACACCGCGCAATTCGACGCCGCCGAGAAGACCGAGGAGGCGACGGCCGAGACATCCACGCAGACCATCGGCATCGGCCGCCGCCGTCTCCTGCAAGGCCTCGGCGCCGGCGTGCTGCTCGCGCCCGGCATCCTCTACGGCGGGCGCGACGATCACCTGCGCAACCCGGGCAGCGACCTGTTCACGCTCGGCGTCGCCTCCGGCGACCCCACCGCCCACGCCGTCGTGCTCTGGACCCGCCTGGCTCCGGACCCGCTGAACGGCGGCGGCATGGACGATCGCGTGGTCCCCGTTGACTGGGAGGTCGCAACGGATCCCGGCATGGCGAACGTCATCAAGCGCGGCCGGGAGTTTGCCCTGCCCCGCAACGGCCACGCCGCGCGGACGCTGGTCACCCGTCTGCCGGCCAACAGCTGGCTCTACTACCGATTCCGCGCCATGGGCCAATACAGCCGCATCGGCCGCACGCGGACGTTCCCGCGCCCGCGCGACGGCATCGACGGTATGCGCTTCGCCGTGGCCAATTGCCAGAACTACCAGCAGGGCTTCTACCCCGCCTATGCGGACATGCTCGAGCGGGACCTGGACTTCATCGTCCACGTCGGCGACTACATCTACGAAAATGGTCCGACCGGTAGCCCCATCGCGCCGGGCAGGGTGCACAACAGCCCCGAGATCTTCTCGGTCGAGGACTACCGCAACCGCTACGCCCTCTACAAACTGGATCCGCACCTGCAGGAGGCCCACGCACGATTCCCGTTCATCGTCACCTGGGACGACCACGAGGTCGACAACAACATCGCCGGCAAGATCGCCGAGGAAGGCGCCCCCTACCAGGATGCCGAATTCCTGCGCCGGCGCGTCAACGCGTTCCGGGTGTACTCCGAAACCATGCCGATGCGCCCGCGCATCCGCTATGCCCGGGGGCAGGGAATCTCCATGCGGCTGTTCCGCAAGTTCAGCTTCGGCGATCTTGCGGACCTGCATGTGCTGGACACCCGCCAGTTCCGAAGCGACCAGGCCTGCGACGACGGCTTCGGCTCCCTCGACCCCGACAGCGTCCTGCTCGAATCCCAGTTCGGCACCTTGTACTGCCCCGAGGAGATTCTGGCCGAGGATCGCACCATGCTCGGCGACGAGCAGGAGGCCTGGCTGGCCGAGCGCTTGGCGAGCTCGGCGGCGCGCTGGAACATATTGGCCCAGGGCATCATGGTGACCCGCTGGAACCTGGCGCCGTTCGCCAACCTGCTGCTACCGCCGCAGGCGCAGATCGGCACCCTCTTCAATGTGGACGCCTGGGACGGCTACGCGGCGGCCCAACAGCGCCTGCAGCATCTTCTCGCCGACATCCGCCCGAGCAACCCCGTCATCCTCACCGGCGACATCCACAGTGCCTGGGCCGCCGACATCCCCGCCAACTACGGCAGTGACGGCGCCGAAATCGTCGCCGCCGAGTTCGTCTGCACATCGATCTCGTCGACATTGTCCGACCTGAACCCGGTTGCAACCGATCGGACCATTCGGGCCACCCTTGCCCCCGGCGCCAATGACGATATCCGCTACTACAATGGCCTTTTCCGCGGCTACTACTACTGCGAAGTCGACCGCGATCGCTGGCAAACCACCTATCGCGCCGTCGGCACACTGGAGGCGCTGGCCGAGGCACAAGCGCAGGCCGCACTCGGCAACAATGCCGACACCTCTCTGGTCCCGTTCGAAGACTCCCCGGTCGCCACCGACGCCGTGCTGAGCCTCGACAGCGGCTTCAACCAGCCCGGCAGTACGGAAGGTCTGAAGAAGGACTTCGAGCGCATACCGACACGCGGCTGACCGGAACGGCGCGGGCGCCACGGGCCGTCGCCTACCCGTGCGCCGGCGTCTTTCCGGCTCCTTTCGACTCCGACCCTCTTCTGACGAGTGGGCAGTGCCGGTATCATGCCGCGTCATCTACAGGAGACCGCCATGACCCGTTTACTGCCCCTGCCCCTTCTCATGCTTCTGCTGTCCGGTTGCGCCACCTTGAACGAAAACGAATGCCGCAGCGTCGATTGGCGCGAGCTGGGGCTGCGCGACGGCCGCAGCGGCTATACCCCGCAGCGTCTGGCCGAGCATCGCGAAGCCTGTGCAAAACACGGCATCCGGCCGGACGAGCGCTTGTATGAAGAGGGACGGCGCGATGGTCTGCGCGAATACTGCGTGCTCGACAACGCGGTTCAGGAAGGCTTGGCCGGCCGCCGGTATCAAGGAGTATGCCCGAGCGGGATCAACCGCGATTTCCGTGATCTGAACGCGGCGGCCTACGAGGTTCACGATACCCGGAGAGCAATCGACAACACGGCAAACCGCTTACGGGCGCTGGAAGCGGAGCTCAACAACAAGAAGACTTCAGACAAGCGGCGCACGCAGATTCGCGACGAAATCCGCGAGCTCGACCGTCAATACGACCAACTCAAAGACACCCTGCGCGCGCGTGAACGCGACCTGGACCGGAAAACGGATTCAATGCGCTACGGATCGCTGCGTCGCTGAGCGGGACGGCCCTGCGGCGGGTCGCGGCTACCAGACAAACGCGCCGCGCGGAACCGCGCTGTAAGGCGGCAGCCGGTGCCGATTGTGCTCTGCCCGAAAGGCAATGAAGGCGTCTTCGTCCTCGATGTGCAGAAAGGGATTGCCGCGACGCTGCTCGGCCACGGTGGTGCTCGCTTGCGCGGCGTAACGATGGCCGGGATGGACCACCACCGAATCCGGTATCCGCCGATTGAGCATCCGCAGCGAGCGGAACATTGCGCCCGGATCGGAGCCCGCGAGATCGCACCGCCCGCAGCCGTAGACAAAAAGCGTGTCCCCGGTGAAGAGATCATTGCCCAAGCGATAGCAGCATCCGCCCGGCGAGTGGCCCGGCGTCATCAGCATCTCGATGTGCAGATCGCCGACCTCGAAGGATGTCTCTTCGCAGTGCAGGGCAAGGCTGCTCGGCGGAGGCGCCGACCACACCTCGGAGCAACGGTCCGGCGGCGGGCCGACTTCCAACGTACCCGCGGTGGCGGCGCCCCAGAAATCGGCCTCGCGCGCCGAGACATGAACCGACGCCCGATACCTGGCCAGGAGTGCCTCCAGCGCATTGACGTGATCGTCGTGGCCGTGGGTCACCAGGATATCGGTGAGCAGCAGTTCGCGTTCGTCGATCAGCCCCGCGATCGCATCCGCGTCCCAAGCCGGATCGACCACCGCCGCATGTCCGTGCGCGGGCTCTTCGATCACGTAGACGAGATTGTCCATCGGGCCGAGTGGCAGCGTGTGTATCCGATAGGCGTCGGCCGCGCCGGTTCTTGCGTCGACACTCGCTCTAGCCATCGACCGCGGTCCCCTCGTCGGTGCGCAGTCCTGCAATCGCATCCACCGTGCGGTAGGCGTACATGCCGGTGACCATGGCGACGAAGAAGATCAGCGCCTTGTCGTAACCGCTCACGAGAGCGGTCAAGGCAGGCCCGGGACAGAATCCGACGAGCCCCCAGCCGATACCGAACAGGGCCGCGCCGACAATCAACCGCTGGTCGATATCGGTTCGGGTCGGGACGTGAAAGGACACATCGAAGAGCGGGTGCGCTCGGCGAATGATCCGCCGGTAAAAGACAAAATAGACGCCCGCCGAGCCGACCATCACGAGCGCCAAGCTCGGATCCCATTCGCCGGCGAAATCCAGAAAGCCGATCACCTTCTGCGGCAGGGTCATGCCCGACAGTCCCAGTCCCGCGGCAAACAAGACTCCGCAGAAGAATACGAGCAAGTATCCCGGCATCAGAACCCCTCCCACACGTGCCGCACCAGAAAAGTGGTGAGGACCGCGCAGCCGAAGAAGACCGCGCTCGCCACGATCGAGCGGGGAGCAAGCCGGCCGACGCCGCAGACACCGTGACCACTGGTACAGCCATTGCCGATACGGGTTCCGATCCCGACCAGGAATCCGCCCAGAATGACGGTGGGGTCGGAGACGTCGACCCGCAGATCGAACGACTCGGGATGCAGCCACATCACTGTCAGGGCGCCGGCCAACAGTCCGAGCAGGAACACCGCCCGCCACAGGGTATCGCCCTTCTGCGGCCGCAGAACGCCGCCCATGATGCCGCTGATGCCGGCGATTCGCCCGTTGAAATAGAGCAGGCCGACGGCGGCGAGTCCGATCATGATCCCGCCGATCGTCGAGAGCACAGGCGTAAATCCCTCCATCGTCTCCTCCGAGTCAAGTTCCCGTATCTCGAGATACGCAATCGCCGTGCCTCGGCAAGTTCCGGCGTCGCTGCACAGCTGCGCGGCGTCCGCCGCGCCGCGGAGCAAAACAGGGGCAGATCCACCAGGGAGCCCCTTGTCTGGGGGTGCAAATCAAACAATGCAGCGCCGGGAGAGTGCCGTTTCGGCGCCGGCGCCGGCCCTGACGAGCCACCGGCAAAAAACTCGAGGAATGTCGCGCAGGATCGATCCGCGCGGTCGGTCAGCGGCGGCATCCGAGCCAAGACGTCAAAAAGCCGAGGCAAAAAGACCGGCACATACCGGCAGCGTCGATACAGTAGGCGAGAACCCGTTCGCGCGGATGGAGCGCGTCGAATGTGGCCAGCACGGCGCAGCCACCTGACCGCCGCGAGAAGCTTTTCCCGTAGCAAAAACCGTGTGACCAATGGCTTGCCTCGGCTGCATGATGAGGGAGACATGCGCCACCCCCGGCTGTCGATTGCCTTTCTGTGCCGTGGGCAGTCGCAACCCGCTGCAGGCCGATACAGACACATTCGCAAGAGAAAGCACCATTGACCGAGCTCGTACCGAACAACAATCCCAATGTCGTTCTGCTCACTGCACACGGCGCCGAAGACGGGATCCGCGTCTACCCGGTTGTCGGCTGGGCGATGGCCGGAACCTACGAAGCCAAGCCGATCACGCCGTTCCAGTTCAACCGGGACGCGTGGGCGCTGCATGACCGGCAAGCGGGTGTCTACTGGGACCCGGACGGCAATTTCATCAATGGCGACGACATCGGCGAGTGGTTGATGACCCGCGCCAGCAAGCCCCAGCGACGACGCCGTTGAAGGAAAAGCCGGTGGACGGTACCGGGCCGACGGGTTGCCGTTTTCTGCCAGCCACCCCGGCGACGACGCCGACGGTGTGTCCGAGCCCCGATGAAAGCCCGGAAAAAATCCGGAAATCGAATCGCCGGGCGGTATCGGCAATCCCGGCTCCAGCCGAATCGATGCGCCGTGCTCGGCCGCGCCGTCGCGTGCGGCTCATTTTTCGAGACGGATCTCGACGCCAAACTCGCCACGGCGCAGGCGCTCCAGATGGAAGTGCGCGAGAGCGTCATGCGGAAAGCGTGCCGCGCAGTCCTCGAAGGCCGCGCGCGCACCCGGATCGTGTCGTTCCGCCAAGCGATAGGCGCGGGCGTAGGCGTCCGCGAGCCCGCTGGCGATTTCCTGCTCGGCCAGCGGCGTGAAGGTCTCGATGGGCGTGCGCTTGCCCTTGAGCATCAGGGAGCCGATGGGCCGCAGCGGTGTCTGCCCGCATTGCGCCACGGTCCGGGCGCTGACGGCGATGCGGGTGCCGAAGAACCGATTCGCGGACTCGAGCCGTGCCGTGGTGTTGATGGGGTCGCCGAAGGCCCGATAGTCGAGTTGGCTGCGGCCGCCGAAGTTGCCGACGATAACCTCTCCCGTATGCACGCCGATGCGCGTATCGCCGAAGGCGATGCCATCGCCGCGCATGCGCGCCGCGAAATCCGCGGCGAAGCGGTCGATGTCGAGCGCACAGGCGAGTGCCCGCGCGGCGTGATCGGGCTGGACCACCGGCGCCGAGAAATGGACCGACACGGCGTCGCCGACGATGCGCTCGAGCGTACCGTCGTGCTGAAAGGCAATGCGGATGAGCCCGTCCAGATAGTCATTGAGCAGATCCACCAGCGCCTCGGGTGCGGATCGCTCCACCATCGGCGTGAAGCCGGCCAGATCCGTCATGACGAAACTGCATTCCCGGCGCTCTCCGCGCAGGCGCAGTTGCTCGGGGTGGCGCATCAGGTAGCGAACCAAATTCGGCGAGACGAAGCTCGAGAAGGCGCGCTCTATGAACCGCCGCTCGCGCTCCGTGACGACATAGCTGGACAGGGACAACACCGTGAAGACGGCGACGATGGTGGCGGCGGGCGTGAGCGCGTCGAACAGCAGCAGGTGCTGTCGAAACGACCAGAAGCCGCCGGCAAGCACCGCCGCCACCAGCAGCAGTCCCGACAACACCAGCCAAGCGCCGCGCAAGCGCAACGACAGCAGGATCAGCAGCAGGGACGCCAGCGCACCCGCGATCGCCTCGGCTCCCGGTGCCCACCGCGGGCGCACGGGGTGGGCACCGGCCAACAGTTGGCTCACTGCCTGCGCGTGGATCACCGCCGCGCTCAGCGCCTCGCCCGACGGCGAGACGACACGGCTACCGATACCCGGCGCGGAGACGGCAACCAGCACGATGCGATCCGCCAACTGCGGCGCCGGCACCGCTCCCGCCATGACCTCGGCAGCACCCAGCACGGGCAAGGCCGCGCGCGGCGCGTAGTGCAGCCAGATCTCGCCGTTGTCGTCGAGGGGCACGATCCGCGCACCGATCCTGATGGACAGGGGCGCATCGGCGCCCGCGTCGGCCGCGGCGCGGACCAGATAGGAGCCGGCACCGGTGGCCACGCGCAACACCTCGGCGGACAGGGACGGGAAGAGCTCGTCACCCATCTGCACCACCAGCGGCATGCGGCGCACCCGACCGTCAGGATCGGGGAAAACGTTCAATGCGCCCAAGCCCGCGGCCGTGCCGACACTCGCCGCCGACGGGAGCAGGCTTGCGGGCAGGCGCTTGTGCAGGCGCGCCGGCGCCACGCCCACCACGGCGAGCCCGACGCGCCGAGGCGGCGGCGCGCCGCTCCCGCCCTGATCCGTCAGCGCATAGCCGACCACGGTGGGCAGGAGCGCGAGTCCCTCGGCCAGCGGGTCTGGAGGTGCGCCCGGCCCGCGGACGTGCCGGTCAGGCCCCGAGTGCGCGCCGTGCCCGGCCTCCGTCGACGGGATCATCGTCAGCGCGGCCGTGCCGGCGCCCGCGGTTGCGAGCCGCTCCAGCAACGTGCCGAGGGTCGCCGGCGGCCAAGGCCAGGGGCCGTGCTCCATCAGCGCTTGCTCGTCGATCTCGACGATAGTGACCGGGGCTTGCGGCGCGGCGGGAAAAACCGCCATGTAGGCGTCGAAGAGCAGATTGCGCATGGCCGAGAAGCCCTGCGGGCAGCAGAACTGGGCATACAGCGCAATGGCCAGCAACGCCGCCGCGAGCAGCGGCGGCAGCAACCTCCCTTTCGTTGCCCCTGTCCCGATCACGTACTGCCCCCGCCGCATCCGCACTTCATCCGCCGCACGAGACCTGCGATCATCGAGCCCAGAGCGTGCTTGCCCCGCATGATCGCCGCGCCACACCCCGACGCGCGCTCGGGGAAGCGGCCGACTTCACACCGGCGCAAGCTCAGATAGCCGAAGGCTCGCATGGGGGTACCTTACCGATGTCTAACGGAATGACGGCGGCGATCGCCGTCTCGATCGCCCTGCCACTCTGCATGCTCGCCCATGCGGACGACGTGCAACGCGCAAAGGTCGGCGCGGTAGACCGTGTCGAGGCCCCGGCAAGCGCCCACTTCGCCGGCGACGAGCGCAGCCTCCAGCGCACCGCGTCAGTCTACTACCTGGACCTGTTGCGCACCGGGGAGGCAGCCCGGCTCCGGGTGGCGTTGGCGGATGCCTCCACGATCACCATGGGGTCAAATGCGGAGCTGCGGTTGGACGAATTCGTCTATTCGCCGCAGACCGGCACCGACGCCACGCTGAACCTGCTCAAGGGCGCACTGCTGTTTATCGGCGACAAGCTGCGCGGCGAGGAGCGCCGGCGGGTGCTGATCAAAACGCCGGTGGCCATCCTGGGCGTGCGCGGCACCCACGTCTGGGTCGGCCCCATCGATGGTGCGACCGGCGTGCTGGTGGTGGACGGCGAGGTGCTTGTCGGTAATCCGACAGGCCAAGTGAGGCTGCGCGCCGGCGAGGGCACGATGATCCAGCAGGATGGCTCGCTCTCGCCGCGAAAGGTCTGGGGGGCGGCCAAGGTGCAGCGCGCCCTGGATATGGTTGCGCTCGACTGACCCCAGCCCTGCCGCGGGTGTGCATCCAGGACAAAAATCGCACCGGGATTCCCGTTTCGATCAGGTCAATCCCGGACAAGGCGAAAGCCGAGATCGTGGACCTGATGGCCGGCGGGCAACCAAGCGCGAGCCGCGGAGCGCAACCAGCGCGGGCTGTTGTACCAAGAGCCGCCCCGCAGCACCACGCGGCCGGAAAAAACAGTGCTCTCGCATCGTTGCTCGGCGCCCTCGTAATCCGCATCATAGGCCGAGCAGGTCCATTCGGCGACATTACCCGCTACATCGTACAGCCCCCAAGGATTGCTCCGCAGACTGCCGACCGGCAACGTTTTCCGCCGGTGAGCGCCGGTCTTCGCCCCGCAGCCGTCGTAGTCGTACTCGCCGGCGTAATTTGCCTGGTCTGTATGGATACAAGTCCCGCTCCAGAACGGTGTCGTCGTCCCCGCGCGCGCCGCATATTCCCATTCCGCTTCGGTCGGCAGCCGGTAGCGCTGGCCCGTGCTTGCATTGAGCACGGCGATATAGTCATTGGCTTCGGTCCAGGACACGCTCTCCACCGGACAGTCATCGCAGTTGCCGAATCGGGATGGATCGCTGCCCATCACCGCCTGCCACTGCGCTTGAGTTACTTCGTATTTGCCGATGCTGAAGTCCTCCACACAGACCCGATGCCGACGCTCGTTGTACTCCCTGCCTTGCTCGTCGGAAGGGCTGCCCATCTGAATGCAGCCGCCGGGGAGGCTGATCATTTCGGGTTCGTACGGCGCACGCGGCGCCGCGGCCTCCCGCCGGGGCGCCGTCTGCGGCCCGGCTTGCTCGGCCGCGTAAACACCCGCCTGCGCAACGCCGTCGGGCCCCGTCCCTGCTCCGGTCTCGTCACCGCCCGGGCCGGAGACCTCTCGGTCGCCGCGTTGCGCGTCTCCTGCGTCGTCTGCGTCTTGTAGGTCGCCGGCAGTTTCGGCCCCCGGCGCCACGACGGCGGCGGTGTCGATGGGCTCCTGATTCAATCGAGCCGTCCGTAGCTCCTCGAGCCGATCTTCAAGGTCGCGCAGCGCCTTGCGTTGCTCCGGCATGTCGGCCACCAGACCCTGCACCCCTTGCAGCGCCTGCTCCGCCTGCTCGAGCCGGTCACTTGCCAGGGCGCTGTCGAGCTTGTCGATTTGGGCCCGGAGTGCGCGCTCCTGCGCGATCTGCAGACGCTCGGCCTGCACCGCATCACCGACAGTTGCCGCGAAAATCGCTCCGGCGACCTGATAGAGCTCGCTCTGGTTGCCGGCAGTGAAGTAACGCCCGCCACTGAGCTCGGCGATGCAGGCTAGCTGGCTGTCGGCTGCATCGGCGGCGAGGCCGAAGCCGACGACATGTACGGTCAGCGAGGGATTGTCGGCCTCGAGCTGTCGCATCAGGGCACAGGGGTCCTCACCGCAGCTCTCCACCCCGTCGCTGACGACAATGAGCGTGGCCGGTTGATTGCGGTAGTCGAGCGCCTCTGCTGCATGGCGAAGCGAGGCGGTCAAAGGGGTGCGGCCGCGCGGCCTGAGGGCGTCGATGCTGCCCACGAACCTGTCCGCATCGAAGGTCTCGGCAGGCACCAGGGTTTCGATATCACTGCAACGCTTGTCGCGATGCCCGTAGGCGACCAGGCCCATTGGTCGATCGGTTGGCCAATCCCGAGCCAAGTCGCCGATCACCTCTCGGGCGAGATCCATTTTCGAGCGCCCCTCGATCTGGCCCCACATGCTGTTGGAGGCGTCGAGGACCAGCATATATCGATCTTGCTCGAGCGCCTGCAGCGGAACGCTGCCGAGCGCCAGCAAGCCCGATAACGCAATGCGGCTTGCAGTGAGAAAGGAGCGTCCGGTCATTCGATGCTTCTCCGTTTGGCCCTGTTGTATCGTTGGCGTACCCCCGGCCGCGTCGAACACCCGCTCGTACAGCTCGGCTGGCCGAGTGCACTGTAGCCGGATGCCGCGGGGGAGACGCTGAAGTATCGGCATTGCTAGCCGAGTATTCAGTGCGGAAAGCGCAAGCGCGGCATTCGCTTTCCTTGTCGACGCCGCCGGCACGGGCGAATTCCCGGGCGTCGACAGAGGCCCCCGCGAGGCGACCGATGCCGAGCAGCGACGCCGAGTACCGATGCCGAGTACAGGCGCCGCGAGGTCCGCCGATGCTCACCGGACGCCCGATCCCGGCTAACATAGGCGGCTCGACGGCAAACCGCCGCCGCAACGGAGCCCCGAGAGATGCTGCCGATCGACGCCGTTGTCCTGGATATCGAGGGCACGACCACCTCCGTCGCCTTCGCGACCGACGTGCTCTATCCCTATGCGCGCGAGCGCCTGCCCAACTACGTCCGCGGGCATCGCGACGAGCCCGAGGTCGCGACCATCATGGACGAGGCGAGGGAGGCGGGCGGCGTCTGGAACGACGAGGCCGTGGTGGTGCGCATGTGCCACTGGATGGAGCGGGACCAGAAGGTCACGCCGCTGAAGTCCCTGCAGGGGCTCATCTGGGAGGAGGGCTACCGCAGTGGCGAGCTGGTGAGCCACCTGTACCCGGACGTGGCCCCGGCACTGCGAGCCTGGCACGCCATGGGCCTGCGGCTCTACATCTACTCATCGGGCTCCGCGCATGCGCAGCGGCTCATCTACGGCCACACCGTCGATGGGGATCTGACGCCGCTGCTGTCCGGCTATTTCGATACCCACGTCGGCCACAAGCGCGAGGTCGGCTCCTACCGGCGCATCGCCGAGGCCATCGGCACGCCGCCCGGGCACATCCTGTTCCTGTCCGACGTGCGCGAGGAGCTCGACGCGGCCCGCGAGGCGGGCTGGCAGACAGTCTGGGTCGTGCGCGACGGCGCCCCGGGGCTCGCCGCCGCGCACCGGCGGGTAACACGCTTCGACCGGATTCCGCTTTAGAAGGGCGCAGCGGCGCAAGGCGCGACCGGGGCCTCGCGTACTGCCGCCGACGACGGCCCGAACGGGCCGCTCGGGCGGTCGGATCGGGCCGCTGGATCGGGCGGCTGGCTTAGGCGGCGGGCTCGGGCACCGGCTCGGGCACCGAATCCGGGTTTGGACCCTGCGGCGCCGGACCCTCGCCGGCCGCCGGCGTCCCGGCAAACAGCGACGCCCCGGCAGCATCGAACTGCTGGTAGGCCTTGCGCATGAAGACCTTGATCCGCTGGCGCTCCATCAGCCCCAAGCCCGCCTCTTTGTTGTTGGCCGCGGCCCAGAAGCTCAGGTTGTCGTGGTCCAGCTTGCGCATGGTCGCCGGGTGCAGCTCCGGCAGCTCGATGACCCGGGCACCCAGGGCATCGGCGCTCGCGCGGGCCGCGGACGCCTCGAAGGCGGAGAAGTCCTTGCCGCGGCCCAGGTTCTTGGCCACCACGTACCGGGCGCCGATCGGAAACTGCGCAAACAGCTGCTCCAGCAGCCCGATGCCGTCCGCGCCGTCGTCCATCACGTGCCAAAGGACCACGCCGACCCCCTCCTCCGCCGCCAGCCCGAGCAGATCGTTATCGCTCATCCACCGGAAAAGGGGCCGGGAGGTCTGCGCCGCCAGGTCCACCAGCACGTTCTGCGGACGCTCCACCGCCGCCTCCATGAGCAGGTCCGCGCCCGCGAAGTCGTCAAGGGCGACGGGCGTGGTGTAGTCCCCGTAGAAGCGCATCATGGCGCCGTGGGAGCGGTCGCTGTCGAAGACCCGGAACGGCAGCTCCCGGTCGATGTGATACTGCGCCAGCAGCCGGGCCAGCACCGACTTGCCCACGCCGCCCTTCTCGCCGCCGATGAAATGGATCCGACTCATGCCGTACACCCCGCATGTCGATGGAAAGCTACTCAACACAGCGCGATCGTATTGCGCGCTCCGAGGCTGTCAAGCAGAGGTTGCGCCGCGAACCGCTTCACCGGGCCGTCCCCGGCAGCACCGGGCCTGCCCGGCACCCGGCGCTTCGCGCTGACCCGAGCCACCGCCGCCGGCGGCTAAAGGATGCCCTCGCGCTCCAACTGCCGGGTCAGCACCTCGATCTGAACGTCCAGATCCTCGACGTCCCGCTCCAACAGCACCTGGCGCTGCTCGCGGAAGGCGGCCTCCACGGTCTCCAGGGCGTGGCGGAAGCGCTGGTCGAGCTCCGGCGCCGCGACCTGGCCGTTGGTCTTCGCATAGCCCTCGACCACGCGCTGCACGCCGTCCAGATACACGTTCAAAAACTTGCGTGCCCGCCACAGGTCCCGCGGGTCGTCTTGGACGCGGCGCAGAATCTCCCGCGCCAGCGTGGCGATGCTGGCGAGCCGCGCGTCCAGCTCGGGCTGGCGGATGTCCCGGCTCGCCTGCTCGATGGCGGCGATAGAGTGCGCGGCGCGCCGCAGCGACTCCGAACCGTAACTGCCCACCCCCGCCGGACGACGGGGGAGCGATAGGTCCAGACCATAGACCAAATGCAAGCCGAGCAGCGTCACCGCGGCGAAGGCAACCGCGATGGCCGGATGATGCCCGACACCGAGCCAGGCCGTCACGCCGCTGCCGAGCGCGATCAGCACCGCGCCGACGGTCTTCGGTGGCCAAGTCCGCCACCACGCACCCGTGCCGACCCCGGACGCCTCGTCGGCGAGCCCGCGCCGCACCAGCAGCGCACCGCCGAGCATCAGCCCGTAGCCCGATACATCGCCGATCAACAGGCCAAGCTGCCCCTGCACCAGCGCCATCAGCGCGGCGGCGGCGGCCGGCAGCGGCAGCACGAATAACGGCCATTCCGGCGTAGCGCCGGCTCCGGCGGCCTCGGGCGCCGCCGAGCGCGCCCGCGCCTCACCCCGCGCCTGACCACTAAGCAGCCGCC
>JAIPFF010000025.1 GCA_021736785.1 Thiohalocapsa sp. | reverse complement strand
AGGCGCGCCGCTGCCGATGTCGCCACCACCCTCCATTTCATCCGCGCACCGATTGCCCACAGGAGGCAGACGTCCCGTCATGCACTGGCTAAACTTACTCGGCGCCGCGCTCATCGTTCTGTTTGCCGGCCATCTGGTTTGGATCTACGCCGGTGCACGCCGACTGCGCGGTCGCGCGACCTCGGCGCTGGCTTCGCACTTTCCGCAGCTGGCCGATACCACGGCGCGGGCCGCCGTCTACTGTTTCGCCCCCCATTGCGGTGCCTGCCGCTCGCTGACGCCGGCGATGCGCGCGCTGCGCGAGCGCGATCCCCGCATGCTGTTGCTCGATATCTCCGAGCGACCGCAGGCCGCTCGCGCGCTGGGCATACGCGCCACGCCGACCGTGGTGCTGATTTCGGCCGGCCGGATCGAAGCGGCGTTGCTCGGACAAACCCCGCCGGCGCGGATCGAGGAGTTTCTGGGCAGCCCTTGACCCGGTGCCGTCGGCGCCCGCGCCCGCCGTTCGGCGCCTCGATATCCAGCGGGGCCACATCCCGGGGGCCGCATACCTCGGGGCCGCCCACCGCGTCCGGCCGGCAGCAGCCTCCGCCCGCGTCGGCTGCCTTTGCGGGCCCGCGCCGATCCAATCTCTCCTTGCCGGCGCGATATCGACCGTCCTGCACGCATTACGCTCGGGACGGCCGGTGACAGTCGGTTACAATGCCCGGTCATCGCACAGCAACGTTGCCCGCCGAGATGTTTTTCAAACGACTGTTTGTCAGGAAGACCGAGACCCCGGCAGCCATCGATCCGCGGCAGCTGATCGACGATGCAAGGCACGCGACGGACAGTGCCCGTCGTCGCGATGCCTGCCGCGCCGTCAACGACCTCCACGCGCTGCGCGAGATCGCTGCCGACGACGCGGACGCGGGTGTGCGCGATGTCGCCGCCGCACGCTACCGAAAGCTCCTTTTCGGCCTCGACCCGCGGGGCCCGTCGCTGGAAGCCCGCCGCCGATTGCTGGCCGACGAAGAAGATCAATCGCTACTGGGCGATGTCGCGCGCAACGGTGCCGAAGCGGAGCTGCGCGCCGACGCCATCGCCCGGCTGGTCTCCCAGCAGGCCCTGGCCGATTGCGCGGTCGACGACACATTGGCGGCGAACCGCCAGCAGGCGGTCGAGCGCCTCGCCGAGCGCGCCGCCCTTGAACAGGTCGTCAAGCGGATCGGCAAGCGCGACAAGGGCGTTTACCGGCTCGCCCGCCGCAAGCTCAAGGAGCTCGCCGAGCGCGAAGAGCGCCCGCGACGCGCCCGCGCGCAGGCAGAGGTCATCTGCGAAAAGGTCGAGCGCCTCGGCAAGTTCGACAATTGGACGCAGGATCGCGCCCTGCTCGGCCACCTCGAGCTGCAGTGGGCGGAGATCGACGCCGATCTGGACGACGCGCTGCGCACGCGCTATCGCGCCGCAAGACAGGCATTTGTCGACGCCGAGGCCGCGGCCGAGCGCGAGCGCGAGCAAGACCGCGCCCGGCGGCAGGCCCGCCACGCCGCCGCGGCCGACATCGGCCGCCTCGTCGAGCAGCTCGCCGCGCTGCAATCACTGAGCGATCCGGCCGCCGTCGCCGAGCAACTAGCGGCCGTGGAGCAAGCCCACGCCGCCGGCGTCTCGGCCTCGGACACCGCAGACGACAGCAACACCGGGCAAGCCCCCCGGGATAGCGACGGCGCGCGGGCTTATGCCGACGCCCTGGCGGGCGCGCGTGCCCATCTCGAGCGGCTGCAGGGACAGCAGCAGCGCGCCCGCGCCGGGGCAAGCCTGCTGGCCGATATCGAGCGTGCGCTGGAGCAGACGAGCGATCCGGACCGCAAGAGCGTGACGGGCCTTCGCAAGCGTCTCGAGCGTCTCGACGCGAGCGATGACACCGCGCAGGCCTGCAGCCAGGCGCTGGACAAACTGCAGCAGCGCATCGAGCGCCAGCAGGCCCAGATACGACGCAAGCTCACGCAATTGCCCGAGCGCCTGGCACTCCTCGACCGGCACTTCGAGCAAGGCCAGTTGAAAAAGGCCGAGCCGCTCTATCAAAGCATCGCCGCCACGCTGGAGCAGGCCCGCGCCGCGCAAGTGCCGATGCGCGAGCTGGAACCGGCGGAAGCGCACCTGAAAACCATCGCTCCCCAGCTGAAAGAGCTGCAGCGCTGGCGCCGCTGGAGCGCCGATACACACCGAGAGACCCTGTGCGTCGAGATCGAGACGCTTGCCGCAGACGAAGCGCATGGCCTCGAGCCTGCCGCAAACCGGCTGCGCGAGTTACAGAACGCCTGGCGCAAGCTCGATCGTAACGGCGCGCCGGCCGATGACGCGCTCTGGCAGCGTTTCCACGCCGCCGCCGAGCAGGTCTATGCACGCTGCCGGCCGTTCCTCGATGCCCAAGTCAAGCTCCGCGCCGCCAACCGCGAGCAGCGCGAGGCGCTGTGCGAGAAGCTCGAGGCCTTTCTGAAGCAAGTCGACTGGGAGCGCATGGACTGGAAAAAGGCGGCCCGGGCGGAACGCGAGATGCGCCAAGCCTGGTCGGCGCTAGGTCCGGTGGACGGACGTCACCAAAGCCCCCTCGAAGGGCGCTTCCGCAAGTCTTTACGCCGCCTCGACAAGGCGCTCTCCGACGAGCGCGAGCGCAATCAGACCTTCAAGCAAGACCTGATCACGCGGATGAAGGCCCTGGCCGACGAACCGGATCTGGAGCTGGCGATCGAGCGCGCGAAGGCCCTGCAGCGCGAATGGCATACCACGGTGCCGGCCCGCCAGCGCGACGAGAATGCGCTGTGGAGGACGTTCCGCGACGCCAGCGACGCCGTATTCGCACGCCGGGCCGCTCTGCACGAGGCCAAGGTGGCGGAGCTGCGCGAGCATCAGGCCGCGCGCGAGGCCATCTGCGCCGAGCTGGCCGAGCTCACGGAGAACGCCGCCGACAGCGAGTCGTTGGCAGCCGGCCTCGAGCAACTGGAGCGCCGCTGGAACGACTCACGTGGATTGCCGCGTCAGTCGGCGCAGGCGCTGACGCGGCGCTGGAACGAGTTGCTCGGGTCGGCGCACAAGCGCCTGCGGGTGCTGCGGGAGCAGTCACGTTGGGCCGCACTCGAGCGCATCGAGCGACGGGCGGCGTTGTGCGACGAGGCCGCCCGCGCATTGTCGTCGACCGAGGGGCGTGAATCGGTGAATCCGAAAAGTCTGCGCGAGCGCTGGGACGCCCTGCCGATGCCCGACGACGAAGACGCCGCCGCGGCACTGGAGGATGGGTTTGCGGCAGTGCTCGCGGCCGCGGCGGGCGGGCCCGACGGTGACGCATCGGCGGCACTCGCGGCGCGTATGCGCGCCAACACCGACAGACGAGAGGATCTCTGTCTGCACTTGGAAGTCACCACAGGCACCGACTCTCCGCCGGAGCTCAAACAGCGCCGCATGGAACTGCAAGTCAGCCGGCTGCGCGAGCGTATGGGCGACGGCGAAGACGATCCGCTGGCCGACGGCGCCGCGTTGCTGAAGCACTGGTACCTCTGCGCGCCCGCCGACGAACCGCCGGGCATCGGTGCGCGTTTCGCCAGGGTGAAACATGCACTGACCGGCGAGCAAGTGCGATCCCCGCCCGCCGAGGAAGCAAGACCGACGGCGCCTCGGCGAGTGCAAGAGACGCCGCCGACTGCCGGATAGCGAGACGTGCGACCAGCCGCGGCAGCCGCGATGCCCGAGCGCCCCGGCCGGCCTGCCGGCGCAAGGCGACGATACCGCGATAAAGGTCGGAAGCCGTCGGCCGGCCGACGGCCTTACCGCAGCGGGCGGGTCGGGGGAGTCAGCTCAACCGGCCCAGTCAGTCGACCCTGTCGGCTCAGTACTTGACCGAGCACCCGTAAGGGCGTGTCACCGGCGTGCCCACGGCAGCCCCTTGGCTCAGATCGGCCATGGCCATGCGCACGTAATTCTGCGCGCCTTCGATGTCGGCAACATCCGTGGTCCGCTTGTCGTCGATGCCGCCCATGTAGACCAGCATCCCGTCCGCGTCGATCACATACATATGCGGCGTCGTGCGGGCGCTATAGGCCTTGCCCATGGCCCCCTCGCTATCGAGCAGCACCGCTGTCGGCGCGGCGTTGCGGGACTCGGTCAGCCCGGCGGCCTCCTCGCCGTCCACATGACCCTGCTTGCCCGGGGCCGACGAGATCACCGACAGCCAAACATAGCCGGCGTCCACCGCCTCGCGCTGCAGTGCCTGCATGTTGCCCGACGCGTAATGCTTCACCACGTAGGGGCAATCGTGGTTGGTCCATTCCAGGATGACCGGCTGTCCCTTCAGCGCCGATAGCGACCAAGTCTTGCCCGCGCTGTCGGTGGCCGTGAAATCGGGTGCCGGCTCGCCGATGACCGGCGCGGCGAGGCCCGCACCGGCGAACAGCGAGGCGGCAAAGACCGCGGCCGCCACGGCCACGGACCGCACGGGCGGGAACGGGATGGGACAATTGCGCAACATCTCTTTACTCCTCTTGTGGATCTCGACAACGACATGAACGTGGGCGGTGCAACAGGCACGCCGCACGGCAGCGACCGGAGCGCATCCGTAATATGCAGCCCCGAGCGATTGACTCGATTCCATGGACAACATGTCCGTCGTTCGAGGCCCGGGCAACCCCTGACGCAGAACGCCGGCGCGACGCACAGGCGCGCGACGCCAAGCGCGTCGACGCAGAGCGCGGCCGCCCTCGCTCGGCGCGCATCGCAAAGCGCATGCTCCACGGGCCCTCAGGTGTCGTCGCCGAGGGTCGCGAGCACCAGCGATTCAGTCAGCAGTTGCGGCAGCACCTCGGGTTGCCGGCCCGGCGGATAGAAAACGTAGATCGGCACGCCGTTGCGTCCGAACCCGGATAGGTAGCGCGTGATGTCCGGATCGCGATTCGTCCAATCGCCTTTCAAATAGAGCACATCGCGCCGGACAAAGGCACGCGCCACCCGAGCGCTGCTCAGCGCGACGCGCTCATTGACGAGGCAGGTGATACACCAGGCCGCGGTCATATTGACGAAGACCGGCCGCCCGGCCGCCAGCGCCCCGCTCAGCACATCGGCGCTGTAGGCGACGCCGGATAGCCCGGTGTGCGACGCCGGCGGCATCTCGCCCGCCAGAGCGTCGTGCCGCGGCGCGGTCTGCCGCTCGGTGGCGGCCCCGAGCCAAAGCGCGGTGCCGATGCCGAGCACGGCGAGCGCGCCGACACCACGACGCACCGCGCTGCTTGCGTGTCGCGTTTGCTCCAGAGCCCAGAGCGAGAGCGCCAGCAGCAGCATGCCGGCCAGCACGGCGGCAACGCCGTCGGATCCCACCTGCACGCTCAGTACCCAAACAAGCCAAGCGGCGGTCGCGAACATCGGGAATGCGAGCAATTGCTTCAGGCGTTCCATCCACGGACCCGGCCGCGGCAGTCGCCCGGCGAGCCCCGGCACCAGCGTCAACAGCAGAAAGGGCAGCGCCATTCCGACACCCAGGGCGAGCACGATGGTCAGCGCCGGGAGCCATGGCAGCGTCACGGCATAACCGAGCGCTGCCCCCATGAACGGCGCCGTGCAAGGCGCGGCGACCAGCGCCGCGAGGCCGCCGGTGGCGAAAGCGCCGGCATGGCCGCGGCCGGTTTCGAGACCGCCGCCGATCCCCATCAGTCCGGTGCCGATGGTCACGGCACCGGCCAGAGAAAGCCCGAGCAGCAGGAACAAGTAGGCCATGAGCGCGACGAAAAGCGGCGACTGCAGTTGAAAGCCCCAACCAACAGCGAAACCCGCCCCCCGAAGCGCCAGCAACAGCGCGGCGACGACAGCGAAGAAGGTCAGCACGCCTGCCGTATAGGCGATCCCGTGCAGAGCGCGCTCGCGCAGCGGCGCGCCGCCCTGGCGCGCGAAACCGAGTGCCTTGATGGCGAGCACCGGGAAGACGCAAGGCATGAGATTGAGCACCAGACCACCGAGCAGCGCGAGCAGCAGCGCGCCGGGAAGCCCGAGCGAGGCAGTATCGAACGCCTCGGGGTCGAGGGCCGGCGCGGCGCCGGCGGACGCACCGGCATCGACATGCACGCCACGAGGCCCATCGGGCGTTTCGATCACCAGAAGTCCCGCCGGCTCGACATCGGGCGGCGCGGCGCCGGGGACGAGATCGACGACCAACCGCTCGTCGCGCGCATGCCATCGCTGCTCGGCGGCATGCTCGATCAAGCCCCATGCGTCGGAAAAAAAGGCGACATCGGCGATCTGAAAATCTTCCGGCAGCGACAACCGGGCCCGCAGGGCCGCCACGGGGACTTCGAGCCGCAGCAGGCCGCCATCGCGGGAGAAACTCGCCGCCACGCTGCCGGGCAACGGCAGCGCCGCGCGGGCGGCGCCGAAAACGTCGGCGACGGCGGCGTCCGCGGGACCGGACCTGGCGGCCGTATCGAGACGCAGCGCGAAGCGACTCTGCTCCGGAATGCATGCCTCTTCGCAAACGAGCCAGTACGCCTCGGCAACGACAGCGATCGGCTCGCCGACGGGCCAATCGTCGGCCACGCGCAGTTCTACCAGATGGATCGCACGGCCCGAATAGCCGTAATTGGCCAGCGGCCCGACCGGAATGCGCTCCGGCAGCGGCCAGCGGATCGGCCCGGCCTCGACGCCGGCGGGCAAGCGCCAGTCGATGCGCGGCGGCTCGCCGGAATCGCCGGGATTGCGCCAGTAGGTATGCCAGCCGGGACGCAAGTCGAGCACCAGCGCCGCGTCCACCGACTCGCCGGGGGCGACGACGCTGCGCTCGGTGACCAGTCGAGCCGTCACGTGCTCGGTGGTGACGCGACTGGCGGCGGACCAAGACGGCGCCGGCGGCGCCGCGAGCAACAGCAAGCCGAGCAAAAGCAGCACAGCTCGAGCACGCTGCCCCGGCGCTCCCCGGGGCATGCGCGGAGATTGCTCCGCCCGCGCGCACGGCATGCTCAGCCTCCCCGCCGGCGCCCGCGGCGCTCGAGCTTGCAGTTCAGCATATCGGGCGCGGTGGCGGCGAAGGGGATCGAGGCAACGCCGCCGTAGGCAGCGGCGACCGCGGCAATCAGCCCCGCGATGTCGCGCGCGCCCGCGAGCTCGATCTCATCGGGCTGCGAAGCGCCCGCCCCTGGCGAACCCGCTCCAGGCGAACCCACTCCAGGCGAACCCACTCCGGCCGAACCGGACGCCGGCACTTCGCCGAGCAGCCGCCGCAGCCCGTCGAGACCACCGGTCTGGATCTTCACAGACACGCTGTGCGGCATGCTGGTCAAGTCGTCCTCGACAGCGAAAGCCTCGAGACCCTGGCGTTTCAGCGCACCGAAGACCTCGACGCAAATCGCGTGACTGTCCGCGGATACACAGTCGTACTCCGAACCGCCCCGGCGCACCACTTCGAGCGCATGGCGGCAATGGGCGCGCCCGACGGTGATCGGCGCAGCGAAAGGACATTTTGCATGCATTTCGGTATGGCTCTGCTATGGGCGTCCCGGAGCGCGGAAACCAGCCGATGGGATTGCAGGCTGTGTTGCGGTTCGCGAGGCGCAGATCAAGTCAGGCAACGGCGGGCACCCATGTTGAATCCCGACGGTTACAGGAACAACACGCATCGGCGCTTAGGGTTTTCCATGAGATTGCGCAACCCTAAACCACCGATTGCTTGCGTTTTATCAAGACTTGAGTGAGAGTGACGCCGTCCGGCCGCCGGTTGACGCGCACAGCGTCGGCCCGCGTTTTTCACGCGGCTACGGGGCACGCGCGCTTCGGCCGCGGTTCCGGCACGCCGCCGCCTCGGCCGGCAGTCACGAAAACAAGCTTAACGAACCGGCGCGGGCGTCGGCCGAGCTCCGACACGGAACGCGGCCGCAGCGCAGAATGCCGGTCGGCCCGCCCCTCGCGGCAGGCGCCTGCGGAACCTTTGCCCGCATCGGGCAACGGGACCGACAGTAGCGCCGTGCCCGCGATAGCGACTTCGAAAAACCACGTAATCGATATTGCAAGACTTCGGAGGACTCGAACATGGACAACACTGCGGTCGCCGAGCCAACTCGGCAACACGATATCCAAGTCAACCGCATCACGCTGGCCCACCCTTGGCAGTGGATCGAAAAAGGCTGGAAAGACATGATGAGCGCGCGCCGCTACAGCCTGACTTACGGCTCTGCCGTGGTGCTGATCAGCGGCCTGATCACGCTCGGCCTGGTCAGCGAGAACATGGGCTTCATCGTCCCGTTCCTGGCGGCGGGCTTTTACTTGCTGGCGCCGATCATCGGTCTGGGCCTGTACCAGATGAGTGCCCACCTGGAGCGCGGCGAGCCCTTGCATTTTTGCCATTTCCTCGAGGCGTGGAAAGGTAATCAGGCACAGCTCGGCGTCGTCACCGCGGGCCTGCTGATCGTGATGCAGCTCTGGGTGATGTCGAACTTCGTATTGTTTGCCCTGCTCTACACGGGCATGCATCCGCCGCTCGAGAACTTCTTCAGCACGGTCTTCCTGTCCGGGCAGAACAATGTGTTCGTGTTCGCCAGTGTCAGCGTCGGCTTCGTGCTGGCCTGGGTCGCCTATGCGATCAGTGCCGTGTCCGTACCCATGCTGATGGACCGGGATGTGGACGGCTTCACCGCAATCCGTACCAGCGTCAAAGCGGTCACGGTGAACTGGGCACCGATGACCCTGTGGGCAGCATTGATCGTGCTGTTCATCGGTGCCGGCCTGCTGACCTTCTATATCGGTCTCGCTCTCGCGATGCCATTGGTCGGACACGCAACTTGGCACGCCTACCGCGACATCGTGCCCGCCGACGCCTAAGCAATACCATCGCCATACCTTCCTCTGCCCGGTGTCCCCGCCGGGCCGCGTCGCCTGTCGGGCGTCGCGTCTGCCCCGGCGCGGGTCGCGGACGTCCGCGCCGGTCCTAGGGCGCCAAGCGTAAGCACCACTGCGCAAGCCCCCCTCCCCCTGTCGACGCCGCGGCCGTATCCGAAGCGTACGCGATCATGCTGCTGCCCCGGCGGCGCGTCGGGCACTCGGGCTATCGCGCGTTCCGATCAACCTCCAGCCGCGCGTCTGTATCGGTCGATCCCCCCGTTGCGAACCGGCATCGTCCGCCACATCGCAGCGGACGAAATGCTGGTATCTTCTCGCGCTCGTCCAATTTCGTTGGCTTGAGGCTACAACATGAGAAACAGGCTTTTCCGCGAACTGGTGTGCATGGTTGCTGCCATCGGTGTCGTTGCGGCGACGGCGGTTCAGCCCGCGGCGGCCGCTTTCGTCGGGACCGAGCAGGCGTTGGCGGCGGCGGAAAACGCGACCATGGCGCGCGACGATCTCAGCGGCTGGATAGCCCGCGACGATGTGCGCGCACAGTTGGTCGGCTTGGGCGTCGATCCGGCGGAGGCAGCCGCGCGGGTCGCCGCACTGACCGACGCCGAGTTGGCCGAGATCGGCCACCATCTCGACAGCTTGCCCGCCGGCGGCAACGTGCTCGCGTTACTGGGTGCGGTTTTCGTGGTGCTGTTGGTCCTCGACTTGGTCGGTGTCATCGACATTTTCTCCCGCACCTGACCCGCGCCGCGGCATGTACCGCCGATGAGACGTCGAGGCCCCGCGCTGCTGCTTGCGGTGTTGCTGGCGGGCTGTGCCGCACCGGCGCCTCGGCCTGCGGGGCCGGCCGTGGAGCTGGGCGACACGCCTTTCTTCGCTCAAACAGCCTATCGCTGCGGCCCGGCCGCGGCCGCGACGGTGCTTTCGGCGGCAAGCCTGCCCGCAACCCCCGACGAGCTCGCGCCGGCGACCTATCTGCCGGCGCGCCGCGGTACGTTGCAGGCGGAACTGCTTGCGAGCATCCGCCGCCGCGGCGGCCTGCCCTTCGTCATCGCGCCCGACCCGGCGGCCTTGCAGGCCGAACTACTCGCCGGCCGGCCGGTGCTGGTGCTGCAGAATCTCGGCCTGGAGCAACTGCCGGTTTGGCACTACGCCGTCGTGATCGGCGTGACGCCGGAGAGCAATCGGGTATTGCTGCGCTCCGGCACCGAGCCGCGGCACAGGATGAATTGGCAGCGCTTCATGCAAACCTGGGATCTGGCCGAGCGCTGGGGGTTGATCGTTCTGCGGCCCGGCGAATTGCCGGCCGACCCGGATCCGATCCGCTTCCTGCGGGCATCGGCGGCTTTGGAGAGCGTCGGTCTGCTCGACGCTGCGCAGGCGTCCTATGCCGCGGCGCTCGAACGCTGGCCGGCGCATCCGCTGGCCCTGCTCGGCCTCGCCAATGTCGCGTACGCCAGGGGCGATTACCGAGATGCGGCATCCCGCTACCGGCAGCTGCTGGCACGCGAGCCGTCGAATGCAATCGCCCGCAATAACTTGGCGGAAACGCTGGTCGCTCTGGGCTGCCCGGACGCCGCGCTCAACGAGATCGAGCGCGCGTTGGATTTACCGGCGCCGGCCGGTGCATTGCGCGCCGCGCTCGAGGAGACGCGCCGGCAGATCGTCGCGGCGCCGCGCGAGGACGGCCGCCATCGGGCCGGATGTCGGCGGTAACCGCTACAATAAGCCGCCATGTTGCTGTCCCCGAAATATCGCTTTCTGTTCGTGCATATCGCCAAGACCGGCGGCACGAGCGTCCGTGCGGCGCTGGCACGCCGGCGCTGGAGCGACCCCTGGTATTGGCCCATGTTCCTGTGCAGCCGCTTCAGTCATCTGAGCGGACACCGCTTGGCGACCAAGCTACCGCGTCACGCCAAGATCGTCGCCGCGAAAGAGCTGCTGCCGAAGGACTATTTCGACAGCCTGTTCAAATTCGCCTTCGTGCGTAATCCGTGGGACCTGCAGGTCAGCTCTTTTCACCATATCCGCCGCGAGCGCCCGCAGTACTTGGGCGGCTACGACAATTTCGCCGACTTCCTGCGCTGGAAGCTCGACCCCGCGCGCCCTTATCAGTTTCACGTCGACACCTCCATCGAGCTGCAGACGGATTATCTGATCGACCTGCGGGGCAACCTGATCGTGGACTTCATCGGTCGCTATGAAAGCCTGCAGCAGGACTTCGCGATCGCCTGCGGGCGCATCGGTTTCCCCGCGCAAGCGCTGCCTCATCGGCGCAAGGCATCCGACCGCTCGCGGGACTACCGCCACTATTACGACGAAGACACCGCCGGCCTGGTCGCGGCCCATTTCGCCCGCGACATCGAACTGCTCGGCTATCGCTTCGATCCGCCCGCGGCCCCTCGGACCGATGCGCCTTGATGCGCCGTGATGCACATGACCCGGCGCGAGACCCGCGTCGCCACGGCGCAGCGTCGGCGCCTCGGCGCCGCTCGCGCGCAAATCGGCCGAGACCATGACTTGGCTGCCCCTCGCGCTGCTGTGCGCGTTTGCATTGGCATCCGCCGATGCGGCGACAAAGGCATGGCTCGGCGATTATTCGGCCCGCGAGCTGGCGCTGATCCGCTTCTCGCTGAGCGCCGTGTTGCTGCTGCCGCTGCTCGGCGGCCTGCCGTCACCCATGACGTTGCCGGCTCAGTTCTGGGGTTGGATGCTGCTGATGTGGCCGCTCGAGATCGCCGCCATGCTGCTGTACATGGCGGCCATCCGCGATCATCCGCTGTCGCTGACGGTCCCGTTTCTGGCGTTCACGCCGGTGTTCGTGGTCGGCATTGCCTACTTGCTGCTCGGCGAGCAGGTCTCGGCGCAGGGACTCGTCGGCATCGTCCTGGTCGTTGTCGGGGCCTGGCTGCTGAATGTCGGCCGAGCGCGGCTTCGCGACTGGCGCAGTTGGGCACGCCCGCTCGCCGCTATCCTGTGGGAGCCAGGCTCACGCATGATGCTTGCCGTCGCAGTGATCTTCGCCTTCACGTCGACGATGGGCAAAATCGCGCTCGAGTACATCCCGGCGCAGCAGTTCGGCGCGTTCTACTTCATGACGCTCGGGCTTCTGGTACCGCTGCTGTTCGCGACCCCCGGTCTGCGCCGGATGGTGCCGGGGGAGCCGCGCAGCCTGCGCCGGATGGTCGAACGCCTGCTGCGGCGACCGGCGGCGGTACTGACGGTGGCGGCACTGAATGCGCTGATGATCGTCACCCATTTCATGGCGCTAGCGCTCGTCGAGGTGGCGTACATGATTGCCGTCAAGCGAACCAGCTTGTTGTTCGGCATCCTTTATGGCGCGCTGCTGTTCAGGGAGCCGGACATGCGCACACGGATGCCCGCCGGTGCCGTCATGCTCGCCGGCGTGGCGATCATCCTTACCGGCTGACGCGATGGCCAACCCCGACGACGCACGCGTACTGAAGTACGCCTTTGCGCCCATCCTCGGCGAACATCCGCGGGTGCTGATCCTGGGCTCGATGCCGGGCGAGGCTTCTTTACGCCTCGGACAGTATTACGGACACGGGCGCAATGCGTTCTGGCCGATCTTGCAAGCGCTCCTGGCGATCCCGACAGACGCGGACTACGCCGCGCGCACGGCGGCCTTGACGGCGGCGGGTATCGCGCTCTGGGACGTCATCGCCGCCTGCGAGCGCGCCGGCAGCCTGGATTCAGCCATCCGCCCCGATAGCGTGCGCGTGAACGATTTTCGTGCCCTGCTCGACCGCCACCCCGGAATCCGCTGCATCGCCTTCAACGGAGCAACCGCCGAACGGGAATTCGCTCGCCGCGCTCACCCGCTACTGCGACCGCACCAGCAGCGTGCGGAGCGCCTGCGCCTGCCGTCGACCAGTCCCGCGTATGCGGGCATGTCCTTCGACGCCAAACTCGCGGCTTGGCGCATCTTGCTGACGCGGCTGTAGCGATAAATGGCCGCCGTCAGTCGATCCGACGCAGAATTCGGCGCCGGCCCCGGGCGTGCGTTTGCGCGGTTCGCACCGCGATAACCACGCGTTCAGTGCTCAGCCCCCCGGGTTGCGATCAAGCCGTTGCCGCATCTCCCGAGAAAACTGAGACGCCGGTCGCGATAGCGGCGGGAAATCTTGTGCGACCATGGATGACAAGCGCGGACCGGGCTCCGGCTGCGCGCGCGGTGTCGACCTGCCGGCTCGCGCCGGGCGATTGCGCCGCTGCCGCGAGCGCCGGCGCACCGCGGCGTTTCGAGCCGATGGCCGGGCTCGGGTCAGTGACTGTTGCTTTCAGCGAGGACGAAGCGCGATGGCAAGACCAAAAAGCAGACCAGATCAAGCACGCGCCGCGCAGATACTGCTGGCGGCGGGACTGGGCATATTTTGTTCCGGCCCGTGGGCAAGTGAGGGCGTGGCCAGAGTCCATGAGTGCGTCGAGAACGGCGTGACGACGTTTTCCGACGTCCCTTGCGGCACCGGCGATCGGCCGATTACGGTGGACTATGCAGAACCGGACGCCGCCGACGCCGCGAGCGCGCAGGCGCGGATCCAGGCCGACAATGCGGAGTCGGACGCCTACCTGACCAAGATCGAGCTAGACCGTGCCGTCTCCAGGGTGCAAGGGCGAATCAGCAACCTGCAGGCGCAGCGCGACGCCGAGTTGGCAGCGCTGCGCGGGCAGATGGCCGACGGTGCCGAGGCCGCCGCACTCGCCGGTGATCGCAGTACGGGCTCCTCGGCAGCGGTGGCCGACGGGCTCGCGAACATCGATGCCTCCCTGCGTATGGAGGCCGTCAATCAGCGCTACTCCGAGGACATCGCCATCGAGCAGCAGCGCCTCGAGACGCTGCTGCAGCGCCAAGTGGAGATCGACCCCGCGCGCATGGAGCGGCGCGAGCTCGGACCGAAGCAGTAGCCGGCCGAAGCGGTTGGCGTAAGACTTGGACTGTCATGTTTCGGCACTGGCGGCCCGGCGGCGAATCGGAGCATACTGTAGGTAATTGCCGCACGCCACTTTCAGGGTTGACCCGGCAAGCAATACGACAATCTCACACGGCGCCCGGATTGACGCCTGATTTCTCGGGAGATCCGCCGGCACGCCGATGTTCTCCCGCACCATCCGGTGCGCAAGCTGCTCCGCTCACGGACGCGCAAGGTCTGCGGCTTTCGACGGGTCTCGCACGCGCAAGCCACCGGGCCGACGCGCGATAAGCACCCGTACAGTGAATCACGGTCGATTGCGACGGCAGGGAGCCGCGGCGCGCTTCATCTTTTCGCGTGTCCGAAGGGCAGTCGGCGGAAACGAACGCGGAACCACAACCGGGGGAAGCCTCGCATGCTTTTTTGGCGACGCGGAAAACACGCTCGAGCGCGCAATGCCGCGACCGCACATCTCGATGCAGTCGCGAATGTCCGAGAACACCACGCCCGATCAAGACTGACACCCGCGCAGAGAAATCACGTCGAAGCGGCGCTGAAACGCGTCGGCATCGGCGACGTGATCGAGCGCAGCATGTTCCTCGCCGCACTCGACTATCAGTTGGCGGCCTTCTCCGAGCGCCTGCGCTCGGCCGACCCGCGACAGGGTACCGAACTGTTGCAGCAGGCCTGCGGCGATGCCGCGGAGTCACTGGAAGGTGCCGAGCAGGAGAGGTTGAGGGCGCTGTGCGAAGCCTTCGTCGCGGAGTTGGCCCGCGCTTACGACGCCTGCTTCGGCACGCCGCCGACGCCGGAACTTCACGGTCCTTTCGGCCGCGTGCTGCTGAGTCTCTGCGACAGCATCGGACTCGCGCTCCCGTGCGACGGCGACTTGCTCGACAGGGCGGTCGGCACGGGGCGAAGCATGCCGGGCTAGCCGACGCCGTCGGCGACGACACTGCCGGTACCGCGCGGCTCGCCGACGTCTCGCGGGCCCGCCGCTTTCCGCGAAAGCGCGGGCGCGTCATCCGGCATGTGTCCCGAATCGCCCGCCGTTATCCGTTCCTCGGCTGCGCCATGCGTGCACTGTTCGTGCCGCGCCATTGACAGCCAATCCTACTCCCTGCAACGCGGCGCATAGCGCGTGGAGATCGATTTCCCCGATAAAGCAACCGGGAAAACCGGATTACGGATGTCGGGGTGTCAATGGATTTTCAATTCGGCGCGGGGGAATACAAGCCGCTGTCGTAATTGGATTTTTCCGACACTTCTCGGCCGTTCTCACAGTGCTGGGCCGCCGCCCGCATCGAGACTTGCAATATCCGCGGCCCAATACGCCTTTTCTCTTCATTTCAGGCACTTAGATCGACCCTGGCGGCGCGCTTCGTGCAGCATGGCGAAGATTCGGTGCCGCAGCGGTGTGAATGGTCCGACGAATCTCTGTATACTGAACGGGCTAATTCTTCGGCCAACCGGCCATCCCAGCAGTCAATAAGACTGTCACTCAGGCGTCATCGATGACGCCGCTCCGTCTCGTGCCGAGCTGTAACGTTCGGTCGTCCGCGCAGATCCCGCGCGGTACGCACCGGATGCGCCGCGGCGCCCCCAAGGCCCGCGTCGACATGCTGCGGTCAGTTTTCGCAGCATGGTTTCGGAACGCAGACGGGGTTTTCAATCGCGCGGCCGCCTTTTGCGGCGAGCGCTTCGACCGGCTTTTGGAGGCCCCATCGATATGAGCAATCCAGAGCAGCAGTATGGCGCGGATCCTCTCGCAGTCCGTGATACCAACGCCTATCAGAACGAGTATGTCCATTCCTTCGTCGATCTTTGGGATCAACTGATCGACTGGGACGGCCGCGCAGAGGCCGAGGGCGACTTCTTCATCCGAGTGCTCAAAGAGCACGGCGCGCGCAAGGTCTTGGACGTGGCCACCGGCACGGGCTTCCACTCCGTGCGCCTCTTGCGCGCCGGTTTCGAGGTCACCAGCGCCGACGGCAGCCCGAACATGCTGGCCAAGGCGTTCGGCAACGCCCGCGACCGCGACTTCTTGCTGCGTACTGTTCAGGCCGACTGGCGCTGGCTGAACCGCGATGTCCACGACTACTACGATGCGGTGATCTGTCTGGGTAACTCCTTTACCCACCTGCACGACGAGAACGACCGCCGCAAGGCGCTGGCGGAGTTCTACGCGACGCTTCGCCACGACGGCGTCCTGATTCTGGATCAACGCAACTACGACGCGCTGCTCGACCACAAAGTCGAGCCCAGCCACAACTACTACTATTGCGGCGACAATGTCCGCGCGACGCCGGAGCATTTGGACGACACCCTGGCCCGCTTCCGGTACGAATTCCCCCAAGACCGCGTGTTCCATCTGAACATGTTCCCGCTGCGCAAGCGCTACGTGCGCCGCCTGCTGCGCGAAGTCGGCTTCCAGACCGTCACCACCTACGGTGATTTCCAGGAAACCTACCGCGAAGAGGAGCCCGACTTCTTCATTCATGTCGCCGAAAAACGCTACATCGAAGGAGGCGAGGAAGAATGAGCACCGGTTACTCGGAAGTCGTCGAGACCGCGCGCGCCTACTACAACAGCGACGACGCGGATAATTTCTACTTTCATGTCTGGGGCGGCGAGGACATTCACATCGGCCTCTACGAAGCACCGCAAGAGGCCATTCGCGACGCCAGCAGACGCACGGTCGAGCGTATGGCCGACATGGTCGACGGCCTGAGCGCGGAGACCCGCGTTCTCGATATGGGCTCCGGCTACGGCGGCGCCGCACGCTACCTGGCCAAGACCTACGGTTGCCGGGTCACCGCGCTGAACCTGAGCGAAACCGAAAACGAGCGTAACCGGAGCATGAGCGCCGATCAGGGTCTCGGCGATCGCATCGACGTGATCGACGGCAGCTTCGAGAGCGTGCCGGCCCGCGACGAGCAGTTCGACTTGGTCTGGTCGCAAGACGCGATTCTGCACAGCGGACATCGTGACAAAGTCGTGGCCGAGGCATCGCGGGTGCTGCGCCCCGGCGGACAGATGATCTTCACCGATCCGATGCAGGCCGATGACTGCCCCGAGGGGGTGCTGCAGCCGGTGCTCGACCGCATTCACCTGAGCTCCCTGGGCTCGATGGCGTTCTACCGGGCACAGGCCGCCCATAACGGCTTACGCGAAGTGCAGGTCGTCGAGATGACCGACCAGTTGGTCAGGCACTACGGACGTGTGCGCGAAGAGTTGGAACGCCGGCGCGACGAGCTCGCCGGCAAAGTCTCGGCGGACTATATCGATCGCATGATTGCGGGCCTGCGGCATTGGACCGATGCGGGCGAAGCCGGCTACCTGAGCTGGGGCATCATGCACTTCCGCAAGCCGGCCGCATAGGGTCGGCGCCCGCGGCCGACGATGGCCCGGCGGCGAGAGACCGGAGCGCACCGCTGCATCGCGAGCGCTTGCGGCGATCCCGCCGGGTCATCGCATGGACGCGTAGACCGCCCTGTCGCGCCGCGGGCCATAGTCCCATCGCCGGTGACCGCCCCGCAAACGGCCGATCGCCTTCAGTCCACCTCGAACAGCAGCCGATAACGGTAGGGGTCGAAAAGGACCTCGATGAAGGCAATCCTGCCGCCGATCACACGCGTCCACTGCACGGCGCGCGTCGATACGCGCTCCGAGAGTTGAGTCTCGAACACCAGCCAATGGCAGACATCATCGCCGTCGACGAATACGCGCCGGCGCTCGATCCCGTGCAGGATGCCGCCGAGGCCGCTCATATACTGAACGAAGTCGTCGATGCGGGTAAATTTGGCGATCGGACTCTCGTACCGAAAACCGTCTGTTGCGAGCAGCGCCGCGGCGCGCTCGTAGTCGTGCCCGACCAAGGCATTGAAATACGCTTCGACCACCGCGGCCGCAGCGTCCGGCTGTATCGCATCCACCCATCACTCCTCGGCTGCGCATCCGCAGGCAGCCTTTCTTCGGATTCTATGTCATCGCGCAGCCGGATACCCTCGATGCCGCTACGGCCAGCCGCCGCATGCCCGAGGCAGCCTTCTCGAAGCTGATCGGGCCGGGGCCGGCGCGGGCGTGCGAATACGGCGTGCGGATGGACCGTTATCGAGCGCGGTAAAAGGCTTCCGGATCCGGCTGTCTGCCGCTCAGGTAGGAGGCCCGGGGGTCGACACCGGCACGGCCGGCCAGTCCGGTGCGCCCGAGCAGCATTCGAAAGCGCATCGTGTCGCGATCGGTCAGCGTCAGCTCGATAGGCCAGCACCGACCGGCCACCTCCACCTCCGTGCGGATGACGAGTCGAAGCTCTTTGTGGCCGCCGGAATCGGTCACGACGCGCCGCTCCACCACCGGCGCCTCGCAGCGAACCACGACATCCGTGCGCTGCTGCAGCGGATGCACGGCAAAGCGGGCGATCTCGATGCCCGAGCGCTGCTCTACGTCGACTTCGAACGCGTGCAGCGCCGATGTGCGTGCACCGGTATCGACCTTGGCCTTGATCGCCGGGAGCCCGAGGCTTGGCAGCCCCACCCACTCGCGCCAGCCGAGCATGAGCGGCGGGTGCCGTGTCAAGGCGTCACCGCCATCGCCGTGCCGGTGCTCCGGGCCCGTCCGCCCGACCCCGCAACATGCTTCGGAAGGCCGGCGCGGCGCCGGCGGCCGCCCCGCAGCGGCCGGAGGTTCTCCCGGGCGCTCATGTCGGTGTCCCGACGTCGGCGTCGATGCCCCGCTCCACTTCCCCCGCCCGGCGCAGTTCGCGCTTCAGGATCTTGCCGGCGGCGTTTTTGGGCAACTGGGCGACGATCTCGATACGCCGAGGGATCTCGTGGCTACCGAGGTGCTCCCGGCACCAGGCCTTCAGCGCGGCCGCATCCGCCATCTGACCCGCAACCGCCGTCACATGGGCGACCGGAATTTCCCCGTGCAGACGGTGCGGCTCGCCGACGACGGCGGCTTCGGCAACCGCCGGATGGCGTACCAAGACTTCTTCGATCACCCGCGGATACAGGTTCATACCATTGCTGATGATCAGATCCTTGATGCGATCGACCAGATAGAAATAACCGTCTTCGTCGCGCCAGCCGAGATCTCCGGTCCGAAACCAGTCGCCGTGGAAGCTCGCCGCGGTCTGCTCCGGCTGCCGCCAGTAGCCCTGCATCACGGACGGCCCGCGCACGCAAACCTCGCCGTGCTCGCCGTCCGGGAGCCAGTGACCGTCGCCGTCTGCAACTCGCATTTCAACGCCGGGGATCGGCGGGCCGATGGAGCCGGGCTTGCGCGGACCCTCCGGCGGGTTGACCGCGGTGACCGGGCCGCACTCGGTGGGACCGTCGCCCTCCAGGATCGGGATCGCGAAGCGCTGCTCGAAGGACCGCATCAGCGCCAAGGGCATCGCCGCACCGCCGCTGACGCAAAGCCGCACGCTTCGCCAACGCGCCACCTCGGCGTCGTCGAGTCGCAGCAGGACCGCGTACAAGCTGGGCACGCCGAGAAACACCGTCGCGCCGTGCGCTGCCACGGCATCGGTGATCAGTTGCGGATCGAAGCGCGGCACCGCGATCAATGCGGCCCCGCACAGCAGCGGGGTCAGGATGCCGACGGTGCCGGCGAAGGCATGGAACATCGGCAGCACGACAAGGATTCGATCGACGCCGGCCTCTAGACCGAGCACCCCGGCCACGGACAGTGCATTGCTGGCCAGATTGTCATGGGTCAGCACGGCACCTTTCGGGTATCCGGTCGTACCCGAGGTGTACAGAATCACGGCCGGCTGTGCCGGATCGATGGGCCGATCCGGGGCCGCAAGGTCGGCTTCGATCATCGCCGCGAGTGTCGCGTCGACGGGTGCGTTCGGGGCGCAGCCGATACCGACACGCAGCACCGGTTGGTGGACCTCCGCGAGGGCGGCGGCGGCGTTGTCTGCCATCGCGGCATGAAAGAACAACGCGCGCGCCTGCGCGTCGCCCAAGATGAAGGCGACCTCGCGCGGATTCAGCAGCAGGTTGATCGGCACCGCGACGGCGCCGGCCTTGAGGATGCCGACATAGGCGATGACGAAATCGATGCCGTTGGGACAATAGAGCGCGACGTGCTCACCGTCGCGGATACCCTGCCCGATCAGCGATGCGGCGACGCTGTCGGTGGCCCGGTCAAGCGCCCGGTAGGTCCACTCGGTGTCGGCGCCGAGCACGGCGGGGGCTTCGGGCGCCGCGGCGGCCGCGCGGCGCAGCAATGCCGGCAAGCCGCCCGTCCGAGCGAAAGCGTCGCGTGTGGAGCCGGCGCGCAGAACCATCGGCGCTGCGGCTCAGATGACCTTCGAGAACCCCACGGGCCCCTGCTTGGCTTCGAGGTACGCGTCGAAGGCCATACAGATGTTGCGGATCAGCAAGCGCCCCTTGGGCAGCACGCGGATACCGGAGCCGTCCACCTCGAGCAGCCCGTCCTTCGCCATGCCGTCGAGCTTGGCGACGCTCTTGCCGAAGTAGTCGTCGAAGTCGATCTCCCAAGCCCGCTCCACATCGGCGAAGTCCAGCTTGAAATGGCAGATCAGCCGAGTGATCACGTCTCGGCGGATCTCGTCGTCGCGGTTCAGCTCGATGCCGCGAAACACGGGCAGCCGGCCGGCATCGATGTCCTCGTAGTAAGCATCGAGCTCGCGGCGGTTCTGGCCGTAGGTATTGGCCACCTTGCCGATGGAGGTGACGCCGAGGCCGATCAGGTCGCATTCGGCATGTGTCGAATAGCCTTGAAAATTGCGGTACAGCGTTCCGTCGCGCTGGGCAAGGGCGAGCTCGTCGTCCGGGCGCGCGAAGTGATCCATGCCGATATACAGCCAGCCGGAAGCGGTGAGCCGCTCGATGGTGGCCTGGAGGATGTCGAGCTTGACCTCCGGCGGCGGCAGATCGTCGTCGTTGATGCGGCGCTGGGGCTTGAAGCGGGTCGGCAAGTGGGCGTAGTTGAACACCGAAACGCGGTCGGGCGCGGCGTCGATGATGCGATCGAGGGTCGCCATGAAGCCGTTCAGGCTTTGATTCGGGAGACCGTAGATCAGATCGACGCTGATGGAACGGAAGCCTTCGTCGCGCGCCGCCTGCAAGACCTCCATGGTCTCTGCCTCGGTCTGGATGCGGTTGACCGCCTTCTGCACCTGCGCATCGAAATCCTGCACACCAAGGCTCATGCGGTTGAAGCCGATTTCGCGCAGCAGCTTCACGGTGTCGCCGCGGGCCTCGCGGGGATCGATCTCGATGGAGAACTCGCCGTGCTCGTCGTCGGCCAACTTAAAGTACTTGCGCGTCTGTGCCATCAGCTCGCGCATCTGCTCCTGGCTGATGAAAGTCGGCGTGCCGCCGCCCCAGTGCAGTTGCTCGACGACGCGGTCGCTGTCGAAGAGCTCCGACTGCATGGCCATTTCCCGGTACACCCGCTCCAGGTACGGTTGCGCGAGACTGCGGTCTTTGGTCGCGATCTTGTTGCAGGCGCAATAGAAGCAGACCGTATCGCAGAACGGAATGTGGAAGTACAGCGACAGCGGCCGGCCGCTCGCGTTGCTGCCCCGGCTGATCTCGCTGTAGCGTTCGGCGTCGAAGGCGGGATCGAACTCGACGGCGGTCGGGTAGGACGTGTAGCGCGGACCGCTCTGGTCGTAGCGTTTGATCAGATCGAGATCGAAGACGGTGCGCTGGTCGGCAGCCTGGTCTGCAACCTGATCCGCATCGTGATCTGAATGAGTGGCGTCGTCGCGTCGGGTTTCGTCAAGCATCGTCTTCATCTACCTCGAGGCCCCGGCGATGGGTCTCGTTGATCTGGTTCAAAAGGGTGTGGAACGGAATCTCGTCGGAAAACCGCTCGACGAGCTCCATGAACGGCAGGTCTTCGTGGCCGAAGCTGTAGCGACCTTCGCGCATGGCGGCGTACAGCGTCTTGATGCCCTGCTGCAATGGGTCCAGAAAGACCGGGAAACGGGACAGATCCTCCGACTCGCGCTCGAAGCACGCGCGCAAGTCGTCCACCTCGAAGGCGGCCTGGCGGACCCAGTCTGCGTACTCGTCCACGCTGTTCGCGCGCCGCACGCTCATAGGTCTGTCAATGCCTCCGAAAACTCGGGATGATAATCGGCCAATTGCTCGCGCCGCAGCAAGAAGACACCGTCGCCGCCGTGCGTGAAATCGAGCCATGTGAACGGCAGGCGGGGAAAGCGCTCCTGCAGCGCGGCCCTGGTGTTGCCGACCTCGACCACCAGGATACCGTCGTCGGACAGATAGTCGGGCGCGTCGCGCAGAATGCGCAGCACCAAGTCGAGCCCGGTCTCGCCGGCGGCGAAGGCGAGCGTCGGCTCGTGTCGATACTCGTCCGGCAGCGCCTCCAACTCGTCGGCGCCGACGTACGGGGGGTTCGAGACGATGACATCGTAAGGTTGCTCGCCGATGGCCGCGAACAGGTCCGACTCGATCAGCCGGACGCGATCCTCGAGACCGTGCAGAGTCCGGTTGCGTGCCGCCATGCGCAGCGCGGCCGGGGAGATATCGGCCAGATCCACGTCGGCGGCGGGCAGATGCGCCGCCACGGCGAGCCCGATACAGCCGCTGCCGGTGCACAGGTCCAGCACCCGGTCGATGGCGTCGGGATCGGCCCAGGGTGCGAAACCGTCGGCGATCAGCTCGGCGATCGGCGAGCGCGGAATCATGACGTTTTCGTCCACCGCCATCTCGAGACCGGCAAACCAGGTGCGACCGGTCAGGTAGGCGGCCGGCTTGCGCTCGTCGATGCGCCTCCCCAGCAGCGCAAGCACCTCGGCCTGCTCGACGGGCGTCAGCCGGCATTGGCCGAGCGCATCGAGCCGGTCGATCGGCAGATGCAGCGCGTGCGCCACCAGCCAAGCCGCCTCGTCGAGGGCGTTGTCCGTGCCGTGGCCGAAATGCAGTCCGGCCGCGCCGAAGCGGCTCGCCCCCCAGCGCACCAGGTCCTGTATCTTGTCCAAAGCGTCGGTTTCGGCGGGCATGGGCTGTTGGTTTCCGGCGTTGCGCGGCGTCGGCGCAAAGTTGGCGAAAAGTCTGCTTCGGGAACGGCGCTCGAAGCGGGCATCCGGCACGACCTCGGTGCGGCGTTACGCGCCCGGTGGCCGGGCTGTTAGTCGTTGCCGTCTCTCGTCTTTTCGAAACGCGGACACACAAGAATAGCATTATTGCCGAGATTGCTTCACATGCCCGCCTAAACCTTGACCTCCGTCATGCTCAAACCTTTCCTCACCAGTCTGCGCTTTCAAGTCGCCCTCGCCTTCGCCGCGCTGATCGTCGTGTTTGCCGCGGCAAGCCTCTATGCGCTGGCGGCTTTCGAGCGTCAAATCGATCATGACGCGGTCGTCGACATCGCCGCCCGTCTCGAGTTGACCGCCTCGCAGATGCACATGCAGGCGATGAACTATAAAGCGAACGCACCGCGCGACTACCCTACCTACTATCGCGACGTTCGTCTCTACTACCGGGATCTCTCGTCTCAGATCGCGCTGTTCGACGGGGTCGTCGCCGGCTTCATGGAGGGCGATCTGAGCGAGGCCATCGGCGGGCCCGCAGGATGGATGAAACCCGACTCGACCCCCGAGTTGCGTGAAGCCATTCTGCAGATGGAGGAGCGCTGGAGCACCCACCGCCGCGGCTTGCTCGACGCACTGGGCGATGACCCGGACGAGCCGCGCCTGGAATGGGCGGCGGAATACAACATCGCCCAGTATGCGCCGCTGCAACAGGCCAGCAGCGCATTGACGCAAACGCTGCGCGCCAGGGCGCAGGAGGAGCACGAGCGCATCGAGGTGATTGCCCTGGCGCTGATCGCCGGCACCGTGGCCCTGGCGTTGGCGATACTCGCGGTCCTGCACTTTCTGACGCTGAAGCCCATGCAGCGCACCATTGCCGGCTTCCAGCGTGTAGCCGAGGGCGACTTCGGACACGAGCTGCCGATTGCCGGAAGCACCGAGATCGCGGAGCTGACAGCGCGGTTCAATGCGCTCTCCGGGCGGCTCAACTTGCTGTTCCAGTTGATCGAGCGGCTGCAGCGGGGCAAGGATCTCGACGACGTCGTCGGCTTCCTCGGCGCCGAGTTTCGCGAGTTGCTGCGCTTCGACTGGATCGGGGTCGTGTTGGTCAACCCCGACGCGGCGACGGTACGGCTGGAGGCCAGCGCACTGGACGGTCGCCGCGAACATGGCTGCAAACAGCTGTTCCGATTACAGGAGACCCTGATCGACGAGGCGCTCGCCCGCGGCGAGCCCATGCATATCGCGGATATGGCAGCGATCGCCGCCGCGACTCCGCGCTACGAGTTCCTGCGCGACATTGTCCGCCGCGGCCTCAACGACGTCATCTTCCTGCCCGTGGCATCACAGTCGCCGGTGCCCGCGCTGGTCGCGTTCGCTACCCGGGCGTCACGCCAATATGACTCCGCACATCTGCATTTCCTCGGCAACATCGCTCAACTGATCAGCGAGAGCTTCGGTCGCACCGTGCGCCTGGCCGAGCGCGGGCGGCTCGCCGCCATCGGCGAGCTTGCCTCGGGAATTGCGCACGAGATGCGCTCGCCGCTGGCCACACTGACGCTGGCCCTGGACTACTTCGATCGTCGGGAGCAGGAACCGGGCGCACGCAAGCGTCTCGATCTTGCGCTGGCGGAGTCGGCACGGATGGCGCGCCTGGTCGAGGACATGCTGCTGTACGCCAAGCCCCTGAAGCTCGATCTGGCACGTTTGGATCTGGCCGAGGTCGTCACCGACGCGGTCTCGCTGGTTCGAGGTCAGTCCTGCTGCGCCGATAAATGCGTCAGCATCGACGCGCCGGAGGCAGACCGGCCGATCCTCGGCGACCGGGACCGGCTGCTGCAGGTCATGACCAACCTGGTGAGAAACGCTTGCGAGGCGGCCGAGGCCGGCGGCACCGTGCGGATCCGCCTTGAGACCGGCGGCATGCAGTCGGCGACGGTTGCCATCCACAACGGCGGCGCGGTGATGTCCGCTGCGCTGCTGGCGCGGGTATTCCAGCCTTTCGTCAGCACCAAACAAGGCGGCACGGGCCTGGGACTCGCGATCGTGCAGCGCCTGGTCGGTCTGCACGGCGGCGCGGTCGACATCGAGTCGGCCGCGACAATCGGCACGACGGTGCGCGTGACACTGCCGCTGGAGTCGACGCAAGGGATGCCGTTAGTGGCGTCGAGCGCTACGGAAAAGACGCAGGAGACGGATGGCGCCGTGAGGTCGCCCGACGTAGCCGCAGCGACCGCAGAGGACAAAAGCGAACAGAGACAGGCGCACACGCGCGGCACGCCGGAAAGTCACCCAAGAGATGAGCGAGCGAGCTGAGTCGAGGCGGCTTGGACCAGCGAAGCTAATGCGGCTACAGGCCCGGACTCGAGGGTGAGCCGACCCGCAGCTTCGGGATCGACTCCTATCCCGTCCGAATCCTAGTCGGTGGCTGCTCTACTCGCTCCCAAGAACAGGGGCGGGTCGACAGGCAGGCGGGCGACAAGGATAGGCGTATCGGCGCGAATCGCCGCTGAAATAGCCCGGCGCGTGACACGCGTTTCGCCCGTCATAAAAGGCGCCCTCGTTTGCATCCGAGGGCGCCGGGAGACATCGCGCGCGGACCGGTGAAGGCCGATCGAGCGTGCGACGCCGATCGGGATCCGCGACGGCTGTTCCGGGCGGAGACGAGCGGCCTCAGGCGGCCCGCTGCTTGCGCCCGGCGGTGATCTGCTTCGGGTCGACTTGGGGAATGTCGCGCTTGCCGCGCTCGACGAGGTCGGCCAGAGAGATCTCGCTCAGAAACGTGAAGATCTCGTCGCTGAGCTGATCCCATAACGAGTGGGTCAGGCAGCGCTGTCCGTCCCGGCAGTTCTCGCGTCCGCCGCAGCGGGTGAACTCCACCCACTCGTCGACCGCGCAAATGATGTCGGCGATGGAGATGTCCTCCGCCGGCTTGCCCAAATAGTAGCCGCCGCCCGGCCCGCGGATTCCACGCACCAGTTGCTTGCCGCGCAGTGACGCGAACAATTGCTCCAGGTACGACAAGGAGATGCCCTGATTGACTGAGATGTCGGCCAATGTCACCGGACCTTTGCCCGAGTGCAGGGCCAGATCCAGCATCGCGGTCACCGCATATCTGCCTTTGGTAGAAAGTCTCATGGTGGTACGCCTTGGTTGCCTCGGCCTTTTCCCAGTGCCCTACTTGGTTTTAGATTATCGATTGTCAAGAAAATTCGTCAACAATTTTTCCGCCGAGACGCATCGGGCGCCACGAAACCGAGGATCGGGGCGCATGCTGAGCACGATCGCAGAGCGGGCGGGAAGACAACGAGAGGCCACCCCACGGGCGCGCCCGGGCGGCCGCGGCGGGAACATCGCCCGAAGATGAACGAACGAGGCTGAGCCGACCGGAAACGGTCGGGGGGATCAGAGGCCGGATCCAGGCCGGGTCCGGGTCGGGTCCGGGTCCGGGTCAGGTCAGGTCAGGGAGTGGAGAGCAGTTCGCGCTCTCGCCGCGGCGGACGAGGAGAGTCCACCGGCGGAAAGCCGTGAGCTTGCAGCAGGCAGTAGGACAGCCACTTGGCCAGAAACAGGTTGGCCTTCCACTTCGCCTGCAGCGCGGGGGAGGAATAGTGACTGTAAACGGGCAGCGCCGTCTGGCGCAAATCGAGCACTTCGACCTGTGCCGCGTCGTGATACGCGCGCAGCGCTGCGTCCGGCTCCGGACGCCGGCTTTCGTTGTCGAGGGGGCCGGCGAACAGGTGGGTGAGCCGAAAGATGGTGGTGTAGGGTCCCTGCTCGCGCACTTCCAGCAGCAGATCGGCGCCGTTGTCCGCGCGCGAGATGTAGGGCCCGTGCATCCGCTCCAAGTCCGGCGCCAAGCGCTTCAGTGCGAGATAGTTCTCCTCGCACAGCGCCATGAGCCGGCCGACCGTCGGCGCAAAGTCCGTCAGCCCCAAACGCTCGTCAAGCGGAGTCGATAAACGCATCGGATGTAGAGCGGAAACGCGCTGGGCGGACTGAAGGCCGCGGCCGAAGACGGTGAAGCTAGTCAGACGCTCGCGGGTGGATTCGGTTCCCGCGAGGACATTGCGGGGAATACGGTCAGGCGCTTTGCCCGCCTTGCTGGCCGGCGGCGATGTCCGCGCGGACCTTGTCCATGTCTAGCTCGCCGGCCTTCCCCACCAATTCGCGGAACGACCCCTCCGGCAGCGCGCCGGGCTGGGAGAAGATGATGATCTGGTCGCGGAAGATCATCAGCGTCGGGATCGAGCGAATCTGAAAATGCGCCGCGATCTGCTGCTCCTCCTCAGTGTTCACCTTGGCGAACACGATGTCCGGATGGTCTTCCGAGACCTTCTCGAATACCGGCGCAAAAGACCGGCAAGGGCCGCACCAAGGGGCCCAAAAATCGACGATCACGAAGCCGTTGTCCGAGATGGTCGATTCGAAATTCTCGCTTGTCAGCTCGATGACGGCCATGAGCAAATCCTTCAGTCTTGCTTGCAGTGGCGGGGAGTCTAGCAGATCCCCTTGGGCATCGCAGTTTCCCTCCCGGCGCGCGTGGTCTTTAACCCGATACGCGCCCGCGGGTTGCGTTACCGGCGCGCCGGCCGCCGCTCGAAAGCCATCGTGAAGTCGGCGTGCAGGTAGTCATCGGTGAAGCGCGGCTCGACGCCGAGGGACGCCGCCAACGGATATAGATCTTCCGGCAGGTAGTGATTGAAGGCGCCGGGCCGCGGCTTGCCTTTGAGGAGGTTGAATACCAGGCCACGGCCGGCAGCGTCGAAGCAGCGCCGCAGGAACTGCTCCGTTTCCTCGCGGGTCAGGGTGTTCATCGCGCCGCTGCACAGGTAGTAATCGCCGTCCGGCAACGGGTCGGAGAGGACGTCGCGATGCAGGATCTCGCAGCCGGTGCGCTCGCGCGCGAGCGCGACCATGGGCTCGACCACATCGATGCCGATATAGCGTCCGGGGAGATCGCCCTGGCCGAGCAGAAAACCATACAGATCACCCAGGCCGCAACCGACGTCGACCAGCGTCAGCGCGGACAGGTCGGCCGGCAGAAAGCCGCGGATCGCGGCGAATCGCACCTGCTGGCATTGCGTGGAATTCCAATGCACGCCCTCGGCATTGTTGCCGTAGGTCGCGAGGGAATTGCGGTAGAAGGTGTCGGTATCGACTCTGGGCATGGCTGATCGGCGACAAGTCCGGTTTCGGCATCGGCGTAAGACGGGATTCTAAACCAACGCGGTAAGCATGGTCTCTCCCGGCAAGCGCGGCGGCGCTCGGGCGCCCCCCCCCGGCCGCTGCCCTCTCAGCCCCGCCCAAACCCGCACAACTCCGCCAAACCACGCCAAACTCCGCCAAACTCCGCCAAACTCCGCCAAACTCCGCCAAACTCCGCCAAACTCCGCCCGCCCAGATCAGATCCCCTCAGTACTCGAAATTCCAGTCGGCTCCGCGGTCGGGATCGACATGCACACGTTTTCGCGGCTGCCCGGCCGGCACGCCGCCGCGGCCGGCTGTGCCGAGCTCGACCAGGATCTCGGCCCGCGCGGCCATCCAGCGCGCGAGTCCCTCGACCCCGTCGACGTCGATGCGCCGCTCGGCACGTGCCGCGAGCGCGAGCAGCTCCATGCGCGCGTCGGCTGAAGCTTGCGCCGCCAGCTGCGCTTGCAAAGGACGCGTGCTCAACAAGAACAGCCCGGCACCGAAATGCTCCAGCGCGCGCCGCGCAAAGGCGCGCGACGCCGCATCTTCGAGGTCGGAGGCGATGATCAGCCCGCGGTCGGGGTAGCGCGCCCGCAGCCGCGCCAGCACTTGGTCAGACAGCCCCCGCAGGCGGCCCTCGCCGGGTCCCGGCCCGCGCACCGCGACAATCAGCATGCGCACGATTCCGAGCCCGGAGCGCGCCAGCAGCGCAGGCACCAGCCGAACGGCGAACCGGTCGAGGTCTTTCATCGGCCCGGAAAGCGCGTCGTAGGGGATGAGTTGCGGATGATGCTTGCGTGCGTTGTCGCGCTGCGGTGCATAGCGCCAGCCGGCCAGATAGCGGTCCGCGGCCCAGCGTGCGTGCTCGATGATCGCCAGTCGCTCGATCTCGGTCGGCGCGAACGCGAACGATTCGACCAGTTCCTCGGGCACGGCACGGCAGTCGGTGACGGCGAGCTTGGCCAGGAGGTGGTCGGCCTGATGGCGGTTGGCGTCGCGATAGGGCTCCGCCAACGTCTCCCACGGGCGCCCCGCGGGCTCTGCCGACGGGTCGCGGCCTTGAGCGGCGGTGGTGTCGCGATAGTGTGCGTGAATGACCCGAGCCAAGTCATCGTCGTGATCGTCGAGCAACGCCTGCTGAGAGAGCACCATGCGCCGCCAGGCGACCGGAATAATCTGACCGTCCCAATCGGCCAGCTCGCCGGTCGCGACGGCATTGCCGATGTCGAGCAGGATCGGCGGCGACGCCCCCTGCTCCTCGGCGATCCGATCGCGCAGCCGCAGCGCCGACTCCGTCCCTTTGCGCGCATCTCCGTCGCAGACAAACACGCCGGTCACCGGCGCCTCGCCGGACAGCGCCGCCTCGCGCGGCGGCCGGAAGCGCAGCCGGCTGAACCGGTGCGCTTGAGGATAGTCTCGCGAGAAGTCGTGTTCCCTAACCGCCGCGTCCTCGTCGAGAACGGTCACCGTCGGCGGACGCTCGCTGTAGTGCGCCACCCGCAGAACTTGCGGCAGCAGGGCCCGGGCGAGGGCGCCGGCACCGGCGATCACGACATGGATGTCTTGGCCGAACGCCGGATCGGCGCCCAGGTGCAACGGCCAGCGATGCAGCAGCATACGCGCGGCTCGGCGCTCCAGGTCGATGCTTGCGGCGGGCGGAGCGTCGGTATCGTCGCTCGCCGGCAGCGGCGGCGGATGCAGCGCGGTCCCGAGTGCGAGCACCCGCGGCGGACGTCGGCGCTCCCGCAGCACCGCCAGCGCCGGTGCCACTGCGTCGACATCCAGCCGGCCAGCCAGCAGCACGGCCGCCCAGCGCCCGCGGCCGGCGGCCAGGCGGGCGCCGTCGTAGATGCGCTCGACGCGGCGCGGGCCGCGGCGCATCGCGGACTCCACCTCGTCGGCCAGCGGGCCGGCGCCGCAGACGAGCACGGAGCGGCGAATCAGCAAACGTTTCGCCCCGCCGGCGCAACCGGCGCCGATGCTGCCCCGTCCGCGGCAACCCCGCCCCCCAGCGACTCCCCGAGGCAGACCTCGAGTGCGGCCCAGCCGTCGTCGGCCGCCACGGCATGGATCAGCAACGGCACGAACGGCAGATCCGCCGGGGCTCGGGCATCCAGGGCGGCCGCGGCCAAGCGATCGGCGACGCCGCCGCTGCCGGCCAGCGCAAGGACCGCCCGCCCCTGCCCCAAACTCGCCTGCACGTCCAGCAGGGTGACACCGCCGCCGCCGGCGACCAGCGTCACCGACGGTGCATCTCGGGCGAGCATGCCCGCGACCCGGTTCATCCACGGGATCTCGTCACCCCAGGCATCACCGGGTACACGCAGCAGCGCGTCGTGACGAGGCTCGGGCCGTGCCTGCCCCGGGCGGGCCTCGGTCCGTTCATCCGCGGCCGGATCCGCCAGCGTGCCGCGAGCAGCCACACCGAGCAGCGCAAAGCGGGCTGCCGCTTGCTGCCGCGCAAGGGCGATGACCTTCATTACGCCGGCATCGGTGCCGCCGTCGACGACGACGGCACCGAGCCGCTCGAGCAACGGACAAAGCCGCACCCGAAAGCAGTCGAGAAGGCGTCGAGCGACCTCCGGCGCCAGTCCCGAGGCGCCGCCCACCAGCACCAGCACCGGCCGCGGCGTCGTCGGCACGACCGCCGCCAATACCGACTCCAGATCGGCGGGCGAGTGCACGTCCAGCACGCGGACCGGGGCCGGCGAGGAATGCTCGATCGGGGGCGGCATGGCTAAGCGGCGCGGCGGCGCGGATGATGCGGCGGGCCCGTGCAGCGCCCGTTATTGCGCGCTGTGCAGCACGTTGCCGCCCTCGTCTTCGACAGTCACCGCGATCGGAATGCCCTCGCGGATACTGGCGGAGACGACGCAGAAATCTTCGAACAAGTCTTTGCAGCGCTCGAAGCGCCGCGAGGAAGTCAATGCGTCGCCGACGATCAGCTTGACCTCGAGGCCGCCGATGCGAAGGCGTTTCTTGTCATTTCGCACGACGATGCAGGTGGCCTCGGCGCGCAGGCTGTTTGCCGGCGGCTCGTCCTTCGACAAGCAGTAGAGCAGGCTCGCGGAGAGGCAGTTGGCGGCGGCCGCGGCCAGCAGTCGCGAGGCGTTGGGCCCGGACGTCTCGCCGAGCGGAGGCGGCTCGTCCATCAGCAGATCGGCGGCGCGCTTCCAGTCGAAACGCACGTTGATCTGATAATCCTCCTGCTGATCCAGGTGGATCGTAAAGCGGCCTTGTTCGGACATGCGGATTCTCCGGTGAGTGCGGTCCCTGGGGACGACTGACGGGTGGCGCGGATGCGTCACCCGTAAAGCGAGAAACGCCTGCGCCGGCTCCGACCCCCGCCGTCGTCATCGCGGCGGCGCGCGTCGCCCGGACCGCGCGCTCGCCGCCGCGCGTGGCAGCGCCAGTCGCCGCCGCGGATGGCGTGCCGGTCGCGTACGCGGCCTCGATACAGGTAGAGCCAGGCGCGGCCGTAAGGGGTGGCGATCAGGCGGCGATCGTACAGACGCGGGTAGTCTTCGAGCCGGTCGAGGCGCAGCAGCTGAATCTCGTTGACCACATAGACCTCGCCGACGACGGCGGTATTTCCGCCGTCGACGACGCCCGGATAAGCGCCCAGCGCGAACAGCGTAAAGCGCGGCTCGGTGCGATGAGGCCCGCAACAGCGGGCGTCTTCCAGCAGGTGGTGGTTCACCTCGCCCCGCAGCAGGGTGCCGTAGACGAAAACGCGGTGCTCCATGACGACGGTCGGACTGAGTCGGGCTGAACGGATAAGCGAATCGACGGCGGGCCCGCGCGCAATCAAGCTCGAGGCGCGACCGGCCTCAAGGCTCGATACGGCTGCCGAGCACGTCGAGGAACTGGCGCATCCACTCCGGATGCGCCGGCCAAGCGGGCGCAGTCACCAGCATCCCGTGGGTGTGGGCATTGGCGAAGGTTTCCGCCACCTCGTGCCAACTGCCGCCGGCCATTTCGATGTCCGGCCGGATCGACGGGTAAGCGGTGCAGGTCATCCCCTCGAGCACGCCGGCGGCGACCAGAATCTGCTGTCCGTGACAGATCGACGCGATCGGCTTGGCTTGCTCGGAGAAGTGGCGCACCATCTCGATGACGCGCGCATTGAGACGAAGATACTCCGGCGCGCGGCCGCCCGGAATCACCAGTGCGTCGTAGCGCTCCACGTCGACTTCGTCGAAAGTCGCATTCAGCGCGAAGTTGTGACCGGGCTTCTCGCTGTAGGTCTGATCGCCCTCGAAGTCGTGGACGGCCGTACGCACGCTGTCCCCGGCCCGTTTGTCGGGACAGACTGCATGCACGGTATGCCCGACCATGGTCAGAATCTGGAACGGGACCATGACTTCGTAGTCTTCGACATAATCTCCGACCAACATCAGGATCTTCTTCGCTGCCATCTCGCGAACCTCCGGTGGTTGCATTCCGCCATGACCGCCAGACTATAGCCAATGCAGCCCGGATAAGCACTCCGATGCCCACCGACACCGACAACACCGAACAACGACGGCGCCTACGCGGGCGCGGCGCCCTCGGCAACCCCGACTGCCGATACGCCGAGCACACCCGCGCGGCCGTCGACGACGGCTGGTCCAAGCCGCGCGATGATGATCCCGATTTTCCCGCAACGGCGCTGCGCACCGAGCTCGGCGTAGACCGCAGCCGAACCGTCATCAGCCGCAACGCATCGCCGGACATCCCGTTCGATCGCAGCGTCAATCCCTACCGCGGCTGCGAGCACGGCTGTATCTACTGTTACGCCCGCCCGACCCACGCCTGGCTCGGCCTGTCGCCGGGGCTCGACTTCGAGCGCCGGCTTTTCCACAAACCGCAGGCCGCCGAGCAGCTGCGTCGCGAGCTGGCGGCCCCGGACTACCGGCCGGAGACGCTGGTGCTGGGTGCCAACACCGACCCGTACCAACCGATCGAGCGGCGTCTGGGCACCACCCGCAGCCTGCTGGAGGTCTTGTCCGAGTGCGGACATCCCACCGTGATCACGACCAAATCGTCGCTTGTGCTGCGCGACATCGACCTGTTGCACGACATGGCCGCGCGCGGCCTGGCCGCCGTGCAGATCTCGATCACGGCGCTGGATGCGGAGCTCGCCCGCCGGCTCGAGCCGCGCGCCAGCACGCCGCGAAGGCGGCTGCATGCGCTGTCGGAGCTGGCGGCAGCCGGTGTGCCGGTCGGGGTGCTGGTGTCGCCTCTGATACCGGGCCTGACCGACGCGGAGCTCGAGCGGATCATCGAGGCGGCATCCAATGCCGGCGCGACACGCGCCGGCGCGCTGTTGATCAGGCTGCCGCACGAGGTGGCCGGATTGTTCGAGGACTGGCTGCGCGGCCACTATCCGCAGCGGGCCGATAAAGTGCTGGGGCTGATCCGCCAGTGCCGGGGCGGACGCTTGAACGATCCGCGCTTCGGCGCGCGGATGACCGGCACCGGCGCCGTTGCCGACTTGTTGCAGCAGCGCCTCTCGCTTGCGCTGCGCCGCCATGGCCTTGCTCGCCGGGATAGCGGCTGGCCGCTGACCACGGACCACTTCCGCCCGCCGAAGCTGCCGGGACTGCAGATGTCGCTGTTCGACTGACGCGCACCGCAACGGCAGCGGTGTCGCCGCTCGGCGCGGCTGCCCCCACGGACGCGGCCGGTCCCCGAGCAGTCCGCGACCAGGCTCGACCAGTTCCCGACCGGCCCGTCAGCGGCCCGAATCGGCGCCGCCGACCGGCACGGCAAAGCGCGATGGTGCCGGCCGCGCGCCGGGCGGCGCGCTCAGCCCGGCCGGAGCCGGCTCAGAAGGCCTCGGAGAACGCCTTGACGAAGTTGTCCAGCTCGGCGTCGGGCAAATTGTTGATGCCCGCCGCGGCCTTACGCCCGCCGCCCGTCGCGAACTGCCTGCACAGGGCGTCGGCGCCCTCGGGCCGCTCGAGCGGTGCACGCACGCTGACGACGAAGCCGCCGTCGTCGAGCCGGGTCAGCATCGCGTGAGCACGGCCCGGGGCGGCTTGGGCCAAGTCATTGGCGTAGACGCCGCTGACGCGCCGAGCCCACTTCTCCGCCGGCAGGATGACCACCGAATGACGCTCGGTCTCGAGCTCGGGCCGCGCGGCGCGGGCGTTGGTCATGTCCTCGGTGTAACCATCGCGCAGCAGCTTGAAGGTATCGTCCCCGCGAATGAAGTCCATCGGGTCCGCGTAGGGCGAGATGCGACGGAATAACTCGTCCGGCGGCACATGCAGGTCGGCGACCGCGGCACCGTAGCCGTTGTAATTGATCAAAATGCCGAGCTCGCGCAGTTGCGCCAAGACGTCGTCCGACAGCTGCAACGGCTCGGCGGCCCGCCGCGCGGAGTCGTCGAAATTGTCGCCGTAGGTTCCGACGACCGCCCAAAGCCGCTGAGCCCCGTCCAGGAAATCGTCCACCAGCAGGCTGGTACCCTTGTCCGGCAGCGTCTCGATGTGGACGTCGAATTGCGGATGCTCCGGGATCTCGCCGGGATAATGGTGATCGAAGTAGCGAACGGAAACGCCCCGCTCCAGCAGCTCGAGCAGCGGCTCGCGGTTCTTGTCCAACGAGATATCGAGGGCGTTGACGTGATCACCGGCTGCCGCGTCGACGCGCTTGAGCAGCGAGATGTCACGTTTGACGCCGGTCACCAGCACGGTGTCGGCGGGCTCCGAGAGCCGCAGCTGCTGCAACGCGCAGATGCCGTCGGCATCGCCGTTGAAAACGTCGAAAATGGCCATGTCAGTCTCCTTATTTTGCGATGATGCCGTATGCCTGGATGGGCGCCAGCCGGAAGATTAACGAGCAAGCCTCGAAAAGGCGAACGCGGCAGCCGTCGCCGGAAAGGTTTTTGCCGACAACGGGTTTCGCGCGGCGGCGGGCAGCGCAAGGAATGCCGCCGAGATAGACCTTGACAGCGCCGGCAGGGTAAAATAGCGGGTTTGCTGATAGACAACTGTGAACCAGCACACGCCGTGACCGCCGTCCGACCGGGCGTCAACTGCCGCGGCACCCGACAGCGGGCGCAGCCCGGACGCCCATCGCGGCCGGCACGGCGGAGCACCGGGTCAGCAATGTTTCAGCGCCGGGTCAGCACAAGGCGCCGCTCGGCGGCGCGGGACAGGATCGGGCTCCCGTCTATCGGCAATCGTAACCATCAACATCAACAGCTTTTTTGGAGTCATCATGGCCGTCGAGCAGACCCTGTCCATCATCAAGCCCAACGCCGTCGCGAAAAACGTCATCGGCGCCATCTGCACCCGTTTCGAGGAAGGCGGCCTGCGCATCGTGGCCGCGCGGATGCTGCACCTGAGTCGCGAGCAGGCCACCGCCTTCTATGCGGAGCACCAAGGCAAGGGCTTCTTCGAGGAGCTGGTCGGCTTCATGACGTCCGGCCCGTGCATGGCGATGGTCCTCGAAGGTGACAACGCGATCGCCCGCAACCGCGAGATCATGGGCGCCACCAACCCTGCCGATGCGGCCCCCGGGACGCTGCGCGCAGACTTCGCCGACTCCTTCACCGAAAACGCCGTGCATGGCTCCGACGCGCCGGCGACCGCGCAGCGCGAGATCGGCTTCTTCTTCCCCGACGGTGTCTGTGCCCGCACCCGCTGAGCCATCGGACATGATCGCCGCCGAACACATCGACTTGATGGGCCTCGATCGCGCGGGTTGCGAGGCGCTGGCCGCGGAGCTCGGCTTCAAGCCGTTCCACGGGCGCAACCTGTTCAAGTGGATCCACAAGCACGGTGTGGTCGAGCTCGAGCGAATGACGGACCTCTCCAAGGCACTGCGCGAGCGTCTCGCGCAGTGCTCGCACGTGCGGCTGCCGCGGGCGGCCGAGGAGCAGCCGTCCGCGGACGGCACCATCAAATGGGTGCTCGAGCTCGCCGACGGCCAGCGCGTGGAGACGGTCTACATCCCCGAAGAGCGGCGCAGCACCCTGTGCGTGTCGTCGCAGGTGGGCTGCGCGCTGGATTGCAGCTTCTGCGCGACGGCGCGCCAAGGCTTCAATCGCAACCTGGACGTCGGCGAGATCATCGGCCAGGTCTGGTTCGCGACGCGCAAGCTCGGCCGCCCGCCGACCAATATCGTGATGATGGGCATGGGCGAGCCGCTGGCGAATTTCGACGCCGTGGTGCAGGCGATGGACATCATGCAGGACGACTTCGCGTATATGCTGGCGAAGACCCGCGTGACCCTGTCCACGTCCGGCATCGTGCCGAATATTCACCGTCTCGCCGAGGTCAGCGACGTCTCGCTGGCGGTGTCGCTGCACGCGCCCGACAATGCACTGCGCGACGAGTTGGTCCCGATCAATCGCAAGTACCCGCTGGAGCAGTTGATCCCGGCCTGCCGCGCCTATCTGCGCGGCGAGAAGCGACGGCGCGTGACCTGGGAGTACGTCATGCTCGACGGCGTCAATGACAGCGATCGGCACGCCAAGGCCTTGATCAGGCTGCTGGAAGGCACGCCGTCGAAGGTCAATCTGATCCCGTTCAACCCGTTTGCAGGCAGCGGCTACAGCACCAGCCCGGCAGAGCGCATCGAGGCGTTCCGGCTGCGCCTGCTTCGCTCGGGTCTGGTGACCACCACGCGCAAGACCCGAGGCGACCAGATCGCCGCGGCCTGCGGCCAACTGGTCGGCCGCGTGCAGGACCGCAGCCGGCGCAGCGTCGTCGTTCCTCTGGACAGGGCTTCACTCACCCGATGAAGCGCCCGCGTATCGGCATCTTCGTTTCCGTCGCAGCCTGGCTGGCATTATCCGGCTGTGCCGGCACCGGCGCGAAGTCTTCCGTGGAAGGAATGACGCTGGAAGAGAGCCCCGGCGACCTGTACGTCAACATGGCGTCGGCTTATTACCAGCGCGACCAGATGGACGCGGCACTCGACCGCGCGTTGCGCGCGGTCGCCGAGGACAAGAAGAACCCGCGCGCCCACTATGTGCTCGCGATCGTCTACAAGCGGCTCGGCAAGACGCAGGAGGCGGAGAAGCACTTCTCGGAAGCCGCGAAGCTCGATCCGACGAACCCCGATTTGCTGAACGCGAAGGGAACGATTCTCTGCGTGCGGCGCGACTATGACGGCGCACTGAAGGAATTTCAGCGCGCCCTCGACAATCCGCTTTACAAGACACCGGAAGTGGCATTAATGAACGCCGCCGACTGCTCGCGGCGGGCGAATAAGCCCACAGAGGCGGAGCGATTCCTGCGCGAGGCCCTGACGGCGAACCCGCAATATGCCCCTGCGCTGATGGCGATGGCGAAACGTAGCTACGAAATCGGCAGCTACCAGGACGCCCGAGGCTACATGGGGCGTTACTCGCGTGTCGGCCAGCCGACGGCGGAGGCGCTGCTGCTGGCCTCTCAGATCGAACAACGGCTCGGCAACAAGGCCGGCGCCAAGGCCCTCGCGGAGTCGCTGCGCCAGCGTTACCCGGATGCCCCCCAGCTCATGCAACTTTAAGAAATCCACGGGAACGCCAGGATGAACGCCAACGCAGACGACATCGCAGTCTCGCTATCGGTCGAGGCCGAGCCGCCGCCGGAGGGAAGCCCCGGTGGCATACTCAGCGTCGCGCGCAGGGCCAAGCGGCTCGAGATACCGCGCGTTGCCGGGGAGCTCAGGCTGACGCCGGAGACCATCGAAGCCATCGAGCGCGACGATTACGAAAAGCTTCCGAGCCCGGTGTTCGTCGGCGGCTACATTCGCAGCTACGCGAAGCTGTTGGACATCGATCCCGAACCGGTGCTGGCGCTGTTCCGGAACCTGCATCCCGGCGCCGAGGCGCCGCCGCCGCGGCTGCGCCCGCCGGCCGGGCCGGCTCAGGCCAGCGGCGGCGGCCTCGTGCTACTGCTCTCGGCGCTGATCCTGATCGCGCTGGCCGGCGGCGCCTATCTATGGTGGTCGACACCCGTCGACGACGCCGCCGATCGCAATGCGGCGCTCGCAACCGATACCGACGAGCCGGCCGCGACACCGGGGGCGTTCCGCCCCGAGCGCCCGGATCCGGCAGCCGAAGCGCCGTCCGCGACGTTCGGCGGGCAAACCGGCACGGCACCGCTCGGGGCAGACGCCGATGCGCCGTCGCGATCGCCATTGCCGGCACCGGAGCCACCGCCGGTCGCTCTGCAGCCGTCCGATCGGCCGGCGGCGCAAGACACGGCAATCGACGATTTGGACTCGCCGACAGCGCTGCTTCCGCCGACGCGGCCGGGCTCGGCACTGAGTACGGGCGAGTTGTCTGCCGAGGCGGATGACCCGGCAGCGCCTGCGCCCGGCACGGCGCAACCCTCGGCACCAGCGGACACCGGTACCGGCTTGGGCTCCGACTCGGTCTCGGGCACGGCGGACACGCTCGCCGGCGACGCTGCAGCGGACGATGCCGATGCCCCGGATGCGACGCCGCCGGAGCAAGTCACCATCTCCTTCGGCGGCCCGTGCTGGGTCGATATCCGCGATGCGAGCGGCGATTTCAAGCTCTTCGGCGAGATGAGCGACGGCGACCGCCACGTGCTCGGCGGCACCCCACCCTATTCCCTGATCCTCGGCAACGCGGCCGTCGTGGATATGCGCGTCGGCGACGAGCCGTTCGACGTTGCCGCCATCGCGCGCGGCAATGTGGCGCGCTTCGAGCTCGATCCCGCCGAGCTCGCCGCCGCGAGCGAGGCCGATACCGGCGCCGGCGCCGGCGACTGACCACCGAGTACTATCATGTCCGGCAAAATCCAGGCAATTCGCGGTATGCACGACATCCTGCCCGAGCGCTCCGCGCTGTGGCAGCATCTCGAAGACCGCGTTCGCAACGTGCTCGAGGCCTACGGTTACCGCGAGATGCGTACCCCGCTGGTCGAGGTGACCGAGCTCTTCAAGCGCTCTATCGGCGAAGTCACCGATATTGTCGAGAAGGAAATGTACAGTTTCGAGGATCGCGGCGGCGATCAGCTGTCGCTGCGTCCGGAGGGCACGGCAAGTTGTGTGCGGGCCGCCATCGAGCACGGCCTGCTCGATCAGCCTCAGCGCATTTGGTATCGGGGCCCGATGTTTCGTCGCGAGCGACCGCAACGCGGCCGCTACCGGCAGTTCCATCAAATCGGCGTCGAGGTGCTGGGCCTGACAGGCCCCGATATCGACCTGGAGACGATTCTGCTGACGCGGCGGTTCTGGCAAGCGCTCGGACTCGACGGCCTGCGTCTGGAGATCAATAGCCTCGGCGACGCTCCGGAGCGCGCGCGCTACCGCGGCGCCCTGACCGATTATCTCGACACGCATCGCGACGCACTCGACGAAGACAGCCGCAAACGCCTGACAACCAATCCGCTGCGGGTGCTTGATTCCAAAGATCCGGGCACACGCGCGGTCATCGACGGCGCGCCGAGCCTGATCGATTTCCTCGGCGAGGAGACCCGCGGCCACTTCGATCAACTCTGCGCCGGACTCGATGCCGCCGGGATCGATTACCATGTCAACCCGCGACTGGTGCGCGGACTCGACTACTACAATCGTACCGTTTTCGAGTGGATCACCGACGCGCTCGGTGCCCAAGGCACTGTCTGTGCCGGCGGTCGCTACGATGGGCTGGTCGAGCAGCTCGGCGGCAAGGCGACGCCCGCGGTGGGCTTCGCGATGGGCGTCGAGCGGCTGCTGGAGTTGATCGACGCCGACGCCGTCCGCGGTGGGCCTGATGCCTACTTGGTCGCGGTCGGCGAGCGCGCACAGCAGCAGGCCCTGTTGCTCGCCGAGCGGTTGCGCGAGCGCATGCCCGGCTTGCGACTGCTTTGCCATTGCGGCGGCGGCAGTTTCAAGAGCCAATTCAAAAAGGCCGATCGCAGCGGTGCGCGCTGGGCGCTGGTACTCGGTGACGACGAGCTCGACAATGGCAGCATCGGCCTGAAGCCGCTGCGTGAGGCCGGCGCGCAGCGCGCGGTCACGCTCGATGCGCTGCCGGCAGCGCTGTCGGAAACGACAGCGGCAGGCGGCGAGCCCACGCATTCCTGACACGGCCCGTATCCAATTCAAAGCGGACCGCGCAAGTCTTATTCGGAGTATTCATGGCAGACCTGGAAACAGACGACGAAAAAGTCGAATCCATCAAGCGCTGGTGGAAAGCGAACGGCGTATCGGTTGTGGCCGGCGTCGTGCTGGGCCTCGGCGCCGTGTTCGGTTGGCGCGCTTGGGTGGGCTATCAGGACGGTGTGCGCCAGCGCGCATCCATTGCCTTCGAACAACTGCTGGCCAGCATGCCGGCCGCCGAGTCCGAGCAAGTCGCAAGCCGGGCAAGCGCCCTGCAGGACGAGTACGGCTCGACGCCCTACGCAATGCTCGCCGATCTGACCGCGGCCAAGGCCCACGTCGAGGCCGGCAATCTATCGGCGGCCGGCGCCGCGCTGCGCTCGGCCATCGCCGACGCCCCCGATCCCGGCCTCAAACGTCTGGCGGCACTGCGCCTGGCCCGCGTGCTGATCGCCGAGGGCGACCTCGAGCAGGCATCCTCGGTGATCGCGGAGCATGACGACGGCGGCGCCTTCGGCGGCGACTTCGCGACGCTGCGCGGCGATATCGCGCTGTCTCAGGGCCGAATCGACGACGCCCGCAACGACTACAGGCGTGCGCTGGAGCTGGATGCGGGCAACCGCCGCTTGATCGATCTCAAACTCCAAGATTTGCCGCCGGAGGGCACATCTTGAATCTCGCCCGTTCGACCCAGTCCATCTGCCGGCAGCGAGGCCCGACGTTGCTGCAGCTTGCGACGGCGCTGTTCGCGGCGTCGCTGCTCGGCGGCTGCGCGGCAATACCGGGGCTCGGGGGCGAGGAAGACCCCAATCCGCCGACCGAGCTCGACAAGAAGATGGTCCAGCAAGTGGACGTGCGCACGCTTTGGCAGACGCGAATCGGCAAGGGCACCGGCGGGCGGCAGCTGCACCTTGTGCCGGCCGTCGCCGGCGGGCGGGTGTACGTCGCCGGCAACCGCGGCCGGATCGCCGCGCTGTCCGCCGCGGACGGCCGCACGTTGTGGGAGCGCGAGACGGAGTATGCGTTCAGTGGCGGGCCCGACGTGGGCGGCGATGTGCTGGTGCTCGGCACGACAGACGGCGAGATAGTCACGATGTCGAACCGCGACGGCAGCCAGCGCTGGCGGGCGCAGCTCGACAGCGAAGTGCTGTCCATACCGCGCATCGTCGGCGACGCGGTGGTCGTTCACACCATCGACAACACCGTCTACGCGCTCGAATTGGCGGACGGCGGCGAGCGCTGGCGCTACAGCTACCCTGCTCCCGTGCTGACGCTGCACGGGAGCAGCACGCCGACGCCCGCCGGCGACGGCGTCATCGTCGGCTTCTCGGGCGGGCGTCTGGTCTATATCGACCTCGAGCGCGGCGCACCACTGTGGGAGGTGACGGTGACACCGCCGCGCGGGCGCAGCGAGCTCGACCGTATCGCCGATATCGATGCCGATCCCGTCGTGGTGGACAACATCGCGTATGTCGGCACGTTCAACGGCGATTTGGCCGCCGTGTCCATCGACACCGGCGAAATTCTCTGGCGCCGCGAGCTGTCCGCCCATGCCGGCCTCAGCGCCGACGAGGCGTCTCTTTACGTCACCGATTCCAGCGACAACGTCTGGGCGGCAGAGCGCGGCGATGGTGCCGGACGCTGGCGCCAGGACGCCTTGGCCAACCGCCGCCTGACGGCCCCGGCGCTATTGGGCAACCAGCTGATCCTCGGCGACTTCGAAGGCTACGTCCATATCCTTTCGCGCAGCGACGGCCGTTTGCTCGGCTTCGAGCGCATCGCGAAAGCGCGCATCGGCCATCGCCCGGCGATCGAAGGCAACACCGCTTTCGTCTACGCCAACGACGGCACGGTTGCGGCCGTGCGCACGAGCGGCGGCGCCCGGCCGGCAGCCGGCCAGCCCTGAGGCCCGCGCCGATGCTCCCCGTCATCACCCTGGTCGGACGCCCGAACGTCGGCAAGTCGACGCTGTTCAACCGGCTCACCGGTACGCGCGATGCGCTGGTCGCCGACTATCCCGGACTCACCCGCGACCGTCAGTACGGCGTCGGCCGGGTCGGCCCCGGACCCTATATCGTCGTCGACACCGGCGGCATCAGTGGCGGCGACGGGGTCGAGGTTCTGATGGAGCGCCAGGTCCGGCACGCCATCGCCGAAGCCGATCACCTGCTGTTCATGGTGGATGCCCGCGACGGACTGAGCCCGGCCGATTACGATATCGCCGACGCATTGCGCAAGACCGGCAAGCCGCTGACGCTGGTGGTCAACAAGATCGACCACCTCAATCAGGATATCGTCGGCGCCGAGTTCCACGCGATCGGTCTCGGCGATCCCTATGCCATCGCCGCCAGCCAGGGACGCGGCGTCAATCACCTGATCGAGCATGTCTTCTCGACGCTCCCGGCCCGGGAGGATGCACTCGAAGACGCCCACTCGCAGGACGACCGCGGCGTCCTGATCGCGGTCGTCGGAAGACCCAATGCCGGCAAATCGACCCTGATCAATCGCCTTCTCGGCGAAGAGCGCGTCGTGGTCTACGACAGCCCCGGCACCACCCGGGACAGCGTCTATATCCCGTTCGCGCTCGGCGATCGGCGCTACACGCTGATCGATACCGCCGGCGTCAGGCGTCGCGCCCGGGTCGACGATGCCATCGAGAAGTTCAGCGTCATCAAGACGCTGCAGGCCATCGAGGCATGCAACGTCGTGGTGCTGGTGCTCGATGCCCACCAAGGCATCGGCGAGCAGGACGCGAGCCTGGCCGGTCACGTCGTCGAGAGCGGCCGCGCCCTGGTCGTTGCCGTCAACAAGTGGGACGGACTCGATGCCGCGCAGCGCGGCCGCACCAAAGAAGACATCGAGCGCAAGCTCGGTTTTCTCGATTTCGCCGCCAAGCACTTCATCTCCGCGCTGCACGGCAGCGGCGTCGGGCTGCTGCTCGACGAGGTCGACGACGCGTTCCGCAATGCCACCCGCAACCTGCCGACGCCGGTCCTGACGCGCCTGCTCGAAGACGCGGTGCAGGAGCATCAACCGCCGCTGGTCCACGGCCATCGCATCAAACTGCGCTACGCCCATCAAGGCGGGCGTAACCCCCCGATCGTCGTCATACACGGCAACCAGACAGCCGCCGTCCCGGAAACCTACCGACGCTACCTGATCAACCGTTTCCGCAAGACGCTCAAGCTCGACGGCACGCCCATGCGGCTGGAATTCAAGACGTCGACGAATCCTTACGAGGGACGGCGCAACAAGCTGACGCCGCGCCAGACGCAAAAACGCAGGCGGCTGCAGCAGTTCGTCAAGCGCAAGCGCTGAGCGGCGAGCGGCGGCGCCCCACCAGCAGCCGGTCGCCGGGCCCGGGTATCGACGTATCCGAATGACGGCGTCGGATGGCATGCCCGAACCGTGCATTGACCGAGAATGGGCCCGGAGTCCGCCCGCAAGCCCGAGCCCGGCCGCTCGCCGGGCACGTTTTCGTCAGCTATGTCTTGGATCCGACACCGTGAGCCAGCACGCACCCGAGGGCGTTGACGCCCTGCCCGCACATATTCGCTTCTTGATGGCGCCCGCCGCTGCTGCCCCGTCGGCGGACAATACCCAGCCTTGGCGCCTGCATGGGCAAGCCGGCAGATTCGCCGCCGATTACGACGCCTCCGAGGCCGCCGCGCGGGTCTTCGCATCGGACCGCCACGCCGAACGGCTGACAATGGGCGCGCTGATCGAAAACGTGCTCCAAGCCGCGGAGGCAGCAAGTCTCGACGCCGATTGGACAATCGACGCCGCAGGACCGACCTATCTCGACGGGCGCGTTCGTGACTCGCAACTGCGCGATGAGGCGGACAAACACCCGCTTTTCCGGCGCCACACCAATCGCCTTCGGTATCGCAATACCGGGCTGCCGAAGCCGCTCGTCGAAACGCTGCAGGATCTGCAGCAGGAGCACTGCCGGCTTCTGATAATCGATACACCCGACGCCATGGGCCAAGTAAGGGCGCTCGTGGAGCTCGCCTCGCGGCTGCGCTTCAGGACTCGGGAAATACACGAGTGGTTCGCCGCCGTATTGCGGTTTCGGCCCGAGGAGGTGGCGACGGGCACGGGGCTGGACGTCGCCACCATCGATCTGCCGCCAGGCGGACGGCTGCTGCTGCGCGTAATCCGAGACTGGGAGCGCTTGTCGCGCTTGAACCGGCTGGGTATGTACAAACTCCTCGCCGCGATCGAAGCCAAGAAAATCCAGAACGCCGGGCTGATCATCGCCGTGGTCGGACCTTCCGATGCCGAGTCGGATCTGGCGGCCGGCCGGCTCATGGAGCGCGCTTGGTTGACGCTCACCGAACAGGATATCGCCGTGCAGCCGTTTTATGTCGTCACCGATCTCGTGCGGCGCTACGACGCCGGCAGGCTGGCGGCCCCGCTGCAAGAAGACGCGCGGAATCTTGCACAGGGCGTGGCGCGGATGCTGCCCGACGGGGATTCGCTGCATATGCTGCTGCGCGCGGGCGTACCCGCCGTCACACCGGTACGTGCCCGACGGCTGCCGCTGAGCCAACTCTACCGGCGCGACTGAGCGCGCGGACGCCCCACCCGTGCTTCGGGCTGCGCGAAGGCGCGGGCCGGTGCCACCGGGCTGCATTCGGCCCGGACCTCGATGAACGTTTCCTCGATGAACGCTTGGAGGCGACTGCTGCCCGGCCCGGCCCGCCCGGATCAAGCGCGCCGGCAGCCCGCCGGATCCTGATGGCCGGATCCTGATGGCCTGAAGGCAGGCTATTGCGGCAGCTTGCGCTTCAAGATGACTTTTTTCAGGCGTTGCAAGGGACTGCGCATCCCGAACCGATAGGTTTTTCGGGAATATCTGTGCAGCAGCGCATCAAACTGATAGAGCGTGGGCGCCGCCAACGGCTTTCCTTTGCCGGTCAGCAGGCCGACGACATCCGCGGCGACCGCACCCGCGATCATGAACGGCGCCGCCCCCACCGACGGCAGCCGCCTGCCACCGATCGTGACCACGTCCTTGTCCAAGTAACGCATCAAAAACGGCACCGGCGCGAGCCCGGCGATCAGGGCGACGGTCAAATCGCGCTCGCTCATATCGGGCGTGAAATCGAAGTAGCGCTCGAACGTCATGCCCGCCGGATCGAACGCCAGCAGCGTGAAACCGAACCCGAGCGGCGGCGCGGTCAAGACCCACAGACCGCGCTCCCGGGCCGACGCGTAAAGCAGGAAGCGCTCCCGGAAGCAATAGAAATCCAGCGAGTCGACGACGACATCGACACCGTCGAGGAATGCCGAGATGTTCTCGGGTCCGATGCCGTCCTCGAACATCCGGATGTCCGCGTCCGGGTTGATTGCCTTGATCAGCTCGGACGCCACGGCCGTCTTCTTGCGACCGATATTCGGCATCGTCGCGCCGCTTTGGCGATTGAAATTGACCAGCTCGAAGGTGTCCGGGTCGGCGAGCGAAAAACCGCCGATGCCCATCCGCGCCAGTGCATGCGTCTGCGCACCACCGGTACCGCCCAGTCCCGCGACGGCGACCCGCGCGGACTGCAACGTTTGCTGTTGCTCGCGCGTCACGAAACCGAGATTACGGCTGAACGCCTCCTCGTAGTCGTATCCGTTCAGTCCGTCCCCCATCGTAGGAATCCCTCGTTTCGGCGGTGGTCTCGGCTGCGCCGGCAACATGAGCCCGGACCCGCATTCTGCCACAAGCAAACAATGCGGCGACGTCGCAAATGCGAAATGACCATGCCCGTGAACGTCAAAACCGCTCATCTGACAATGTTGACAGCCCGAGTTCGTAGAGTGATCTTTCATGGCGCGCCATACGCTGATGGGGATGCTTTTATTGACGGTGTCATTACCGGCATGAAGCGAGCTCGCAAAACGTTTTTCATTGCGCTTCGTGTATCAGTAAAGGCTGCAATGGCGATCCGGCTCTCCACATCACCGCACACTTCCCGTGATGTTCTCGGCATTTAAGCAGGAACAGGCGTATCCGGTGTAGTCCGGAACCGGTATTCAATGCCGCAGACCTCGCCTTTATTGATTGGACGGATTGACAATCGGGAAGCACAGTGCGGATATTTCCCGCTGGCAATGACCGCTCTGCCCGCGAATGCAGCGATTGCGATCAGTGGACGCAAAAAAGCCCCGGGCGGTGCCGCGCATGGACACTGTTCGGGGACGATGCATTCAAACAGCGAGAGACAGCGGGCGCCGGCTTTCGTTTTTTTGGATTTGCGGCGCCAGCGCAAACATGACGTCGGTCACGCCGATCGTGCGGACACCGCCGATTCACTCATCGAGTCAGGCGCTTCCCCGCTGGTCTTGGCGGACCGGATTGGACCGCGGACCACCGGGCTCTGCGCCGGTGATTTAAGCCGACCAAAGGACGAAAATCACAGTGACTGCCGAACAACGGGCTAGGGAGCTCAACATGGTGCAGACTTCGGGCGAGACAGCGGACACCTTCGCGAAATATTTTCGCGTCGATCTTGCATACGACGATGCATTGCTGGACAAGGTGCATTACATTCGCTACCGCGTCTATTGCGAGGAATTCGGCTACGAGCCCAAGGACCGATGCCCCAACCAGCGCGAGCGCGACGAGTTCGATGCGGCATCTTTGCATTGCCTCGTCACGCACTTGCCCTCCAACCAGCCGGCGGCATGTGTGCGTTTGGTACCCACTTCGGACGATGACCCGAAGTCGGACCTGCCGTTCGAGAAGTACTGTCGCGAGAGTCTGGATCGAACGCTGCTGAGCGAGATGGGCTTGGATCGGGCGCAAATGTGCGAAGTCTCGCGGCTCGCCGTGGATCGCAGCTTCCGCCGCCGCCCGGGCGAGCACGAGACGCGGATAGGCAACGCACACTACTACCAGTTCTCCGACGAAGAGCGCCGCACTTTTCCGTTCATCGCCGTATCGGCGTATTTGGCGGCGACCGCCATCATGAAGCACACTGGCCGCCAGCATGCATTTGCGATGATGGAGCCGTTTCTGCCACGGCTGCTGCGACGCACCGGCATTCACTTTTCCCGCGTCGGCGCCGACACCGACTATCACGGCGTGCGAGCCGCCTATCACATCGAAACACAGTCCGCCTTGTCCGCAATGAATCCCGACTTGGTCGGGCTCTATTCCATCATCGAGCGCCAGTTGTTCGGCTGACTGGCCACGCCCGGCGGGGCAATGCGCCGGTATGGGCGTCGCCCAGGGCATTTCGGGTTCCGGCCTGCCGACATATCGCTCGGCAAGCACCCGGCGGCAACCGAGCCATCGACGCCGCGGCGCCACGCGCTTGTCGTGAATGGCGTTGCGATGCGTGTGAGAACTTGCCGAACGGCTTATTAAGCCGATGCCGCTGTGTCCGGCGTCGGCGCGCGCACGGCCGAACGGGTTGCTTAGGACGCGCGACGCCCTGGCGGATCGGCGTCGTCGTCCGGACCGTCTTCGACGCGGGCGATCAAGCGGCCCTTATACGGTCTGACCGCGATCAGCGTGCCCGCGGGGGCCGCCGCGGCGTCGGTCAACGGCGCCCCGTCCCGCACCAGCGTCACGACGGCGTAGCCGCGCGCAAGCGTCGACAACGGGCTCAGTGCATCGAGGCGTCCGGCGATGGCCGCCAAGCGGTCCCTGCGCAGAGCAACCGCTTGCGCTCCCGCCCTCGCCAAACGCTGCCGAAACACCGCCAGCGCGTGCGATGCGGCCTCGATGAGGTGCCGCGGCGAGGCCGCTCGCAGCCCGAGATCGTTGCTTCGCAACCGAGCCCGCTCGCGCTCGATTCTGCGCAGCACCAGCGAGCGCATGCGATATTCGACTTGATCGAGCTGCTGGGCTCGCTGCTGTAGCCGAGAGGCCGGATGCAGGCTGCGCAGACGCCGTACTGCCGTCTCGACGCGGCCGGCCGCGGCGTGGAGACGGCGCCGCAGCGCCCCGGACAACCGGCGCTCCAGATCTCCTAGACGTCCGGCCAGCTGCTCCGCCGAGGGTACGGCCAGCTCGGCCGCCGCCGACGGCGTCGCGGCACGCACATCCGCCGCCAGGTCCGCGATGCTCAGGTCCACTTCATGGCCGATGCCCGTCAACACCGGGATGGCGGACGCACGTATGGCACGCGCCAGCCCCTCGTCATTGAAGGCCATCAGGTCCTCCAGAGAGCCTCCGCCGCGCGCCAAAATCAGCAGGTCGCACTCATTGCGTCGATTCGCCAGTTGCAGCGCCTCGATCAACTGCGACGCCGCGGCTTCGCCTTGCACCAAGACCGGATAGATGATCACCGGCAGCAGCGGCAGGCGGCGACCGAGCACCGTCAGCAGGTCGTGCACGGCCGCGCCGCTGGATGACGTGATCAAACCGATCTGCTTGGGAAACACCGGCAGCGCGCGCTTGCGCGCCTGATCGAACAAACCTTCGGCGGCGAGACGGCGCTTGCGCCGCTCGAGCTCCAGACGCAGTGCACCTTCGCCCGCGGGCTCCATCTGCTCGACAATCAACTGAAAATCGCCGCGCGGCTCGTACAGTCCGACGCGAGCGCGCGCCAGCACCTGCTGGCCGTTGCCGGGCTCGAAGGCCAGCAGGCGGCGCTTCTGCTTGAACAGCGCGCAGCGCACCTGCGAGGCGTCGTCCTTCAGGCTGAAATAGAGATGTCCCGATGCAGGTTTGGCCAGGTTGGAGATCTCACCCTGGATCCAGAGCAGCGGGAAGCTTGCGTCCAGCACGGCGCGGACTTCGGCGTTGAGCCTGGAGACCGTCCAGATATCGCGGGAGAAATCCAGGGATGCTTGCGGACCTGCGGCGAACGACATGGACAACTCGATTGTCAAAGGGGGCAAACCGGTACACGAATGGCAGCCGGTGCGCCCGGCACAGCGGCCGGGTCGGCGGACGCGAGACCCATGCCCGCCATCGGTGGCGCGATCCGCGGGCAAGTCGGGCGGCCATCGACGGCGTGGGCCGACCTCGGTTTTGCGGCGCCCGCCGGATCGGACCCGGATTCGGAGCGGACCCGGGCCCTAAAGAATCGGCCGGCGCTGCGGCAAAGCGCCGGCTTGCGAGGAATCCGGCGCCGAACTCCGGCCCGACCGCCGCCTGACGGCCGGCAACGAAACGAGAGTTTACCAGCGGGCCCGGAATTCATATCATAGAAAGTTAACTCTTAAAACCCCAATCAGCCGCCGGAGGTCCTTATGCGCCTGCTCGGAGAAGCCCTCACCTTCGACGACGTCTTGCTAGTGCCCGCCCACTCCGATGTGATTCCGTCCCAAGTCGACCTCACCACGCGGCTGAGCCGGGACATCGAACTGAAGATCCCGTTGGTCTCCGCCGCGATGGATACGGTGACCGAAGCCCGGCTTGCGATCGCGATGGCCCTAGAGGGCGGCATCGGCATCGTGCATAAGAACATGTCCATCGAAAGCCAGGCGCGGGAAGTCGCCACGGTCAAGCGCTACGAGAGCGGCATCATCCGCGATCCGATCACCGTCGACTCGCAGATGAGCATCGGCGAGGTACTGGCCATCACCCGCGCGCACAACATTTCGGGCGTGCCGGTCACCGAGGGCGGTCACTTGGCCGGCATCGTCACCGGGCGCGACCTGCGCTTCGAGACGCGCATGGACGCACCCGTTTCCGCCATCATGACGTCGCGCGAGCGTCTGGTCACCGTCAAGGAAGGCGCCAGCCGCGAAGAGGTGCTCGGCCTGCTGCACCGGCACCGCATCGAGAAGGTGCTGGTCGTCAACGACGCCTTCGAGCTTCGCGGCCTGATCACCGTGAAGGACATCCAAAAAGCCACCGACTTTCCCAAGGCCTCGCGCGACGCCCACGAGCGCTTGCGCGTCGGCGCTGCGGTGGCCGTCGGGTCGGGCACGGAGGAGCGCGTCACGGCTCTGGTCGAGGCCGGCGTCGACGTGCTGGTTGTCGACACCGCGCACGGTCACTCCCAAGGCGTGCTCGATCGCGTCACCTGGGTCAAGGAGCATTTCCCAGACGTTCAGGTCATCGGCGGCAACATCGCCACCGCAGACGCCGCCCTCGCGCTGGTCGAAGCGGGCGCCGACGCGGTCAAGGTCGGTATCGGCCCCGGCTCCATCTGCACCACGCGCATCGTCGCCGGCGTCGGCGTGCCGCAGATCACCGCGGTCTCGGACGTCAACAGGGCCTTGGCCGGCACCGGCGTGCCGCTGATCGCCGACGGCGGCCTGCGCTACTCCGGCGACATCGCCAAGGTGATCGCGGCCGGCGCCGACAGCGTCATGATCGGCGGCCTGTTCGCCGGCACCGACGAGGCACCCGGCGAGGTCGAGATCTACCAGGGACGCTCCTACAAATCCTACCGCGGCATGGGCTCGCTGGGCGCCATGGGCGCGCGGGATGGCTCGAGCGATCGCTACTTCCAGGAAACCACGGAGAAATCCAAGTTGGTGCCGGAGGGGATCGAAGGCCGTGTGCCCTATAAGGGCAGCGTGCTGAACGTGATTACGCAACTGAATGGCGGGCTCGCCTCCAGCATGGGCTATACCGGCTGCCGCACGATCGAGGAGATGCGCACCAAGCCGCAATTCGTGCGTGTCAGCGGTGCCGGCGTGCGCGAATCGCATGTGCACGACGTGCAGATCACCAAGGAAGCCCCGAACTACCGCATCGACAACTGAGCCCGATCGCCCCGCCGCAGGGCGTGGGCGCAAAGCGCCCCCGCCAGGGATGCCCTACTCCGGACCGCCGCACGGCGACTGCAGTCAAGCCCATGTCGACCGAACAAAATATTCACGCCGATCGCATCCTCATCCTGGATTTCGGCTCGCAGTACACGCAGTTGATCGCGCGCCGTGTCCGCGAGGCCGGCGTCTACTGCGAGTTGCACCCCTACGACATGGCGCCGGAGGCAATGCGCGCCTTTGCGCCATCGGGGATCATTCTGTCGGGCGGGCCGCAGTCGGTGCATCAGGCCGAGACGCCGAGGGCCGACCCACTGGTGTTCGATCTCGGCGTACCGGTGCTCGGGATCTGCTACGGCATGCAGACCATGGCGGCCCAACTCGGCGGCAGCGTTGCGCCGTCGGCGCACCGCGAATACGGCTATGCGCAGGTGCGCGCGCGCGGCCATTCACGGCTGTTCCGAGATATCGAAGACCACACCAGCCCCGAGGGCTATGGCCTGCTCGATGTCTGGATGAGTCACGGCGACCGGGTGGAATCACTGCCCGAGGGCTTCGCCGTCATCGCGGAGACGCCGAGCGCACCGCTGGCCGGCATCGCCGACGAGCAGCGTTCGTTTTACGGCGTCCAGTTTCACCCGGAGGTGACGCACACCCGCCAAGGGCAGCGCATTCTCGAGCGCTTCTGTCACGAGATCTGCGGCTGCGGCAACCTGTGGACACCCTCGCACATCATCGATGACGCCATCGAGCAGATCCGCACCCGAGTCGGCGACGACGAGGTGCTGCTCGGACTCTCGGGCGGCGTCGACTCCTCGGTGGTCGGCGCACTGCTGCACCGGGCCATCGGCGATCAATTGATCTGCGTATTCGTCGACAATGGACTGCTGCGGCTCGGTGAGGGCGACCAAGTGATGGCCACGTTCGCCCGCCACATGGGCGTGCGCGTGATTCGCGCCGACGCGGAGCGGCGCTTCCTGACCCGCCTCGAAGGTATCGAGGACCCGGAGCAGAAGCGCAAGATCATCGGTAATACCTTCATCGATGTGTTCGACGAGCAGGCCGCCAAGCTGGAGAACGTCAAGTGGCTGGCCCAAGGCACCATCTACCCGGATGTCATCGAATCCGCCGGCGCCAAGACCGGTGTCGCCAAAGTCATCAAATCCCATCACAACGTCGGCGGCCTGCCCGAGCACATGCGCCTGCAACTCCTGGAGCCGCTTCGCGAGTTGTTCAAAGACGAGGTACGCAAGCTCGGCGTCGAGCTCGGTCTGCCCGCCGAGATGGTCTACCGCCACCCGTTTCCCGGACCCGGTCTCGGCGTGCGTATCCTCGGCGAGATCCACAAGGACTATGCAGATACGCTGCGAGAGGCCGATCACATCTTCATCGAAGAGCTCCGCGCGGCGGAGCTTTACGACAAGGTCTCGCAGGCGTTCGCCGTATTTCTGCCGGTGCGCTCGGTCGGCGTCGTCGGCGACAACCGCCAGTATGCGCACGTCATCGCCCTGCGCGCGGTCGAGACCATCGACTTCATGACCGCGCGCTGGGCCCACCTACCCTACGACTTCCTCGATCACGTCAGCCGGCGCATCGTCAACGAGGTCAAGGGCGTTTCACGCGTCGTCTACGACATCACCGGCAAACCGCCGGGCACGATCGAGTGGGAGTGACGGGTTAGACCGCGACCGTGCGCGGGTAAACGTCAACCAAGGCTCGGCAGAGGCGCCGCGCACCGAGCACGCCACGAGCCGTTTGTATCGCCCACGGTCGCAAGCGGCACCAGGATGGGCTGCGGGCCGACAAATCCTCCTGAACGCTATCGATCCCGTCGTCCTTTCTCCGCTGCCACGGACCGAGTCGCATTCGTCGGCGTTTATTGGCGGACCATCAAGGCCATGAAGCTCTCGGAAACCAATCAACAAGCCGACGCCGAAGAGTGCTGGATGCGGCACGCGCTGACGCTCGCGGCCCGGGCGGCGGACGCGGGCGAGGTTCCGGTCGGCGCCGTTCTCGTCAAGGACGGAGTCATTGTCGGCGAGGGCTGGAACCGACCGATCGCCGCCCATGACCCCACCGCGCATGCCGAAATTCAAGCGCTGCGTGATGCGGCGCAGCGGCTCTGCAACTACCGGCTACCGGGCACCGAGCTATATGTGACGCTGGAGCCCTGCCCCATGTGCGCCGGCGCCATCGTCCACGCACGGGTATCCCGCGTCGTCTATGGCGCCGCCGATCCCAAAGGCGGCGCCTGCGGGAGCGTCTTCGATCTGCTGCCGTCGGATCATCGATTCAATCACCGTACACAATGCCGAGGCGGCCTTTTGGCGCAGGAGTGCGCGGATCTGCTTCGCGGGTTCTTCAGCCGCCGACGCGCATCGCGCTAGACCGAAGTCCGCATCACGCGCCGCAACGACCTGCAGCGCACCGACGGCCTGTGCAGCGCCGCCCGAGCGCGCCGTTTTTCGATGATCCGCTTATCGGCGAAGCGCTCATTCGCCAAAGTCCTCCGGCAACCGCCCTGCGGGCAGATCGTCTCCCGAACGACGGCCGCCGGCCCGTCCGCGACGCTCCGGGATCAGGACGGACAACCCGCGCGCCGACGCCGCCAGCCCCGCGCGGTCGGCAATACCGCAAAATATATGTTTGCGAACATATATTGATAAATGTATGTTTAGCTCATGAAGATCGACCCGATCCACCTGTTCGGCGCGCTCGCCAACGATACCCGCCTGCGCTGCCTGATGTTGCTCAGCACGCATGACGAGCTCTGCGTCTGCGAGCTGACGCACGCAATCGGCGTCAGCCAGCCGCATATCTCCCGCCACCTTGCGCAGCTGCGCGAGCTCGGGCTGGTGGCCGATCGGAGAAACGGCATCTGGGTCTACTACCGCATCCATCCGGAACTGCCGCGCTGGGCATCGAATGTACTCGCGGAGACAGCCGCCGGTACACGCGGCCGCGCTCCGTTCTCCGACGACGAGCAAACGCTGCAGGCGATGCCTAATCGCCCCGGCGCGGCCCGCTGTGCCTGATAACCGCATGCAAGACTGACCCACAGCGTCGCGATGAGCCGCGCAGCCGGGGTTTTGCCGTGCGCTGACCTGGTAGCTGCCCGCGATATGTCGCCCGATCCTAAGGACTGATCAGGCTTCATCAGTTCGCAACACATACATATGGAAAATGATATAGATTCCGCGCGTGACCAACCGGGCCACGCCCGTCATTGCCGGAGAAAATCATGCGCCTGCCAGCCAGAATTATCCTCGGAACCCTATCGAGCACTCTGCTTCTCTTCAATGTCGCCGGATACGAGCACGTTGCCGAAGCAAGCGGGGCTGTCGATCGCGCCGATCTGACGATCACCGCCGCCGGCTCGTCATTCGCCGCTCCGATCTTCAACAAGTGGAGAGAAACCTATCGACCGTCCAATGCCGCAGTCGGCCTTAGTTACGACTCGGTGGGCAGCGGCGAGGGCATCAAGCGTTTTCTCGCGGGCACGGTCGACATCGGCGCGACCGACGCACCGGTGGCGACAGACGACATCCAAGTCGAGGGCGGGCCGGTTGTGCAGATCCCGGTGACGGCCGGCATGATCGCCATTGCCTACAATCTTCCGGATATCTCGGGCCCGCTGAATCTCCCGCGGGATGTCTACGCCGACATCTTTCTGGGCAATATCTCCCGCTGGGACGACCCGCGTATCGAGGCCGCGAACCCCGGCATCGGATTGCCGACCAAGCTGATCCAGGTCGTCGCACGATCGGACTCGAGCGGCACGACCTTTGCCTTCACCAACCACTTGGCGGCGATCAGCCCGACCTGGGCCGACGGCCCCGGCGTAGGCAAGCTGATCGACTGGCCGGGCGGCGCCATGGTCGCCCGCGGCAACGAGGGTGTTGCCCAGCGCATCAAGCTGACGCTGGGCTCCATCGGCTATGTGGAGGCCGGGTTCGCATCGCGCCTCGGCCTGCCTTTGGCCTGGCTGGAGAATCGGGCCGGTGGATTCGTTGCGCCGACGGCAGAGACCGGCCAACGGGCGCTGGCGGGAGGATCAGACGCCATTCCCGATGATCTTTCCGTGGTCATCACGGACCCCGAAGGCGCACGCTCCTACCCCATCGTGACTTACACCTGGGCCCTGCTTCGCAGCGAATACAGGGATAGCGAGACCGCCGTGGCCATCGATGCGTTGCTGCGCTGGATGCTGACCGACGGACAGGCCGACGCGGACCCGCTCGGCTACGTGCCGCTTCCCGACAACGTGACCCGGGCCGCACTGGCACAGATGCAGCGAGACGGCCTCTGAAGCCACCGCCCGGCAGCGACGCCGGGGACGGGGCAGGAGCGTCGGGGTCGACAACAGGTACAACGAACGCCGAGGCAATACCCCGGATCGGCGTCCATTCATGAATTACCGCTGCGCATGCACCGAAGACTGACCGCCATACCGCAATAAAGATGATGATTCGACACAAACTCGCCTTCCTGCTGACCCTGCTCCTTCTGCCGTCGTTCGCCTACGCCGAGCCGGACTATCTCGTCGACGCCGATTGGCTCGCCGAGCACATCGACGCCGAGAACGTGATCGTGCTGGAGGTCCGCTACCACCCGCATCGCTACTTCACGGTCGGCCATATTCCGGGCGCGATCCAAGTCCAGCGCTTCAAAGACCTCGGCGACAACGACGCCGATCCGCTGATGCGTTTTCCGTCGAAGGATGCGTTTCAGGGCACGCTGCGCCGCTGGGGTGTCGATGACGGCTCGACACTCGTGCTCTACGACGATTCGAACACCGCACTCGCCTCGCGGTTGTACTTCCTGCTCGCGCTGTACGGCTTCCCTGCGGACCAGGTGAAGGTATTGAACGGGGGTACCGTGGATTGGTCGGCCTTCGAGGAGATGAGCCGGGAGTCGGTGACACCGGAGCCGGGCACCGTGACGCTGCAGGACGCCGACCCGGATCTGTACGTCGAATGGACGGCCGTCTACGACGACGTCGTCTCCCGCCGCGATCCCGATGTGGTGCTCCTCGATGCGCGTCCGCGCGACATGTACACGGGCGAGGTGATTCGGCATTCGATTCAGGGCGGCCACATCCCCGGCGCCGTCAACGTCGTGAGCCTCGACGGCACCGACGGCCAGACCCAGCGCTGGCGCGACGACGCGCTCCTGCAGACCATGTACGCCGGCATCCCCAAGGACAAGACCATCTACATCTATTGCCATGACGGCTTTCGGATGAGCCTCGCTTGGATGCAACTCAAGCATCTTGGCTACGAGGACGTGCGGCTCTACGACGGCGGCTGGTCGCACTGGGGCAACAGTCTCACGCTGCCGGTCGTTCAGGGCGACGCGCCCTACGACGAAGAATTCGCGCTTTGAGCTTTCGTCAATCCATCAACCGGGGGATCACACCATGAGCATTCGTATCGGCATCAACGGCTTCGGGCGCATGGGCCGGCTCGGGCTGCGCGCCGTGTGGGACCGCCAGAGCCAAGGCGCCGCGGCGCTGGAGCTCGCCCACATCAACGAGATCGCCTGCGACGCCGCCGGCTCGGCGCATCTGCTGCAGTTCGATTCGGTGCACGGTCCCTGGGGACACGCCTGCCGCGGCGAGGGCGACAAGCTGCTCATCGACGATCGCGGCATCGGCTACAGCAGCAACAAGGCGATCGCCGATAGCGATTGGTCCGGCTGCGATATCGTCATCGAGGCCACCGGCAAGCACCACAAGCAGCCGGAGCTGCTGCAGGGCTACTTCGACCAGGGCGTGAAGAAGGTCATCGTCGCAGCGCCGACCAAGGGCGCGCTCGACATCGTCTACGGCGTCAACGACCACCTCTACGACCCTGCCGAGCATCATCTGCTGACGGCCGCCTCCTGCACCACCAACTGCCTCGCACCGGTGGTCAAGGTCATGCACGAGCGCATCGGCATCGTCCATGGCTGCATGACGACCATCCACAACATCACCAATACCCAGCGTATCGTCGATCTGGGGCACAAGGACCTGCGCCGGGCCCGCGCCTGCGGCCAGTCGCTGATCCCGACCACGACCGGCTCGGCGAAGGCCATCACCAAGATCTTCCCGGAGCTGACCGGCAAGCTGAACGGTCATGCGGTGCGCGTGCCGCTGCTGAATGCGTCGCTGACCGATTTCGTCTTCGAGGCGCCGCGCGCGGTCACCGCCGAAGAGGTCAACGGATATCTCCGAGAAGCGGCCGACGGCGAGCTTGCCGGCATTCTGGGCTATGAAGAACGCCCGCTGGTGTCGGTGGACTATCTGAATGATCCCCGCTCATCCATCGTCGATGCACCCTCCACCATGGTCATCGACGACACCCAGGTGAAGATCTATGCCTGGTACGACAACGAGTGGGGCTACGTGAACCGCATGATGGACATCGCGCAAAAGGTCGCTTCGTCGCTTTGAGGCGCGGCGCCACCAGATGAACCCGAACACCCGCAATTACCTGACGGTCACGGCCGGCTACTGGGCCTTTACCATCACGGACGGCGCGATCCGAATGCTGGTGGTGCTGTATTTCCACCAGCTCGGCTATTCGCCGTTCGAGGTGGCGATGCTGTTTTTGTTCTACGAGATCTTCGGCATCATCACCAATCTCGTCGGCGGCTGGCTCGGTGCGCGCATCGGCCTGAACCTGACCATGAATATCGGCATGGGCCTGCAGGTCGCGGCGCTGCTGATGCTCACCGTGCCGGATCCCTGGCTGTCGGTGGTCTATGTCATGGCGGCGCAGGCCCTGTCCGGCATCGCCAAAGACCTGAACAAGATGTCAGCGAAGGCCACGGTGAAGACGCTGACGGGCGACGGCGCCCAGTCGAAGCTGTTCAAGTATGTCGCCGTGCTGACCGGATCCAAGAACGCACTCAAGGGCGCGGGGTTCTTCGTCGGCGCCGCGCTGCTGCAGGCGGTCGGCTTCCGCAATGCCCTCTACTTCCTCGCCGGTGGATTGTTCCTGGTGATGGTCGTCACCATTGCGCTGCTGCCGTCCGGCGTCGGCAAGCTCAAGGAGAAGGCCAAGTTCACCCAGGTCTTCTCCAACACGCCGGCGATCAACTGGCTCTCGGCGGCGCGCTTTTTCCTGTTCGGTGCGCGCGATGTCTGGTTCGTCGTCGCGTTGCCGGTCTTCCTCTATGACGTGCTCGGCTGGGAGTACGGGTCAGTGGGCGCCTTTCTCGCGCTCTGGGTCATCGGCTACGGCATCGTCCAGGCGGGCGCCCCGACGCTGATCCGACCGAACAAGCAGGGGCACGGCCCCGGCGGACGTACGGCGGTGCTCGGCGCGCTGGTGTTGGCGTTGATTCCCGCCGGCATCGCGCTGGGCCTAACGTACGGGCCGGGGCTCGCACCCGAACTGGCGACGACGCTGACGGATGCGATCGGTGCGGACCTCGCATGGCTCGCGGCAGCCTCGCCGGCCGATATTCAAGGCGCCGTGCTGATCGGCGGACTGATGCTGTTCGGTCTCGTTTTCGCCATCAACTCCGCCGTCCATTCCTACCTCATTCTTGCCTATGCCGATTCCGACAAGGTCGCGCTCAACGTCGGCTTCTACTACATGGCCAATGCCGGCGGCCGGCTCGCCGGCACGGTGCTCTCGGGACTCATCTACCAGCTCCAGGGTCTGGAAGGCTGCCTCTGGTGGTCCACGGGCTTCGTGCTGGCTGCGGCGCTGCTCTCGCTCTGGCTGCCGCGTGTCCCCCAAGCGCCCCGAGCAGCCACCCTTCCAGCGGCACCGCTGCAACCCAACCTCGTCGACGCCGAGGCCGTCATCGAGCCGACACGGCTGGCCGAGCTCTATGCGCCCATCTCGGGGCGGATCCAGGGCTGCTCGGTGCGCGAGGGTGACGCCGTCACCGCCGGACAGGTGCTGCTGCGCATCGTGCCGACGCAAGCCGACGCCGCCGAGCACGGCATCCAGGCACCTTGGGACGGCGCGGTCGCGCGGGTCCATGTGCGCGTCGAAGGCCGTGAGGTCGCGGCGCAGACGCTGCTGCTCGAGCTATTCGATCCGAACAGCCTGGTGCTGCGATTCTCCGTCGACGGGTCGCGGGCATCCGGCCTGGCCATCGGGCAAAGGGTACAGGCGCATTTCGACGGCGCGCTTGACAGCCCCATTGAGCTGGCGCTGACGCGCGCCTGGCCGGCCCTCGAGCCGGAGACCGGCCGGCGGGTGCTCGAGGCACGCCTGCCGGCGCAAGCCGGCTTTGCCATCGGCATGACGGCGCAGGTGCGCGTTGAGCCTGCCGTCGGCGCGAAACCTCCGGCTTCGGCGACGCTCACGGAGGCCATGTCCACTTAGAGCCCTCGGTGTGCGTGAAACATCGTCCGATTCAAGCCCTCGGTCTCGAAACCGACCTACCGCGCGAGCAGATCGTGCGCCGGCGAACTGTTGGCCGCGCGGTACTGCTGTTTTTTTCCGCTGCTCCCGCGCCCCGAAGGCCCCAAGTCGATGCCGGGGTTAGATGCGTAATGTCAAATATACGAAATTCCATATCTGTTAGTCTTGGCATCAGATGTAATGAAGCCCACATTTTGGTAGGCGACACCAGCGTTTTCGGAGCCTCTCCATGCCCGATCCCTTCGCCTGGCTCGGCGATACGATTGCTTACTCGCTGCTCGGCCTGAGCCCCGATTCCGCCGCCGGCGCGGCGCTGCAGTTCTTCGTCATGGACGTTGCCAAGATCTTCGCGCTCCTGGTCATCGTCATCTACATCATGGGTCTGCTGCGCGCACTGGTATCGCCGGAGCGGGTGCGGGAATTCGTGCGCGGGCGACCGGACTGGCAGGCGCGCGGCATGGCCGTCGGTCTCGGCGCCGTGACGCCGTTTTGCTCCTGCTCCTCGGTGCCGCTGTTCATCGGCTTCGTCGAGGCCGGAATTCCGCTCGGGGTCACCTTCTCGTTCCTGATCGCCTCGCCGATGATCAACGAGGTCGCCGCGGTGCTGCTGATCGGTATCCTGGGCTGGAAGCTCGCGCTGCTGTACATCGGCGCCGGACTGGTGGTGGCCTGGTTCGGCGGCATCATCATGCAGCGCTTCAAACCGGAGCGCTGGGTCGAGGAGTATGTCTGGAAGATCCATATGGGAGAAGCGGCAGTGGTGCGCCCGGATACCAGCCTGCGCGGGCGGCATCGCTTCGCCGTGGCCGAGGTGAGAGAGATCCTGCGCCGGATCTGGAAGTGGGTGTTCATCGGCATCGGCGTCGGCGCACTCTTTCACGGCTACGTGCCGGCGGACTGGGTCGTTGAGCATCTCGGCGACGGCCAGTGGCTCGCGGTGCCCGCCGCGGTGCTGGTGGGCATCCCGCTGTATTCCAACGCCACCGGCGTGATCCCGGTGGCCGAGGCGATGCTCGGCAAAGGCGTCGCCGTCGGCACGGTGCTGGCCCTGATGATGAGCATCGCCGCGCTCTCCGTACCGGAGATGCTGATCCTGCGCAAGGTCATCCGCTGGCAGGCGCTGGCGCTGTTCGCCGGCGTGCTGGCGGTGTCGTTCATACTCGTCGGCTGGGGTTTCAATCTGATCACCTGAGGCACGCCCATGGCCGTCACGCTCGACTCGACAATCACCTGCCCGCAATGCGGCTTCAGCCGCAGCGAGCGGATGCCCACCGACGCCTGCGTCTGGTTCTGGGAGTGCCCCGACTGCGGGGTGCTGCTGAAGCCGAAACCGGGCGACTGCTGCGTCTTCTGCTCGTATGCAGACACCCCCTGTCCGCCGATTCAGGCCGGCGACGGGGACTGCTGCGGAACATCTTCCGAGGTCAATCCATGAAACAGATCAAGGTTCTCGGCTCCGGCTGCCGCAATTGCGAGATCACCGCCAACGCCATCGCCAAGGCGGCGGAACAGGCCGGTGTCGAGATCGAACTGGAGAAAGTCACCGATATCGCCGAGATCATGGGCTACGGCGTCATGTCTACGCCCGGCGTGGTCATCGACGGAGAGGTGGTCCACGCCGGCGGCGTACCTGGCCCCGATCAAGTCCGTGCCTGGATCAAGGCGCCGGATCACGAAGGCGAGCGCTGATGAGCAGTCAATGCGAAGTGACCGGCAAGCAGGCCGCCGGCGCCGAGATGAGCCTGTTCGAGCGTTATCTGACGGTCTGGGTCTTTCTCTGTATCGTCGCCGGCATCGGTCTCGGCCAGTTCTTCCCGGGCGTGTTCCGCTTCATCGGCGGGCTCGAGGTGGCGCAGATCAACCTGCCGGTTGCGCTGCTGATCTGGCTCATGATCATCCCGATGCTGCTCAAGATCGACCTGCACGCGCTGGCCGGCGTGCGCGCGCATTGGCGCGGCGTCGGCGTCACGCTGTTCGTGAACTGGGCGGTCAAACCGTTCTCGATGGCGCTGCTCGCCTGGGTATTCATCCGCGGCGTATTCGCCCCTTGGCTGCCGGCGGATCAAATCGACAGCTACATCGCCGGGCTGATCATCCTCGCCGCCGCGCCCTGCACGGCCATGGTGTTCGTCTGGAGCAGCCTCTCCCGCGGTGAGCCGCACTTCACGCTGACCCAAGTCGCGCTGAACGATACGATCATGGTGTTCGCCTTCGCCCCCATCGTCGGCCTGCTGCTCGGGCTGTCCGCGATCACGGTGCCCTGGGCGACACTGCTGCTGTCGGTATTGCTCTATATCGTGGTGCCGCTGGTGATCGCCCAGGTGCTGCGTCGCGCACTGCTGCGCCATGCAGACGGCCCCGCGCGCCTCAAGCACACCGTCGACGCGCTCGGACCCGTGTCGCTGGTCGCGCTGCTGGCCACCCTTGTGCTGCTGTTCGGCTTCCAGGGCGAGCAGATCCTGGCCCAGCCGTTGATCATCGCCATGCTGGCGGTGCCGATCCTGATCCAGGTCTTCTTCAACTCGGGCCTGGCCTATCTCTTGAACTACGCGGTGCGCTCGCCGCACTGCGTCGCCGGCCCCTCGGCGCTGATCGGTGCCAGTAATTTCTTCGAGTTGGCGGTGGCGACGGCTATCGTGCTGTTCGGCTTTCAATCCGGCGCGGCGCTGGCGACCGTCGTCGGCGTGCTGATCGAAGTGCCGGTCATGCTCGCGGCGGTGGCCGTCGTGAACCGCACCCGCGGCTGGTACGAGCGCCGTCCCGGCGTGCCGAGCTACGAGGAGTGCTGCCCGGCAGCCGCGCCCGCTACCGACGGATGACATGCTGCTCGGGCTATCCGTGCTCGCGCTCGCGCGGGCCAACCCTGTTGACTGTTTTTTTGAAAGCGATTGCTATACCTGCTATCCCCGCCCGACACGGAGACTGGCTCAAACCGCGAACGATCAGCGGCGCTGCGCCCCTACCCTATCCGTTCCCAGGAGAATTGGACTTGACGGCACTGATCACCCATCGCCGGCTGTGGCTGCTCATAGCCGGCGCCAGCGCGGCACTGGCGCTGGCGAGTATCCTCTTGACCGAATGGCTGGCGCTGCAGCCCTGCCATCTGTGCATCTTCCAGCGCCTGCTGTATATGCTGATCGCGCCACTGGCGCTGGCCGTGGCGCTGACCACCGGTCTCGCGCGGCGCATCGGTGGTGCCCTGACCGCCTTGGCGGCGGCCGCCGGCGCGGCGACCGCCGGCTATCAGACCTGGCTTCAACGCCAGCCCGAGGGCAGCGTCTCCTGCATCGGCCCGGACATGGGTCCGATCGAGCGATTCGTGGAATGGCTCGGCATGCAGCAACCGACACTGTTCATGGCCACCGGCTTCTGCGAAGACGAAGCGCTTATCATCTTGGGCCTGTCATTGGCCGAGTGGGCGCTGTTTTGCTTTGTAGTGATTTGCATCTTGGCCCTGTGGCTGCTGCGCCCGCACGCCCGGGGCGCCGAACGCGGTTGACCGCAATCGCCCGTCCGAGCCGTTTCCCCCAGCCCCGCCGCTGGAGCGCCACATCATGCCATTTAATCCTTGTCGTTCCGGAGAACAAACATGCCGATCAAACGCAGAGACTTTCTCGCCGGCCTGGCCGGCTTTCTCACGGCGGCCTTCATTCCGGGGGCGCGCGCGGACGACGGCCTCGTCGAAGGCCGAGACTGGCGCGCACTGTCGCCGCCGCAGGCCGGCGCAGACCAAGAGCAGATCGAGGTGCTCGAATTCTTCTCCTACGGCTGCCCTCATTGCGGCTCGCTCAATCCGCTGATCAAGGCGTGGGCCGAGCAATTGCCGGACGACGTCAACTTCCGGCGCGTGCCGGTCACCTTCGGGCGCGCGGCCTGGGATAACCTGGCGCGCTTGTACTATGCGCTCGAACTGGAAGGCTCGCTCGCGCAGCTGGATCAGGCCGTCTTCGATGCCATCACCCAAGACAGGGTGAACCTCTACACCGAGAAGAACATCCTGAAGTGGATCGAACGGCAGGGACTCGACGCCGATGCTTTCGGCAAAACCTTCAACAGTTTCGGTGTGGAGGTCGCGCTCGGGCGCGCAAGAGAGCTGGAGTCACGCATGCAGATCGACGCGGTGCCCCGCATCATCGTCGACGGACGCTATGTGGTCGTCGGCGAAGGCGTGCGGGATTACGAAGACCTGCTCGGCATCACCGACGCCCTCGTGCAGCGCGTGCGGACAGCGCGTCGATGATCGATCGCCCCGCCGCCGTAGGCCCCGGGGACGACCGCGGAGTTGCTCAAGAGGAGTCGCTGATCCGTTGGTTTCTCTGCATACGCTCGCCGGTCACCTTATAGACGAGATCCTCGGCCACGTTCGTCACGTGGTCTCCGATGCGTTCCAGCGACTTGTCGATGAAGAGCAAATGCGTGCAATTGACCGCCGTATCCGGCACTCGGCACAGGTTGAGCAACTGGTCGTTGAAGGTCTTCTCGAAGAGGGCGTCGATCTCCGCGTCACGGGACCAGATGGCCCGTGCCGCCGCGACGTCGTCGCTCTCGACCGCCTCGAGAATAGCCGCGAGCTGGGCTTGCACTCGCGCGGCGAGCGCTTGCGTGCCCGACACATCCACCGACTCGCCGTTGGCATGCATCCGCACGACCCGTTTCGCAATGTTCTTGGCATGGTCCGCGATCCGTTCCAGGTCCGTGGCCATGCGCACGAAACTCAACAGTGATCGCAGATCATTGGCCATTGGCTGACGCAATGCCAAGATCTGCTGGACCTCATGCTCGATGCGCGCCTCGAAGTCATCGACGCGATTATCGGCGGCGTCGATGGCGGTCGCATCGGGCGCCGTGCTGTCGTTGCCGAGGAATGCAGCCGCCGCCGCAAGCTGCTTACCGGTCAGCTGCCCCATCCGCAGTAGATCGGCCCGCACGCCGGAGAGGGCCTCCTCGAAGGCGCGGACCGTGTGCTGTTTGTTCATTTGCATCGCCCCCTTCCCGTCAAGGCCTTATCGAAGAAAACCCGAGCGCATGGAACCGCCAAAGAGACCATGGCTCGCTACCTGCCCGGCGCGCGCGTCAGTAAAGATACAGCATTCCCGCCGAGCCGGTCTTGCCGGGCATGCGGATATCGCATCAGCCGAAACGGCCGGTGATGTAGTCTTCGGTCAGCTTATGGCCGGGGTTTGTGAAAATCTGCTGGGTCGGACCGACCTCGATCAGATCCCCGAGGTGGAAGTAGGCGGTGCGCTGCGACACGCGGGCCGCCTGCTGCATCGAGTGCGTGACGATGGCGATGCTGTATTGCTCGCGCAGTTCGTCGATCAGGTTCTCGATGATCGCAGTCGCGATGGGATCGAGCGCCGAGCACGGCTCGTCCATCAGGATCAGCTCCGGTGAGACCGCGATGGTGCGGGCGATGCACAGCCGCTGCTGCTGACCGCCGGACAGGCCGATGCCGGGCTGGCCAAGGCGGTCCTTGACTTCGTTCCACAGGCCCGCGCGTGTGAGGCTGGTCTCGACCAGCTCATCGAGCTCGGCGACACTATTGCACAGCCCGTGGATACGCGGGCCGTAGGCGACGTTCTCGTAGATCGACTTCGGGAACGGATTCGGCTTCTGGAACACCATGCCGACGCGCGCCCGAAGCGGCACGACATCGATGTCCTTGTCCAGGATCTCCTGCCCGTCCAGCATGATCGAGCCCTCGACCCGTGCCGCCGGAATCGTATCGTTCATCCGATTCAGACAGCGCAGAAACGTGGACTTGCCGCAGCCGGACGGGCCGATCATCGAAACCACCTCGTTGCGGCCGATATCCAGGCTGACATTACGGATCGCCTGCTTGTTGTCGTACCAGACGTTCACGCCCCGGCACACCATGCGCGGGTCCGGAGACGTGAAATCGCCGACGGTGCCGGCGAAATCCTGCTCTTGCTCCAATTCGGCGGCGCTCAGGTGCTGTGCCTTCACGCCCACCGCTTCCATTGTTGTACTCATACGAAACCTCGAAATTCAGTTCGGATCTGGCCGGGTCGAGGCTGTGGAATCCTTCCGCAGCCCGGGCGCGGCCAGGCCGGCCCTACCAGCGCCGCTCGAAGCGGCGGCGCAACAGCACCGCGGCCAAATTCATCAGGACCAGGAAGGCGAGCAGGACCATGATCGCCGCCGAGGTGCGCTCGACGAAGCCGCGCTCTGGGCTGTCTGCCCAAAGGAAGATTTGCACCGGCAGCACCGTGGCTGGATCGGTGAAGCCGGCCGGGACGTCGACGATGAACGCGATCATACCGATCATCAACAGGGGTGCGCTCTCGCCGAGCGCCTGCGCCATGCCGATGATGGTGCCGGTCAGCATGCCGGGCAGGGCCAAGGGCAGCACATGATGGATCTGCGTTTGCAACGGCGACGCACCGACACCGAGCGCCGCCTCGCGGATCGACGGCGGCACGGATTTCAGCGCCGCACGGCTGGCGATAATGATGGTCGGCAAGGTCATCAGTGTCAGCACCATGGCCGCGACCAGCGGCGTCGAGCGCGGCACGCCGAAGAAGTTGATGAACACGGCGAGTCCGAGCAGTCCGAAGACGATGGACGGTACCGCCGCCAAGTTATTGATATTGACCTCGATCAGATCGGTGATTCGGTTCTTCGGCGCGAACTCCTCCAAATAGACGGCCGCGCCGACACCGATCGGGAACGAGAACAGCAGCGTCAGCACCAAGGCGTAGAACGACCCCATCAACGCCCCGGCGATACCGGCAAGCTCGGGCTCGCGCGAGGTGCCGTTGGTGAAGAAGATGGTATTGAAGCGCTTCTTGATCTGTCCCTCGTCCTCCAGGTGCAGGACCCACGCGACCTGACGATCCTTCAGCCGGCGACCGTTTTCCGGCGTTGCCAGCTCGATAATGCGCCACCGCTCGGCGCCGGCAGGCTCCAAACTGGCGGGCGGCAGAAAGACGGTGCCGTCGATCCGGCTGCCGCTGACCGAGTCGGCCTTGATCAGACCGTCGTTCAGCCGGATCAGGAAGCTGGGCATGTCATCGGTCAGCTCGTTGTCGCCGTCGTCGTCGGCCATACGTGCCTGAAATGCCGCAAGCCGCTCGCTCTGGCCGCGCAATTGGCCCTCCAGGTCGGTGCGCCGCACATCCAAGGCGCCGAGTTGAAGCTCCAGCCGTGCCACGGAGACGCTGCCCGGCGCATCGGCACCGGCGGGGTCGGTGATCGGCTTTGCGCCTTCGGCGTCCGCCAGCGCCTGCAGCAAGCGCTCCCGTTCCGCGGCGTTCGCTTCCAGGGCGCGCTCCACGCGCGCGATCTCGCGCCGGGCGCGATCGGCCTGCCGTGAGAGGAAGTCGCGCACACCGGCGAGCAGAGGTGCGAAGTCGGCGACAGTGGACTCGACGCGGACACGATCACCGCTGGCAGGCAGCTCGCCGAGCGGACCGCCGTCCGCGGCGGCGAGGGTCGCCGTGCCGCCGACGTCGAGCCGCCGCACCGCCGTAGAGCGTCCCTTCATGAACATGTCGACGTCATCGTCAGCCAACAGCCATATGGACCGCTCGGCACCGACCAGCGACGGATCCCGCGCCAACATTTCGCGCAACTGCAGCGGCGCACCGGGGCTCAACAGGCTGTTCAGCGCACGCGTGTCGGTGCGGCCGCTGACGCCGGGGAACTCGTCCTTCAGCGCCGCGCGCCCCAGGGCAAGAAAGTTGACGCCGAGCAGGCGCTCGTCGATCTCCGCCCGCGCCAGGGATCCGTCTGCACGAGCGCGCGCGAAGTCGCCGTCCGGGTCGACGATCTCGGGGTCGAAGTACACCGGTAGTTGAATATATGTCTGCTGGAATGCGGTGTAGCCCTGACCGATGATGCTGACGAACAGCATCGCCACGAATCCGAGCCCGAGCAGAACAGCGCCGGCACCGGCCAGGCGGAAGCGGCGCTCCGCGGCGTAGCGCCGCTTCAGGCTCGCTTGGACGATGTCGATCGCGCGGCCCTTTCGGGCGCCGGCCCCGGCGCCGACCGAACTGCCCGAGGGGCGCCCGGCCGAGCCGCCCGGCGAGACGTTGTTGTTCGTGCTGTTATTCATATTGCTCACGATACTTACGCACGATATGCAAGGCGATGACGTTGAGCGTCAGCGTGACCGCGAACAGCGTCAGGCCGAGCGCGAACGCGGCGAGGGTCTTGGCGCTGTCGAACTCCTGGTCGCCGGTCAGCAGCGTGACGATCTGCACCGTCACCGTGGTCACACTGTCCAGCGGATTGGCGGTCAGGTTGGCCGCTAGCCCGGCCGCCATCACCACGATCATGGTCTCGCCGATCGCACGCGAAACCGCCAGCAGCACGCCGCCGACGATGCCGGGCAGCGCGGCCGGGAAGATCACCCGCCGAATGGTCTCCGACTGGGTTGCCCCCAGCGCGTAGGAGCCGTCGCGCAACGACTGCGGCACGGCGTTGATGACGTCGTCGGACAGGGACGAGACGAACGGGATGATCATGATCCCCATCACCAGCCCGGCCGCCAATGCGCTCTCCGAGGCGACATCGAGGCCGATCGCCTCGCCCCAGCCCCGGATCAGCGGCGCGACGGTCAAGGCGGCGAAGAAGCCGTACACCACGGTCGGGATTCCGGCCAGCACCTCCAGCACGGGCTTGGCCCAGGCGCGCACCGCACGCGGTGCGTATTCGGCCAGATAGATGGCCGAAAACAGCCCGACCGGAACCGCGACGACCATCGCGATGGCCGAGATCAGCAGCGTGCCGGTAAACAGCGGAATGGCGCCGAATGCACCGGCGGCAGCGACCTGATCGGCACGTAGTGCGATCTGCGGACTCCACAGCGTGCCGAAGAAGAACTCGGTCCAGGGGACCATTTGGAAGAAGCGCAGCGACTCGAACAGCACCGACAGCACGATGCCGAGCGTGGTCAGGATGGCGATCGACGAGCACAGGATCAGGATCACCATCACCGTGCCCTCGACCCGATTGCGGGCGCGTAAGGCCGGCGACACCTGCCGCCAGGCGAATGTCAGCCCGGCGATCAGCACCGCGCCGATCAGCAGCCAACGCGCCAGGTTGGCGGTCTCGCTCAGCCGCTGGTAGCGATCGGCGGCAGCCCGGATCTCCGGCGTCACGTTGCCGGAGGTGATGTTGCCGGTGGCCAGGTTCTTGATGTCGTTGACCATCAGCCCGACCCGCCCGGGCGACATGTCCGCGGTCAGCTCCGCCGGCAGCTCGGCGACCATCAGACCGGTGACCACGCGATCCTGCAGGCCGGTCCAGGCAAGCAGGAGCAGCAGTGCCGGAATGCCGACCCAGAGCGCAACGTAGTAACCGTAGTAGCCGGGCAGCGAATGCAGCTGGTTGATGCGCGCGGGGCCGCCGGCCACCGCGACGGCACGCTTGCGGCCGGCGTGGTAGGCCATGGCCATCGCGGCCAGAATCAGAACAAGGAGCAGCAGGGTCATCGCAGTGCCATGCGCGTGGGTGGCGCGATTGCGCAAAACGTCGCGAGCGCGAATCGCGGCCGACCCGAAAACAGGATCGCCAGCCGGCGGACGACCCGCGGGGGGGGGGG
>JAIPFF010000024.1 GCA_021736785.1 Thiohalocapsa sp. | reverse complement strand
CGATGCGGTGCGCGTCCCGCCGGTGCGCCGACCCGACCCCGGCGCCGCCCCGGCCGCGCCCGCCGCGCTGGCCGCGCGCTTGGCCGCCGCCATCCTCTACGAAGACGACCGCGTACTGGTGATCGACAAGCCTTCCGGGGTGGCGGTCCATGGCGGCAGCGGTATCAGCGTCGGTGTCATCGAGGGGCTGCGCGCCATGCGCCCGGGCCAAGAGCTGGAGTTGGTCCACCGGCTCGATCGCGATACCTCGGGCTGCCTGGTCATCGGCAAACGGCGCAGCGCGCTGCGGGCGCTGCATCGCCAGTTGCGCGAGGGCGAGGTGGACAAGCGCTACCGCGCGCTGCTGGCCGGCAGCCTGCCACGGCGGGTGGTGGAGGTCACCCTTCCGCTGCGCAAGTCGCAGCTGCGCGGCGGCGAGCGCATGGTCCAGGTCGACCAAGCCGAGGGCAAGACGGCGCGCACCGTCTTCCGCCGTATCGAGGCCTATGGCGAAGCGACACTGGTCGACGTCGCGCTGTATACCGGCCGCACGCACCAGATTCGCGTGCACGCTGCGAGTATGGGCGCTCCGGTGGCCGGCGACGCCAAGTACGGCGATGCGGCCGCTAACCGGGCGCTGCGCGAGCTCGGTCTCAAACGCTTGTTTTTGCATGCCGCGGCCCTGAGATTTCGACCGCGTGAGGACGGCGAGTCCGTGGAGGTCGAGGCGCCGCTGCCGGCCGACCTCCAAGCCCTGCTCGCGCGGCTTGCCGAGCGGCGCTGAGCCGCGCCGGCACCGGTTGCGACGTGGCATAGGGTGTCATCGCGCCGCGGGCTGCGGTGTCGGCTCGCAGGCAGGCGCACATTCAGGTCGGGCGCCGGATCGCCGCCGATCCCGTTGCGGGTCGGCGCGAACGCATGGCCCCGAGGAGGAAAGCACATGAAATTCGATCTGCTCGTCTTCGATTGGGACGGCACGCTGATGGACTCCGAGGCCAGGATCGTCGACAGCCTGCACGCGGCCTTTGCGGATCTCGGCGTGCCGGCTCCCGGGCGTGCCGAATGCCGCGACATCATCGGCCTCGGCATGGACCAGGCCGTTTGCGCGCTTTGGCCGCAGGCGGCGGCCGACGACCGGGCCCGCTTCATCGAACGCTACCGGCATCATTATCTGGTGACCAACACGACGCCGACGCCGCTGTTCGGCGGAGCCGCCGAGGCGGTCGCGGCGCTGCACGCGCAGGGCTATCTGCTCGCGGTGGCCACCGGCAAGAGCCGGCGCGGGCTCGATGCCGCGCTCGCACAGTCGGGGCTGGGGCCTTACTTTCACGCCACGCGCACGGCCGAGGAGACCTTCTCCAAGCCGCACCCGCAGATGTTGCTGGAATTGCTGGAAGAATTCGGCATGACCCCGGGGCAGGCGCTGATGATCGGCGATACCGAGTACGATCTGCAGATGGCGCGCAACGCCGGCGTGCCGGCGCTCGGCGTGTGTTACGGCGCACATGCGCCGGAGCGGCTGCACGCGCTCGAGCCCCTTGCCTGCCTGTCCTCCATCGATGCACTGCCGGATTGGCTGCGCGCGGGCGTCGCGGAGGATGCCTCGCAAGTGCCGGCCGCGCACGGGGCCGCTCCGGCCGTTTGACCTGCGTCCCGTCGCCGTCGGGCAGCGCGCGGGCGAGTCCGGCGCGCGCATCGGCGAGCCTTCCTTCCAAGCCCGAGATACACGAGTAAGTAGTCGATGAACTGGAAATTCTGGAAGCGGCGCGAGCCCGACATGCCGGCCACCGATGATCCCGAGTGGGAGCGCGCGCTGATCAATAAGATGGCCGGCGAGTTCCTGCGCGAGCAGCGCCGTTCGCGGCGCTGGGCCACGGTCTTCAAGTTCGGCATCCTGCTCTATCTGCTGTTGCTGGTGGCCGCGTACTACGCCGACGGCCTCGGCGATAAGCTGACCGGCGCCGACGAGCACACGGCCCTCATCGAAGTGGAGGGCATCATTGCGCCCGACAGCGACGCCAGCGCCGACCGCATCGTCACGGCGCTGCGCAAGGCCTTCGAAGCGGAAAAAGCCAAGGGCATCATTCTGCGCATCAACAGCCCGGGCGGCAGTCCGGTGCAGTCGGGTTACATCAACGACGAGATCGAGCGTCTGCGCGAGAAGTATCCGGACAAGCCGGTGTACGCCGTCGCTTCCGATATCTGCGCTTCCGGCGGTTATTACGTTGCCGCCGCGGCCGACGAGATCTATGTCGACAAGGCGACGCTGATCGGCTCCATCGGCGTGCGGCTCGACAGCTTCGGCTTTCAGGAAGCCATCGAGGAGCTCGGCGTCCAGCGCCGCCTGCTGACGGCGGGCGAGCACAAGGGCATCTTGGATCCGTTCTCGCCGCTGGAGGAGCGGGACCGCGACTTCCTGCAGACGCTGCTGGACAATCTGCACGGGCAATTCATCACGGCTGTGAAAGAGGGCCGCGGCGATCGGCTCAAAGGCGGCGACGAGCTCTTCAGCGGCCTGTTCTGGACCGGCGAGCAGAGCGTGGAGCTCGGTCTCAGCGACGCCATCGGCAGCAGCAGCTTCGTGGCGCGCGAGATCATCGGCGCCGAGGACATCGTCAAATACAGCAAGAAGCAGGATGTGCTCGAGCGCCTGACCGACCGGCTCGGCGCCGCCATTGCGCGGAATCTGGTGCGCATGAGCGGCGCGGACGGGATGCCGTCGATGCGCTGAAGCGCGCGCCGCCTGCGGGCGCGGGGTTTCCGGGCGCGGATGTCGGGAAACCGCTGCCGTGCAGGCGCCCGGGACCGGGCGCGACGGCGCGCCCGCCGGCGAATGGAAATGCCGTCAGCCGGCGCCTTGTGGAGCGCCGCCGGTCAGCACATCGACGCCGAAGCGCTCGAGCATCTGCACCAGCCGGATCAGCGGCAGGCCGACCAGGGCATTCGGGTCGGCGCCTTCCAGCGCCTCGAACAGCGCGATCCCGAGCCCTTCGGATTTAAAGCTGCCGGCACAGTTGAACGGCTGCTCTCGGTCGACGTAGCCGGCGATTTGCGCAGGCGTCAGAGATCGAAAGCGCACGGCGAAGTCTTCGCAGAGCACTTGTGCCTCTCCGTCCGCGGCACGCAGCAGGCACAGTCCGGTGCGGAAAACGACCCGCCGGCCCGAAGCCCGACGCAGTTGCTCCAGGGCGCGCGGGCGGTCGCCGGGCTTGCCGAGGACTGTATCGTCGATACAGGCGACCTGATCCGAGCCGATGATCAGCGCCTGCGGGTGCGCGTCGGCGACGGCCCGTGCCTTGGCCTCCGCCAAGCGCATGACCAGGGCGCGCGGATCCTCTCCCGGCAGCCGCGTCTCGTCGGTGCGCGGCGAGGCGGTGGCGAACGCCAGGCCGAGCTTCGCCAGCAGTTCCCGGCGAAACGGCGATGTCGACGCCAGCACGAGCCTGGCGGCGGACGCGCTCGGCGCTTGCGGCGGCGGCATTACTTTACCCAGTCGATCAAATGCATCAGGGGATCTTCGACCTCGCTCTCGCAGCTGACACGTCCGTGCACGCTGTGGCCGGCGCGCCGCACGGAATCCGGGTCCGCGCTGATCAGGGGATGCCAGGAAGGCAGCGGATCGCCTTGCGCCAATAGCCGGTAGGCACAGGTGCGCGGCAGCCAGCGCGGATCCTCCAGCGTCTCGGGCGTCAGCGTGATGCAGTCGGCGACGCGCCGCGCGCGGTTGGCATAGTCGGAGCAGCAGCGTCGCTCCTGGTCCAACAGCACGCAGGCGACGCTGGTGTAGTGCAGCTCGCCGGTGTCCATGTCTTCGTATTTGTTCAGGCAGCACTTGCCGCAGCCGTCGCACAGCGATTCCCATTGCGCGCGGGTCATTTCGCGCAGCGGCGTGGTCTCCCAGAACGGGAGCTCTTGTGTGTCGGGGATGGACATGACGGAGATGGATCGGTGAAAGCAACGGCTCTAGTATACGGTCCAAGGCGGATCGGTTTCACATGCGCGGTTTCGTGCTTGCGCGCTGCCGCCCGGTTCACTCGCCGCACCCGTGATCGGCGCCGCACGGCGGGTCGACAGCCGCCGGCCTCAGCCGACCGCCGATCCAGCGCCCCGGAGCACGCAGCCCGCAAAGCCCATGAGCACCGCAAACCACAGCGACGATGGACAGGCCGGTCTCGAGACGCCGTTCGGCATGATCCGTGTGCACTGGCGCGCGCGCGAGCTGCGCCGCATCGAGCTTTCCCCGGCCGGCATCGGTCGCGGCGATGCCGCTCTGCCCGACTGGCTGGCGCGCGAGCTGAACGCCTATTTTCGCGATCCCTTGCACCGCCCGGCGCTTGCGCCCGCCATCTCCGGGACCCCCTTTCAGCGCCGGGTCTGGCACGCGATCAGCGCCATCCCGCCGGGTAGCACCCGCACCTACGGCGCGATTGCCGCGGAGCTGGGCTCGGCGGCGCGCGCCGTCGGCGGCGCCTGCCGCGCCAATCCCTGTCCGCTGGTCGTGCCCTGCCACCGGGTGGTCGCCCGCCGCGGACTCGGCGGCTTCGCCGGCGACGCCGGCGCCCGGCTGGTCGAGATCAAGCGCTGGCTGCTGGCGCACGAGCGCGCGGCCGGCGGGCGCCGAGACGGCGGTCCGTCGGCCGCCGGGCCGGGAAGCCTCGATGACGCGAGCGCGGGCGCTGCGGCGGTGAGATGAGCCGCGATCCGGACCTCGACGCCATCGAGGCCTTCGCCGATGCCCTGTGGCTGGAGCGCGGGCTCAGCGATAACACCCTGGCGGCCTACCGCTCGGATCTGCGCGCGTTCACGCATTGGCTCGGCCGCGAGCGGCACCGGGGCCTGTGCGACGCACGCCGCAGCGATCTGCTGGATTACCTGGCCGTGCTCGCCCGCAGCGGGCGCAAGCCGCGCTCCGCGGCGCGGCTGCTGTCGTGCCTGCGGCAGTTCTACGGCCATTTGCTGCGCCAGGGGCGTATCAGCGAGGATCCGAGCAACCGCGTCGATCCGCCGCGTCTCGGGCGTCCGTTGCCGAAGACCCTGACCGAGCAGGAAGTGGAGGCGCTGCTCGCGGCGCCGGACACCGACGACACCCGCGGGCACCGCGATCGCACGATGCTGGAGGTGCTCTACGCCAGCGGCTTGCGCGTGACCGAGCTGGTGACGCTGCGCCCGCAGTCGGTCAGTCTCAATCAGGGCGTCGTGCGCATCGTCGGCAAGGGCGACAAGGAGCGGCTGGTGCCGCTCGGGGAAGAGGCAACCGCCTGGCTTGCCGACTACGTGCGCGGGCCGAGGGCGGCGATTCTCGGCGTGCGTGCCAGCGACTATCTGTTCCCGACCAGCCGCAGCGCCTGCATGACGCGCCAGGCATTCTGGCAGCTGATCAAGCGTTACGCCGCCGACGCCGGCATTTCCAAGCAGCTCTCTCCGCATACGCTGCGCCATGCCTTCGCCACCCATTTGCTGAACCACGGCGCCGATCTGCGTGTGGTACAGATGCTGCTCGGTCACAGCGATCTGTCGACGACGCAGATCTACACCCATGTGGCCCGCGAGCGCCTGAAACAGTTGCACGCCATGCATCATCCGCGCGCCTGAGCGAAGCCTTGGCTGCGCCTGATCCGAGCCCGGTTCGAGCTCGATCCGGGCCTGATCCGAGCCTGATCCGGGCCTGATCCGAGCCTGATCCGGGCCTGATCCGATTCGGGGGGGAGCGCCGTCCTCGGCGCGGCGCCCGGGGTGCGCGAGGCCAGGCGCGCGCGCCCCGTGACGCGGTTTGCAAAATCGCGTCACGGGGCGGGCCGAAGTGGAAGTTTCGGCCGCATTAATCTATCGTTGCGCGCTATTTTTCAGCAAGCAGCCAGAGCAGGAGTAAGGTCATGCCGTCGTTCGACGTCGTCTCGGAATGCGACATCCAAGAGGTCCGCAACGCCGTCGACCAAGCCAATCGCGAGATCGGTACCCGATTCGACTTCAAAGGGGTCGACGCAAGCTTCGAGCTCGGGGACGGGGAGATCCGGCTAGTCGCCGAGCAGGAATTCCAGCTCGGTCAGATGCTGGATATTCTTCGGCAAAAGCTGGTCAAACGTCAGGTTGATCTCTCGGCGCTGGATGTCGACGAGCCGGTGACGACACTGAACGCCGCGCGCCAGCGCATCGGCCTCAAGCAGGGCCTCGACAGCGATACGGCGAAACGCATGGTCAAAGCGCTGAAGGCCGCCAAGCTCAAGGTCCAGGCGCAGGTCCAGGGCGATCAGCTGCGGGTGACGGGCAAAAAGCGCGACGATCTTCAGCAATCGATTGCGATGCTGAAAGAGACCGACTGGGAGCTGCCGCTCCAATTCACCAATTTCAGAGACTGATTCCCCGAGGAAGTATTCATGAAGAAGCGTCATCTCCTGTCGTCGGCATTCGCGGCCGTGCTCGCTTTCGGCGGCCAAGCCGCGGTCGCGGACGAGGCGGCGACCATCCGCGCGGCGCTGGCCAAGGTGCTGCCCGATTACACGCCCACCAGCGTGCAGCCCACCGAGGTCGAGGGTTTGTTCTTGGTCGAGATCGGCCCGCAGGTCATGTTCGTCACCGGCGACGGGCGCTACCTGATCGACGGCGCGATCGTCGATTTGAAGACGCGCGAGGACATCACCGAGACCGCCCGCGGCCAGGCCCGGCTGCGCGCCCTGGACACGGTCGGCGAGGACGGCATGGTCGTCTTCGACGCACCGGCCGAAAAGCACACCGTGACGGTCTTCACCGACATCGATTGCGGCTACTGCCGTAAGCTGCACGGGCAGATCGGCGACTACGCGAGCGAGGGGATCAGCGTGCGCTATCTGTTCTACCCGCGCACCGGCGTCGATAGCCCGTCGTACGAAAAGGCGGTCTCGGTCTGGTGTGCCGATGATCGGCAAGCGGCGATGACCGACGCCAAAAACGGGATTGCCGTGGACAGCAAGAAATGCAGCAACCCGGTCCAGAAGCACATGGAGCTCGGGGAGCTGATGGGTATCCGCGGCACCCCGGCCATCGTGCTCGACAACGGCCAGATGGTACCCGGCTATGTCGAGCCGAAGAAGCTGGCGGCGCTGCTCGAGCAATCGGCGCAGAACTGATGGCCGGCGGCATGCGGGCGCCGAGAGGCCGGCCCTGATATGCCGGCGCCGCGCCTGCATTTTGCTTGGCGCACCGATCGCGGGCTGGTGCGCGCGCGCAACGAGGACGCCGTCGATGTGCAGCCCGCACTCGGCCTCGCCGTCGTCGCCGACGGCATGGGCGGCGCCAACGCCGGCGATGTCGCAAGCAAGCTCGCGGTCGGGATGATCTCGGAGCGATTGCTGGAGGCATCGGCGCGCGAGCGCGGCGATCGGCCCACGGGCGCCCGCTCGGCCGCCGCGCTGCTGCGATCGGCCGTGGCCGACGCCAATAGCGCCATTCTGGAAACGGCCGCGCGCGACCCATCCTGCAGCGGCATGGGGACCACCGTGGTCGCCGGCCTGTTCACGCACGACTGGCTGGCCGTTGCCCATGTCGGCGACTCCCGGCTGTACCGCTTGCGCGACGGTCAGCTGCAGCAACTGACCCGCGATCATTCCTTCATCCAAGAGCTGGTCGACCGCGGACTCTACGCCAGCGTGGAGGAGGCAAGCAGCCAGGGCATCAGCGACAGCCTGCTGACGCGTGCGGTCGGCATCGATGCGACGCTCGAGGTGTCCTCGTCGGTGTCGGCGGTCGAGGCCGGCGATCGTTACCTGCTCTGTACCGACGGCCTTACCGGGATGCTGTCCGACGAGGACATCGCGTCGCTGATCGTCGCGGCCGGCGACGCGCTGGATGCGGCAGCCGAAGCACTTGTGGAGCGCGCTTGCGCGAATGGCGGCACCGACAATATCACCGTGGCGCTCGTCGGCGTCGAGTCCGTCTCCTGCGGCTGAGCCGGCGCCATCGCCAATCGTGCGGGTGCTTCGACGCGAGCGCTGTCGACTCCCTGTTTATTGGTCGGAAAGCTCGCGCAGCCGGTAGAGCGCGTCGAGGGCATCGCGGGGGCTCAGCGTGTCCGGATCGATGCCGCGCAAGGCCTCCAGCGCCGGGCTCGGCGCCTCCGGCGCAAACAGACTGAGCTGGGCCATGTGCGGCTCGGCATCGGCGCGGCCGCGCGCATGGGCCGTCTCCTCCAATTCCCGCAGCCGCTCGCGCGCGCGCTCGATCACCGTCGCCGGCACGCCGGCCAGCGCGGCCACCTGCAGGCCGTAGCTCTGGCTCGCGGGCCCCTCGCGCACGCTGTGCAGAAAGACGATGCGCTCGCCGTGCTCGACCGCGTCGAGGTGGACGTTGACGATGCCGGGATGGGCCTCGGGCAATGTCGTGAGCTCGAAGTAGTGGGTCGCGAACAGCGTCAGCGCTCGGATGCGCGATGCCAGCTCGACGGCGCAGGCCCAGGCCAGCGACAGTCCGTCGAAGGTGCTCGTGCCGCGGCCGACTTCGTCCATCAGCACCAGGCTGCGCTCGGTGGCATTGTTCAGGATGTTTGCGGTCTCTTCCATCTCGACCATGAAGGTCGAGCGCCCGCCGGCCAGGTCGTCGGCGGCTCCGATGCGCGAGAAGATGCGGTCCACCGGACCGATCCGCGCCGCGCGTGCCGGCACGAAGCTGCCCGCGTAGGCCATCAGCACGATCAGGGCGGTCTGGCGCATGTAGGTGGATTTGCCGCCCATGTTCGGGCCGGTGATGATCAGCATCCGGCGCCGATCGTCGAAGCGCACCCCGTTGGCGACGAAGGTCTCGCGGCCGAGCTGCTCGACCACCGGATGACGTCCGTCGTCGATGTCGATCACCGCCTCTTCGGTCAGTATCGGGCGCGTCCACTGCAATCGGTCGGCCCGTTCGGCCAGATTGCACAGCACGTCGAGCTCGGCGAGCGCCGCGGCCATCGCCTGCAGCGGCGCCAGACCCTCGCGCAGCGTTGCCAGCAGCGTCTCGTAGAGCGCCTTTTCCCTCGCCAGCGCCCGCTCGCGGGCGCTCAAGACCTGCTCTTCGAAACGCTTGAGCTCCGGGGTGATGTAGCGCTCGGTGCCCTTGAGCGTCTGCCGGCGTTGATAGTCGTCCGGCACCTTATCCGCGTGGGTGCGGCCGAGCTCGATGTAGTAGCCGTGTACCCGGTTGTAGCTCACCTTCAGTGCCGCGATGCCGGTGCGCTCGCGCTCGCGCCTCTCGAGATCGACGAGGAAACGGTCGCCGTGCTCGGCCATGTCGCGCAGCTCGTCGAGAGCCTGGTCATGGCCGCGGGCAATGGCGCCGCCGTCGCGGATCAGCATCGGCGGATTTTCGACCAGCGCCCTGGCCAGCAGGTCGCGGGTGTCGGCGTGCTCGCCGAGCTCGCCGTCGATGCTGCCCAGCAGCGGGCTGTCAAGCGGCGAGAGTGCTTCGCGCAGCGCCGGCAGCCGGGTCAGCGCATCGCGCAGCGTGCCGAGGTCACGCGGGCGCGCCGAGCCGAGGGCAATGCGCGCCGCGATGCGCTCCAAGTCGCCGATGCCGGTCAGCACCTCGCGCAGCGGCTCGAAGGCCCGCTCCGGCGTCAGGCGCTCGATGGCGTCGTGGCGCGCCCGCACGGCCGCGATATCGCGCAGCGGGCGGCTGATCCAGCGCCGCAGCAGCCGTGCGCCCATGGCGGTCGCGGTGCGGTCCATGACGCCGGCGAGCGTGGCCGCCGCGCGTCCTTGGGTGTCGCCGCCGAGCGGCGTCAGCAGTTCGAGGTTGCGGCGGGTGGCGGCGTCGAGAATCACGGCCTCGTCGCGGCGCTCGGTGCCGAGACCGCGGATGTGGGGCAGGGCGGCGCGCTGGGTATCGTTGACGTACTGCAGCAGGCAGCCGGCCGCGCCCACCGCCAGGCGCAGGTCCGCGCAGCCGAAGCCGGCCAAGTCGCGGGTGCCGAACTGCCTGCAGAGCAGTGTCTCGGCGCTGTCGGCATCGAACAGCCAGGACTGACGCCGAGTGGCGCCGGCGCCGATGCGCAGGCGCTGGTCGAGGCGGCTGTCCTCGGCGATCAGGACCTCGGCGGGCTGCAGGCGCTCGAGCTCGGCAGCCAGGGCCTCGTCGCCGGCCAGCTCCGAGATCGAGAAGCGCCCGCTGGAGAGCTCCAGCACCGCAATGCCGAATGAATCGGCGGCTTCGGCGATGGCGCAGAGCAGGTTCTCGCGCCGCTCGTCGAGCAGCCCCTCGTCGGTCAGTGTGCCGGGCGTCACCACGCGCACCACTTCCCGCTGTACAGGTCCCTTTGCTTTAGCCGGGTCGCCGATCTGCTCGCAGATCCCCACCGAGACGCCGTGGCGCACCAGTTTGGCCAGGTAGCCCTCCGCGGCGTGGTAGGGAATGCCGGCCATCGGGATCGGTTGGCCCGCCGACTGGCCGCGCTTGGTCAGCGTGATGTCCAGCAGTGCCGCGGCGCGCTCGGCATCGGCGAAGAACAGCTCATAGAAGTCGCCCATCCGGTAGAACAGCAGCATGTCCGGATAGTCGGCCTTGATGCGCAGGAATTGCTGCATCATGGGCGTATGCTGCGGGGCGCCCCGGGAGGTCGGCGCGCTGGCGGAGGAATCGGTCATGATCGACGGGTCCGGTTCTCTGACTTGGGGCGATGCGCGGCGGCATGTCGCTGGGGGCGCCGAGGCGACGGCCGTGCCGATGCCGGTGCCGAGACGCGAACGCCGCACGCTCGAAGCGACTACAATGCGCGCCCTATGAAACTGAAACTACCACGCACCTACAAGCTCGTGCTGGCGTTGGCGCTGGTCGCCGGCCCCTTCACTTGGCTCATGTTCACAGAGGACGGCCAGCGTCGCAGCGACCTCTTTCTTCTGCATGTCATGGGTAGCCCGGGCTTCAATATCGCTTATGACCGGCTGACGCCGCAGGTGCGCGAAGCCGATATCGCTACCCAGTTCCCCAAGGTGGAGTTCGACTGCCGCGACGCGCCCGGGGCTTTCGGCGAGCGCGTCTGCGCCGCCGAGATCGCCTCCTTCAACGGCCTGCCGGCCCGCGAGGCCCGCCTTTTTTATACCGACGACCTGCTGAGCGCGTTGCAGCTCTATTACAGGGAGCGCTATCACGGGATGCTCGAACAGAGCCTGCGCACCGGGCTCGGCGAGCCGCTGCGCGGCGGCGGAGGGGGCGGCGCGCTGGCCTGGCAGCTGGAAGGGGGCGTCGTGCTGCTGTCGGAGAATCCGCCGGAGTATCCCGCGGACGCCGTTCTGCTTTGGCTGTCGCCGGCGGTCGCGACGCTGCGCGATACGCCCTGAATCCCGCCCGCCCGTATCCTGCGTCCTGCGATGGTGCCCCCCGCTGCCGCGGCGGGCGTCTTCGAGGAATGAAGCGCCGAGCGCGGCTGCCGCGCGGCGGGCAGCGGCGGGGCCGCGATCATCGGGCATCGCCGATCAGCAGGTCGGAGATCAGCCGCTCCACCGGCGCGTAATTGTCGGTCAGCAGCGGCAGTGTCCGCGGCGAGCGGCCGAAGGCCATCAGGTCCTCGGTCATGCGCGTCCAGCTGCGCGGGAAACTGCCGCGTGCCGCGACGGTCTTCGGCAACTGCCGGGCATCGCTGGCGGTGACGATGAAGGTCACCCGTGCCGCCTCCGGCGGACCCTCCATCCACAGGTCGACGTAGCTGAATTCGCTGGCGAGGGTCTTGACGATGGCCTTGATCAGCAGCGGATCAGGGAACGCGTCGACCACATTCATGGCATACAGCCCGCCCGGGCGCAGGCGCGCTTTCACCAGCGCCGCGAATTCCTTGGTCACCAGATGGTAGGGGATGGCGACGTCGTGGAAGACGTCGCCGACGACGACGTCGAAGGGCGCCTCGGCGTCGAGCAGCGCCAGGCGCGCATCGCGGTGCACGATCTGCATGCCGTCGGGGTTCAGATAAAGCCGTTCCACGGCCGTGCGTGTCACCGCCGGATCGAGCTCCGCGACAGTGATCTGCGAGTCGGGGCTGAGCACCTGCAAGGCGCGCGGCTGGGTATAGGCGCCGCCGCCGGCAAAAAACCAGCGCAGCCCGGCATCGTAGCGCTCGCCGAAGTGGGCATAGGCGAGCTCGTCGATGCCGTGCACATAGGGCGCGATGAGCATGGCGGGCTGGTCGCGGTGATTGATGCCGTGCAGCAAATGGTCCAGCACCAGTCCTCGCGCCTCGCCGAACGGGGCGTCCGCGCTCTGGTCGACGACGCGGATGCAGAAATAGCTGCTCTCGCGGTCGCAGCTCGATGCGAGTCCCTGGCGCAGGCCGACCAGCAGCCCGGTAGCGAGCACGGCGACCACCAGCAGGACCTGCGCGGCGCGATGGATGCCGCGCAGGAACGGCGCGCCGAGGGCGAGCAGCAGCAAGCCGGTCGTCAGCACCACGGTGCGCGTGCCGAGCGCCTGCACCAGCCAGTAGCCGGCGGCGAAGGTGCCGCTGATGCTGCCCACCGCGGCCAGCGCGTGCATGCGTCCGATGACATGCCCCGCGCGGTCGTCGAGCCGAAGCGAGAGCGTCGTCAACAATGGGGTAACCACGCCGATCAGGGCCGCCGGAACGAAAAACAGCACGGAGGCGAAGACGAAGCTCGCGGTCAGCAACGTGGCGCCGCTTGCCTGCAGTGCGGCGCCGAGGGCATCGAGCATCGCCAGGCTCAGGATGCAGTACAAGCCGCCGGCGACGAGCACCATCCCCACGCTGCGCCCGCTGCCGCCGCGGTCCGCCCAGACGCCGCCGATCCAATTGCCGAGAGACAGGCCGGCGAGGATGACGCCGATGATCGACGTCCAGGTGTAGAGCGACACGCCGACATAGGGGGCCACGAGTCGCCCGGCCACGATCTCGAGCACCAGCAGCAGGGCGGAGCTGAGAAAGACGGTCAGCGCGTAGCCGTTCAGGGTTCGCTTGACGGCCGTCTCGGAGACGGAAGGCGGTTCAATGACGGTCATCGTCCTACAATCTTGCTGCGCACGGAAGCGGCAGTCTGCCAGCCCGGGCGGCTTCCGGCAAAATAGCGTCGAGATCGGCCGCCGATAATTCTCGCGCGGCCGGCGTCGCGTGTTGAAATGCCGTCGGGCCCGCCGAGCGCCCCGGCAGGAAGGCGCCGATGCCGGCCAACCGGCTCCGGCATCCTGCGACCCGCCTCGCACTGCAGCTGAGCCACGGACGAGGTCACCATGGCCGGAAAAACAATGACCCGTTCAATGCCATTCGTGCTGTTGTTGTTTCTCTGCGCGGCCACTGTCTGGGCGCCCGGCGTCGAAGCGCGGCGCCAAGGCCCGGCGCAGGGCCCGGTGCAGAACCCGGCGGGCCTGACGCCCGTGGACGTGCGGCTGCAGTGGCGCCACCAGTGGCAATTCGCCGGCTTTTATACGGCCTTGGAGCAGGGCTACTATCGTGAAGCCGGCCTGGATGTGACGCTGCATGAGTTTACGGGCGACGTCGACATCATCGATGAAGTCCTGTCCGGGCGCGTCCAGTTCGGAACCCACCCCAGCGACTTGCTGACCGCGCGGATGCAGGGCCTCCCGGTCGTGCTGCTGGCAACCTATTTCCGCCGCTCTCCGCTGGTGCTTGCGGCGCGCGGGGATCTTTTCCTGCCCAGCGACCTGCGCGGCAAGCGCATCATGGCCGCCCGGCACGAGATCGAAAGCACAAATTTCCGCTATATGTTCAGCCGCTTCGGGATGACGATCTCCGACCTGGAGATCGTCCCGCACGATTTCGGTATCGACGCGCTGGCAAACGGCGACGTGGATGCGATCACCGCCTACGGCACCAACGAGATCTACCTGCTGCACAAGCAGGGTATCGACTTCAACGTAATCGATCCGGGCGATTACGGTCCTCCGCATCCCGACGTCAATCTGTTTACATCCGAGGCGTTGGTCGCCGAGCATCCGGGCCTGGTCGCGGACATGATCGAAGCGACCAACCGTGGCTGGGCCTATGCGCTGGAGCATCCCGCGGAGACGATCTCGCTGATCCACGCGAAATACAATTCGCAGCGCAAATCCGTCGAGCACCTGCGATTCGAGGCGCATCAGACCCATTCGGTGATGATGCCCGAGATCTACGGCATCGGCCTGGTGGATGCGGCGCAGATCGAGCGCCTGCAGAATCTGATCATCGGCCTCGGGCCGATGACCGATGCCGTCGACATGAATCGCTTCATCTTTTCCGAAGACGAGGCCGAGCTTGCGCTGACCGACAGCGAAGCGGAACTCGTCCGCGAGCACCGGACCGTGCGCGTCCATTTTGCCGAGCTCGAGCCCTACGTGTTCAGCGGCGACGATGGCCCTGCCGGATACGCCGTCGAACTGCTGGAGCGTTTGGCTCAGCGGGCCGGGCTGCGGCTGGTCTGGAAAGCCGTGGATCTCGACCGGGCATTGGCGGATCTGGAAGCGGGGCGGGCGGATCTCACGGTCAATCTCATACGCAGCCCCGAGCGCGAAGCGTTTCTCTCCTTCAGCGAGCGTGACTACGCGGTCCGGCTGATGATCTTTGCACGGCGCGGCGAGGGTGCCCCGCGCGATCTCGCATCGCTTGCGGGGAAGACCGTCGCCGGCAGCGAGGGCTATGCCGTCTCCGAAATGCTGCGAGCGAGTCGGCCCGATATTGATCGGCTGTCCGTACCGAGCTTCCGCGCCTCGCTGGCGGCTGTCTCCGACGGGCGAGCGGACGCGGCGATCCTGCCGCTGAATACGGGTGCCTATCTGCTTTCGAAGCACCTGATCGATAACGTCCAAATCGTCGGGGAAGCGCGCCTGTCGGACGGGGCAACGGTCAAGGCGCACCATTTCGCCGTTCGCAAGGATCTGGCGGTTCTGCGCTCCGTCCTCGACAAGGCCTACCGGTCGCTTGATCCGACCGAACTGCAGCGACTCTGGGCGCGCTGGTTCAGCGAGCAGGACGATGTCTCGTTCCTGAAGCCCGAGCCGGCCCTGGCACTGACGCCGAGCGAGCGGGAATGGTTGCGCCGAAACCGGGAGTTTCTGGCCCTCTACCCGGAGATACCCCCGTTCGGCATGACCGAGAACGGAACGCCCCGCGGCTACACCATCGAACTGATGCGCTTGGCCGCGCGCTACGCCGGCTTGAATGTGCGGTTCGAAAGCGCGCCCCAAGCCGAAGCGATACGGCGCATCGAGGCGGGCGATGCGGACGTGCTGCTTAATCTGGTGCACGAGCGCGCCGACGCCGAGGCACTCCGCCACAGCGATCTGTACGGCCTCTTCGAGCCGCGCATTTTTCGTGGCGCCTCGGGCGTGCGGATCGACGCTGTCGGGGATCTCGCCGGACGCCGTGTGGCCAGACCCGCCGGTACGTCGATGCCGGAGGGATTCGCGTACTTGAAGCCCGCCCCCATCGACGTTCAGGTCGGCTCGGCCATGGAGGCGCTGCGCGCAGTTGCCGACGGTCAAGCCGACGCGGTGGTCATGGAGCGGCGCCAAGCGCGCTACCTGATTGCCAAGCATGCCATGAGCGGTTTGGTGGAATCGCCGCGCCGCCGCGGCGACGGCCTGGCGGTGCAACGCGCCTGCTTTTTCGCCGCCGGCAAACACAATGCACCGTTGGCGGGCATCCTGAACAAGGCCCTGGCCGCGATCCCCGCGGGCGAGATTCAGCAGATCTACGAGTCGGCATTCGGCGAGACCGCGTCCTGGTATGCGCCGATCGCACTCGATGCCCGGGAGCGTTCGCTGCTGCTGCGTCGGCCATTGCTGGAGATGGTTTATTTCGATGCGCCGCCGTATGCAATGGAGCACGACGGAGCGCCGGCCGGTTACAGCATCGATCTACTGACACTCGCCGCCCAACGGTTGGGCTTCGAAGTGCGGGCGCGTCGGCTCTCGGGTGCCGAAGCGCTGGCGGCGGTCCGAGAAGGCAAGGCGGATCTGGTCGTCGACGCGGCCCATAATGACGGCGACGCCCCGCGGCTGCGTTACGGCGCGAAGACCGTGGATCTTTCCGTGGCGCTTTTCGTGCGCGATCAGGACCGTGCGATCCAACGCCTCGAAGACCTGAGCGGCAAGCGCGTGGCGGTTCGCCGGGACGATCGGATTCTTCGGTCCATCTGCGCAGAGTGCGAGGGCATTGAGCCGGTGCCGGTCGACAGCGATGTGGCGGCGTTGCGGATGATCTCGGACGGTCAGGCTGACGCAACCCTGATGGAGCCCGGGCTTGCCCGCTACTTGTTGGCCCGTCAACTGATCCATCACGTTCGGGAAGTGCCGATCACGGCGAGCGCCGAGCGCGTGCGCCGCACGATCAGTCACTTCGCGGTCAACGCCCGCGACGACCTGCTTGCCGACATGCTCGATCGCGGTATCGACTCGATCACCCCGGGCGAGATGCAAGACCTGCATCGGCGCTGGTTCGGCAACGCCATGCGCCTCGCGCCGACGCTGCGAAGCCGGGTCCGGCTGACCGGGGAGGAGCTCGCCTTCCTGCGCGAGCGGAAGGATATCGTCATGGGCGTCGAACAAAATTCGAAGCCGTTCGTCATCGAGAATTCGGATGGCAGCCAGTCCGGAGTGGATGCGGATACGGTCGAGGTCCTGAACGCCGTGCTGGGCACCGCAATCCGTCTCGAGACCGGCGACCCGGGGACACTGCTCGAACGGGCGCAGCGGCGCGAGATCGACGGCTTATCCGCATCCGTGCCCGATCGGCAAGCGTCGGCGCGGTTGACCGCGACGCAGCCTTATAGCGACATCGGCGTGGGTGTTTATGTGGCGGCGGGCAACCCGCTGCAGATCAGTTCGCCCGCGGATCTGGCCGGCAAGCGCATCGGTTATCTGCCTGACGTCGAGGCCGGCGCCCGGAAGCTGGCGCAGACCGGCGGCGTTTTCGCGATACCGCTAGACAGGCGCATGGATTTGGTCAATGGCCTGCTCTCGGGCAAGCTCGATGCCGTCATCGCCGGCGACAGCATCGAGTATCTGTTGGCGGACCGAAACCTGACCGCGATCCAACTCGCGTTCATGTTGGAGGAGACGCTGCCGCTGACTTTCGCCATACGCAGCGATTGGCCGCTGCTGGTCAGTGCGATCGACAAGGTGCTGACGGCACTTCCGGAGGCCGACCGCACCGCCATCAAGGCCCGCTATCTACCGACGCAGAATTCGGCCACGGCGAGTTGGCAACTGCCGTTGAGCGCCGCCGAGCGCGACTATCTCTATTCGAAGGGCAGTCGGCTGCGTTACTGCTTCAGCCCGGTTTGGCGGCCGTTGGACTACCTGGAAGAGGGAGAGCATCGGGGACTGTTCCGAGAGTACTTGAATGTCTTAGCCAGCAAGCTCGGGATCACGCTGGAGCCGGTGGTGCGCTCGTCTTGGGCGGCGGCAGTTCAGGCTGCCGAGGCGGGTGATTGCGACCTGGTATCGGGTATGGTGGCAACCCCCGAGCGCAGGCGAGTTTTCTCTTTCACAGCACCCTATGTCCGTCTGACCAACGTGCTGGTGGCGCGCGACACGGAGCCCTTTGTCAGCGGTATCGGCGCCTTGTCCGATCGCGTCATCGGCGTGCCGGAGGCGTCCGCCATTTCTCTGACGCTGCGCCGGCGCTACCCGGGCATCGAGTTGCGTGCCATGCCGACGATGTCGGACGCAACGCGCGCCGTCTTGGACGGGCAGGTTTACGCGGCGGTTGCGACGCTGGAGCACGCCGCCGAGATGATCGACGCCTCTTTCGGCGGACTGCGGATCATCGGCGAGCTCGACGACGGCTACCCGATTTCGGTGGCGGTCCGCAAGGATCAGCCGGTCCTCCTCGGCATCATGGACAAGGCGGTCGCCTCCCTGAGCGAAGCGGAGCGGGACCTCATCGCCAAGCGTCAAACGCGCTTCACGATCGAGCGCTACATGGATCCGAAGATCCTGTGGCAAGTGCTGGCAGCGGTCTTGCTGTTCGCCGGATTCTTCGGCTATCGGCAACTCGAGCTGACGCGCCTGAACCGCCAACTGGTGGCCGCGCGCGATGCGGCCGAGACCGCCGGCCGCGAGAAGGGCCGCTTCCTGACCAACATGAGCCACGACATTCGAACGCCGATGAATGCCATCGTCGGCATGACCCGTCTGTGCCTGGATACGGACTTGCAGCCGCGCCAGCGCTACTACCTGGAGCGCATCGGCGAGGCGGGACACTCGATGCTGGGCTTGATCAACGACTTGCTGGACCTGTCGAGAATGGAAGCCGGCAAGGCGGTGCTGCACGAGCAGCCCTTCGATCTCGACGAAGTGCTGGAGCGCCTGTACGGCATTATCGGCCTAGAGGCCGGTGAGCGCGGGCTCGACCTGGGACTCGACGTCGATCCGCAGGCGCCGCGCGCATTGCTGGGCGATGCACGGCGCCTGGAGCAAGCGTTGATGAACCTGCTCGGCAACGCGCTCAAGTTTACTCAGAAAGGCAGTATTGATGTGCGCGTCGAAACGGTGCGCAGAGAATCCGAGGCCGTCGTGATGCGCTTCTCCGTCATCGACACCGGTGTCGGCATCGGCGCGAGTCAGAAGGAGTTGCTGTTTCGTCCTTTCGCACAGGGCGAGGCATCCCTGGCTCACCGCCACGAGGGCTCCGGACTGGGTCTCGCGATCGCCAAGGAGTTGATCCAGATGATGCAGGGAGAGATCGATGTCGACAGCGTGCCCGGCAAAGGCAGCACCTTTTCGTTCACGGCGCGCTTCGGGATCGAGTCCTGCTGCGACGCCGTATCTCTCTGGCGTTTACCCGAGCACTTGCGCGGCAGCCGGGTGATGCTGCTGGAAGCGCGCGAGTGGCACGCCGCGGCGCTGGAGCGCATGCTGCGGGCCTTCCAACTCGACGTGCTGCGAGTCAGCGATGGCGCGGAGCTCGCTTTCGGTCTGCGCGATTCCCGCGGCGGGCGCCGATTCCCGCTGTTGCTCGCGAATGCGGACCTGCTGGACCCCGATATCGCGCAGACGCTCCTCGGCGCCCGGCGCATGGCCGAAGGGCCGCAGGGTGGCCTGCGGCTTGTCTTGTTGGCGAGCAAGGTCGGGGAGATCGAGTCATCGGCGCACTTGAAGGATGTCGCTGCCGATGCGGTGCTGCCGATGCCGGTCTCCCGCGCTAGGTTATTCGACACCCTGTGCGCCGTGCTCGCCCACGGGCCGCCCGCCGTGACCCCGGCCGTCTATCCCCCGGAGCCGGCCTTCGGCGACTTGCTCGGCGGGCGCCGGGTACTGTTGGTCGAGGACAATATGACAAACCAGGTCTATGCCAAGGAGATGCTGGTGCGGGCCGGCATGGAGGTCGTCTGCGCGGCTAACGGGCAGCAAGCCGTGCGGCGCGCCGCGTCTGAGCGCTTCGATTTGATCCTGATGGACCTGCAGATGCCCGTGATGGATGGCTACGACGCCGCGCGGGCGATTCGCAACCAAAGCGGCAACGCCTCGCTGCCCATCATTGCAATGACGGCACATGCCCGTGACGAGGATCGACAAATGTGTATCGACGCCGGCATGAACGACCATGTCGCCAAACCGATCGATCCCGATCTGTTCTTCGAGGCCATCGAACGCTGCCTCGGCAAAGCGGCGTCCCCTCCCCGGGCGAGGCCGTCAGCGTCGGCGTGCAGCGTCGAAAGCCAGGCGCCGGGCGGTCGGGCGGCCGATTCGACCGAAGCCGCCCCCCGGTCCGTCCCGGCGCCGGGCGGGCCGCTGATCGACAACACGAATGCCTCGCTGACGGGCGCGATCGATTTCGCGGCCGGTCTTGCGGTGGCAGGTGACGACCCGGCCTTCTATCAACGCCTATTGCGGACTTTTTTCGACGGGCACCGGCACGACCCCGAACTGATCGAGCTCTCCCTCGCGGGCGGCGACCTGCAGCAAGCGCGCCGCGTGGCACACGGGCTCAAGGGGCTCGCCGGCATGCTGGGGGCCGGCCCGCTGCAGAGATCCGCCGAGCTGGCGATGGACTGTTGCCGCGACGGCGACGACGTTCGCTGCCGAGTCGCCATCGAGCAGATGACCGAGCATTTGCGCGAAGTGCTCGCCGTACTCGAGCAGGCACTCGGAACCACCCCCCCGCCGCTGGACGAGACCCGCCGCGATGATCATGCCGGCGCCTGACGGGCGGATCGACGTCACGATCGGCCCCGCTCGACTCCGCGGTGTCCGCCCGTGCGCCGGACGAGACCAAGCGGGGCGTTCGGCCTCGGGGCCGGCAATCAAGGCCGTTGCATCGATAGGCCAGGGGTATGCTCGACGTGTTCAGCGTTATCCTAACGTGTTCGACGTTATCATTTGTCGCGGCTCGTGTTCTGCTCCCCGGCAGCAGTTGCCGAAGTATTCCATTGTCTTCTATGCGCGGCAGCGTTGTATGACGTACCCTGACGGGAGCGCAGCCGCAGACCGGAAGCAAGGGCGTCGCCGGCGAGTGTGCTGCAGGTGCGACGACCGCGCGGCCAGGTGGAGGCGTTTCATGCGGCGCGAGCACGACCATTTCGGCCGCCACGGCTTCAGCGAAAATAGACCGTTTTGAGCGAATCTACCCACCAAGCCCGCATCCTCGTCGTCGATGACGACGAAACCGAGCGTCTTTTCGTTAGCCGCCTACTCGAGCAAAAGGGCTATGAGGCGCTCACCGCGGCGACCGCCGGCGATGCGGTGAAGACGGCCTCTTCCTGTTGTCCGGATCTGATATTGCTGGATGTGATGTTGCCGGACGCCGACGGATTTTCCGTCTGCGCTCGTTTGAAGAGCGACAAGGTCACCGAGGATATTCCGGTGATCTTCCTCACCGCGAAAGGCCATGGTCAGGAGATCGTGCACGGCTTCGAGGCCGGCGGGGTCGACTATGTCGTCAAGCCCTTCGACGTCTCGGTGTTGCTCGCGCGCGTGGCGACGCATACGACGCTTGCGCGCTTGTCGCGCGGCCTGCAAGAGGCCTTGGACGAGCGGACCGTGCGGCTCGAGCAGGCCAACCGCCGGCTGCGCGAGCTGAACGTCGAAATGGCGTCGCTCGAGGAGCGCCAGCGCCGGCAGCTGGCTCAGGAACTGCACGATACGACCATCCAGCAGCTGGTGCTTTCGCGGATCATCATCGAATCGGAGGAGACCGTCGGCGAGCGCAGCGGCCAGGTGGTGCAACTGTTGGACGAGTCGCTGCAACAGCTGCGCACCTTGGTCTTCGAGCTCAGTCCGCCGGTCCTGAGTCAGTCGGGACTGGCCCCCGCCGTCGAGTGGCTGGCAGAGCGCCTGGGCGTGCAGTGGGGCCTGTCGGTCGCCTACGAGTTGATCGGTGAGCCGGTCAAGCTGCCGCAGGTGCTGGAGCTGACCCTGTTTCAAGGGATTCGAGAGCTATTGATCAACACCGTCAAGCACGCCGATGCGCGTCGGGCATGGGTCACACTGCTTTTCGACGCGGACAACATAGAGATCGTCGTTGCCGATGACGGCCGCGGCTTCGCGCACGTCGATGCCTTGCTGGCGACCCGCGACGAACAGCCGAGCCGCATCGCGCCGACATCGGGCGGCTATGGACTGTACAGCCTGAAGTCCCGTCTCGAACTGCTGGGCGGCACCTTCGACGTCGCGAACCGCCCGAGCGGCGGCGCAGAGGTCCGTATCGTGGTGCCTATGTGCGCCGCTTGAGCGCCGCCTCGCGCTAAAACGTTGCCGGCGTCACGTTGCGCCCGACATCCAAGCCGAAAATGTGAGCGAGACGGATCATTGGGGCCGCGGGGCCAAGACCGAGAGGGCTCGCGGCAGGATCTCGTAGTGCAGCGGTGTCGTCAGCCGCCCGCGCTCGCCGTCGTTCATCACCGTCATTCGATGGGGGCGGTTGGTCTTGATGCTCACGGCCGTGGCGCTGGCGTGGAAGATGCGCGGGTCCGACGGCCAGGTGCCGTTGAGCAGGCCGATGGCGAGCCGGGGCAGTTCGTGCAGCGGACCCTCACGCACGCAATAAACGCCGAGCGTTCCGGCGTCGAGCCGTTCGCGCCGCGGATAGAGGGTCGCCTCGGGCATGACGGGATTGTTCGTGATGACGATGGCGCGCGTCCGCAGCAAATGCTGCTCGTTATCCAGGCGCAGCGTCACTTTCCGAATCGGGTAGCGCTTCAGCAGCCAATAGGCCTTAGTCAGCATTCTGGGCAGCAACCGCCAGGTTGCGACCCCGCGCGCGGCCTCGCGCGTGCGGGCCAGATCAGTGGTCAGACCGAGCATCGACGCGCACAGAAACGGCTCGCCGTTGACCCGCCCGACGTCGATCCGCCGCACTGGCGCGTCCGCCAGGACGTCGATGGCGGCCTCGGGATCAAGCGGTATGTCGAGATCCCTCGCCAACAGGTTCGCGGTACCCAGCGGCACGATGCCGAGCGGCATCGCGTGAGTCAGAAGCGCCGACGCGACGGCCAACACGGTGCCGTCGCCGCCGAGCACATAGACCCGCTCGGCGCCGCCCAGAGCGTCGTCGAGCCGTTGCCGCCAACGGCCGCCGGTCGCGCCCGTGCCGTCGAAGGCGATGGAGCGGGCGGCAATACCGCCGCTGCGCAGGCGCTCGGCAAGCCGCCGCGAGAGGGCATCCACGTCGCCGCCGCCGGCAGAACCGGCGCGCCGGTTGAGCACGATGACTGCCGATCTCTCGAGCTGCGCTGCCATACTGCGTCTTCGTATCCGGTGCTGAAATGTCGGGCCTGTGGCCTATGTTAAGGTTAGGCGTTTAGCCGAGTACCGCTCGATCCGGTGCTCGTCGGATGCCGTGCGACACGCTATCGGCTTAGGCTTCGGATGCCCTGGCGCCGGTACCCGCGGCTTCCCCGCGGATGGTATGTTCGCACCCCATGCCGATGCTCGGCCTTCGGAGCCGATCGATCGGCGTATCTCCCGCGATGCGGAGGAGGAGACGAGCCATGGGCATAGAAGTGGGCGGGCTGCTCGGACTCATCCTGCTGGTCCTGATGGTTTACGCCATCGTCAAGATCGTGCAGAGCGGCGCCGGTACGGCGTCTAAGGTGATCTGGGTCGTCCTGATCCTATTGATTCCGGTACTCGGCCTGATACTCTGGCTGCTGTTCGGCCCCAAGGGATAAACGCCGGCGTGTCGCCGTTCCCGTGCAGCGCCCGGCGCTCGCCGACCGGCCCGCCGGCCGGCCGCCCGGGCGAGCGCGGGCAGTCTCAGTACATATGCTGGCCGCCGTTTACCGACACTGTCGCGCCGGTGATGAACCCCGCATCGTCGGCCACCAGAAACAGGACAGTGCGTGCAATGTCCTGCGGCGTTCCCAAGCGCCCTACCGGGATGCGCTTGACGATCTTGTCCAGCACGTCGGGCGGCACTGCCCGCACCATCTCGGTGTCCACGTACCCCGGCGCGACCGCATTGACGGTGATGCCCTTGGCCGCGCCTTCCTGCGCCAGTGCCTTGGTGAAGCCGTGGATGCCGGACTTGGCGGCGGCATAGTTCACCTGGCCGTACTGCCCGGCCTGTCCGTTGATCGATCCGATGTTGACGATGCGCCCGAAGCCGCGCTCGCGCATGGCCTCGATCACCGCCCGCGAGCAGTTGAAGCAGGAGCCCAGATTGGTATCGATCACCTGGTGCCACTGCTCGAAGGTCATTTTGTGCATGGTGCCGTCGCGGGTAATGCCGGCATTGTTGATCAGCACATCCACCGGGCCGAGATCGCCGGCGATCTTTTCGATACCGTTCTTGACCGCCTCGTAATCGCCGACATCGAATTTATAGGCCGGGATGCCCGTGCGCTCCGTGAATGCCTTGGCCGCTTCGTCATTGCCGCAGTAGTTCGCGGCCACGCTATAGCCCGCGTCTTTCAGCGCCGTCGAGATCGCTTCGCCGATGCCGCGGGTTCCTCCGGTCACCAATGCCACTCTAGACATAGTCGTTCTCGCTTCGGTGTGGGTGGGAAGTAGGCGCGGTCAGAAGCCGCGTCTTGTTGTCGTACCCACAGCATGTTAGCGCAGCACAAGCCGACGTGCGCCTTCCGCGGACGCGGTTTTGCGGCGTGACCCCGGTGCGATCCGGGCCTCGTCGCGGGGACGGATCAACGCGCCTCGTCGTCGAGGGAGAGCAGGGCGGTGTTACCGCCGGCAGCGGCGGTGTTGATGCTGACGACACGCTCCACGGCGAAGCGCGGCAGATAGTCCGGTCCGCCGGCCTTCGGCCCGGTGCCGGACAGGCCTTCGCCACCGAACGGCTGCACGCCGACGACTGCGCCGATCATGTTGCGGTTGACGTACTGGTTGCCGGCCCGTACGCGCGATGTGATACGGGCGATGTCGTGCTCGATGCGGCTGTGCACGCCGAAGGTCAGGCCGTAGCCGGCCGCGTCGATGGCATCGACGACGTCCGCCAGTGCTTCGGCGCGGTAGCGGATCACGTGCAGGATAGGCCCGAAGACCTCGCCCTCGAGCCGGCTCAAATCATCGATCTCGTAGGCGCGTGGTGCGAAGAAAGTGCCCTGCTCGACGGCCGCGGGCAGCGCGCAAGCATGGATCAGCCGTGCCTCGCGGTCCATGCGCGCGGCGTGGCGCTCGAGCATGGCCAGCGCGTCGGCGTCGATGACCGGGCCGACATCGGTCGCGATGTCAGACGGATCGCCGATGCCGAGCTCGGCCATGGCGCCGGCGAGCATGGTCAGGAGACGCTCGGCGATGTCTTGCTGGACGTACAGGACCCGCAACGCCGAGCAGCGTTGGCCGGCGCTTTGGAAGCTCGAAGCCACCACGTCGGCGATCACCTGCTCCGGCAGCGCGGAGGCGTCCACGATCATGGCATTTTGTCCGCCGGTCTCGGCGATCAGCGGCACGATCGGACCGTCGCGCTCGGCAAGCGCGCGGTGGATCGCCTTGGCGGTCGCCAGCGAGCCCGTGAACACCACGCCGCCGATGCGCGGGTCCGCCGCCAGCGGCGCGCCGACGCCGGGTCCATCGCCGGGAACGAACTGAAGCGCGGCCGCCGGAATGCCGGCTCGATGCAGCAGCTCGACGCCGAGTGCCGCGGTCAGCGGTGTCTGTTCCGCCGGCTTCGCGACCACCGCGTTGCCGGCGGCGAGCGCCGCCGCGATCTGTCCGGTGAAGATGGCGAGCGGGAAGTTCCACGGGCTGATGCAGGCAAACACACCGCGCCCGTGCAGCGACAGCAAATTGCGCTCGCCGGTGGGGCCGCGCAGTTCGAGCGGGCCGGCGAATCGCTCCCGGGCACGGGCCGCGTAGTAGCGGCAGAAGTCCGCCGCCTCGCGCACCTCGGCAATACCGTCGGCGACGGTCTTGCCGGCCTCGTCGCAACACAGGGCGACGAAGTCGCCGAGGTGCGCCTCGATCAGGTCCGCGGCATGTTCCAGGCATTCGGCACGGGTATCCGCCGGCGTTGCGTCCCACTCCGGCGCCGCGGCCGTTGCGCTCGCGATGGCCCGATCGAGCTGGACGGCGCTCGTTTGCCGCACCTCGCCGATGCGCCGGCGCCGGTCGGCCGGGGCGAACACTGCCCGCGGGGTGCCTTCTGCACCGGCGTGCACCGGTGCCGCGCCGTCGATCAGCGGACCCGCCCGCCAGATGCCGTCCGGGCGGGTGCCGCCGGCCGCTTCCACGCGCGCGACCATGGTGGTCAGCGCCGCCGGATCGGACAGATCGACCCCGGCGGAATTGGTGCGGTCCGGCAGGTACAGATCACGGGGCGCAGGTATCCCGGGATGCTCGGCGCTCTGTTGCGCCCCGGCGATGTCGAACGGGTCGCGGACCACCGTTTCCACCGGCAGCCCGGCGTCGGCAATGCGGTGCACGAAGGAGCTGTTGGCGCCGTTCTCCAGCAGACGCCGCACGAGATAGGGCAGCAGCTCCTCGTGGCTGCCCACTGGATCGTAGGCTCGGCAGGGGACATCGACCTCGCCCAGCACCTGCTCGTAGAGTGCCTCCCCCATGCCGTGCAGGCGCTGCAGCTCGAACGGCCGCCCGCCGGCGACCGCGAGCACTGCCGCGACGGTATGGGCGTTGTGGGTGGCGAACTGGGGGTAGATGCGATCACCGAGGCCGAACAGGCGCGTCGTGCAGTCCAGGTAGCACAGGTCCGTATTGACCTTGCGCGTGAAGACCGGATAGCCGGGCAGTCCCTGTTGCTGGGCGAGCTTGATCTCGGTGTCCCAATAGGCGCCCTTGACCAGGCGCACCATCAGCCGGCGCTGGTGACGAGTGGCCAGGTCGCCGAGCAGTTCGATCACGGCGGGAGCCCGGCGCTGGTAGGCCTGCACCGCGACGCCGAGCCCGTCCCAGCCGGCCAGGGCCGGCGCGGCGCACAATGCCGCGAGCAGATCGAGCTGCAGGTCCAGCCGCGATGCCTCCTCGGCATCGATGGTCAGCCCGATGTCCGCCGCCGCGGCGCGCTCCGCCAGCCCGAGCAGTATCGGCAGCAATTCGGCGCGCACGCGCTCGGCCTGCGCCGGCTCGAAGCGCGGGTGCAGGGCCGAGAGCTTGATGGAGATGCCCGGCCCGTCGACGGGTCCGCGACCGGCGGCGGCTTCGCCGACGGCGTCGATGGCGGCCTCGTAACGCCGGCGGTAGCGCTCGGCGTCGGCCGCGGTCCGCGCTGCCTCGCCGAGCATGTCGAAGGAATGGCGTAATCGGGCGGCGCGCCCGCGCTCGGCGCGTTGCAGCGCCTCTGCGATGCTGCGTCCCATGACGAACTGCTCGCCCAGGATGGCCATCGCCCGGCGCAGCGCCTGGCGGACCACGGGCTCGCCGCCGCGCTGCAGGCGCCGGCGCAGTGCGCCGAGCAGGTCGTCGGCGGGATCTTCGCGCCAAGCCATCATGCGGCCGGTCAGCATCAATGCCCAGGTGGAGGCGTTGACGAACAGCGAGCCCCGGTGAGCGGTGCCGCGCCAGTCGGTGCCGGTGAGCTTGTCGCGGATCAGCGCGTCCAGCGTCGCCTCGTCCGGGATGCGCAGCGCCGCCTCCGCCAGGCACATCAGGGCGACGCCTTCCCGGCTGCTCAGTGAATAGGCATTCAGGAAGTCATCGAGCGCGCTGCCGGCACCGGGCTTTTCCCGCAGTGCCAGCACCCAGCGGCGGGCGCGCTGCAAGACCGCGGCGCGGGTGTCCGCAGGCAGGGGAGGATGATCCAGCCACTGCCGGCGCAGCGATGCTTCCGGCGCGAAGCGGGCGGCATTGAGATCGGCATAGGCCGGCTCGGAGGCCAGAGGAACGATAACCTGGCGCATGATCGTGACGGGATCTATTCCGGGACATGTCCGGTATTCGACCCCGAATCGCGCCGGAATTCTCCGCGCGTGTGCGGATTTCGATTCCGGGCGCGGGCCCGCGCCCGCGGTGCGCCGCGGGCGCGTTCGTCAGTACCAGTGGCCGACGCGGTGCGACACCCTGATCCCTGCGACCGCCTCCGGGACATTGTCGATTGTCTTGTCGAACGACGCCCGGCGCGGGTCGCGCCGATTCGGCAAGTGGCGCGTCAGCGCCGCGGACCGGCGCTCGAGGACATTGCCGTCGGCATCCAGCAATTCTATGTCCACGTGGCCGTGAATGCGGCCATGACGGATCTGTTGCTTGGCGACCCGTCCGCTGACTTCGAGTGCGCCGTCGCTCCAGCGATACTCGACTGCTTCGGGCGCAATGGTCGGCGACGGCTCGGTTTCGAGCACAAGACGCCCGGCGGCATGGGCATGGGCGCCCGCGAGGCATAGACCGACCAGCAGCGTCGCGGGGAGCGCGCCGCGAAAATGATTTCGTATGTTCATCTCGACCTCGTCCTGAGCTGGAACCGCACGCACAACGCTTGGCGGCGGCTTGTTGATGGCTGATGACTCAAATTTTAGAGAGTCGCGATGAACTGAAGCTGAAAGGCGTCCGCGCGCGGCACGGGCCCAAAGTGAAGGTTGCCGCTTGTTGTCTGTCGGCAGCGCGGAGGACTGCGCGCGGTCAGTCCAGGTGACCGGACTCGGAGACCGGCAGCAGCCAGTAGTGCAGCCCGCTGCCGGCGAAGGCATGTCTGAGGTCGTCGAGCAGCTGCGCGGCGGTCTGCGCCGGCAGATGCATGAAGAACATGACCCGGCGGCTGCGCCCGGCGACCTGCTCGGCAAGGGTCATGGACTGCTCCGACGAACCGTGCCCGGAAACCGGCGTGCTGGAAAAACCGGGCACGTCCTCGCGCTCGAGCAGCCACTCCGAGAGCGCGTCTTCGACCTGCGGCGAGACGATCAGGTGCAGTAAGCAGTCAGACATGTTCACTCCCCGAAGCGCCGGTAGAGAATGGGCAACAGGATCAGCGTCAGCAGCGTCGAAGATGCGAGGCCGCCGATGACGACGACGGCCAGCGGGCGCTGGATCTCGGAGCCCGGACCGGTCGCGAACAGCAGCGGCACCAGGCCGAACGCAGCAATGCTCGCCGTCATCAGCACCGGTCGCAGCCGCCGCTTCGCACCGTCGACCACGACCTCGGCCATGGGCCGACCCAGCGCGCGAAGCTGATTGAACCAGGTCACCATGACGACGCCGTTCAGCACCGCGATGCCGAGCAGTGCGATGAACCCCACCGACGCGGGAACGGACAGATACTCGCCGGTGATCCCAAGACCGACGATGCCGCCGATCAGCGCGAACGGAATGTTCGACAGCACCAGCGCCGCCTGCTTGACGGAGCGGAAGGTGGAGAACAGCACCAGGAAGATCAGACCCAAGGCGATGGGAACGACAAGCGCCAGCCGTGCCGCGGCGCGCTGCTGGTTTTCGAACTCGCCGCCCCACTCGAGCCAGTAGCCCGTCGGCAATCTCACTTGCTCGGCGACCGCCTGCTTCGCCTCCTCGACGAAGCCCACCAGATCGCGCCCTCCGACGTTGGCGATGGCGACCGCCATGCGGTTGCCGCGCTCGCGGGATAGGGCCACGGGTCCCTCGATGCGCTCGATGCGGACGAGATTGGCGACCGGCACCGAGCGTCCGTCCGGCAGCGCCAGCTGCAGACCGGCAAAGCGGGCAGGAGATGTGCGCAGCGACTCGGGCCCGCGCGCGACCAGCGGGCGCCGCTTGCCCTCGAGGTAGACGGTACCGATCGGCAAGCCTTCGACATGCGCCCGAAGCAACGCCGCGAGCGTGTCGGCATCGATGCCGAGCCGTCCGGCCTCGAGCCTGTCCACGACCAGATTCAAGTATTGCGCACCGTCGTTGCGCGGCGTGTAGACGTCCTCGGCCCCGTCGATGTTCTCGAGCACGCCGACCACTGCCTCGGCGGTGCGGTTCAGCTGGTCTTGATCGCCGCCGAAAATCTTCACGGCCAGGTCGCCACGTACGCCGGTCAGCATCTCCGACACGCGCATCTCGATGGGCTGCGTGAAGGCGTAGTCGACACCGGGGAAACGCTCCAAAACGACGCGGATGGCATCGATCAGTTCATCCTTGGTGGCGAACCGCCATTCTTCGCGGGGCTTGAGCACCAGGAAGCTGTCGGTCTGATTCAGGCCCATCGGGTCCAGGCCCAACTCGTCGGAGCCGGTACGCGCGACGATAGCGCCCACCTCCGGCACCGCTTCCAGGATCGCGCGCTGCACCCGTTGATCGATGGCGATGGACTCGGCCAGGCTGATGGACGGCAGCTTCTCCAGTTGGACGATCAAGTCGCCTTCGTCCATGGTCGGCATGAAGGCCTTGCCGATGCGCGTATAGAGCGCACCGGCACCGACCAGCAACACCAAAGCGAGCCCGAGCACGAGCCACTCCCGGCGCAGGCTCCAGCGCAGAACGGGGTCGTAGATGCGCAGCAGCCCGCGCACCAGCCAGGGGTCGGCGTGACCGCCCTTTCCGAGCAGGTAGGAGCTCAGCACGGGAATCACCGTCAGCGACAGCAGCAGCGAGCTCGCCAGCGCGAAGACGATGGTCAGCGCCACCGGCACGAACAGTTTCCCCTCCAGGCCCTGTAGCGTCAGCAGCGGCAGAAACACGATGATGATGATCACGATGCCCGATGCCACCGGCACCGATACTTCGCGCGAGGCGCGGTAGATCAGGTGCAGCCGGGGCAGCCGGCCTTTGTCGCCGTGTTTTCGAGACTGGGCGGCCAGCTGGCTGACGACGTTCTCGACGACGACGACGGCGGCATCGACCAGCATGCCGATCGCGATGGCGAGACCGCCCAACGACATCAGGTTTGCGGACAGCCCGAACTGGTGCATCAAGATGAACGTGGCCAGCGCCGCGAGCGGCAGGATCAGCGCCACGGTCAGCGCCGCGCGCAGGTCGCCGAGGAACAGCACCAGCAGCACGAGTACCAGCACGACGGCCTCGATGAGCGCCTTGCCGACGGTATGTACCGCCTTGTCGACCAGCACGCCCCGATCGTAAAAGACATCGATCTCGACGCCCTCGGGCAGGCCGACGGCCAACTCGTCGAGCTTCGCCTGAACGCCCTGCACCACGGCCCGGGCGTTGGCGCCGCGCAGGCCCAGCACCAGACCTTCGACGGTCTCTCCGACGCCGTTGCGGGTAACGGCGCCGTAGCGGGTCAGCGCGGACAGGCGCACCTCGGCGATATCCGCGATCCGCACCGGCTGCTGCGCGCTGCCGCCGACGACGATGCCGGCCAGGTCGTCCAGCGTGCGGATCGCGCCTTCGCTGCGCACCAACAGCACCTCTTCGCCCTCGTCCAGGCGCCCGGCGCCGTCGTTGCGGTTATTGGCCGCGATGGCGTCCGTCAGGTCTTGGAGCCGAATGCCGTTGGCGGCCATGCGGGCGTTGTCCGGCACCACCTCGAAGGTGGTCACGAAGCCGCCCAGCGCGTTGACGTCGGCAACGCCCGGTACCGAGCGCAGGGCGGGCCGAATGGTCCAGTCCAGCAGGTCGCGCTTTTCCGCCAGGCTGAGGCCGCCGCCCTCGATGCTGAACATGAACATCTCGCCGAGGGGGGTGGTCATCGGCGCGATGCCGCCCGCGATACCCGCGGGGAGATCGCCCCAGATCGCCGACAGCCGCTCGGAGACCTGCTGCCGAGCCCAGTAGATATCCGTCCCTTCGGCGAAGTCGACGGTGATGTCCGTCAGCGCGTACTTGGCGATGGATCGCAGCATGGTCTGGCGCGGGATGCCGAGCATCTCCACTTCGATCAGGCTCGTGATGCGCGATTCCACCTCCTCGGGCGTCATGCCGGGGGCCTTGACGATGATTTTGACCTGGGTCGTGGCGACGTCCGGAAAGGCATCGATCGGCGTCTGCTGCAGGGCGCGCCAACCGCCTCCGATCAGCAATAGCACGGCGAGCAGGATGAGCAGTCGCTGCGTCAGCGAAAATTGGATCAGGCGTGCGAGCATCAGTCTTGGCCGGAGCCGCTGTCTTTGCCGCCCAACCAGGCCGCCTTCAGCGCGACGGTACCGCTGACGGCGAGCCGGACCGCGCTATCGAGATTGCCGCCGACAACCGTCGTGCGGTCTTCCTCCGCGAGCACTTGCACCGGTCGCACGACGAAGCCGCCGTCGGCTGCGGCGAAGACGTAGGCCTCGCCCGCATCACGCACCACTGCTGCCGCGGGGATGCGCCATTGTTCGCCTTCGTCGCCTGCAGCGACTAGCTGCACCTCCGCAAACTGGCCCGGGCGCAGCGCCCCCGTGCCTTCCCGCACTTCGGCGCGCACCAGTACGCCCTGGTCCTCGCCGTGGACCATGCGCCCGACGGTAATGACGCGGCCCTCGATGCCTTGCTCCGGCAACAGCACCCGCGCCCCCTCGGCGATGCCGCCAAGCCGGTCCACCGGGACATGCACCTCGACCCAGAGCGGGTCCAACTGCGCCACGCGATAAAGCGGTGCCGCGGCCGCTACCGACTCGCCGGTGCTGACCATCTGCTCCAGAATGACGCCCGCGATTGGCGAGCGCACCGCAAGACTGCTGGTCAATTGCCGCGTCTGCGCCAGTGTGTCGACATCGGCGGCCGACATGCCCGCCAGCCGCAGCACCTGGCGGCGCTGCTCCAACAGGGTCGCGAGCTCGGTGCGGCGTGCGCTGCTCTCCAGTAAGCGCCGCTCGGCGATCACGCCTTCAGCGTGCAGTTTGCGGTCGCGTGCGTGCTCGCTCTCGGCGAGATCGAGACGCGTCATTGCCTCGAGATAGGCGCTCTGGGCATTCACCAGTTCCGGGCTCTTCAGGGAGGCCAGTACTCGGCCGGCCTCGACAGACTCGCCTTCGGCGACGAGCAGCGCTTCGAGCACACCGGGCTGCGGGGCAGCTACGATCCGCAGCTGCCGGTTCGGTACTGCGATCCGCGCGGGATAGCGGCGTGACAGGGTCCCCTCCGCGACAGCGGGCGCGGCGGTCTCGATACCGAACGCCCGCTGTTGATCGGCGCTGATCGGGACAAAATCGGGCGGCGCCGCTGCCGCTGCCGCCAGCCAACATGCACAGAGTCCCAATGCGTAGAGCCGCCGACGGATGTCGGCCGTTGTGCCGTTGCCGGCGCGGGGGATCATTGCGGTATTACTCCCAGGGCTTGGTTCAGGCGCGAAATGGCGCGGCCGCGCTCCAGCCGGCGCAGCTCCGAGTCCAGATTGGCCTCGCGGGCACGCTCCTCGGCCCGCAGCAGCGTCGTCAGATCGGCCTCGCCGAGGTCGAACGCGCGACGTGCAAGGCTCAATGCCTCCGCGGCCAGGGCGGCGCGACGCTCGGCGGCGACAAGGGCAGCGGCGGCGCCTTGATCGGCCAGGACCGATGCCTCCAGTGTCCGCTGCGCCTCGCGGCGGATGCGATGGAGCTCCGCCAGCTGTTCGGTATAGGCGCGCTCGGCGGCGGCGATGCGCGGCGCTGCCTGGCGCTTGAGTCCGAACGGCAGGCTCACCTCCAGCTGAATTGCGTCGACGGCGTCCAGCGCACGGTCGTCGCGCGCGCGCTGGCCGCCGATGCTCAGCACCGGATTCCCGCGCCGGTCGGCGCGCTCTCGCTCTCGCTCGGCCTGCGCTTGCGAGAGTGCACCGCCCCCGCTGGCCAGCAACGGATGGGTGTCCGGCAGCGTCGCGGCCGACGCCATGTCGCCACCGGGCTCGGCGTCGGGCAGCGGCTGCGGTATCTGCTGCGCGCCGGTGAGCTGCGCCAGCGCGGCCACCGCCTGCGCCTGCTCACGCTCGGCGGCGCTCAGAGCGCCTTCGAGGGTCAGGGTTTCCTGGCGCGCGACCAGCAGGTCCATCTTCGCCAACTCACCTGCGACGGTGCGCTTGCGCACCGTGGCCTCGAGGGATCGGGCAGCGGCGAGCGCGGCGGCAGCCTGGCGACGCCGGCCGTCGGCCAGGGCCGCAGTCCAAGCCGCCTCGCGCACCAGGCCCGCCATCTCCCAGCGCAACAGCCGTTGCAGCGCGTCCGCTCGCGCGCCGAGCGCTTGCGCGAGTGCGACACGGGCACCGCGCTGCCCCGGCAGCCACAGCGGCATGTCGACCATCGCCTCCAACTCATAGGCGCCGTCGTTCTCGGTGGCGCGATCCGACAGCAGCTTCAGGCGCAGCGCGGGGTCCGCGGCGGTGAGCGAGCGCGCCTGGGTCTCTATCGCCCGGCCCTCGCCGCGCAGTGCGGCGACTCTGCTTTGTTGATTGGCCAGCTCGAGCGCTTTGCTGACCGTCTCGCCGAGGGTGGTGGCTTGCGCGTGGGTGCCGACCAGTGCCGCGGCGGCCAGCAGAACGGCCGAGGCAACGGCCGGCATGCCGCGCCTGAAGCCGCATCTGATGCGGCGCGGTTCACGAAGGGTGTGCACGATCCTGCTCATGGCGGCAACGATAAGCGCACAGGCTGAAATCGAGCTGAACGGCGTCGGAGACCGGCCGGGCGCCGGCGGATTCGGTGATGGGTGAATTGCGGCGGTCGCCGGTGCGTCGACGGGACGTCGATGCAGCGCTCGGCGTCCATGCCGGTTGCAGCGCGCAGCAGAGGCCGCGCTCGATGCTGGTCGGAGGCCGGCGCGCGGCGCGGCCGATACGAGCTGCCGTGACTATTGGGGGTGTGCGCAAGGCTGCGCCAGGCGCAGCGGGAGCTCCACCAAGGCCTCGAAGCCGCCGAGGGCTCGCGACTGACCGAGCGACAGAGTGCCCTGGTAGAGATCGACGATCTCGCGGGCGATGGACAGCCCGAGGCCGTGGCCCGCCACGCGCTCGTCCAGGCGGGCGCCGCGCGTGCCGATCGCCGCGATCTCGGCCTCCGGGCATCCGGGGCCGTCGTCTTCGATGCTGATGATGACGCCGCCCGCGCTCTCCGACATCCGGCAGCGGACCTCGCCATCGGCCCACTTGCAGGCATTGTCGAGCAGCGTTCCGAAGAGCTCGAGCATGTCCTCGCGGTCGGCATTCAGGGGCCGCCTAGGATCGAACCGGCAGTCGATGGATAGCGCCTTGCCTGCATACATTCGCAGCAGCACTTCGCGCAGCGCCGGAAGCTCTGCAGCCGGATCGAACACCGAGCCGGGCGATCCGCTGCCGGCGATGCGTGCCCGCTTGAGCTCTCGCTCCACCAAATCGCGTACCCGCTGAACCTGCTGACTGCAGATCGTGCGCCCCTCGCGTGCCAGCGGCGACTCGCCGCGATCGAGCTGTTGCAACATCAGGTTCAACGGTGCCTTCAGTGCATGGGCCAGATTGCCGGCCGCGTTGCGCGATCGCTGCAGGCGTTTCTCGTAGACCTCGAGCAGCCGATTCAACTTGCTGACCAGCGGCAGGATCTCGATGGGCACGTCTTCGGTCAGCTGGCGCTTTTTGCCGCGCTCCAGATCGTCGATGTCGCGATAGACAGGGCGCAGGCGGCGGAAGGTGCGCTGGACAATCCAGCGTTGGATCAGCAGCATCAGCAGCAGTCCCGAGACGGCGAGTATCGCGAACAGTCGCTCGAAGCCGTGCAGGACATCCACCAGCGGCGTCAGATCTTCCGCAACGGCGATGGTGATCCGCCGCCCCGCCAACTCGTAGCCGGCCCCGCGAACCAGCAGTTGCTGACCGCCCGGTCCGGACATGGTCCATTGCTGCACGTCGCCGGGCGCGATACGCGGCGGGTCCAAGTCGCGGTCCCAGAGGGAGCGCGAGACGATGGTCGCGCCGTCGTCGATGACCACCTCGAAGTAGTGGCCCGAAAACGGCTGACCGTAGATCGGCATCAGATCTTCGCGGACCGGCTGCCGTAAGCCGTCGGGATCTTGCCCCAGCGCGCCGAGCAGCGCCTCCGCGTCGTGCTGCAGGCGCGACAGCACATAGGCCTCGGTGCTGCGGTGCAATGCATCGTGGCCGAGGGCCCAGGCGGCGGCGATCAGCAGCGCCAGACTGGCGGCGAGGCCCAAATGCAGACGGTTGGCCAGCGAATGCATCAGGTGCCCGTCAGCGCTCGGCGCCGGGATCGGACGGGAATACGTAGCCCTGCCCTCGCTGTGTACGCAGGCGCTCGCGGCCGATCTTTTCCCGCAGCCGGCGCACGTAGACCTCGATCAGGTTGCTTCCGTGCTCGGCGTATTGGTCATAGACGTGCCCGGTCAAGCGGTCCTTCGACAGCACCTTGTCGGGATTGCGCATGAAGTAGCGCAACAGCCGAAATTCGGTTCCGGTCAGGTCCGCCTGCGCACCCGTGGGCAAGCGCACGCATTGCCGGTCTTCGTCCAGGACCAGGCCGCCCACGGACAGTTGCGGCGAGGTTTGGCCCGCGGCCCTGCGCACCAGCGCCTGCAGCCGCGCGATCAGCTCTTCGACGTGGAAGGGTTTGCCGAGATAGTCGTCGGCGCCTGCCTTCAGCCCGTCGACCCGTTCGTGCCAGGCATCCCGTGCGGTCAGGATCAGCACGGGCGTGCTCATCTGAGCGGCACGCCAATCATGCAGCACCTCGAGACCGGGCTTGTCCGGCAGGCCGAGATCCAGAATGATCGCATCATAGGGTTGATCGACGCCTAGGAATGCGCCTTCGGTGCCGGTCATCGCCCAGTCGACGGCGAAGCCGGCCGAGAGCAGGTCTCGGCGCAGTCCGCGGCCAAGGTCGGCGTCGTCTTCGATCAGCAGTAACCGCATGGCTCCGAGCTCAGTCGTCGTCGTATTCGTGCTCGATCAGCACGCCCGTGGCGGCGTCGAATTCCAATTCCCGAACATCGCCGGACGGACCGAGCATCCTGATCTCGTAGACATAGGCTCGATGCTCGGCCTCGTAGGACAGCTCGGCGTCGATCAGCGTGCCCCGCACGATCGCACGGGCGCGGTGGATGAAATGCTCCAGCGGCAGGATCGCGCCTTCCGCCAACAGGCGTCTTGCGAGGGCGGCGTCGTCCTTGCCGGCAACGGAAGGATGAATCGGCAAGACCCACGCCATCGCGATCCAAAGGGCTGCGGCCGTGATCGGCGGCGAAAAGCGGGAGCATGCCATGGCGGAGCGTGCGGTGCATCGATGGTGCGGCAAGTGCCGAGCCTAGCATTCGCCGAGCGAGGGCGCAGCCGCCGATGGGTGTCGGCGGCCGCGCCCGGCTGGTGCGTGCCGACGCGCTTTATCGTCATGCCGGAAAGCGGAAATCGCGGCGGCGCCGCGCCCGCGCCGCCGATGCCATCATGGCCACTGCGAGCTGCGGCTTACCGGCGCCGCGGGCAGGGACCACCCGCGGCACGCCCGGCCCCGGCGCCGGCTCCCGCCCGATAGCCGGGTCCGTACCCGGCGCCATATCCGGCGCCGCGGTCCGCGAGTCGGGCTTGACGTCCACTATCGAGCTCCGCCGCGCTCAGCATGCCGTCGCCATCGAGATCCCAGCTTTCGAACGCGGGGGCATTGCCGGCGTTGCGCAGCATGCGTCCTTCGGCGGAGCGCGCTGCAATCCGCGTCGCCCGGTGCAGGGCGAGCTCATCGGCGGAGACCAGTCCGTCGCCGTCGCTGTCGATCGCGGCGAAGGCCGGGGGGCCGGCAGCCGGTGCCCCCGCGCCGGTGCCGAACGGCATGCCGCAGGGCTGCGCCGCGGCGGCGCTGGCGACCAGCAGCGCAAATGCGCCCGTGACTGCGAAACCGGCGGCTTTGAACAAGGAGACTGTCTGCATTTTCATGGGGTTACTCCGGTCTGGCTTGCAATGGGGGTGTCCCTCGGGATCACGCCCGGGCGGAGCCCGTGTGCTCCGTCTTGATGGCAAGTATGACCGGCACATTTGCATGAACCGCGTAAGGTTATCGCAAACATTGCGCAAGCCTCCCTGCCGCACGCCGGCCTGTGCTGCGATGCCTCCGTCGGGATTCTCCTGTCTTGTGGGGGCGCTTCGTGTGCGTGGTGCGGTGCCGCGACACCTGTCGATGCTATGCTGGCGTCTCGTCGCCGGAGTCCTTGATGACCACCGAACGAACGTTTGTCGCCGCTCGTGCCTGATGCACTCGTAATGCGTTTTCCCGTTTCCGATTCGCCGCTGCAGACCTACGCTGCCGTGTCTGGTCCGATCCGCCTTCCGCGCGTCGGCGGGCATCCGCCGCGTATGGCCGTTACCGGTGCCGACGGCGCCGGGCTCGACGGTCCGGGCCGCTAGCGGATGCGCCTGCAGGCGAAGCTCGCTCTGGCACTGGTACCGCTGGTCGCCGCGCCGGTGCTGGCGCTCGGATGGCTGGCCTGGGCCTCGATGGGCGCCGATCTCAGGCGCGAGGCCATCCGCGGCATGGAAACGTCGCTGCTGCTCGCCGAGCAGGGTATGACGGACTTGTTGTCGGCGGCGAAAGCGAACGCCGCCCTCCTGGCCATGGCGCCGGAGACCACGCGCTACACGCGCTCGACCAATGCCTATCATCGCGAGCGCCTGTTCCGCCCCCAGATGCGGCAGCTGTTCGAAGACTATCGAGCCGCGTTCCCCGAATACCTGGAGATCCGCTTTCTCACTTCGGACGGCACGGAGGACATTCGCGTCGCGACGCCCGGCTACGAGCGTTCGAGTCGCCGGGAAGAGGCCGATCTGCAGGCGCTGGCAGCCGGTCAGGACGCCCTCTCGATGCGCATCGATCCCGACGAGGATGCGCTGCTTCTCTATCGTCGCGTGTCCGTCAGGCAAGCCGTGGACAGCGACCCGGACGAGACCTTCGAGGTTCGCGGCTTCATTTCGGTGACCGTGTCTTTGGCCTGGGTTTACTCGCGTCTCGCGGTACAGCCGATGGACTTCGACGGCAATCTGCTCCTGGTGCTGCCCGATGCCCGTGTTCTCTACGATCGCCGCAAGCGATGGGACGGCCAGCAACTCCCGTCAGATGTCCGCGATCGCCTGCCGCTGCTTCTCGATCCGCGAGCACCCGACACCATCGATTGGGAGGGCCGCAGCACCTTGATCCAGTTCCGGCCGATTGGGGCCGGGATCTATGCGTTGGTGGCACTGCCGCGGGACGCCTTGATGGCGCCGCTGCTGGGGCTGGCGCTGCAGGTGGTGACGGTGACGCTGCTGATCGGGCTGCTGCTGGCAACCGTCCTGTTCGGCTGGCTGCGTCGTCTGGTACTGCGTCCGTTGCAGCAGCTGCGCGATGCCGCACGGGCCATCGGCGAGGGGCAATTGCGCCCGGAGATCGCAGTCTATAGCCGGGACGAGCTGGGACTGCTCGCATCGGACCTGCGCGAGATGAGCGCCCGACTGGTCGAGTACCGGGACCAGATAGAACACTTGGCTTTTCACGACCAGCTCACCGGCCTGCCCAACCGTCACCTGATCCGCGAGCAGCTGCTCGAGCGCCTGGGCGCAAAGCGCCGGATCGAAGGGGTCCTGGCGGTCATCTTCCTCGATCTCGATAATTTTAAGCAAATCAACGATAACCTAGGCCATGCGGTGGGCGATAAACTGCTCAGGACGCTGGCCGCCCGGCTGGTCAAGCTGCTTGAGCCCCGAGGGCTCGGCATCGACCTGCATCTGGCCCGCCTCGGCGGCGATGAGCTGTTGCTGATCGCCGACGAGCTCGCCGACGCCAACGCCGCGGCGGATCTCGCACGCGCGGTGCTTGCCACCGCCCAGGAGCCGTTCGAGCTCGGCGGCGCCGAGTACGTCGTGACGGCGAGTGTCGGGATCGCACTTCACCCGCGTGACGCGGGCGCCGCCGATGAGCTCATCCGCTGCGCCGATCTTGCTATGTACCGGGCCAAGAGCGACGGCCGCAACGCGTTCCGCTTCTTTTCCGCGGAGCTCAACGAGCGCGCCTCCGAGCGTCTGCGCATCGAAAAAAGGCTGCGCTTCGCGGTGGAGGGCGGGCATCTCGAGGTGCACTACCAGCCCATTGCCGATCTGCGCAGCGGTCGCCTGCAGGGCTTCGAGGCCCTGTTGCGCTGGACCGATCCGGAGCTCGGGCCGGTCGAGCCCGACCGATTCATCCCCATCGCCGAGGATACCGGGCTGATTCAGGACGTGACGCGCTGGACGCTCGGCGCGGTCTGCGCGCAAATCGCGGCATGGAAAGCCGACGGCGTGGCCACCGTGCCGATTGCCGTGAATATCTCCGCCGCCTACTTGCAGCGCGAGGATTTGGCGGAGCGGCTCGCGCAGCTGATACGGCGATTCGCGCTCCGCCCGAACGACCTGCATATGGAGATCACGGAAACGGTGCTGGTGGATCTGACCCACAGCAACACCAACCGCCTGAATGATCTGGTGCGGCTCGGTGTCGCCATCCATATCGATGACTTCGGCACCGGCTACGCATCGATCAGCTATCTGCGGCGCTTTCGAATCGACTGCATCAAGATCGACCGCTCGTTCGTCGCGCAAATGTGCACCCGCGAAGAAGACCGCGCGCTGGTGACGGCCATGGTGGCGATGGCCAAGGCGATGCGCTTGAGCGTGATTGCCGAAGGTATCGAGGATCCGTCCCAGCTCGCGCTGCTGCGCGCCCTGGGGTGCCAATGGGGACAAGGACATCTGTTCGGCAAGCCCGCGACGACGGAGGGCGCCCGTCGACTCCTGCTCGGCGGACGCGATGTGCTGCCCGCTCGGAACCTCGAATCACCGGCCGCCAAGGCTTGATGCGCGGCGATTCGCCGGCAAATTTACATGCATAATGTCGGGCAATGACGCGCGGACGACGCCGGCGCCTTCGGCGCTCCTCGGGGTGCCGCGGCGCTGTCGCTTGTCGCAGATGACAACGCGCGCCGACCGCGGGCTCCGAAACCGCGGCGCCCGGAGCGGGTCGAATCGCCAACAGATCGAATGCAAACATCGTCATGAAAGCTACGCAGCCGATACCGAAGACCGAGCCGGCGACCGCGCGTGCGCCGAGCCTCCCGATGCGGGTGCTTGGCTGGGGTATTCTTTCGATGAGCCTGGGACTGGTATCGTGCCAGTCGATGTTTTTCCTATGACCGGTCGCGATCGCGTGCGCGAGAAAGACCGGGTCGAGGTGGGCGGCAGAGAACGCAGTCTCGATGATCTGCTGCGCAGCGCCGGCGATCTGACCGTGCGCCGCCCGACGCAGCCCGCGGCGTCGGCGCGGCCCGCCAGAAACAGGGGTGCAAAGCGACGCCGCCGCACGCCGATTCTGCTCTGGGTGCTGTCGTCGCCGCTGCTGCTGTCGGCCGTCACCGCCTTGGCCGCCGGGCGTTTGCAGGGCTTCGTCGGCGATGCTGCTGCCTGGGGGCTCGTGGCGGGCGGCGCACTGCTCACGGCACGCGGTTTCGCAGATGCCGAAGCGGGCCGCGAGCGGCGCTTCTCGCGCACGTTGCGGCTGCCGTTGAAAAACATCGGCGCCGCCTTTGTCGGCGCCGGCACCGCGGTGGCGGCGCTGCTGGGTATCGGCCATACGCCCGCTGTCAGTCTCGCCTTCGGTGCGGTTGCCGTGCTCGGCTTCCATTTCGCCTATGGGCTCGAGCCCCTCGTGATCGGGCGCCGGCTCGAGGCACCGGACAAGGAGAGCCGGGCCGTTGCCGATGCACTGGCGGACGCGGAGCGCCGGCTGCTCAATATCGATCGCGCCGCGGCGGCCATCGGCAACCCCGAACTGCGACAGCGGCTCGCACGCATTGCCGATCAGGGTCGGGGGATGCTGGATCAGATTGCGGCAAGGCCGTCGGACCTGCGCCGCGCCCGGCGCTTTCTGACGGTGTTCCTCGAGGGTGCCGAGCAAGTCACGGATGGCTATGTGCGCACGCACCGGTATGCGGATTCCGACGAACTGGAGCAGAATTTCCGCAATGTGCTGGTGACCATCGAGGATCAGTTCGCCCGCCAGCGCGAGCGTCTGCGCCAAGCCGACGTGCTCGATCTCGACGTGCAGATCGAGGTATTGAAGAAACAGCTCGAGCAGGAAGGTATTCGCTGACCGCATGCGGCGGCGACGCCGCTCGACCGACCCCGCGTCCGCGACCCGAGGACCAGCGGTAGCGCGGGATCGACGCGCCCGTGGCCGCCGCCCTAGGAAAATCCACAAAGCGTGGCGACGCATGCCGTGCACGGATGACGGCATTCGCCGCCCTCAGTACGATGGCGGACCGATATCCGTCGCGAGGAACCGACGATGAACCAACAAACACCCGATCCGGCCCATTCGCCCGCCAGCGCGGGGCTGCCGACCTTGGCCGAGCCGCGCGGCGAGATCGTTGCGCTGGCCGACGCGCCGCCCGAAGAACAAAACGAAATCAAAGGTCTGCTCGCGGAGCTCGATCTGACCGACAGCAGCTCGATCATGCACTTCGGCGCCAAGGCGCAGCAGCAGCTCACCGTGGTGTCGGATCAGATGCTCGATGGCGTGCGCAGCAAAGACACCGGGGCCGCGGGCGGATCGTTGAGCGAGATGGTAGGCACATTGCGCGGCTTCGATGTCGAAGCGCTGGATCCGAACGCCAAGCCCGGATTTTTCAGCCGGTTGTTCGGCGCGGGTAAGCCGATCGTGCGCTTCCTGCAGGAATACGAAGGCGTGCGCGATCATATCGACCGCATCACGCTGGACTTGGAGCGTCACAAGACGCGCTTGCTGACCGACGTGACGGCGCTCGACCGGCTCTACGATGCCAATCTCGATTATTTCCGCGAGCTCGAGCATTACATTGCCGCCGGCGAGGCCAAGCTCGCCGAGCTCGACGAGCAAACGATCCCGGCGCTGCAGGCAAAGGTCGAGGCCGAGTCCGACATGGTCCAGGCCCAGAATCTGCGGGATTTGCGCGGCGCGCGGGACGATCTCGAGCGCCGCGTGCATGACCTGCGCCTGACCCGGCAGGTGGCGATGCAGGCCCTGCCGAGCATCAGGCTCGTGCAGGAAAACGACAAGGGGTTGATCAACAAGATCAATTCGACCCTGGTCAACACGGTGCCTTTGTGGCGCCAGCAGTTGGCCCAAGCCGTGACCATCTATCGTTCCGGTCGCGCCGCGGAAACCGTGAAGGCTGCAACGGACCTGACCAACGATCTACTGCGGGCGAATGCGGAGAATTTGAAACAGGCGAACGCCGAAGCGCGCCGGCAAATCGAGCGGGGCGTGTTCGACATCGAAGTGGTCAAACAGGCCAATCAGGCGCTGATCGAGACCATCGAAGAGAGCCTGCGCATCGCCGACGAGGGTAAGCGGGCACGCGCCGCGGCGAGCACCGAATTGCAGCAGATGGAAACCGACTTGCGCAAGACGCTTGCCTCGGCAAGCGCGCCGCCGGCCGGCGGGGCATCGGGTTAAGCTGCTAAGGGGCGAGGGATCTGTCCCGGGCTTGGCCGCGGGCTTGGCCGAACAGGCGGCCTCGGGACGCCGATGCTCGGACGATGGGCGCCGGAAATGGCAGTCGTCGACGGCTGGGGCCCGTCTGGGCCTGGCGGCCCGTGCGATAACGGTACTGCCTGCGAGGAGAGCATCGGCGGCGCCCGCGAACAGACCTCGCCGACGCTCCAGGTTCGATGCAGGCGCGGGCGTTCGTCGTCCGCGCCTGCCGGTACGCCCGTTGATCTCGGGCCCGGTTAACGGGCCGGGATAACGGGCTCGCGGGCTTAAGTCGTCGCGTCCGTTTCGAACAAGCGGTAGATCAGCCCTGCCAGTGCGGCACCGATGATCGGCGCCACCCAGAACAGCCACAACTGTGCCATCGCCTTGCCCTCGCCGGAAAAAGCGAGCGCCAGTGCGGGGCCGGTGCTGCGCGCCGGGTTGACCGAGGTGTTGGTGACGGGGATCGAGATCAGGTGAATGAGCGTCAGCGCCAGGCCGATCGCCAGTCCGCCCGCGACCGCGGTGCCGCGCTTGTCGGTAACGCCCAGGATGATGAACAAGAACATCAGCGTCATGACGATCTCGGTCACGAAGCCGGTGATCATGCCGTAGCCCTGGGGCGACAGTTCCCCGTAACCGTTGACGGCGAGGCTGTTGGCGGCGAGCTCGAAGGTGGCCTGACCTTCCTTGTGCACGCCCATATCGGAGGCGACATAGAGGATCAGGAATGCGGCGACAATCGCGCCGAGAGTCTGTGCGATGACATACATCGGCAGGTCCGCAGCCTTGAAGCGACCGCCGACGGTGAGTCCCACTGTCACCGCCGGATTCAGGTGGCAGCCGGAAATATGGCCGATGGCGTAGGCCATGGTGAGCACGGTGAGGCCGAACGCAAAGGAGACGCCGAGATAGCCGATGCCGACGTCGGGGACGCCGGCGGCAAAGACAGCGGCGCCGCAGCCGCCCAGGACTAACCAGAAGGTGCCGATGAATTCGGCGACCGAACGCTTCATCAGGGACATTGATTGACTCCGAAATCAGAGGTTTGAGGGGACGATCAGCAACCGAATCCGCTTCTGCTCGGCCGTTGGGGCCGGCCCGTATGCCGGGGCTCTACGCAATAAGCCTTCAATCGCGTTTCGGGATCTGTTCGGCGCCGGCGACAGCGCCGGCAGATAGATACGGGCATGGCGCTGGTTTGCCAGTGAACGGCCATGAAACCATGCGTTGTTTTGTGCGAATTCGGCTTACATTATGTTGAGTGGGTTGCTGGGCTAACGGCGATAGGGGTTCCTGTGTCGGGTTTTCGGCTGTTGGCGCGACACGACATGGCAGGCATCGCGGAGTGCGCCGCGCTGCGGCGAGCGCTCGATAGACTTGCTGCCGAGGGGCGCGCGGTTAGCGGGAGCGATGAGCGGGATTCGGCGCTTTTGTCGGCAAAAGAGGCCGCGGCGGCATTTTCGGGCCCGCCGAAAGCCGGTCTTGGCGGCGTGCGCTGCCGAGCGCGACTCCGGTCTCAGCCCTCTGCCGGCTGTAGGGCGTCCAGCACATCGAAGCTGATGCTGCCGTCCTCGACGAGTCCGGCGTCACGCTGCAATGCGCGCAGCGCGGCGCGCGTGCGCGGACCGATGATGCCGTCCACCGGTCCCGCCTCGTAGCCAGCCGCATTCAGGGCGCGCTGCACGGCGCGCACCAGTGCCGGCGTGAGGGGCGGTGCGTCGAGCGCCCGCAGGCCTTGGTCGCCGGCGGGGGCACAGCGATCGAGCTGCAGCCGCGGCGGGTCGTCTCCGAACGGTGCGAACACATAGCGCGCCGGCGGTGCGCAAGGATCTTCGCCGACGTCGGTTTGCCCGGAGGCGGAACGGCCGCTTTGATCGGCCCCGGTATCGCCTATGTCCCCGATGTTCCGGGAGACCTGGTTGTCGGCGGTATCCCCGATGTCCGCAGCGTCCCCGTTGCCGGTGGTATCCCCGGTATCCCCGGCGTCCCCGTTATCTGCGGTATCCCGGGTGTCCGCGGTCGTCTCATCGTCGGCGGATGGCTCCGCGGGCCCCGGTTGTGCCGGCGCTCGGGCGCTGTCGGCGCGCGGTCCCTGTCCGGCCGCGCCCGGTTCGGGAGCCGTCGCATCGTCTTTCGCCGGCGCCGATGTCGCGGGGTCGGACAGCGGACTCGGCGCTTGCGCTTCGTTGTCATCCGCCGACGTGGTGCGCGATGGATCCGCGGGCGCCGGCCGCGGGCGAGGGCTTTCCGGCTCGGCCGAGGTGGCGGACCGTGCGGGCGCATCGAGTGCGGCGGAGTCGCTCCGTGCCGGTTCCGTTTGCCGCGCGCCGTCTCGCTCTGCTCGAGCGCCGGAATCCTGTTCGTTCACGGGGCCCGGCGCAGCGGCCGGACCCGCGCCCGGGCCCGCATCCACATCCGCGCCCGTCTCAGCGCCTGTTTCGCCGGAGACAGCGGGTGCCGGGACCGCCTTGTGGGCATCGTTCAGCTCGGCGGCCGTGTCGCGCGGGGTTTGCCGTTCCGGCGCCGGCGCGAGGTCCGGCGGCGACTCGGCCGCACTGTCCGCGACTCCGGCGCCCGTTTGCGGTGCTTCCTTGGGCAGCATCGTCTCCTGTCCGCCCAGCAGCAACAGCAGCATCAGGGCCGAGATGCCGATCCATAGTGCTCCGGCCACCGGCCATTGCCGTAGTCCGCGCTCGGTGTCGCTGTCCGGGGCGTTGAAGGTGCGTTCGAAGCGATCGAGGGCAAAGTCCTGCACCGGACCGGCGATCCGTCGCCAATAGCGCTGCGTGGCGGCGCCGACGGCAGTGATGGCGCGCCGCGTCGGGGCGGCGAGCAGCAGCAGATCGCCCGGCGGCACACTGCCGACCATAGGCCTGAACAAGCCGGGCTTCCAGCGTGCGATGGCCGCGATCAGCACCGCCGCGGCGATGCCCGCCGGCACCGTGACGGCGTTGCTGAGCCAACCGGAGGGCTGGCCGAGCACGAAGGGAAACAGCACGACGAGGCCGATCAACGTTCCCCAGGCCGCCGCCGGCCACAAGTAGCCGGGCTCGGGATGGGGCTGCGTGCGCACGCTGACCCAAATGAAGCGTCCCATCAGCAGCGTCGTGCCGAACGTTGATACGGCGATGGCGGCGCTGATCCAGGTCCAGTGGGCGCTTTCGAGCAGTGGCTTGATCTCGTACTTGGCCGCCGCGCCGCTGGTAAACGGTGCACCCGCCAGCGCCAAGGCCAAAAAGACCAGCAACCCCAGGACCAGCGGCTGCAGGTGCGCGTGCTTGCGCATGCCGACGCCGAGAAACAGGCCGCCTTTGACCAAGGCGTGGTGTGCCGCGTAAAACGCGATGGCGGCCGTGCCCAGCGGCGCCAGGGCCGGCTCCATCAGGATCAGGCCGAGCAGCAGGATCAACAGCCCCATCTTGCTGATGCTCGAGTAGGCGAGCACGACCTTGGGGTCGGACTGAACGAGGCCGACCGGCAGTGCGAAAAACAGGGTGACGAGGCCCCCGGCGGCGAGCAAGGTGCCCCACTCGGGCATTGCGATGGCGCCGACCGGAAGAAAGCGCATCCAGCCGAGCAGTGCCACTTTGATCATGGTTCCGCTCAGCACCGCGCTGGCCGGAATGGGGGCCGCCGGGTGCGCCAGCGGCAGCCACAGGTGCAGGGGGAACAGGCCGGCCTTGACCCCGAGTCCCAGCAGCGCGAGCGCGATCGTCAGCGTATCGAGCCCGGCCAGATCCTCGGCACCGGGCATTAGTGTGTCGGTCTGGGCCACGATCATCACGAAGGCGGCGAACAGGCTCACCTCGCCGATCAGCGCCATGACCAGATAGACCTTGCCGGCCCGCAGCGCGGCTCGGTCGGCGTTATGGACGACCAGCCCATAGGACGACAGCCCCATCATCGCGAAGCCGACATAGAAGCTGATCAGGTCGGCGCCGACGATGAGCCACAGATTGCCCGCCATCGCCAATAGGAACAGGGCATGGAAACGCTCGGCGTGCGGATCGCCGCGGAAGGCGAAGACGGCATAAATGCCGGCCGCGAGCCATAGAATCGATGTGAACAGCAGGTAGACACGGGCGACGGCGTCGAGTGTCAGCGTCGTGCCCAGCATCAGCCAGGGCAGTTCCAGCGTCGTACCGAGCGGCAATGTAAGCGCCGCGACCAGTGCCGGCAGGGCGCCGAGCGCCGGCAGCGCGTCCCGCAACTGGCCGCGTAGCGGTTGCGACAGCGCCTGCTGAGGCGCGCCGAGGGGCGGCATCAGCGTGTCGGTGCGCGGAGCCCGCAGTCGCACACCGGCCGCGGGCCAGACGAGCAGCAACGGCCAGACCCAGGCGATTAAAAGCAGCCAAGCGCTCATGGAAATCTCCGCTTGCCGGGCGGATGGCGGCGTCCGGCGTTCATAGCCCGTACTCCCGCTCCGCGATCAGCCGAGCCCACTCCAACGGGCTGAATGGAGAGGCCGCAAGCAGGCCCGCGACCAGGCAAAGCACGGCCGTGACGACCGGCGGCCACAGCAAAGCCCCCATGGTTTCGAAGCGCGTCTTGAAAATGTGCTCGCGGGGCCATTGCGGCGGTGCCGGGCGGAACCAGGCGCGGTAAAGGATCGGCAGGAAGTAAGCCGCGTTCAGCAGCGTGCTGGCGGCAAGGATCAATAGCACCCAACTCTGGCCGGCCTCGACCGCTCCGAGCCCGAGGTACCACTTCGAGATGAAGCCGGCGATCGGCGGTATACCGATCATGCCCAGTGCTCCGACCGTGAAGGCGAGCGTCGTGAAGGGCATGCGCCGGCCGACGCCGTCCATTTGGCTGACTTTGTGGACGCCGAGCGTCTCGGCGTAGTTGCCGGCGCACAAGAACAACGTGATCTTCATGATCCCTTGGTGTACCAGGTGCACCATGCCGCCGATGGTGGCGATCGGTCCGAGGATCGAGGCGCCGAGCGCGATATAGGACACCTGGCTGACGGTTGAGTAGGCGAGCCGTTTCTTTAGACCATCCTCGAATAGGGCCTTGACCGATCCGTAAACAATGGTCACCGATGCCGCGGCGGCCAGGATGCCGAGCAACCCGAGCGAGGCCGCGTACTCGACGCCGTAAACGTCGTAGACAACGCGCACGATGCCGAAAGCGCCGGCCTTGACCACGGCCACCGCGTGCAGCAGCGCGCTGACCGGTGCCGGCGCCACCATCGACTGCGGCAGCCAGCCGTGCAAGGGCACCAGGGCCGCCTTGACGCCGAGGCCTACCAGCAACAACACGAAGATGATCGTCAGCTGGCCCTCCATGGACGCCGGCATGCCGCTTAGCACCCCGCCTTCGACGAAGTCCACGGGGCCGGTCAGCGTCCGCAGCCAAACGGCACCGATCAGCAGCACCAGGCCGCCGCTCATGGTGTAGGCCAGATAGATCTTGGCGCCGCGGGTCGCATCCGGCGTACCGCGATGGGCCACGAGAGGGTAGGTGGCCAGCGTCAGGATCTCGTAGAAGATCACGAACGTCAGTAGATTACCGGCGAGTGCGATACCTACCGTGGCCGATACACAGAGGCTGAAGAAGCCGAAGAAACGGCTTCGGTTCGGAGAGTGCTCCAGATAGCCGATTGCGTAGACCGTGGTGATCAGCCAGAGCACGGTGGAGAGCGTGACGAACAGCACCGACAGCGCATCGGCGTGCAGTACCAGTTCCAATCCCGGCGCGATCGTCAATCGGCTTTGGAACAGCTGACCTTCGTAGACACCCAAGATCAGGAAGCCGACCAGGAACAGCTTCAGGATTGCGCCGCTCAGGTTGAGGATCGTCCGCAGCCGGTGGCTCTCTTCCTTGACCAGGAAGATGAACACGCCGGGCAGAAGCGAGCTGAACAGGATGGCGCCGGGCAGAAGCGCCGATAACGGCCAAGGTTCGTTCATGCGGCGCCTCCGGCCCCGAGGCCCAGCAAAGTCCACAGGGGCCCGGCCGCCAGTCCGAGTACGCCGACCGCAGTCAGCGCCAGCATCAGCGCCGGGATCTCGGAGCGGGCGTCGGTGACGAACCGCAACGGTGTCGGTTCCAGACCGAAGGCGCGGCTCAGCACCCGAAAGGTGTAGGCCGCGGCCAGCAAGGTGCCGATCAGCAACACCACGATCCACCACCACTGGCCGGCCTCGATGGCGCCTTGCATCATCAGCCACTTGCCGATGAAGCTGCCGCTCGGCGGCAGGCCGATCAGCGCCGAGCCGCAGAGGCCGATGGTGAACGTGGTGGCCGGCATCTGCTGTGCGGTGCCGCCGAGATCGTCGATGCGGTCGTGCCCGGCCTGCTGCTGAACCAGCCCGGCGGCGAGAAAGAAGCCGGCCTTGGCGAAGCCATGGGACAGCGCCATCAGCACCAGAGCCGCGAACAGATTGTCGCGGGCGGGGCCGGGCGGTGTCGCCGCGATCAGCGGCAGAAACATGAACAGATAGCCGATCTGTGCGACGGTGGAGTAGGCCGCCATCAGTTTCAGCCGCGCCGCGCGCAGCGCCCGCCAAGACCCCCAGACCACGCCCGCGGCGCCGAGCAGGCCGAGCACCATGGCCGCCGAGGCGGTGGCAACGGAGGCGAACAGCTCGAGCCAAAGTATGACGATGATGTAAACCGCGCCTTTCACGACCAGCGCCGACAGCGCCGCGCTGACGGGAGCCGGTGCGTTGGCATGCGCCGGAGGCAGCCAGAAATGCAGCGGAAACAACGCCGCCTTCAGCGCGAGTCCGACCGTCATCAGGGTCAGCGCGGCGGCGTCGACGGCGTTGTTTTCGTCGCCGCCGGCAGCGATGTGCTCGGCGAGCAGGGCGATGTCCAGCGCGCCGTAGGCGCTGTAGAGCAGCGCAACGCCCATCAGGTAGGTCGTCGATCCCAGTAGGCCTACCAGCAGATAGCGCAGGTTGGCCTTGACCGCATCGGCGCTGCCCGTGAGCGCGCCCAGCGCCGCCGCGCAGAGCCCGAGCAGTTCCAGCGTCACGAAGAGGTTGAACAGATCTGCGGCCAGCAACAGGGCGTTCAGCGATGCCCAAAGGAGCAACCATAGTGGCCAGAAGTGGACGGCCTTGGGGGAATCGGCGAAATAGCCGGTGGCATAAACGCTGGTCGCGAGCGCCACGAGTGCCGTCATGGCCAGCAATGCGGCGGCAAAGCCGTTGGCTCGCATGGAGATGCCCAACGGCACACCCCATCCGCCCAGATCAGCCGTCAGTGCGCCGTTCAACCAGACCGCCGTCAGGACGGCGCCGGCCGCCAGAGTCGTCGCCGCGGCGCCGAGCACACCCAGCAGCGCGGCTTGGCGGGGCAGGGCCGTGACCAGCAGCGCGGCCAGCAGCGGGACCGCGACCGCGAGCGGAAGCAGATCAGTCATGGTCGGCCGCGTCTTGGGCGCGTCCGCCCAGCGCGAGCGCGAGCGCCGTGGCGCTGACGGCTACCACGATACCCGTGAGCACCAGCGCGTGGGGCACCGGGTCCGGCGGAGCAGTATCGCCGCGGTAGGCAACGGCGATAAAGACGTGGAACACGCCGCCGCCCATGACATTGAAGGCAATCAGCTTACGCAGCAGCGCCTCATGGGACAGGAAGGACCAAATGCCCAACGCGAACAGGATCACGCCTGCGCCTCCGTACAAGAATTGTGCGGTCATGACTGATTGGCTTGAATGGTGCGAGGGAAGGGGGTTAGGGACGTCCGCCCACGTAGGCAGCTGCCAGCGTCACGCCGATGGCAATGGTCGCGGCGGTCTCGATGAGCAGGATCAGCCACTTGGCCCAGTCGGTCGGATAGGTCAGGAAGCCTTCTCCGGCCGCCGCCAAGGCGAGTCCGACAAGGGTAAATACCGCCGTGCCGGCGACGGCGAGCCAGCGCTGCATGGTTTCGTCGGGCAGCCCGGCCCGCGGGTCCCCGCCCAGGCGCAGGATGACGCCGGCCGCGCCGAGCAGCGCCCCGGCCTGGAACGCGCCGCCGGGTGCGTGCCCGCCGACCCATAACATGTAGCCGCCGGCGAGGATCAGTAGCGGTACGATCCAGGAGACCATGCTGGCGAGCACGGGCCCGCTGGGCTGAAAACCGGGGACAGCCGGCCCCAAGGCCCAGATGCCGAGCAGCGCAGCCAACACGACAGCGAGCTCCAGAAGCGTGTCGTAGGCGCGAAAGTTAAGCAGCACCGAGGTTACGGGGTTGCTGACGCCGCTGTACGGCACATTGGCAGCCGCCAGATCCGCCAGGCGCGGCCCGGGCTGATCCATCAGCGCGCCGTGCAGCACCCAGAGCAGCACGCAGGCAAGCAGCGCGAGCAGCATGCCCAACAGCAACGACCAGTCGCGGCTCATGCGGGCGGCCCTCCGGCGCCGCTATCGCCGGCGGACTCCGTCGAATCGCCCGCCTCGCGTTTTGCCGCGCGGCGGGCAGCGGCGAGCATCAGCGCACCGCCGAGCCCGGCACCGATCGCGGCTTCCGCCAGCGCCACATCGGGGGCGCGCAGCCTGGCCCAGACCATCGACAGCCACAGACCGAAGGCAATGAACAACATCACCGCGCGCCGCGGCTCCGGACTCGTGACCGCGGCCACCGCCAGCGCAAGCAGCGTCGTCAGCAGCACCACATCGAACAGCAGCAGTAACTGCGTCATGATTCAGTAATCCTCGCCGTCGCCGCGCAGCGCGCGCTTCGCGATCAGGTGGGAAGCAGTCGCGCCCGAGGCCATGATCAGCAGCCACAACAGCAGCATTTTGGCAATGTAGAGCCCATCGGGTGCAAAACGCACGCAGCCGAGCATGATCAGTCCCAGCCCGAGGTTATCCGCCTTCGTCAGCGCGTGCAGACGGGTGAAGAGGTCGGGGAGGCGCAACAGGCCGACGGTGCCGGCAATGAAAAAGAACGCACCCGCCAGAATCAACAGAACCGATAGCAGGTCGAGCAAGATATTCATTACGGGCGGTCCTGGCCGACGCGCCGACGGGTGAACGCCGCCACGGAGACGGCCGCGAGCAGTGCAAAGATCAGCGCCACGTCCATCAGTGCCGGTACACCCAGAGCGGGCGCCAACAGTGCCAATACCCCGATACCGGAGGTGCCGAGCAACTGCGCGGCCATCATGCGGTCTGCCGGTGTCGGGCCGATCACGATACGGATCAGCCCCACGCTCATGCTGATCAGCAGGATGATGGCGACGGCGATCAGAATTTCATGCATCGGGCTCGCCTCCGAGTCGCTCGCCGAACAGGTCCGCCACGCGAAGCTCCAGGCGGCGCAATGGATCGAGCAGGTCTTCATCCGCATCGAGGGCATGCACATAGGCGATGCCGTCGCGGTAATCGGCGCTCAGGGTGCCCGGCAGCAGGCTGATGCTGTCGAGAAAGAAGACGCGCGCGCCCGGCTCGGTCAGACGGATTTTGTATTCGATCAATCCGGGGGCGATGTCGACTTCGGGGCGCATTACACGTTTCGCGACATCGGTACCGCCCAAAATGGACTCCCAGAGAAAGAAAGGGATGTAGCGCAGCAAGCCGCCGAGGGTGACGTCGCGCCCGCGGCGGCGCGAGAGACGCTCCGCCGTCCAACTGGCCAGCAGCACCGCGGGCGCACCGATGATCCACGACTGCGGGTCATTGCCGGCGAACACCAGCCAAAACCCGGCGAACAGCACCAGTCGGGTCAGCCCGTGCAGAGAGACGAGCCGACGGGCGATCACCGATGCGGACGGAGCCGGCGCTTCAGTTGTGGTCATAGCGGGATTCCGCGCTGCAGGAGCCTTCCACAGCAGATGAGGTCTTGTTCGCCCAATTCACGAGGAACTCGAAGTCTCCGTTGTAAAAGCCTCGAAAAAAACGAACCACCGAGGGTCGCACGCGGCGTTGCGGACTTCCCGAGCAAATTGCTCCCCGTCGGCGTAACGCGAGGAACGAGGCGAGACTACCGGCAGCGGCGGTCTTCACGCACCGCCCGCATTCTTGGCCGGGAAAGCCAACGCTTGCAAGATGCCGACTACCCGCCCGACGCGCATGTGCGGATGCATGCGAGCCGTTGACCCGGCACCGACCCGCTCCATCGGTGACTGCCCCACGGGAATCAGGGTTTGCCCCGGCGTGGCTTTCTCAAATGCGGCGGCGATGGGGCAATTCAATGCGGCCGCGCAAAGGGCTTCGACGGATCGCGCATCGCTTGTTTTCCGGGCGGTGCGGCGCCAAGTGCACAATATTTGAAAACGCCACCGGTTTCATGGTCAAGTACGCCACCCGGCACCTAGTCAGCGGTCTCGTGACCGAAATTCCGTTGCTCGCCGACGATTTTTATCGTTTTGTTCCGGGGCGGCTTACTGTGGAATGTCGCCATCCCGGTGACGCCGATTGTCGCCTATGCGCCGAGGCCGTCACCATCGAAGTCCGCGCGGACGCCGCGCGTGACACTTTGGCTGCAGTCGATGCCGCCCGTCGCGGCGGGCGCTGCAACATTCCAGCCGTCGGTCTCGGCCGTCCCGGGTCTGCCGCGGTGCGCGAATTCGGCCGCCGTCGCCTACCGGAGCTAGTTGCGCCGGTGTCGATGGTCTACGCGGTCCCGGCACAAACGATCTTCGCTTTCCGCACCGAAAAGGAGCCGCGTGCAGCGCGTGATCAACCTGGAATTTCCCCCCCCGCGGCCGCCGAGGTGCCGGCACTGCTACTTCGGCGCACATCCAAGCGCAGATCAACAGCGCTACCGGCTGCGCCCACCGGGCTCGAAGAACGAACCGTGGCGGGCAGTCGCGGGCGCTGCCGACCAGCGCGCGCCTTGATTCCGATGTGCAAATACCAACCAGTGATAGGTAGTAATTTATGACGAGCAACAGCCTCAATGGGCAGAACGGTAGTGGGCAGAACGACCGTCCCGCCGGCGACGAAGCGGTGGATACCGCGCCGGTGGCGGACACCACTGATCCCGGCCGGATAGACGAGAAGGGGAGCAGTCGGCTCGGGCTGCTTTTCGCCACGGCCGCGTTTGCGGTCTTTGTGGTCGTCGGCCTCGGCATTTGGTGGTCACTGCAGCCGGAGAAATTCGACGTCGAGCAGAATGCGGCGGAACTAGCCGGCGTCGAAGCCTCGGAGCTTGTGCCCGGAACCGCGACGGTCGGCGCGGCGATCAGGGTTGCCAGCTCGCTGCTGGACAAGCCGGGTGGCTACCTGCACAACGACGTACTGCCGCCCGGTGTGCTCATGGACAATATGCCGAGCTGGGAATACGGTGCGCTGACCGAACTGCGCGATTCGGTTCGCTCGATGCGCAACGACTTCAGCCGGTCGCAGACCCAGTCGCTCGAAAACGAAAATTTGAAGCAAGCGGATTCTCAGTTCAACTTCAATGCGGACGCCTGGTTCCTGCCTTCGGCGGAGGAAGAGTATGGCCGGGGTATCCGGGCGCTTGAAGACTACTTGACGGCTTTGCAGTCGGGCACCGACGCGAGCGCACGTTTCTATACCCGCGCGGACAATCTCAACGCCTATCTGCAGGTGGTGGAAAAGCGGCTCGGGAGCTACGGACAGCGCTTGACCGCCAGCGTCGGCGATGCCGAGCTGACCGCTGCACTGACCAACGCCTCCGGCGGCCAAGCGCTGGTGGACCGCACGCCCTGGTACGAGATAGACAACGTCTTCTTCGAGGCGCGCGGCTATTCCTGGGCGTTGCTGCACATGATGCAGGCGCTGGCCATCGACTTCCAAGACGTGCTGGCCACCAAGAATGCCGAGGTCTCGATGCAGCAGATCATCCGTGATCTGGAGCAGGCGACGATCCGCAAATGGTCGCCGATGGTGCTGAATGGTCATGGCTTCGGTGTTTTGGCGAACCACTCCCTGGTACTGGCCTCGTACATCGCCCGCACCAACGCTGCCGTGCTCGATCTGCGGAATCTTCTGCAGCGAGGCTGATAGCAGATCGGCGCAAACGCCCGCTGAGGTGACACGGGGGCCGCCACGAGGCGCCGGGCGCGAGGCGCAACTGCCGGCCTGGCTACCGGATGGTCGATCCCCACGAGGAGACACGCGCCGGCGGCAGGCATAAAAAAAGGGGCCCTTGGGGCCCCTTTTCTTCTCATGTGCAGCGGACGGCATACACTGCGCGCCGGCTAAACACGGTGTCGGACGTATCAGCCGAAGATGTCGTGCACGATGTTGTTGTACCAGCTATACGCGTACTCCACTTCGCGGGCGAGCGCGAACTCGGGTGCGTCCATCGGCGTCAGTCCGCCGGAGCCCTCGACGCCGGCGATGGTCGCCCCGTCCTCGCTCAGCTTGTAGACCGCGGCAACGGAGATGCCGTAGTCCTTGCCGATGATGGAATAGCAGGTGTTGACGTAGGCCGGCGTGCCGGGCTCGTCGCCGTTCAACAGCGAAATAACCGCGGCGGCGGCAACTTTGCCCTGGCTGTTGGCCGCGTAGCCCGACTTGGGCATCGTGGTAGCGATGCAGGCGTCTCCGATGACGTGAATGCCGGGGTGGATCGTCGATTCGAAGGTCTTCTTATCCACCGGGCACCAGCCGCTATCGTCGGCCAAACCGGCATCGATCGCGATTTTGCCGGCGGATTGCGGCGGGATCACGTTGATGACGGCGCCCTTGACCTCGTCCCCGAAGCCGGTCTCGACAGACATATTGTCGGCGTCGACGCTGACCACGGCTGCGTCGGGGCCCGGCTGCCACTCGATCAGGCTGTTGTCTGTGCCGTAGCCATACAGCTTCTCCCAGCCCTGGGTGAACAGTGCCTGCTTGGAGAACTTCTGCTTGGAATCGAGGATCAGCACCTTCGACTTCGGCTTGGCCTCTTTCAGATACATCGCGATCTGACTCGCGCGCTCGTAGGGTCCCGGCGGGCAGCGGAAAGGGTTCGGCGGCGACGAGATGATGACGACGCCGCCATCTTCCATGGCCTCGAGCTGTCCGCGCAGCAACTGCGTCTGCTCGCCGGCCTTCCACGCATGGGGCATCTTCTGTGCCGCTTCCTCGCTGTAGCCCTCGATCTTGTCGTACAGCATCGATACGCCGGGAGAGACGATGCAGCGGTCATACGGGAATTCCTGACCGCCGGCGGTCTTGACGACCTTTTTCTCGGCATCGATGCCGGCCGCGGCGTCATGGACCACGTTGACGCCGTGCGCCTTGAGACCGTCGTAGCCGTGCCTAATGGAGTCCATCGAGCGGTGCCCGCTCAGGACCTCGTTGCTCATGTAGCAGGTGTAATATTCCTTATTGGGCTCGATCAGCGTCACGTCGATGGACGCATCGGCCATCTTGATGTATTTGGCCGCGGTGCCGCCGCCGGTGCCGCCGCCGACGATGACGACCTTTTTGCCCTGCCCGAGGGCGATGTTGGGCAATCCTACCGCGCCGATGGCGGCCAGGGCGCCGGTGGTCTTGACGAAATCACGTCGATTCATGCTCATGTTTTGTCCTCTCCTTCTCGTGGCTCAGTCTTCGTCTTCGTCGTCGTCACCGGCGCCGCTGCTCTCGAAATCGGTATACGCGGCGTAGAAGGCGTAGAGGGCGTCGAGGGATTCTTCACCCTTGTCCTCGAGCATCGAGTCCAGTTTGCGGGCCATCTTCTTGGGCATGATGCGGCGATCTTCCTGGAAGTCGGTCATCGCGTACTTCAGGTAGGGGGTCCACTGACCCGCGAGGATGTAGTAGTCCTCTTCGTCCGGTACAGGCTTACCGCCTTCGATGTGGCACTTCTCGCAATACTTGTCGTGCAGCTTTGCGCCCTCGTCGACCATCGCCTGGTCGAACTCTTGCTCCGCGGGCACGTACTCCTGCTTGTGGAAGAATTCGCCCATCTGCTCGAGCTCTTCTTCGGTGTAGCCCTTCGCAATGCGGCCCATGATCGTGGAGTAGGTGTCACCGTTCTGGAAAGCGATCATCGTGTCGACGAAGACGATCGGATCCATGGCGGCGATGGACGGCGATGCCGGGCCGACGCTGTTGCCGTTGGTGCCGTGGCAGCCGGCGCAGGTGTCGGCGAGCATTTTGGCGGTCGGCCCCTCGGCCATTGCGCTGGTCGAAAGACAGAGCGCAAGCGCACTGCCAACCAGGGCCAGTTTTTTGGTTTGCGTGGCCATTATTCCTCCTTCGGGAACTAGACAGACTTTCGGGTCGGTGCGGAGAGGTCCTCCGCCATGCCGGACTGCGGAACAACATGCGCCGCGGCTCCGAGCATCGGGCTGGTGCGCGCTTGTGTCAGGGCTGCACCAGAGAAGTGACGGCCGCCTCATTGCCGCTGGCACGAGCCAGGTCGGTCGCCGTGTGGCCGTCGCCGTCGGTCAGAGTCGGATCGGCCCTGTGCCGAAGCAAGGGGCCGATGAGCTCGACGTGGTTGCTGGTCACGGCCTCCATCAGTGCGGAGACGCCGTCGTTGTCCTGGACATTCGGGTTCGCGCCCGCTTCGAGCAGCGTTGTCGCGACCGCGTCCCTGCCGTTGCCTACCGCCCACAACAGAGCCGTCGCGCCGAGCTCGTCGCGGGCATCGACGTCGGCGCCTGCCGCCAGCAGCGTGGAGACCGCGTCGACGTGCCCGTGACCGGCGGCGATGATCAGTGCCGTGGCGCCTTGCTTGTCGCGGGCGTCGACATCGGCGCCGTTGGCGAGCAGCAGTGCGACCGTCTGCGCGTGGCCTTTGGCAGCAGCCTGCATCAGTGCGGTACGGCCGTCCTTGTCCGAGGCCTTGGGGTCCGCGCCGCGATACAGCAATTGCTCGACCATACGGGTGATGCCGTAGCGCGAGGCGATCATCAGCGAGTCCCAACCTGCACGAGTGCGGTCGTGGACGTTGGCGCCGCGCTCGATCAGAAGGGCTGTCAGCCCGATATGTCCGTTTTCGGCGGCGAAGGTCAGCGCCGTGCAGCCGGCCACGGTGCGCGCGTTGACGTCGGCGCCGCGCGTGAGCAGCAGGGCCACGGTCTCGAGGCTGTCGCTTTCCACGGCCATCATCAGCGCGGTCTTACCGAATTGACTCGCGGCGTCGACGTGCGCTCCGGCGTCGAGGGCGGCGGCGGCGCCCTCGGTGTCGCCGATCATTGCAGCGAGTCGTAGGTCTTTATCGAGCCCGTCGCCGGCAAACACCTGCGTGCCCGCGAAGGCGAGCAGCCAGCCCGCCAACGCCAACCCGCGCGCCGCCTGCGCACGGCGGCGTTTTGCGGTCGAGGGCGCTGTGGATGAATGCATGTTGAGGCGTGCCGGTGTCACGGTGGATTCGGTCCTAGGGCTCGTCCGGCTCGACGTGAGCGACGCCGGTGTGGCAATCGATACAGGTCTGGCCCTTTTCTTCGGCGCGCGCGTGGCGGCTGCGCGCCGAGCGGCCCTGCTCGGAGAGATCCATATTGGCGAGTTGGTGGCAGGTGCGGCACTCGCGCGAGTCCGAGCGCTCCATCTTCTTCCACACGCGAGAGGCCATGTCCCAGCGGTGTGCCTCGAATTTCTCGGGCGTGCTGATGGTGCCGATGATTTCGTGATAAACATCCTTGGCGGCGATGATCTTGGTGACCATCTTCGGCACGAATTCCTTCGGCACGTGGCAGTCGGCGCAGGTGGCCTGGACGCCGGACTGGTTCTTGTAGTGGAGCGTTTCCGTGTACTCCTTGTAGTTCGTCTCCATCGTGTGGCACGAAATACAGAAGTCCATCTCGTTGGTGTACGCCATGCCGACATTGAACAGCCCGGCAAAGACGACGCCCGCAATGAACACGGCGGCGACGACGATCAATTTCGTCCGCGCGGATTTTTTCGAGGAGCCTTTGGAAGCCGGCATCGAAACCCTCACTTTAGCGGTAAGCGCCGGGGGGACGTAGGAGCGTCCGTCGGCGATCGACCCGTGATACCTTGTCGCCGGGTTCGTTCTAGTTATCGTTATCTGGCGCGCATACTATGACAACGCGCAGCGCTTGCCAAGGAGGCCCGCCGCACCGCCTGCACCCTTGCCTGCGCGTTCGCGTCCCGGAATCGCTTACTCGCGGCCCGCCGTGATGACCCCACGGCGGATCTTGAAATAGCGCGACAAGCCCCCTTCTGCTAACCCCAGCGCCGGCGCGCGAAGGCGGCGGTTCTCTGCACATCACCGTCGGCGCCGCGGCCGTGATCGGCCCATTCCGGCACCGCCGGCTCGCGCGCCGGTTTCCGTCAGCTCCTATCTTGTGAATGTCGCCAATGGCTGTCTCTTTCGCCGATCTTCAGGCGCGCTTCGCCGCGTTGCGTGCCAATAAAGCCTTCGAAACCTTCGTCATCGTCGTCATCGTGTTCTCGGCGCTGGTCATCGGTGCCAGTACCTACGACTTCCGGCCTGCCGTGCTCGAGGTCTTCAACGTTCTGGACGTGGCCGTGACACTGTTCTTCCTGGCCGAGATTCTGGTGCGGATACTGGCCGACGGCAGCCTGCGCCGGTTCTTCTCGCAAGGCTGGAATCTGTTCGATTTCGTGATCGTCGTCGCCAGCCTGATTCCCGTGGAGGAGAGTCAGATGGCGCTGCTCGGACGCCTGCTGCGGATCTTTCGGGTGTTGCGCTTGGTCTCGATCGTTCCCGAGCTTCGGGTGTTGCTGAACGCCTTCGTGACGGCCATCCCGCGCATGGGCTACGTGTCGCTGTTGATGTTCATCATCTTCTACATCTACGCGGCAGCGGGCAGCATTTTCTTCAACGGCATCAACGAGACGCTGTGGGGCAACATTTCCATCGCGATGCTGACGCTGTTTCGTGTCGCGACCTTCGAGGACTGGACCGACGTGATGTACGAGACCATGGCGGTATTCCCGCTGAGCTGGATCTACTACCTCACGTTCATCTTCATCATCGCGTTCGTGTTTCTGAACATGATGATCGGGATCGTGCTGGACACGCTGCAGAAGGAGCACGAGCGCATGGACGTGGCCACGGGCCAAGGCGAGGCGGGAGAAGTGCACTGGATCCGCGAGCATACCGAGGTCATCGAGCAGCGCCTGGCGCGTATCGAGACGCTGCTGCAGCAAGACCGTTCCGCCCCGGCGGAGAAGGGCATGCCGAGCGACGGCGACGGGGCGGGGCCGGTTGTACCCGATCGTTAGCGGCGAGGCCCGCGACGGCGGCGCCCGGGCATCGGCGGGCGCGCCGCGCGCTCAGCCGTCCCTTGCCCACATGCGCAGTGCGTTGCGCAGCCCGGTTCGCCGCAATGTCTCGCCGTCGACGCCGCACCGTCGCATCGTAGCGAGCATGCTGTCGATCTGGCGCTCCGCGCGGCGCCAATCGTCGTCTTGGCCGCCGGGGGCGAAGCCGCGGTGCTCGGCGAGATAGTAGGCGGCGACGGCCACCATGCGCTCGCGCTCGTCGGGACTGGGGTCGAAGCGTTTCTCGTTGCTGCTGGCAGGGGTCATGGTCGGCACTCTACTGACGGCGCTCGATACGGCTGGGCCGCGCACTGGGATGCCATTATGCCAAGCCGGTGCTCATTGCCGAAGCCCGGCCGACGCGCCCGTTACCGCCGCGCGGCACCTGCGAGCACGGGCTGCCGGGCGGCCGCGGCACAAGCGAAGGTGAACCGATCAGGCCGTGCGCGTTACTATTCGCGCCGGTGTATCCGTGGTTCGGCGCTCCGCCGGTCGGAAGCGGCCTCCAACCACGGCACCCCATGCTAGGCCCCGTTTCGTCCCCCAGAGGATCAACAGCCCATGACTGACCCGCAGTCGTCCTCGGATCGGCTCCTCCCCTTGCGTAGGGCGGCAGCCGCTACCGGGCGCGCGCTGGCGATCGCCGCGCGCAAGACCTGGATCGTCCTCAAGCGTTTGCCCATTGCGTCCTATAGCTTCGGGCGCGCGCTGGCAGATGCCGACTATGCCCGCGCGCTGACCGACATTTACGTCGATCGGGCTTCCACCGCGCACGCGCGGCCCGCGCTCGAGCAGGCAGACGAGCACGCGCCGAAGGCGGTGCCGCCGGCCGCGCAACTGCAGGACGCGCCGCCCGACTCGGCGTTGGTGCTGCTCGGACTGCTGCAGAAAGAAGGCCGCTTCGTCGATTTTCTCGAAGAAGACATCACCGGCTACGCGGATCAGGAGATCGGCGCCGCCGCCCGTGTGGTGCATCAAGGCTGCCGGCGCGTGCTGCATGAGTACCTCAGCATCGCGCCGGTGCGCGACGAGGAGGAAGGCAGCCGGGTCACCCTGGTTAAAGGCTTCGATCCTGCCGCGGTGCGCCCGACCGGCAACGTCGTCGGCGAGCCGCCGTTCACGGGTGCGTTGGTGCACCGCGGCTGGCGCGCCGTCGACGTGCGCCTGCCGAAGGTGGCGACCAGCCGCGACGTACGCATCCTGGCGGCGGCGGAGGTGGAGTTGTGAGCACGTCGCGCTTTGCCATCGGCATTGATTTGGGGACCACCCATTCGTCGCTGTCGTTCGTCGATATTTCCAAGTGCGACGGCGAGGAAGTCGAGCAGCAGCTGATGCCGGTGCCGCAGCTCACCGAGCCGGGGTCGGTAGAGCCGCGCCCGATGCTGCCGTCATTTCTGTACCTGCCGCATCCGGATGAATTCAAGCCCGGCGATCTGAGCCTCCCCTGGCCCAGCGACCCGGGGCGCCTGACCGGCGAGTTGGCCCGTAAACAGGGCGCCAACACGCCGATTCGGCTGGTATCGAGCGCCAAGAGCTGGCTTTGTCATCCCGATGTCGACCGCAAGTCCAGCATCCTGCCGCCCGAGGTGCCGGACGAAATCCCGCAGATCTCGCCCTTCGATGCCAGCATCGCCTACCTCACGCACCTGCGCGAGGCCTGGAACGGCCTGCACGGGCACGATCCGCTCGGCGAGCAGGACGTGACGGTCACGGTGCCGGCCTCGTTCGATCCCGCGGCGCGCGAGCTGACCGCCGAGGCGGCACGCGCCATCGGTATCGGCAACCTGGTCCTGCTCGAAGAGCCACAGGCCGCGCTTTACAGCTGGGTCAACGACAGCAAAGGCCGCTGGCGTCACGAGGTGAAGGTCGGTGACATCATTCTCGTCGTCGATGTCGGCGGCGGCACCACCGACCTATCGCTGATCGCGGTCACCGAAGAGGAAGGTGCGCTGGAACTGACCCGTGTGGCCGTTGGTGAGCACATCCTGCTCGGCGGCGACAATATGGATCTGACGCTGGCGCATCTGGTCAAGCAAAAGCTCAAGTCCGGCGGCGTCGAGCTCGACCGATGGCAGCTGCAGGCGCTGACTCACGGCTGCCGGCATGCGAAAGAGGCGCTGCTGGCCGACGAGGAGCTCGCCTCCGTGCCGGTGGTTGTACCGAGCCGCGGCGCCAAGCTGATCGGCGGCAGCATCCGCACCGAGCTCACCCGCGAGGAGGTGGCGGCGACGCTGATCGAGGGCTTTTTCCCCGAAGTGGAGGTCTCGGAGCGGCCTGCCCAGCGGGCCCGCGGCGCCTTGACCAAGGTGGGACTGCCGTTTGCACAAGACCCGGCGGTGACCCGGCATCTGGCCGCCTTCCTCGGCAAGCAGGCCGGCGCCACGGAGGACTTGGAGGGCTTCGTCGAGCACGCGCACTGGGCCACGTTCCTGCATCCGACGGCCGTGCTGTTCAACGGCGGCGTGTTCAAGGCGCCGGCACTGCGCGAGCGCGTGCTGCAGGTGATCAATCAATGGCTGGCCGCGGAGGACGCGCCGCCCGCGCGGCTGCTGGAGGCGCAGGATTTGGATCTGGCCGTGGCCCGCGGCGCGGCTTTCTTTTCCTATGTGCGCAAGCACGGCGGGGTGCGCATCCGCGGCGGCACCTCGCATTCCTACTATGTCGGCGTCGAGCGCAGTATGCCGGCGATTCCGGGCATGGAGCCGGAGCTGCAAGCACTCTGCGTGGTGCCGTTCGGTCTGGAAGAAGGCTCGGAGCCGGTCAGCGCGCCGCAGGAGTTCGGCCTCGTGGTGGGCGAGCCGGTGCGCTTTCGCTTCTTCGGCTCCAGCATCCGCCGCGAAGATCAGGCCGGCGACCTGCTCGAAGAATGGTCGGACGACGAGCTCGAAGAGCTGGAAGAGATTCAGACCAATCTGCCGGCCGAGAACCGGAAGAAGGGCGAGGTGGTGCCGGTGCGCCTGCAGGCGGCGGTGTCGGATGTCGGAACGCTGGAGCTGACCGCCATTCCGCTGAGCGGCGAGGATGAGCAATGGCGGGTCGCATTCAATACCCGCGGCGGCGGTGCGGATGCGGCCTGAAGCTGCATCCCGGGACGACTGCCGGCAGCACCGCGGTGCTCGCCGGTAGCCGCGAAGTCCGAGCCCCGCGCACCCCCGGCGCATGCTACCCGCCCTGGATGCCGGCGCACCAGGTGCCCGCCGCGGCGGGCGGGCACGCTTGGGCGCCTAGTCGCCCGGAAGGCCGTCATCCGTCGCGTCCACGGGTGCCAGCGCAACCTGCATGACGTTGATGCGCTCGTCGACGAAGCCCGCTTCGCAGTAGGACAGGTAGTAGCGCCACATGCGCAGGAATCGGTCGTCGTAGCCGAGTGCGCGAATGTCGTCCTCCCGCGCATCGAAGGCATCCCGCCATAGTGCCAGCGTGCGTGCGTAATCGGCGGCGTGGAAGGTACGCTCGACGATGCGCAGCCCGGCGTCGGCCACTGCCTTGTCGAAGCGCTCGACCGACGGCAGCATGCCGCCCGGGAAAATGTAGTGCTGGATGAAATCCGGGCTCGCCTTATAGACCTCGAACAACGACTCGTCGATGGTGATGACCTGCAGCGCTGCCCGCCCGCCGGGGCGCAGGCAGCGGCGCAGGGTCTGCATATAGGTGGGCCAGTAGGCCTCGCCGACGGCCTCGAACATCTCGATGGATACGATGTGGTCGAACTGGCCGGTCAGATCCCGGTAGTCCTGCAGCCGCAGTTCAATGCGGTCGGCCAGGGGCGTATCGGCCAGCGTTTCGCTTGCCCAGGCCAACTGTTCCTTCGACAGTGTGATGCCCGTGACCTCGAACCCCGCCGTCGCGGCTTCGCGGGCGAGCCCACCCCAGCCGCAGCCGATTTCCAGTAAGTGTTGGCCTGGCTCGGCGTCGAGCATCGCGAGCAATTTCTCGTATTTGTTGCGCTGGCTCTGTTCCAGGCTGTCGCTTTCCTGCTCGAAGACACCGGCGGAATAGGTCATCGTCGGGTCCAGCCAGAGCCGGTAGAAGGCGTTACCCAGGTCGTAGTGATAGGCAATATTGCGGCGGCTGCCGGTCTTGGTGTTGGAGCGGCGGCGGTGGCGCAGCAGCGATACGATGCGGTTGATCCAACTGCCTTCCTCCAGCGCCTGGAAGGCGTGCTCGTTGACGGCAAGCGTGTGAATCAGCGCCGTCACATCGGGGCTGTCCCAATCGCCGGCCATGTAAGCCTCGCCGAGGCCCACATGGCCGTTGGTGACGATCCGGCGCGCGAAATCGAGCGGACGATGAATACGCAGCTCGCCGCTCGGGCCCGGCTCGGCGCCGTGCATCTCGTGCACGCGATCGCCGATGCGAACGCGCAGGTGACCGCGGGAGATGCGATCGAGGACATGTCGAAACGGCCGCAGGGCCGGCAATCGGGTCAGTGGAAGCGCGGCTTCGGCCGTCTTATCGCTTGCCATCAGGTTACCTCCTGACGCGGGGGGTCGGGTTTGGGGAAATAGCGTGCGCCGCCGAGCCAGATCTTCAGCGCCTGCCAGTGGATAGCGACCATGACCTTGAACGTCATCAGCGGCATCTGCCGCAGCGCCCGCAGTAGCGCCGCGTCGGTCAATGGCAAGCCTTCGCCGCTTTGGGTAGCCACTAGCTTCAAGCGGCCGTGCTCGTCGTGCTGGCGGATCAGCACGGCGATGTGCTGCCCCGGCCGGGACAGCCGGAAACGATAGCCGCCCTGCATGTCCATCAGCGGCGACACATGGAAGCACTTGCCCGCGCTGGAGCGCGCCGGCCAGTCCATCGGCTTGCCGCCGTCGGCAAGCAGGTAGAAATGATGCTCGCCGAAGGTGTTGTTGACCTCGGCGATGACCGCCCGCAGCGTGCCGTCCGCGTGCTCGCAGTACCACAGGCTGAGCGGATTGAAGCCGTAGCCGAGCACGCGCGGAAAGCAGAGCAGGCGGATGCGCCCGCCGCCCAGACCGATGCCGTGCTCGGCCAATAACCGCTCGGCCCAGGGGCGCAGCGGACTGCCGTCGCGCGGGCCATGGTCCTTCGGCTCGAAGCGGAATAGATTTGCGCGGCCGCTGGAGAGCAGGCGCGGCAGCCGGTCCAGTGCATCGAGGTCGAGCAGCACACTGAACACCCGGTAATCGAAGCGGTAGGCGACCGGGAACAGCCGCCGGTGCATGACGCGGGTGAAGTAGATGCTATGCGGGTTGTCGACGGTACCGCCTTGCATGGCGTCAGCTGTCATGACTCAAGACGCACCGTCGAGGGCGGGCACGGGTGCCACGCCGGGCGCGAGCGCGCCGGCAGGGCGGGGCTCGGTCAGCCAGTCGGTGTCGGCTCCGAGGAGACGGCTCGTCTGGACCGCGGCGCGCAGTGCGTCTTCGTGAAAGCCGTAGCCGAAGTAGCTGCCGCAGTACCAGAGCCGATCGGCACCCTGGAGCTCGGGCAGTGATTGCTGGGCGGTCATTGCCGCCTGGTCGAACACCGGGTGGTCATAGGTCATCTCCGCGATCACCTGCTCCGGGTCCGGCTCCACCAGCGGATTCAAAGTGACCAAGTAGTCGCGCTCGGTGTCGAGGCCCTGTAGCCGATTCATCCAGTAGCTGACGGAGACGGCGCGCTCGCCATCGTGTCCGAGCCGCGCGAGATAGTTCCAGGAGGCCCAGACCGCCCGGCGTTTCGGCATCAGCCGAGTGTCGGTATGCAGGATGGTGCGATTCGGCTGATACCGGAAGCAGCCGAGCAGCGCGCCCTCGCGCTCCGTCGGGCGCTCGAGCATGCCCAGCGCCTGGTCGGCGTGGCAGGCGAGCACGACATGGTCGAACGCGCGCGCCGCGCCGGAGCGCAGCCTAACCTCGACATGCTGCTCGCGCCGGCACACGGCCACCGCTGCGTCGTGGAAAATATTGTCGGCACCGATGTCGGCCACCAGGCGCTCGACGTAGGCGCGGCTGCCGCCGACGACGGTGCGCCACAGCGGGCGGTCGATCACGTTGATCAGGCCGTGGTTGTCGAAGAAGCGCGCCAGGCTCTCGGCCGGGAAGTCCATCATCGTCTTGGTCGGACACGACCAGATGGCAGCCGCCATCGGCAGCAGATAATGGTCCCTGAAAACGCTCCCGAGGCGCTCGCGCTCGAGCAGCTCGCCGAGACTGAGCCCATCGAAGCCCGCGCCCGTCAGGCGCTTTTTGCATAGGCGGTTGAAGCGAAGGATGTCCGCGAGCATCCGCAAAAACGATGGGCTGATCAGGTTGCGGCGCTGTGCGAAGATCGTGCTGAGATTGTCGCCCGCATACTCCGTGGCGCCGGGGCCGATGGATGCGGAGAACGACATGTCGCTCTCACGGGTTTCGACGCCGAGACGCTCGAAAAGGCGCGTGAGCAGCGGATAGTTTTTGATGTTGTAGACGATGAAGCCCGTATCGATCGGCACGCTACGGCCGTTCTCCGGGACATCGAGGGTATGCGTGTGGCCGCCGATATAGTCGTTGCTCTCGATCAGCGTCACCTGATGCCGCTGAGACAGGAGCCAGGCACTCGCGAGGCCGGCGATGCCGCTGCCGATCACCGCAATTCGTTCTGACATGTGGGTAGTTGTCCGGATCCGATGGCAAGTTTGGTCAACAAAGTCTGGACAGCGCCCTCGGTAATCAATGGCCGGGGCGCCGAGAACCGGGTCCGATTCTGCCATGCCGAACGGGCCGACATGCACCCCGAATCGCTCGGTATGGGCCGGTGAGCACCGAATTGTCCTCGCCTTCGCCCATGGTTTCCTCGGCCTGCGAGGCCTCCGCAGCACAGGCGCTCGCCGATTTTCTGCTCGAGAACCGGCCGGTGCTCGCCCTCACGGGGGCCGGCTGCAGCACGGCTTCCGGAATCCCCGACTATCGTAACCGAGACGGGAGCCGCAAAGGCGCGGAGCCCATTCGCTATCAGCGCTACGTTCGCGACCCGGCCGCCCGCCGGCGCTATTGGGCACGCAGCTTCGTCGGCTGGCCGCGCGTCGCCGGGGCGCGCCCGAATGCGACGCACAGGGCTTTGGCGGCACTCGAGCAGCGCGGCTTGCTGACGCACCTGATCACCCAGAATGTGGACGGCCTGCATCAGCGTGCGGGCTCGCGGCGGGTGCTCGACCTGCACGGGCGCCTCGACGTCGTCGACTGTCTCGATTGCGGTGCGCGCCTGTCGCGCGACCTGATGCAGGAGCGTCTGCGCAGCGACAATCCGCGCTATGCACCGGTGGATGATCCCCGACAGCTCGCGCCCGACGACGACGCGATGCTCGGCGAGGCGCTCGAAGCGGGTTTGCAGGTGCCGGCCTGCACGCGCTGCGGCGGCGTACTGAAGCCGAGCGTCGTGTTCTTCGGCGAGAACGTACCGAAGCCGCGGGTCGAGCGGGCGTTCGAGCGCCTGGATGCATCGCGCGGGCTGCTCGTCGTCGGCTCGTCGCTGACCGTGTTCTCCGGCTATCGCTTCTGCGTGCGGGCCGCGCGAGACGGCATCCCGATCGCGCTGCTGAATCTCGGGCCCACGCGGGCCGATCCGCTGGCGGTCCTGAAGCTCGACGCCGAATGCGGCGCAGTGCTGCACGATGTCGTGGGTGTTTTGAACCCGCGCGACTGATGACGATCGAATTTCCTGCCCGGGCGGGCGAGTCGCCCGCCGCCGCCGCCGTGGCCGGATCGAAGACCGTCGGCCCGCAAGCCGAGTTTGCAATCACGACATCCGAGACCCCATGCTCCGTGTCGAAGGCCAGCGCAGTACTCGGGGTCGCCGCAGCCAAAGTAGACGGAATCGCCATGACACAGATTCGTATCCAGTACGAGCCGCCGCCCGCGCCGCCGCCGGATCCGTATGCCGAGCGGTCTCGGGAACAGCCGCTGACCCATCACGAGATTTTGTCCATCATCGCGCCGTTTACGCGCCGGGGCTTCCAGGCCGATCTGGCCGCTTCCGATCGATCGGCCCGGCGCTTGGTGTTCAAGCCGCGGGAGCACCTCTGGGACGAGGACGGTGCCACGCCCCTGCGCGAAGTACTGAGCCTGGAGCTCGCCGCCAAGGGCAAGCACCGGCTGACCCGCACGGTGACCGATCCCGCCGGCGCCACGGCGGTACTGGCGGCCAGCGGCGATGACCTGGAACGCCTGGTGGATCAGGTCGTGCGCGTGCCCGTCGATCGTCACTACCGGGTCTACGACGGCGTCGCGGTGCTGCGCAGCTACCGACTCGATCTCGGCGCCGCCGACGACGCTGGCGGCCCGGCGCTGCCGGCGCTGTCCGAGGCGCGGGCGCGCATCGATCGGGTGAATGTCGCCATCAAGCTCGACAAAGTGCGCGGCATGCCGGTCGAGGTGAAGCTGACCGCCGATCCGGGAGAGACCCTGCGCATCCCGGAAGACCTGCTCGCCGTGCTCGGCTGGCATTGGCGCCCGTGCCTGCACTTCGTCAGCTATTGGCGCGGCACCATCCGCGTGCCTTCGACCGAGCCCAAGCGCACTGCCGACGTGGAGCTCAAGATCCGCCAGACCGTCTCACATCTGGCCAAGACACTCTCCGCGCCGCCGTCGCGCTTTCACCCGCGCCACGGCAAGGCGCGCTGGCGAGTGACCTTCCAGCGCGCCATTCCGTTGCTCACGGGCCTGGCGATCCTGGCCGCGACGCCGGCGGTGCGGCTCCTGGACATGGACGAGAACTCGGTGCTGCGCATGCTCATTTTCCATGCGCCGCCGATGATGCTGGTAGGCTTCTTCATGCTGCGCGAGATGCCGCGCATCGAGATTCCACCCGTGCCGCGCCCGCTGCGCGGCGACGCTTGGGTCGTCGACGCCGGCAGCGGGAAAGTGTCGGCGCAGCCGGTCAAGGCCACCCAATCCTGATGCCCGGCCGCCGGCCCCTGCCGCCGGCGCCGCGACCCTCTGCCATAGGAGCTCGTCTTGCAGGGTAATCCCATGAACATCCCGCCGGTCTCGATCGCCGCGGCCAAGCAAGCGCTGATCGAGCAATTCTCCGATGCCGTGCTCCGGCGGCGGGCGTCCATGCTGTGGGGCACGCGCGGGGTCGGCAAGTCTTCCATCGTGCGCCAGGTCGCCGAGCACTTCGACGTGCCGCTGGTCGACCTGCGGCTGACGACCATCGAGCCCGTTGACATCCGCGGAGCCATCTACGCCGACGATCAACAGTCGAAGACGGTCTGGTTTCCGCCGGAGTTCCTGCCGAGCCCGGACGAGCCCGCCGGCATTTTGTTCCTGGATGAGTTGACGGCGGCGGATCAGCGTCTGCAGATTTCCGCTTATTCCCTGATCCTGGACCGGCGCGTCGGTCATTATCGGCTGCCGGACGGCTGGCAAGTGGTCGCGGCCGGCAACGCCGCCTTTCATGGCGCCGTCAGCCACGATATGGGCACGGCGCTCGCCGACCGGATGTTCCATTTCAACGTACAGACGGCCATCGAGGTCTTCCTGGAATACGCGGTTGCACGCGACTTCGCGCCCGAGGTGATGGCTTACCTCAAGGTGCGTCCCGACAAGCTGGACGACACCCACGCCCAGCTCGCCAACGACCACTTGGTCGGCGCCAGTCCCCGTGGGTGGGAAGACATCTCCAATGTCATCGGCTCGAACCTGTCCGATGCCGGCAAGCGGCTGTTCGTGCAGGGCCGCATCGGTGCCGCGAATGCGGCCGAGTTCTTCGGCGTGCTGCGCGAGATCCGCGCCGGCACCGACGTGGTGCAACTGCTCGCGGCGCAGGCGGGAGAGGCGACCGCGGCGCTGCTGCCGAGATCGCTGGACGGCCTCTACGGCCTCATCTATGCGCTGCTCGCAGCGGCTACGGACGAGGCGCTCATGGCCCGCGCGCTCGAGATCGTCGACCAATTGCCGGACATCGATAGCGCCGAACCGCTGCCGATCCGCGAGGCGCAAACGCTGGCTATGGAGCTCTTGTTCCAAAAGGCGCTCGAGCGCGGCCTCGAGGGTGCGGTGCTCGAGAGCGCCACCTATCGGCGCTATTCGCAGGAGCGCGAGCGCGGTGCCGATGCGGCCTGATTCGGCTGACCGGACCGTGTCGATGTCGGACATCGAGACGCGGTTGCCCTCCGACGACCCCGCTGGGCACGGCCGGCGGCCCGTCTACAGCCATCGCGGTACCCGCGCGATCCAGCGGATGGTCGAATATGCGCCGTCAACCGGATCGCTGGCGCTGTGGATTCGCCATGCGGACGTCGACGACGAGCGTGGCCCCGGTCCGCTGATCACGGCCAACGACGGCGCGCGCATCTTCTACGGGCCGCAGTTCGAGACGCTGGCGCTGGCGCTGCAGACCGGCCTGGTGGCCCACCAGGTGCTGCACGTGGCGCTGCGGCATCCGCAGCGCATGGTCGAGCTGCGGCGCGTGCTCGGCGATGTCGACGCCGAGCTCTACAACATCTGCGCGGATGCGATCATCAACAGCACACTGAGTCATCTGGGCTGGCTGGCGCTGCCGGACGGCTCGGTGATGTTGGAAGACCTGCTGCGCGGAACGCTCGATATCCGGGAGAGTGTCGAGAAGTCCTTGTTGGAATGGGACTTGGAGCGGCTATACCGTGCCATCGACGACCGCAAGTCCGCCGCCGGCTCGGCCGCTTCGACCCGAGCCGGCCGTGCCCGGCGCGACGGCGAGGGTGCGGGCGGACGCGGGGAGGGTGCCCGCAGGGAAGACGATGCGGGACGGACCCCGGAGCCCCGGGAAGACGGCATCCGATCGGCACGGGCGCGCTCCATCGGCGCCGGCGCTCTGCGCGACCTGTTGCCGGCCGCCGATGCCGAGCGCCCCGAGGCGGAGGCCGAGCAGGCCCGCGAATGGCGCGAGCGCATCGTGCGCGCGCATGCCGGCGACGGTGCGCACTCCATGCTGCGCGAGTTGCTGGCCGACCTGCCGACGGTGCGCACGCCCTGGGAATTGCTGCTGCGCACCCAGCTTGCGCGTGGGCTCTCGATGCAGCCGGATCTGTCCTGGTCGCGGCCGTCGCGCTCCTATATCGCCAATCGGGGGCGCGTGGGCGGCGGACGGCGCATGCCCTGGGAGCCGGGCATCTCCTCGGCCAGGAGCGTGGCGCGGCTTGCCGTCATGGTGGATGTCTCCGGCTCCATCGACGACCGCTTGCTCGATCGCTTTGCCGGCGAGATCGAGGCCATCACCCGGCGCACCGAGGCCTCGGCCGTGATCATCATCGGTGACGACCGGGTCAGCGAAGTGGCGGTCTTCGAGCCGGGACGCTCGAACCTGCGCGATGTGCGCTTTCGCGGCGGCGGCGGGACGG
>JAIPFF010000002.1 GCA_021736785.1 Thiohalocapsa sp. | reverse complement strand
CGCCTGCAGCAGTTGGCGCGGCGCCTGCGCGGGCTACCGCTGGAGCGCACGTTCTTCGAGCGGCTGGCCGCGCCGGCGTGATGTCGGCGATCCGGCAAGGCTGCCGGGCGGATCGCGGGGGCATGGGCGCCGAACGCCTCGCCGCGCTGTTCGCGGCCGCGGGGGTGCCGATCGGCGGTGTCGCGGCCGGGGCAGGGCAGCGCCGATCGGGGCGGAGCTCGAGAGAGGCGAGTCGCAAAGGTCGAGTAATCTCGACTACGGGCTGCGTTCTAGCGCTTGAACGCTGTCCACTCCGCCGCAGCTTTCTAACCTGTTTGGTCGAGGCTTTCGCGCACTCACTCATCAACCGGTTTGTCGGTCTCGCCAGACTGTATCTGGTCGTCGGTCTCGGCGTTGCCCTCGGCGTCGTCATCGATCAACGATCCCGTCGCGAGGATGTGAGCGGCGTTGTCGGCATCCGTTTCCTGCACTTCCGCGCTCTTACCCGCCCGCGCGGCCGATTCGCGCGCGCGGCGTTCGAGGTCGATGATCTCCCGCCCGAGCCCGTAGACCAACCGCCGCAGGTCGTGGGTTGCGTCCTTGCGCTGCTTGTTGGTCAGGATGCCCGCAAACCAGAGCCCGTCGAGCAGCATCAGGGTTTGGTCGAGCAGCAGGATCAAGCGGACGTACTGCGCGAGTTGCGGCGAGGAGAGCTGCAGCGTCACCTCGCGCGGGTTGGTGTAGCGGGGTGTCGGCACGCCGCCCTCGTCGTCCGCGAGTTTCTTCAGCCGCGCGTGCTCCTCGCGCAGCCGCGTGGCCACTGCATCGATTCGCTCGGACACCAAGTCCTCGATACGATCCATGTCCGACTCCTCGGCGACGATGCGCAGCACCACCGAGATCGCATAGAGCGCCCGAACCACCAGCAGGAACGAATGCCCGCGCTGCAGCACGTACTGGGCGTTCTGGCTATGGATCGTGAAGGTCTGATCCAGGACCGGCTTCGAGAAGGCGTGGTTGCCGGACTTGCGGGGTATGGCCATGGGAAGGACTCCGAGCGGACGCCGAAAGGCGAGGGTACGGAGGCGCTCGGGGGATCGCAGCCGAGAAAGGCTGTCCGACAGACGCCCTTTTCCGAGGGGCGCGCCGGTCGGGGTTAGCAACATTAGCGTACAGCGCGAAAGCTGCCGGAATCCGGCCGCCTTTTCGTCGCGCGGTCCGCGAATCCCCTCGATACGCTGCCGTGCAGGAAAAAATGCGGCGCACGAGCATCGGATAAAATGGGCGAGGTCTTTGGTGACGAGGGGTCTACTCGGATAGGTCGGACGATGTGGTCGGCTGAGTCTCGCTGCGGTGCAGGACAGGCGGACCGTACCCACCCCGAACCCGCTCATGCGGCCAGTCGACGGGTGCAGATGCATGCGCAAGAGCACCGGGGCGCACCTTGCCGGCCAAGCGGAGAGCCGCCGGCGTGACCGCGTGGCGTCTCCTCGGCGTCTCACTGCTGTTGTTGGCCGGTGGACTCGCTGCTCCGGCGAAGGCATCGGAGGATGTGCTCGACGGACTCGGCTTCGAGCGCACACTCGGTGACCGGCAACTGCTACGCACTTGGCACCGGCAGAAAGCGCTGACGCACGCGCCGGCGAAGATCCCGACCCATGGCCGACGGGTCGCGCCGCGTAATCGCCGGATCACGGAGCAACCCGAACCACTCGCGGCACCCGCATCGATCGGGCCAGTGTCAGTCGCCACCGCCGCTCGTCGCGATCGCTACGCGCCCATCATCGACGCGGAGGCAGCCCGGCAGGGCGTCGACCCGAACCTCGTCCATGCCGTCATCCGCGCCGAGTCGGCCTACCGGCCGAGCGCCAAATCCCACGCCGGCGCCTACGGCCTGATGCAGCTGATGCCCGCGACCGCCAAGCGCTTCGGTGTCCGCGACATCTGGGATCCCGCGCAGAACATCCGCGGTGGCGTCGCTTATCTGCGCTTTCTGGTCGACCGATTCGACGGGGACATCCACTTGGTATTGGCCGCCTACAATGCCGGCGAGGGTGCGGTCGAGAAGCACGGCAACCGGATTCCGCCTTATCGGGAGACTCGGGCCTACGTGAGGCGCGTGCTGGAGTATCTTGGAGCGGCTTGACAGGCTGCTCGGGTATGATATCCGCGTCCTCCGATCATCCCTGACGGATCACGCCAGCGAAGATGGCGGGGACCTGCAACCCCCGGCGACCTGGGTAGATCCGACTTATTTCCGAATTGTCGGGCATATCCCCATCCGGTTGGGTTGGCGTTTGGTTAGGGGAACGCTGTTGACTGCGATCGTCTCAGGATCGCCTGGCGGCGCTCTTGCCGGTTCTGAGCTCGTCCAAGTAGTCGGCCCATGCCTGCATCATCTTGCGCCGCTCCGCCAGATGGGCGGTGCGATTGTATGCTCGACCATTGGGATCGCGAACGCTGTGGGCGAGTTGGTGCTCGATGTAGTCCGGGCGAAAGCCCAGGACTTCGTCGAGGATGGTTCGTGCCATGGCGCGGAAGCCGTGGCCCGTCATCTCCGACTTTTCAATGCCCATGCGGCGCATGGCCGCGAGGATGGCGTTGTCGCTCATCGGCCGATCGGCGCTTCGCGCGCTCGGAAAGACGTAGCGGCCTTCACCCGTCAGCGGCTCTACTTCGCGAAGCAGATCCACAGCCTGTCGCGATAGCGGAACAAGGTGCGGCGTGTTGGTTTTTGTGACCGTGTAGTGCCATTCCGCGCCGTCGATGTCGATGTCCGTCCATTGCGCTTGGCGAAGCTCGCCGGGACGCACGAACACTAAGGGCGCCAGCCGCAGCGCACACTTGACCGGCACAGTGCCTCGGTAGCTGTCGATAGCGCGCAGTATGGCGCCGACTTGCGCCGGATCGGTGACCGCCGAAAAATGGCCGGGTTTGACCGGCGGCAGAGCGCCGCGGAGGTCGGTCGTGGGGTCTCGCTCAGCACGCCCGGTTGCGACTGCGAAGCGAAATACCTGGCCGCAGTTCTGAAGTGCACGATGAGCGGTTTCTAAAGCGCCGCGTTCCTCGATGCGGCGAACCGCTTCCAGCACCTGCGGCGCCGTGAGATCGGCAATGGGCTTACGGCCGATCCAGGGAAAGATGTCCCGCTCCAGGCGCCTGATAATCCGACTGCCGTGGCTCGGCACCCAGTTCGGCGAGTAGCGCTCGAACCACTCGCGGGCAACGACCTCGAAGCTGTTCGCGGCATGATCCGAGCTTGCGGATCGCTGGGCCTTCCGGTTCGCGCTTGGGTCGACGCCTTCGCTCAGCAGCCGACGCGCACTGTCGCGGCGCGCCCGGGCGTCTTTGAGTCCGACGTCCGGGTAGACGCCGAGGGAGAGGCGCTTCTCCTTGCCTTCGAACCGATACTTCAGCCGCCACCATTTTCCCCCGCTCGGGGAGACCTCGAGATAAAGGCCGCGCTCGTCGAAGAGCTTTACAGTCTTCGCGCCCGGCTTTGCATTGCGTACCTTGGCGTCTGAAAGGGGCATGGGGGCAACTGGCTGGGCCGGTATCGGAGTTGCCCCAATTGTTGCCCCCGCTAAGCAGGGATGTCAAAGAACAGACTAGGTCGGGGATGGACCATGCAGACACAAAAAAGCCCGCAATGGTGCGGGCTTAGGGAAGATCTCGGATGTTCCGGGACAGTGTGTTGGTGGAGGCGGCGGGAATTGAACCCGCGTCCGCAAGCCCTCTGCCTTTGGTACTACATGCTTAGCCCGTTCTATTGTTTTTAGCCTTCCACCGCCCGAAGGGCAGGGCGATTGGTCGGCGATCTCGAATTTAGGTTTTAGCGGATCAGGTCCGAGCCCCCGTCACCGCGATCCCGTGTGATGTTACCCCACGAATCCGTCGCCCACAGGCAAGAGACGGTGTGAGGCCCGCTGGGTTAAGCAGCGAGGGCGTAGTTGTCGTCGTTGGCAACTATAAGTTTGCGGATGGTTTTACGAGGTATCCCGCACCTCGGCATGCACCTCGGGTTTTGCGACCCACGTCGAAGCCAAGTCGCCCCCAAAGTCGAAAGATCTGACAGTCTATCTTCGGCCGAGTTCCGTGGCAATCGCGGGCATCGGCGCGAAGTGCGACGGCGCCTCGTCGGACGCCGATCAGCAGATCGCCGGTGGCCTCCGCCCAGTTGTTCGAGAAAGCCACCTGAAGCTGCATGGCCGCCGGACCTTCCACGCGGACGTTGGTATCGCGCCATTGATTCGGCGTTTGTCCGTCTCCGAGCCAGCGGTCGGCGATGCCGAAGCCGCCGGTGAAGCCGATCCGCCCGTCGATCACGACGGCGCGCATATATGCATCCGCTGCTGGTAGTTGTAGATCTCGCGGAACCGCAGCGGCCGATAGATGGCCACACCCGCTCCGGCCGCGGTCAGGCGCTCGCGATAGTCGCGCGAGAGCTTGCCTCCGCCGACTGCATCCAACAGCACGAAAACGGTGACGCCGGCTTGGGCGCGTTCGCTGAGGATGCGAAGCAACTCGTCGGCCACGCGCCCGGGCTGGAACGCGTAGACGTGCACGCAGATGGCATGCCGCGCCTCCTTCAGTGCTTCCCGGAGTCGAGGGAAGATCCGGTCGCTGTTGAACAACCCTCCGATCCGGTTGCCTCCGACGACCTGTGTCGACGTCGGAAGCCCGAAGTAGACGTTGAAACGTTCTTCGCGGGCGTCGAGTGTGTGCTCGTCGATGCCGACGGGACGTACCCTGCGAATCGCGGTGGTGCGCGTCAAGTAGGCCGCCAGCATCGCCAGCAGGAGGGCATAGCCGAGGAAGTCGAGCATGATTGACTCTATAGGCTGCCGCGGCGTCTGTCGCCGGCGTCGACTGCGTTTCCACGCAACGCGGCGCCGGACCGGTGAGCGTCGAGGCCGCTTTCGGCCACGTCGATCTCCTCGCTCAACGTCCAGCGACGCGTGCCGCGGTCAATCGGTGGCGGATTCGATGCGGTCGCCGGTCTCTTCCACGGCTTCCCTGGTCTGCTCTGCCGCTTCCCCGGCGGCCTCTTTGGTCTCTTCCGCGGCTTGCGTGGCAGCCTCTTTGGTTTCTTCGGCCGCTTCCGCGGCGCGCTGCTCGACGGCCTCCCGGCGTTCGCTGCCGGTATTCTGGTCGACGCCCTCGGTTTGATTGTCGCAACCGGCGATGAGCAGCAGGGCCGCGCAGGAAAAGGCGAGTAGCGGGTATTCGAATCTCATGTCGACACCTCCCGTGGTGGCTTTGGCCGGCCGTGGTGGCTTTGGCTGGTAGCCACGGATAAGCAATTGCGCGGCCAGTTCGAGGCCGGGCGGTGCGCAATGGGGCGGGAGCATCCGCGATATGGCTTTGGCTTGACGGTTGGCTTGGGGGCGCCTCGGTATGGGCGAGGGGCTTGGCGGGGAGCAGCAGCGCCGACGGGGTGCCGGCGCAATCGGTTACTTTCCCGGATCGCCGGCTGAGATCAACCGCGGGAATCTATTCGCGACGGTTCAGGCGCCGGCAAAGCGGCAGCGCTAACCGGGCTCCTGGGCGGCGCCGGCAATGGCGGCGGGGGTTTGGTCGGCGACGCCGCAGCGGCTCAGCGTCAGCGCCGGCGGATCCACCGAGAAGATGAACGGTGCAGCACGGCGCAGCGCGCTGAGGCCCAGGATTTGCCGCGCAGCGCCGGGGAAGACAGCAGCCTCGACGTCTTCGAGCCAGCACTCCCCGCCGAGACGCAGGCGCGCGATGGTATAGACGGGTACCGTCAGCTCGCTTCCGTCGGCAAGCACGCCGCGCAGCTGCTTGACATAGCGGGCCGTGCCCCGGCGCTGCAGTACCGCCAGCGTCTCCTCGTTGATGGTCATGTAGCCGGAGCCGGTATCGACCATCAGTTCCACGGAACCGTAGCCGTCGATCTCGCTTGCGACGTAGAAGGTCGCGGCCGATTTCTCCTGCATGACGATGGGGAATCCGAACTCTTCGGGGCGGCTGTCGGCGGCGGCGCCTGCGGCTCCGAGGGCTGAAAGGAACAGAAGGGGCAGGATGGGGCGCATCGGTCTGTCCGGCGGCTGCATCGAGGGCCGGCCCGGCTCCGATCCGCTCTCGCCGGCGTGGACGCCGAAGGATCGATGACGGGACAGCTGGTTGAACAAGCAGCCGAGACACTACCGCGAAACGCCGACTGAGTACAAACACGCGCGTCGGCAGGCGCCATTTCGAGGGACTTCCAAGCCCGCGACCGGGCTGGCCATTTGCGGCCGGCCGGCCATCCCTGGCGACCGGCCGCTCGTCACGGCATTACTGGGCGCCGGTCCCTTGCCCCGGCATGCTCCGGCTTTGACTGCCTTGATCCGTGCCGTGCTTGCCCGATGCGGGGTCTTGCGCGGAGGCGCCGTCGCTCTGCTCCTCGAGCTCGAAGGCGGCGAATTCCGCACGCGTGATGGCATCGTTGCCGTAGGTGTCGGCTTGCTCGAACCTCTCCGAGAGGCGTTCGTGATCCTGTGCCTCTTGCCGATCGATGGCGGCATCGTCGTTCTTGTCGAGCTTTTCGAACAGTTCGCTCTTGCGCTGCGAGAGGTTGATCATGTCGCGATTGGGGTCGTAGTCGCTCGCGCCCGCCTGCTGCGTGTCCTGCTGCTCCGCCATGCCCGTTGCGCCTTGCTGCTGCTGGCCGTTATCGGCGGAATCAGGAAGCCAATAGGCGATAACGACACTGCTGATTTGTTGCTGGCCCATGTCGGGCATGTCCTCGGCGGCGCCGAAAGACGGCGCCGATTGCACCTGACCGGGCGTGGCGTCGAAGACCAAATGGTCCTTACGCGCCAGCGGATAGACGAAATGCCCCACCGGCACCGCCACCAGGTCGCCCTGCTTGTCGTCGGCAAGCAGCTGACTTTTCATGACGACGTAGCGAAGCCGGCCCATGTCGTCCATGACCAGTTCCTCGACGGTACCGAGGGATTCGCCGTCGGCGTTCTGCACGGTTTTGCCCATCCAGGTGCTCAGCTTGTAGCGCTCGGGCAAGCGCTTCGTGATCGGCTTACCCGCCTCGCCGCTGTCGCCGGACATGGTACCCGCCTGCTGTTGCCCGCCCGTTTTCCCGGATTGTTGCTGTTGGCCGGCGGCGTCCGACTGCTGCTTGTCCGTGTTTCCGTATTCGCTGCCGGCGGACACCGGGCCGCCCGGCAACAGAACACCGCTCAAGGCAACCGCCGCGGCGACGGCGGACAGGACGGGCAGGGAACGTGTGTCGTGGCGCTTGGGATGGTGCATAGTCGATGCTCCTCGGGTTGATTGCAGACAACGCGGCCGGGATAGTCGGCCGCCCCCGGTTCGCAGGGGTGCAAACACGAGGCCAAGACTCGGCCGGTGCCGGAGGCGCGTCCGGCCCGAAGGCGACGGCGAGCCGACCCATGCCGGGCGTCGGCGCGGACAGCCGGACAAGCAGGCCGGCACGCGGCGGCAGCGGTTGTCGTCGCGTCCCGGCGCGACGGAGCCGGCGTGCCGGCGGGAATCGGCAATTCGCCGTTATCGGGGCGATCCGGGCCTTGAGGCCCGCGACCGAGGTCCGTGCTGTTCGGTATCACCGCGTCGAGCCACCTACGGGTCCACTGTCCGACGGTGCCCCACGACACCGCTCCGGCGCGTCGATGGAGACGGCGTTCGGGAACATATCCAAGAAGGGGATACGCAAGCCGTAACCGTTCACCGTCACGGTTTCCTCCGGACATTCCCTGCTGATGCGGCTGGCGATGGCTTGCAGTCTGGCCGAGTCGAACTTGAAGTAGGGCGGGGTGAAGCCCGCGTCCGAATTTTTGAAGATCAAGGTATCCGTGGTGCCGCCGTGAACGGTCTCGATGCGGTATTGCACGTCGCGGCCGTCGCCGGTGACACCCGTGATCTGGACCTCCCAATCTTTGGGTCCCCAGCGAAGCCAGAGGAGGCCGACAGCGACCAGGGCGATGATGACGAGGCCGATGATCACTTTGTTCTTGGTGCTCATGAGATTTGCTCCTGAATCTTTGGTCCGTGTGCGCGACGGGTGGCATCGACGGCGTCGATAACCGTCCGCGGCGAGGTTTCCGGCGTAAGGCCCCGATGCGGCGCCGGCGATCTCCGTCGAGTGCCGGCCCAATCGCCCGCCCCCTGATCGCCTGCCCCCCAATCGCCTGCCCCGTTGCCCTCGCTGCATTGACCCGCTGTATGCACTCACGGCGCAGCAACATCCAAGCCAGCGTCGCCGTTTGCGGGCCCGAACGACGCCTGACTTACACCCGCCGTCGCCGGTTGCGCCGCGCGCAGGTGTGTTGCGCCGGCTCGGTTGGCGTATTTCCCCCGGGGCGGCTTAAATCCACCGATGTGCGTTCGTGCCGACCGAGGCACGCCGGCACGCGCCCGCCGAGCCTGCTCGTCACCCGTGGCATGTCGGCCGGCGACACGCCCGTCCCCGAGCGCGCGTCTGCCCGTTCGTGTGCTCCCCGGACGCCGCGCTGTTCGCGCGGTGCGGATTATTACTCGTCGGCGTCCGGCGAACTGCTCGGCTCGTCCGGCAAACGGTCCGCGACCACCGCGCCGCGCTGACCGCGCGGCCTGTGGGGGCCGCGCGTACTGTCGCGGGCGGTCTGACGCTCCGTCTCCGCGTTGATGCCGGCGCCGATGATCACCGCGGCCGCCGACAAGTACAGCCACAGCAGCAGCACGATGGCCGCCCCCAGTGAGCCGTATGCCGCGTGGAAGCTGCCGAAATGCTCCGCGTAGAGCGAGAACAGGATCGAGCCCGCGAGCCAGAGCGTTCCGGCCACGAGCGAGCCGACCGGGAGCCATTTCCAGCTTGCCGAGCGCCGCGATGGGCCATAGCGGTAGAGAATCGCGAGGGCCAGTAGGCCCACCAATGCCAACAGTGGCCAGCGCAGCCAGGCAGCGATTGCCGAAGGAAAGGTTCCGAGGCTGACAAGATTCAGGACGACCGGAACAGCCACCGTGGCGACAATGGCCGTCGCCAAGACCAAGACCAAGAAAATCGTCAGTCCGAAGGCGAGCAGGTTCAGAGCGGCGAAGCCGCGCTCCTCTTGTTCGTCGTAGGCGATGTTGAGCGCGATGATCAGCGCCCGGGTGCCGCGCGTCGCGCCCCAGAACGCGAGCAGCACGGCCCCGGCGAGCCCGATCCCGAGTGTGGATTCCGACCCCTCGGCGGCGCTCGTCATCTGGACCGAGACGAGCCTATGCACGTCGGCGGGAACGATGCCGCGCAGCGCGTCGAATTGGCTCTGGATCTGTGCCGTGTCGAAAAGCAGCCCGTAGCTCATCACGAGAGCCGCGATGGCGGGAAAGAGCCCCAGCAGACTGTAGAAGCCGACCCCTGCCGCGATCAGGCCGAGATTTTCCTGTCCGAACCGGCGCGCCACGCGGCGCAGGATGTGCCACCAGCCGGTGAGCGGGATCTGTAGCGGCGTGCCCGCGCGGCGTCCGATCTCGGCGGGCTCGCCGCGTGCTGCGGTTGGCGTGGACATGGTTTCATGCTCCTATTCGGCGATACGGATGCACGCAAACGTCTGGGGCCGATTGCGGGGCCTCTGGCTGTGGGCGCGACTGTCTGCCGGCGCGACGCTTCGCAAAGCTTGGCTCGGAACCGTGCAAGAATCGGCCCGACGCCCGAGTAGCCGGCGTGCCCTCGCCGCGCAGTCCGCAAGCCAGCGCGGGGCCGTAACCTGTTCCCCGGTAGTAATCGGGCTCGGCGACTGGACAAGACCGCGAGCGTGATGCGCCCGATCGACGCGGGCGACGCGGCGATCTCGATGCGCGTGCCGCTGGTCGCCCCGAAGCTGTCCGATGGCGAACGTCTGTTGAGCTTGACGATCATCGGCGACTGACGCCGGCGAGCAGCTCTCTCGAAGCCCGTCGCTTTGCTCTTTGGAGTGCGGGCTCGCCCGTGGGCTATCCGGATAAACCGTCGGGTCGTGCCGGTGGCACGGTACCGGCGGAATAGGCTAGTTTTGAGGTCAGAGCAGGCGCGCGTACCCCGCCTGCGACTCCGCTGCCGGCGCGCCGTGCGCCGGCCCGCGGCCTCCATCCGCCACCCGGTATCGAATTTTGTCGGATCTCGCCAAAGACCATCCTCGGCCCGCGGACGTCGGCGACGACGCCTGGATCGAGGTCATCCGCAAGATGGACGAGACCTACGCGGATCTCGTCCACTACCAAGTCGAACTGGAGCAAAAGAACAGCGAACTGGAGGATGCCCAGGGCTTTCTTGCGAGCGTCCTGTCGTCGATGACGGATGTGCTGATCGCCTGCGACGTCCAGGGCCGCATCCAGCAGGTGAACCAGGCGCTGGAGGAACTGGTGGGCCGCACCGAGGCCGAGCTCAAGGGCACCTCGTTTCTGTCGCTGATGGCCCCGCCGTCGCGCTCGCTGGCGGAGGGGTTCGCCGAGCAGATTCGCCGCGGGGCGGTGCACGACTGCGAAGTCACGCTGCTCTGCGACAACGGCGACGACGCGCCGCTGGCGATGAACTGCACGTCGCGCTACGACCACCGTGGCCGGCTGGTGGGCATGGTGCTGATCGGCCGCCCGGTGGGCGATTTGCGCGAGGCCTATCGGGCGCTGGAGTTCGCCTATACCGAGCTCAAGCGTGCGCAGACGCGGCTGATCGGCGCCGAGAAGATGGCCTCGCTCGGCCGTCTGGTGGCCGGCGTTGCGCATGAGCTCAACAACCCCATCAGCTTTGTCTACGGCAACGTGCACGCGCTGGCGCGCTACCGCGAGCGGCTGCAGACCTACTGCAAGGCGGTGGACGCCTCCAATCCTCCGCCCGACCTGCTGGCGCTGAAGCAGGACTTGCGCATCGAGAAGCTGCTCCATGACCTGGATCCGCTGCTCAAGGGCACGCTGGAAGGCGCCGAGCGCGTCCGCGACCTGGTGCAGGATCTGCGGCGGTTTTCGTCCGGGCAGCAGGGCGAGTTGGCGGAGCTGGACCTGGTCCACGTGCTGCGCACCGCCGAGCACTGGGTGACCAAGAGTGCGCGCCGGGACTTGACGGTCGTCTTCGACGTTCCCGAGTCTTTGATCGTGACCGGTCATTCCGGCCAGCTTCAGCAGGTGATGATGAACTTGATTCAGAACGCCTTGGACGCGATGCAGGAGGTCGCCGAGCCGCGGCTCGAGATCGCCGCCGGCCGCGACGACGAGACCGCCTGGGTCACCGTGCGCGACACCGGACCAGGCATCGCCCCGGCCGACCTGCAGAAGGTGCTCGATCCTTTCTTCACCACCAAGCCGGTGGGCAAGGGGACCGGCCTCGGTCTGTCCATCAGCTACGGGATCGTACGGGACCACGGCGGGCAGATCCATGTCGACAATCACGCCGACGGCGGCGCCGTGGCGCGGGTGCAACTGCCGCTGCAGTCGGCCGCGGTGGACGCGACGACGACCGGCGCCGCCCCGGATGCGTCGACTCCGGCCGTGTCCCCCGGCAGCGGCCCGGGCGCCGGCCGAGCAGGTTCAGCCGATGAGCGCAACGGAGGGCAGCGCCGATGAATCTGCTGTGGCTGCAATCCGGCGGCTGCGGCGGCTGCACCATGTCGCTGCTCTGCGCCGAGTCGCCGGATCTGCCGGCCACGCTGGAGGGCGTCGGCATCCGGCTGCTGTGGCATCCATCCCTGAGCGAAGAGACCGGTGCCGAGGCGCTATCGCTGCTCGAGCAAGCTGCGGCCGGCGCCGCCGGCCTCGATCTGTTCTGTGTCGAGGGTGCGATGCTGCGCGGGCCGAACGGCAGCGGGCGCTTCCATCTGATGGCCGGCACCGACACACCGATGACGCATTGGGTGCAGCGGCTTGCCGCCCGGGCACGCTACACCGTCGCCGTCGGCACCTGCGCCGCGTTCGGCGGCATCACGGCCGGTGGTCCGAACCCGACCGATGCCTGCGGACTGCAGTTCGACGGCAGCCACGCCGGCGGGTTGCTCGGTGTCGATTACCGCTCCGCCGAGGGGTTGCCCGTGATCAATGTCGCCGGCTGTCCCACCCATCCGAACTGGGTCACCGAGACGCTGATGTCGCTTGCGCTCGGCGAGCTCGGCCAAGCGGATCTCGATGAGCTCAACCGCCCGCGTATGTTCGCCGACCACTTGGTCCATCACGGCTGCCCGCGCAACGAGTTCTACGAGTTCAAGGCCAGTGCCGAGCATGCGTCCGAGCTGGGCTGCATGATGGAGCACCTGGGCTGCCTCGGCACCCAGGCCCATGCGGACTGCAACACCCGGCTCTGGAACGGCGACGGTTCCTGCACCCGCGGCGGCTACGCCTGCATCAACTGTACCGCGCCGGAGTTCGAAGAGCCCGGCCACGTCTTCCAGCAGACGCCGAAGATCGCCGGCATCCCCATCGGCCTGCCCACCGACATGCCGCGGGCATGGTTCGTCGCGCTCGCGTCCCTGTCCAAGGCCGCCACGCCCGAGCGCTTGCGCCGCAACGCCGCCGCGGACCATATCCAGGTGCCGCCTACGGTGCACAAGCCGAAGCCGCGGTGACTCGGAATCGCGCTCTCCCGCGGCGGTACGCCCGATGACCCGCCTCGTGCTCGGACCCTTCAACCGCGTCGAGGGCGATCTGGACGTGCGCCTGGAGGTGCGAGACGGGCAGGTCGCCGAGGCGTGGGTCAACTCGCCGCTGTACCGAGGCTTCGAGCAGATCCTGCACGGCAAGGCGCCAACGGATGCGCTGGTGATCGCGCCGCGCATCTGCGGCATCTGCTCGGTGAGCCAGTCCGTGGCGGCGGCGCGTGCGCTGGCGGATGCGGCCGGCGCCGGCATGCCGCGAAACGGCGAGCTGGCAACCAATCTGATCCTGGCCTGCGAGAATCTGGCCGATCACATCACCCACTTCTATCTGTTCTTCATGCCGGACTTCGCCCGCGAGGTCTACGCCGCAGAGCCCTGGTACGGGGAAGTCGAGCCGCGCTTTCGGGCCACCACCGGCAGCGCGGCCCGCGCCGCGATCGCGGCGCGGGCGCAACTGCTGCATCTGATGGGCACGCTGGCGGGCAAGTGGCCGCACACCTTGAGTCTGCACCCGGCCGGCTCGACGAAGCCGGTACAGGTCCAGGAGCGGCTGCGGTTGCTGGCGATTCTGGGGGCCTTTCGGCGCTTTCTGGAGCAACACACCTTCGGCGACCGGCTCGAGGCAGTGGCCGGCCTCGACAGTGCCGATGTCCTGGCGGACTGGGCCGGGGCCCGGCGCGGGAGCGGCTTCCACCTGCCGCTGTTTCTCGGGGTTGCCGACGTGCTCGGCTTGGAACGGCTGGGGCGGGCCACGGACCGGTTCATGAGCTACGGGGCGCTCGCGTCGGGCGGCGAGCCGCTGTTCGCACGGGGATGCTGGCATCGCGGCCCGCTGCCGCTGGACCTGTCGGCGGTGGCGGAGGACCCGAGCCATAGCTGGATGCAGGGCAGCCGAGCCCTGCATCCGAGCGGCGGCACGACCGTGCCGGATGCGGACAAGCCCGGCGCCTATAGCTGGTGCAAGGCGCCCAGGCTCGCCGGCGAGCCGGTGGAGGTGGGCGCGCTGGCGCGCCAGCTGATGGACGGGCATCCGCTGGTGCGCGACTTGGTCGAGCGCGGCGGAGGCAACGTGCGCAGTCGTGTCGTTGCCCGGCTGCTGGAGAGCGCGCGGCTGGTCATCGCCATGGAAGACTGGGTCCGGGCGATGCGCCCGGGCGAGCCCTTCTGCGGGCGGCTGCGGCTGCCGTCCGACGGGGTTGGAGTGGGCTTGGTCGAGGCCGCCCGCGGCAGCCTGGGGCATTGGGTCGAGATCCGCCACGGGCGGATTCTGAACTATCAGATCATCGCGCCGACCACATGGAACTTCTCGCCGCGGGACGCGAACGGCACTCCGGGACCCTTGGAGCAGGCCTTGGTCGGCGCCCCGGTGCGGCCCGGCGAGCACACGCCGGTGGCGGCGCAGCACATCGTGCGCTCGTTCGATCCTTGCATGGTGTGTACGGTGCATTGAATGCGCAGGGAGGCATTTCGGCCGCCCCGTGGTCATAAGATGTGCGCATCGATCCATCCACCGCAGGGAGTGACGCCGTGCTTGATTTCGCCGACAAATCCTATCTGGTCACGGGCGGTACCAGCGGTATCGGGCTTGCCGCGGCCCGTTTGCTGCACGGGGCCGGCGCGCGTGTGGCCGTGACCGGTACCAGTCCCGAGCGCCTCGAGTGCGTTCGCTCGGAGTTGCCCGATGTGCTTGCGCTGGAGAATGACGCCGGCGAGCCTGCCGCCGCCGACGCGTTGGCGGTGGCGCTGAGAGACGCGTTCAAGACCCTCGACGGCGCCTTTCTCAATGCCGGTATCGGCGTGTTTCAGCCGGTCGCCGAGCTGACGCCCGAGCTGATCGACCGCCAGTTTGCGGTCAATGTGCGCGGACCGATGTTGCAGGCGAGGGCGCTGGTGCCGCTGCTCAACGACGGCGGTGCCCTGGTGCTGAACACCTCGGTTGCGCGCGACAGCGGGCTGCCGGGCGCCGCTGCCTATGCCTCCACCAAAGGGGCCCTGCGCTCCCTGGTGCGGGTGCTGGCGCGGGAGCTGGCCGCCCGTGCAATCCGCGTCAACGCGGTCAGCCCGGGACCGATCGAGACCGACTTCTTCGGCCGATCCGGGATGCCGCAGGCGGTCATCGACGGCTTCGGCGAGGCCATCAAGGCGCAAGTTCCGCTGGGGCGGTTCGGCCGCCCCGAGGAGGTTGCCCGGGTCGCGGCCTTTTTGCTGTCGGATGCCGCGTCTTTCGTCACCGGCTCGGAGTATGTCGTCGACGGCGGCATGAGCGAGGTATAGCACCGGCCGGGATCCCCTCACGTGGCGCGGACGCCGGGCTCGTCGGCCGAGTAAGATCCCGAGCCGAAGCCGAAGCCGAAGCCGAAGCCGAAGCCGACCAGCCGCCGTGGTAATCCGGCGGCTTCGAGAATCCACGGCGGAGGGATTCGCGCGAAAGACACCTCGCCGCCGCCGCGATCTGAAATAATGTTCCCGCCGAGCCGAAACCACGGTCCGGCGATCCGTTTCTTCGTCTCTACCTGGAGTGAGTCATGTTAGCCGTACTATTCGGGGTCGCAGTGGGTATCGTGATCGGTTGGAATGTGCCGCAGCCGCCTTGGGCAAAGGAGATTCAGGACAAGGTTACGGGCTTTTTCCGCGGCGGCAGCCAGAGCGGTCGCTGAGCGAGCGCGCCTTGCGCAAATGGCGCGGGAGACTCGCCCGCTCCCGCGCCGCGATCGACAGCGGACCCGGCATAGGCGCCGCACTGATGTGGTTTCCTGCGGTCCGCGAGCAGCCTGTCACAGAAGCGCCGGCCCCGCGTTGCTAGCCTTACCGATGTCGCCGGTTGGTTGGCGGTGGCCGCGACGCAAGGGATGCGCCGTCGGATTTCAGTCGCGCAAGCGGCTGAAGCACAGGGGGACGCGGGCAATGCGCCGATACGATTGCGCGCGCTCCGCGCCGGCTTTGCCAGGGACGGCGAAGCGCTCGTAATCCTTAATTTGGCGCTCCGACGTCTTGGTGCTTGACGATGATGACGAATCCGCTAAAGCCATCGGCGGACTCCCTCGACTGGTTCGAGGCGGGCGAGGTCGTGTTTCTTTCCTCCACGGACGATTCCCGCTTCTATCCGCCCTTGGACGAGCCGGCCGCGCTGCGGGCCTGGCTTACCGGCTTTGCGGCCGCATGGTCGGAGCTTCCCGAGAATTCCCTTGCCGGCGATCCGGCTCAGATGTCCGACACCGTCTATTCGGCGTTGTTGGAGCGCCTGACCCACCGCCCCGAGCTTGCCGTGCGTCTGCTGCGCATGACCGAGGCCGGCTACCGCTGGATTCACTGACTTCGCTGCTCGGCGCAGGCGTCTGCGCCGCCGTGCCGCGTCCGCGTCGCGCCCGGCGACAGCGAGTGTCTCGGCAGCGCCGATGCGCCCGGTGCTTACGCCGGCGGGCAGGCAAGCCCGTGGCTTCCGAGCGATCAAGTCCCCGCATCCCCGAACAGGCGCAGTGCCTCGGCGGGGTCGGCCGGATCGACACGGGTGAGCAGATCCGCTGCTTCTCCCGCTTCCCCGCCTTCAGGCGCGTCGGCGAGATCGGTCTCCGAGCCGATCACCAGCACCCTCACCGGCACATCATATTGCCTGAGTCGCTCGACCAGTCCGCGCCGGTCGGCATCCCAAGCCAGCAAGACGCAGACGCAGGCGCTCAGTTGCGGTGCGTGGGCGCCGACGGTGGCGCCGAGCGTGGCGAAGTCGTCGGAGCGGTGCGGGTCGAGGCAGGCCAGCACGCTCAGCATCGACTCGCTCGAGCGCAGGCCGCGGCCGCCGGTGACTGTATGTGCGCGGTCGGCGACGAACATCAGATCCAGCAGCGCGTCCGCCGCGCCGCGCGCCGTCAGCGGCTCGACCAGCGATGCCGCCACCGACACCGCGCACTCGAAGGCGTCGGCGCGGTTGCCGTCGGCGCCGATGAAGCTGTCCAACACCAGCGCCTGACGGCTGAAGTACTCGTCCTGATACTCCTTGACGACGGGCTCGCCACAACGCGCCCAGGCCGCCCAATGGATATGCCGCGGCGAGTCGCCGGGCAGATAGTCGCGCAGGCCGATGAACTCCTTGGAATCGCCGACAGAGGCGGACGCGGCGACGCCGCCCGGTTGCAGCCGGCGACGGCCCGGGGGCGCCGGCGGGCGAACCGGATATCGGCGCGGCAGCACGAGCAGGCGGGCACTGCCGGCCACGGCGCGCTCCTTGCGCATCAGCCCGAGCGGGTCGACGCGGGCCGCGGCCAGCTCATCGAGCCGCAGCCAACCGCGCCGCGCGGGCGTGAGCACGAGTGTCTGCGTGAGCTGCGTCCCGGGGTCGATCGCGGGCACCGGTGTCGGGCGTTGCGGCTCGCTCATGCGTGCGCGGTGCAGCAGCCATTCCCAGCGCGGATAGCCGAACAGGCGCTCCAACGGATTCAGCCGCGACTCCGACGGAGCCACGCTGCCGAGAAACGCGCGCCGGCTCGGGCGGGGATCGGGCAGGCGCTCGCAGAGCTCCAGGCCTCGCAGGGCGCGCTTTCCGGTGTTGTGCAGGGTGACGCGATAGTGCACGGGCGTTCCGGCGCTCGCTTGCCGGGGCAGGTGTCGCGTCGCCCGCAGGCCGCGGGGCGGGCGCAAGGTCGCCAGCCAGGCCACCGCCAGCAGTGCCGCACCGAGTGCGAACGCCTGATGCGCGGCGGTCATGCGCGTATCGATACCGAACAGCCCTGCGCTCAGCGTTGCCGCCAGCACGGTCTGGCCGGCCGGCGTCAGGCGCCGGCGCAGGCGCTCCTGCACGGCGGATGCGATGCGCAGGTTGGCCCAGGTCCAGCGTTTCGGCCAGTCCGGGATCGTCATCGCGGGGCGGGAATCCGGGGATGCATGGTCGCTGCCGGCGGGCATGGGCCTGTTATCGGCGCACTGTCGACATTCAATCCGGCGCCGGCACCCGTTGCAGGCATTCGCGCACGATGTCCTCCGCGCTGCGCCCGGCGTAGCGCGCCCCGGGCTCGAGTGCGAGCCGGTGGGCGATGACGGGCACCGCGGCCTCGCGCACGGACTCCGGCGGCAGGTAGTCGAGCCCGTCGAAGAACGCCAGCGCCCGGCCGATCTGCATCAGTGTCAGCGACGCCCGCGGGCTTGCGCCGAGGGCGACGCCTTCGAGTCCCCGCGTCGCCGCCACCAGCGCGACGATGTAGCGGCGGATCGGCTCGGCGACGCGGATCTGCTGCACGCTCCCGCGCAGGGCCAGAATATCGTCGACGCCGGCACAGGGCGCGAGCCGCGCCAGCGGGTGGCCCGTGCGCTGATCATCGAGCAGCGCGGCCTCGGCGTCGGCGGGGATATAGCCGAGGCCGAAGCGCAGTGCGAAGCGGTCCATCTGCGCCTCCGGCAACGGATAGGTGCCGTGCAGCTCGATGGGGTTTTGCGTGGCGATGACGAAGAACAGCTCGTCCAGCGGCTTGAGATCGCCGTCGATGCTGACTTGGCCCTCGCCCATCGCCTCCAGCAGCGCGGATTGCGTCCGCGGCGAGGCGCGATTGATTTCGTCGGCCAGCAGGATCTGCGTAAACACCGGCCCCGGGCGGAAGTGGAAGCTGTGCTCGGACGGATCGAACACCGAAACGCCGAGGATATCCGACGGCATCAGATCGGGCGTGAACTGCACCCGCTTGAAGCCAGCGCTCAGGGAGCGGGCGAGCGCCTTGGCCAGCGTGGTCTTGCCGGTGCCGGGGACGTCCTCCAGCAACACATGGCCGCCGACCGCGAGCGCGGCCAGCAGCCAGCGCAGGGCCTGCTCCTGCTCGCGCATGACCGAGCGCAGATTCGCCCGAAGGCGCTCCGCCGTGTCGCGGGCTTGGCTCGGATTCGCGGCGGTCGAAGATGTCTGCATGGATCAAACAGCGCGGACTGGGGGCGGGCTCGGCGTGCAGTATACGCGCGCCCGGATTGCAGGTGCCCGTCGCGCGCCGGTGCCTGGCGCGGCGCGCTCGACCGCCGGGCGCCGTGGGGCGAACGGCATCCTTCTTCGATAAGACGGTTCAATGCTTTATATTGTCGACAATTACCATTGACCTACGCCGCTGATTCCCTACAATCGGCTCCATGAATGACATTCTGTCGACAATCGATGTGATCGATCCTGTCCCCGAGCAGACCGACAAAGCCGTCGCGGAGGTTGGCTCGACGGTGGCGGATCGTGTCTTCGATCAGCTGCGCCGAGCCATCGTCGAGGGCGAGATCCCGGCCGGCAGCAAGCTCAGCGAGCCGGTGCTGGCGGAGCGCTTCTCCGTCAGCCGCGGCCCGCTGCGCGAGGCCATGCGCCGGTTGGAGTCCACCAATCTGCTGGAGCGCCGCGCCAACGTGGGCGCTCGGGTCGTCGCGCTGTCCAACGAAACGCTGCTCGAGCTCTACCAGGTGCGCGAGGCCCTGGAGGGCATGGCGGCCAGGCTCGCCGCCGAGCAGATGTCCGACGAGGCGATCGAAGACCTGAAGGACCTGATGGACGATCACCGCCGGGATGTGGCCCGCGATTACTGGCAGACCTATTTTCAGCAGGAAGGCGACCCGGATTTCCACTACCGCATCGTCATCGGCAGCGGTAATCGGCGCCTGATCCGCATCCTCTGCGACGACCTCTACCACTTGGCGCGGATGTACCGCTGCCAGTTCGGTATGAAGAGCGAGCGCGCCCGCGACGCGCTGAAGGAGCATGCGTTGATCGTCGATGCCATCGCCGAGCGTGATGGCGAGCTCGCCGAGCTGTTGATGCGTCGGCATGTGCGCGCGTCGCGGCGCAGCGTGGAGCAGCGCTTGCAGACGGACCGGCTGACCGCGCTCGCCGCCGCCGGCGGGAAGCCGGCCCGGAGCCGCCCCGGCCCGCGCATCGATGCCGATAAGCCCAAGCGATGATCGCGTGAGCACAGCTTCATGTGCGGACTGTCGTTCCGAGTCCGCGCACAGTTATCCGACCGAAACAAATACCGAGGACCAGGCATGACCGACACCATGACCCAAGGCGCCAAGCTGCGCCGCGCCGTCGAGGAGGAGCGCCCGCTGCAGGTGGTCGGGGCCATCAGCGCCTATCACGCGATGATGGCCGAGCGCACCGGCTACCGCGCGCTCTATATCTCCGGCGGCGGCGTCGCCGCGGGCTCGCTCGGCGTGCCGGACCTGGGCATCAGCAGCCTGGAAGACGTGCTGGTGGACGTGCGCCGGATCACCTACGCCACCGACCTGCCGGTGCTGGTCGATGCCGACACCGGCTGGGGCGGCGCGTTCAACATCGCGCGCACCGTACGCGAGCTGAGCCGCGCCGGCGCCGCCGGCTGCCACATCGAGGACCAGGTCGCGGCCAAGCGCTGCGGGCACCGTCCCAATAAGGCGGTCGTGTCCAAGCAGGAGATGGTCGACCGTATAAAGGCCGCCGTGGATGCCCGAAGCGACGACTTCGTCATCATGGCCCGCACCGACGCGATGGCGGTGGAGGGCATGGACGCGGCCATCGAGCGTGCGATCGCCTGCGTCGAGGCCGGCGCCGACATGATCTTCCCCGAGGCGATGACCGAGCTGGCGCAATACGAGCGCTTCATCGCCGCTGTCGACGTGCCGGTGCTGGCCAATATCACCGAATTCGGCGCGACGCCCCTGTTCACCACCGAGCAACTCGGCGCGGTGGGCGTGTCGCTGGTGCTGTATCCGTTGTCCGCCTTCCGGGCGATGAACAAGGCGGCGTTGAACGTCTACCAGGCCATCCGCCGCGACGGCAGCCAGGCCGATGTGGTCGATACCATGCAGACCCGCATGGAGCTCTACGACTATCTGAATTACCACGGCTTCGAGCAGAAGCTCGACGAACTGTTCGCCGCGGGCGAGGGCAGCGAATAGCACCGGGCCGTTGACGGGCGCGGGCCGAGCGCGCCGTTGCAGTAAAAGAACCAGTCGGTGCCGGCTCCGGCGCCGCTCACTCAGCGAGGAGGTCGATATGACCGACAACCAGCAGCCGAAGGCCAAAAAATCCGTTGCCCTGTCAGGTGTTGCGGCCGGTAATACCGCCGTGTGCACGGTCGGGCGCACCGGCAACGACCTGCATTATCGCGGCTACGACATCCTGGATTTCGCCGACAAAGCGGAGTTCGAGGAGATCGCCCATCTGCTGATCCACGGGCGGCTGCCGAACCGGGCCGAACTGCCGGCCTATAAGCGCAAGCTGAAGTCCCTGCGCGGCCTGCCGGCGGCGCTGAAGACCGCGCTGGAGCAACTGCCGACGTCGGCGAATCCGATGGACGTGCTGCGCACCGGCTGCTCGGTGCTCGGCACGCTGGAGCCCGAAAAGGACGACATGCCCGCTACCGCCGCGCGCGACATCGGCGACCGGCTGATCGCGAGCTTCGGCTCCATGCTGCTCTATTGGTATCACTTCGCCCACAACGGCAAGCGCATCGACGTGGACACCGACGACGAGTCCGTCGGCGGGCATTTTCTGCACCTGTTGCACGGCGAGACACCGCCCGAGCACTGGGTGCGCGCCATGCACACGTCGCTGATCCTGTATGCCGAGCACGAGTTCAACGCGTCCACCTTCGCGGCACGCGTCGTCGCCGGCACCAACTCGGACATCTACAGCGCCGTCACCGGCGCCATCGGTGCGCTGCGCGGTCCCAAGCACGGCGGCGCCAACGAGGCGGCCTGCGATATCCAGCAGCGTTACGCGAGCCCCGAAGAGGCGCAGGCGGATATTACCGAGCGCGTCGCTCGCAAAGAGATCGTCATCGGCTTCGGCCACCCGGTCTACAGCATCGCCGATCCGCGCAACGAGGTCATCAAAAGGGTCGCGAAGCGGCTGTCCGAGGCCAACGGCGATATGCGCATGTTCAACGTCGCCGACCGCCTGGAGACGGTCATGTGGGATCTGAAAAACATGTTCCCCAACCTGGACTGGTTCTCCGCCGTCTCGTACCACCAGATGGGTGTGCCGACCGCATTGTTTACGCCGATCTTCGTGATCTCGCGCACCACCGGCTGGGTCGCCCACGTCATCGAGCAGCGCATCGACAAAAAGATCATCCGCCCGAGCGCCGAGTACGTCGGCCCCGAGAACCTCGAGTGGGTGCCGATCGACGAGCGCTGAGTTTTTTCGGCGTAGCCTGATGGGAACGGCCAGCGGACGGGCGGTGAACGGACCCGGTCGGGCCCCGGTCGGGCGCCGGCCGCGCTGTTTGCGGCGTTTGCGAATTATCCACCAAACCTAGAGACAAGAACCCATGAGCTCACATCACGCCGACGCCAATGTCCGCCCGGATCCGGACCCGGAACTGGTCGCCATCGCGGACTATGTCTGCGACTACGAGATCGATTCCGCCGAGGCCATCACCACTGCCCGGCATTGCCTGATGGACTCCATCGGCTGCGGCATGCTGGCCCTGCAGTACCCGGAGTGCACCAAGCACCTGGGCCCGATCGTGCCGGGCACGACGGTGCCGAACGGCGCCAAGGTGCCGGGCACCCAGTTCGCGCTGGATCCAGTCAAGGCGGCCTGGGACATCGGCGCGATGGTGCGCTGGCTCGACTTCAACGACACCTGGCTGGCGGCGGAGTGGGGACACCCGTCCGATAACCTGGGCGCCATCCTGGGCCTCGGCGACTACCTGTCGCGCAAGGCCGTGGCCGAGGGCGACGCGCCGCTGAGCGTCGGCGACGTGCTGCACTACATGGTCAAGGCCCACGAGATCCAGGGCGTGCTGGCGCTGGAGAACAGCTACAACCGCGTCGGCCTGGACCACGTGCTTTTGGTCAAGGCCGCGTCCGCCGGCGTTTCGGCGCTGATGCTGGGCCAGACCAAGGACCAGGTTATCGACACCCTGAGCCAGGCCTGGGTGGACGGGCAGTCGCTTCGCACCTATCGGCACGCGCCGAACACCGGCTCGCGCAAGTCTTGGGCGGCGGGTGACGCCAGCTCCCGCGCCGTGCGGCTCGCGATGATGGTGAGCAAGGGCGAGATGGGCCTGCCGAGCGTGCTGAGCGCACCCGTCTGGGGCTTCTACGACGTGCTGTTCAAGGGCAACAAGTTCAGCTTCCAGCGCGACTACGGCAGCTACGTGATGGAGAACATCCTGTTCAAAATCAGCTTCCCGGCCGAGTTCCATGCCCAGACCGCAGTCGAGTGCGCCATGACGCTGCATCCGCAGGTCAAGGACCGCATCGACGAGATCGAGCGCATCGAGCTCAAGACTCAGGAATCCGGCGTTCGCATCATCAGCAAGGACGGCCCGCTGCATAACCCGGCCGACCGCGACCACTGCCTGCAGTACATGGTCGCCGTGCCGCTGATCTTCGGCCACCTGACCGCCGACGACTACGAGGACGACGTCGCCGCCGACCCTCGCATCGATCAACTGCGCGAGAAGATGGTCGTCGCCGAAGACCCGCGCTACACCGAGGAGTATCTGGACCCGAGCAAGCGCGCCATCGGCAATGCGGTGCAGGTCTTCTTCAAGGACGGCAGCAGCACCGACAAGATCGAGGTCGACTACCCCATCGGCCACCGCCGCCGGCGCGCCGAGGGCATCCCGGTGCTGGAGGCCAAGTTCCTGAACGCGCTGAAGACGCGCTTCCCGAAGGCGCAGGCCCAGCGCATCTACGACCTGTGCCAGGACGAGCAGGCGCTGATGGCGACGCCGCTGAATCGGTTCATGGACCTGTTCAGCATCTGAGCGAGACCTGCCGCGGCGTGCGGGCCTCGGCCCGCCGTCAGCCGCAGGGGTGCGCGGCCCCGCCCGTGCCGCTCGGCGAGTGCCGCGCTCGCGGCGTGGCGGCCTCAGCCGGCGGATTTGATTGCGTCGAAGGCCGCCAGCGCGTCCTTTCGTGACGCCTTCAGGTCTACGAGCGGATGCGGATAGTCCTTACCGAGGCGCACCCCGCAGGCGCTCAGTACGTCGTCCGGCGCCTCCCCCGGCTGATGAATCCATTTCTTCGGCAGCCGCCCGAGCTCCGGACACCAGCGGCGGACGTACGCCCCGTCCGGGTCGAACCGCTCGCCCTGGCGCACCGGGTTGAAGATTCTGAAATAGGGCGCCGCATCGGCCCCGCAGCCCGCCGTCCACTGCCAGCCCTGGGTGTTGTTGGCCAAGTCCGCATCCACCAGCGTGTCCCAGAACCAACGCGCCCCGTCCTGCCAAGGTAGCCGCAGATTCTTCGTCAGCAGCGACGCGACGATCATCCGTACCCGGTTGTGCATCCAGCCGGTGTGCCATAACTCCCGCATGCCGGCATCGACGATGGGGATACCGGTGCGTCCGCGCTGCCATGACGCCAGCAGCGTTTCCGCCTGCTCTGTGCGCCACGGGAAGTCGGCGAAGCGCGGGTCCAGCGGCTCGAGCGGCGTGTGCGGGAAGTGATAGAGCATCTGATGGCTGAATTCCCGCCAGCCGAGCTCGCGCAGGAAAGGCTCGGCGTCGGCGTCGGCGCGACCGCTGCGGCGCACCGCGGCGATGATCTGCCGCGGCGTGATCTCGCCGCGGTGCAGGTGGGGCGAGAGCCGCGACGTGCCCGGCTCGGCCGGCAAGTCGCGGGCCTCGCCATAGCGGTCGACGGGACCGGCAAGGAAACGTTCCAGCAGCGCGTGTGCCCCGTCTTCGCCGGGCTGCCAGGCCTCGGCGAGGCCCGCGTCCCAGCGGATGCGGGGGAGCAGATCGAGGCCCTCCACGGGCATCGAGTCGATGCCGCTCGGCACCGGCGGCAGCGCATCGGGCGCGGGCAGGGGCGCTTGCAGCTGCGCAAGCCGCGGCGCCGCGCGCCGCCAGTAGGCGCTGAACACCTTGTAGGGGCCGCCGCCGCCGGTCTTGATCTCCCAGGGCTCGAACAGCAGCGCGCCGTTGTGGCTCTCGCAATGGATGCCGTCCGCGCGCAGGGCCTGCTTGACGTCTTTGTCCCGCTCCACGGTGGCCGGGTCGTAGAGGCGATTCCAGAAACAGCGGCTCGCGCCGGTCTGCGCGATCAATGCGCGCAGCGTCGGCAGCGTCTCGCCGCGGGCCACGATGAGCCGGGCGCCGCGCTGTGCGAGCGCCGCTTCGAGTGCCCTCAGCGCATGATGCAGCCACCAGCGCGTGGCACCGCCGGGCTGCCAGGGCGATTCCTCGTCCGGGGCGCAGATATAGACGGGGATAACGCGCTCGCTCGCGGCCAGCGCGGCCCGCAGCGCGGGATTGTCGGCGAGGCGAAGGTCGCGGCGGAGCCAGACGATGGCGGTTTCGGGCATGACGAAGGTCTGTTGTTTCGGTCCGAATGGGGCTTGCGTCGGGTTGCATGCCGGCCGGCACCGAACGCATACCCGGCTCGCCGCAAGCAACATGTCGGGATAAGACAGCCCATCGGCAACCCGCCGCCTGCCGCGTTGCGGTCGGTGCGCGACGTGCGCGACGTGCGCGACGTGCGCGACGTGGGCCTGACGGGGGCGACGGGCCTGACGGCGGCGACAAAGGCGACAGGGGCGACATCGCGCTTACCCCTTGCCGCGGGCGCGCCGACGGTCCAACCTCTGTATCAACGCCACTCGCCCGGCCGGAAGCGACGTCGGTGTCCTTCCGTCGCAAACGGCAACAATGGAATCCGATGAGCGCAGCAACAATCCGCATACAATCCGCCGACCTTCACCGCCGCGCCGACGCCGCGGCGCTTCTCTCGCTTCTGGACGCCTACGCCGCCGATCCCATGGGCGACGGCCGCGGCCTGAGCGCCGAGGCCCGCGCTTGCCTGATCCCGGTGCTGCGCGGCATGTCCGGGGCGCTGGTGCTGCTCGCGGATGCCGACGGCCAAGCGGTGGGCGCAGCCGTCTGTTTTGTCGGCTTCTCCACCTTCCGTGCCCGCGGCCTGTTCAATGTCCATGATCTCGCGGTGCTGCCCGAGTGGCGCAACCGCGGCATCGGACAGCGTCTGCTGGCCCAGGTCGAGGCCGTTGCCCGCGCCCGCGGCTACTGCAAGGTCACCCTCGAGGTGCGCGCCGACAACGAATCCGCGCTGGGGCTCTACCGCAAGCTCGGCTACGGTGCCGGCACCGGTGCAGGTACTGGCGCCGGCGGAGCGGCACAATACCTTTTCATGGAAAAACGCTTCGGCGATTGACGCCCCGCATGCCCGCCACCGGTGTACTGTTGCCGGCGGGCGCCCGCGGGGCTATGCTGCAGCGCAACATGCCTCTCAGCCGTGTCCGATCAGCTCGTCGATATGAGTACTGACGCTACGCCCCAGCGCGGACAGGCTATAGCCGCCCTCCAGGCAGGAGACAACGCGCTCCTCGGCGTGGCGAACCGCCAGTTCGTGCAACTGCTTGGTGATCCACGCATAGTCCGGCTCGCGCAGATTGAAGTGGGCCATATCGTCCTCGGCATGACCGTCGAAGCCGGCCGAGATCATCACCAACTGCGGCGCGAACGCCTCGAGCCGCGGCAGCCAATCGCGCTCCACGGCGGCGCGGAAGGCCTCGCCGTCGGTGCGCGCCGGCAGCGGCGTGTTGATCACATTGGGTGCCTTGCAGTCGGCACCGGTGCCCGGGTAGAACGGGTGCTGGAAGCTGGAGCAGAACAGGATCCGCTCGTCGCCGGCGACGATGTCCTCGGTGCCGTTGCCGTGGTGGACGTCGAAGTCGATGATGGCGACCCGCTCGAGTCCGTAGGTATCGATCGCGTGCAGGGCGCCGACGGCGACGTTGTTGAAGAAGCAAAAGCCCATCGCCGCGTGCCGCTCGGCATGATGGCCCGGCGGGCGCACGGCGCAGAAGGCAGCGTGGTGCTTGTCGCTCATGACCAGGTCCACGCCGAGCGTCGCGGCGCCCGCGGAGCGCAGTGCCGCGCCCAGCGTGCCGCTGCACATGGCGGTATCGCCGTCCACCCAGGTCAGCACATCGGTGGCCTTCGGCGCGGCCTCGAAGATCATGTCCACATACTCGGCATCGTGGGCGCGCAGCAGTTGCTCCCGCGTGGCCTTGGGGGCGTCGTAGTGGGTGACCAGCATTTCCATGCCCGAGGCGATCATGCGATCGCTGATGGCATGCAGGCGCTCCGGCACCTCGACGTGGTGAGCGCCCATCTTGTGGTCTTCGCAATCGTGGTGAGAGATATAGGCAAGGTTCATTTCGGTGCCCGTTTTCGGTTCGTCATGGGCCGAGCGGCCCGTCGCCGTCCGCCCGGCCAAGTCAGTGCGGGGCAGGCGGGATCGGCGGCGCCGATCGCGCCGCGCCCGCGCAATCCATTACCCCAGAGCATAAGTCGGCGAATGCTCTAAGGGAAATGCGGACGTTACGCGGCGCCCGCGCCGCGCGGCGCGCCGACGGATGGACGGCATGCAGACGGCGGGCGCCGCCAGCCGCGACCCCGGCGCTTCGCCAAGGCAGGCCCGGCGCCGTCCTAAGCACATTACAACCGTTTTATCGCGCCCCGGAGGGCTGTTTGACATGCGTCTTTCCGACGTCGACCAATTGTTCGTTCCCGATGCGGTGGCCGTATTCGGCGCCAGTGACCGCGAGGGCTCGGTCGGCGGCATGGTGTTCCGCAATCTGCTCGAAGGCGGGTTCAAAGGGCCCTGCTATGCCATCAACCCGAAGTACACCGAGGTGGCCGGGCAGCCCTGCTACAAGGATTTGGCGGCGCTCGACAAGCACGTCGAGCTGGCGCTGATCGCAACACCCGCGAATAAGGTCGCCGCGATTCTCGACCAGTGCGGCGAGTACGGCGTGCGCGCCGCGGTCGTGCACTCCGCCGGCTTCTCCGAGCACGGCGAGCGCGGCGCCGCGCTGCAGGAGCGCCTGGTGGAGGCGGCCAGGCGCAACCGAATCCGCGTGCTGGGGCCGAACTGCCTGGGCGTGATGCGCCCGTCCCACGGCCTCAATGCCACCTTCGGCAATGAGCTGGCGCGCCCCGGCAATGTCGCGCTGGTGTCCCAGTCCGGGGCCGTGTGCTCGGCGATGCTGGACTGGTCCGGGCCGCGCCGGCTCGGCTTCTCCGCGGTGGTGTCGCTCGGCGCCGCGGCGGACGTGGACTTCGGCGACGTGCTTGATTATCTGGCGCTCGATCCGCAGACGCACAGCATCCTGCTCTATGTCGAAGGGGTGCGCGATGCGCGCCGCTTCATGAGCGGCCTGCGCGCGGCGGCGCGCCTGAAGCCCGTGGTGGTGGTCAAGACCGGCCGCCATCCGGCCGGCTCGCGGGCCGCCAAGTCGCACACCGGCGCCTGGGTGGGCTCGTCCGATGTCTTCCGTGCCGTGATGGAGCGCGGCGGCGCGGTGCAGGTGGAGCGGCTCGCCCAGCTGTTCGCGGCGGCGCAGGTGTTCGGTTCCGGGCGCTCGCTATCGAGTAACCGGATCGCGATCGTGACCAACGGCGGCGGCCCCGGGGTGTTGGCCGCGGACCGCGCCATCGACTGCGGACTGGCGCTTGCGCAGCTCAGCGACGAGACCCGCGCGAAGCTGGAGCAGCTCCTGCCCGAGCACTGGTCCCACGGCAATCCGGTGGACGTCATCGGCGACGCGCCGCCCGAGCGCTACCGCGCCGCCGTCGACATCTGCCTGGCCGACGAGAAGGTCAGCGGCGTGCTCGCGCTGGTCGCGCCGCTCGCCAGCTGCGATCCGACGGAGTTCGCCAAGCAGGTGATCGAAGCGGCCAAGAAGACCCGCAAGCCCGTGCTGACCTGCTGGATGGGCGAGACCCGCGTCGCCGAGGCCCACCGGCTGTTCTCGGAGAACGGCATCCCGCACTTCGCCTCTCCGGAGGTGGCGGTGGATGCCATGTCGTTCCTCGCCGAGCAACAGCGCAACCGCAAACTGCTGATTCAATCGCCGGGGCCGCTGTCGCAGCAGCTCGCGCCCGACATCGAAGGCGCGCGGCTGATTATCGAGGGGGTCATGGCCGAGGGCCGCAAGACGCTCGGCACCATCGAGGCCAAGGCCGTGCTGTCGGCCTTCCGCGTGCCCACCACACAGGCGGTGATGGCGCGCAGCCCCAACGAGGCGCTGATGGCGGCCGAGGCGCTCGGCTTCCCGGTGGTGATGAAGATCAGCTCCCACGACATCGCGCACAAGTCCGACGTGGACGGTGTCCGGCTCAACCTGAGCGATGCCCAGAGCATCCGCCGCTCCTACACCGACCTGACCGAGCGCGCGCAGAAGCTGCGCCCGGAGGCGCGCATCGAAGGCGTCACGGTGGAGCACATGGTGCCGACCCGCGCCGCCCGCGAGCTGATGGTGCGCGTGGCGCGCGACCCGATCTTCGGCCCCGTGATCAGCTTCGGCGCCGGCGGCACGGACATGGAGGTGCTCGAAGACCGGGCGCTGGGGCTGCCGCCGCTGAATGCGTTCATCATCCAGACCATGATCGAGCACACGCGTGTCGCCCGGCTGATGGGGGCATTCGGCAACATGCCGCCCATGAACCGCCAAGCCCTGTCGCGCATCCTGCAGCGGGTCTCGGAGATGGTCTGCGAGCTGCCCGAGCTGATCGAAATGGACATCAACCCGCTGATCGGCAACGATCTCGAGGTGGTCGCCGTCGATGCCCGCATCCACGTCAATTACCGCCCGTCGCAGCAGTCGCTGTACGGGCACATGGCCATTCATCCCTATCCGCAGCACCTGATCGAGCACGTGCCGCTGCCGGACGGGACCGACCTGACCATTCGCCCGATCCGTCCCGAGGACGCGCAAATGGAGCAGGTCTTCGTGCGCAGCCTGTCCGAGCAGACCAAGTATTTCCGCTTCATGCAGGCCATCAAGGAGCTGACGCCGGAGATGCTGGTGCGCTTCACCCAAATCGACTACGACCGCGAAATGGCGCTGATCGGCGTGATCGAGGAGGCCGGGCAGGAGGTCGAGGTCGGTGTGGCCCGCTATATGTCCCGCCCGGGCGGCGACACCTGCGAATTCGCCATCGTCGTCTGCGACGAATGCCGCGGCCAGGGCATCGGCGCCAGGCTGATGCGCTCGCTGATGCAGAACGCCCGCGAGCGCGGCCTGCGCATCATGGAGGGCGAGGTGCTGACCGCCAACACGCGCATGCTCGCGCTGGTGAAATCCCTGGGCTTTCGCATCGCCACGGACCGAAACGACCCGAGCGTGAAACTGGTCTCGCGGGTGCTGTAGCGCGCCGCGCCGCCCTGCGCCACTCGGTGCTGCCTCGGATTTTCTCCGGCGGCATTTGAAGTTACCGCGGCAGGGTGCTATAGCCGAGTCTCGCGCGCGCGGATCACGGCCGCGCGCAACCGGGGCCCGAAGCGCGGGGCTTGCAATGGATACCAATAAGGTCGAGCGTCCGGACGCCTCCTGGAGAAACGCCGAGCTACAGTCATCGCTGGTGCGGCTGGCCATTGCCGGGCTGGCGATGGTGCATGTCGTCGTCTCCGAGGCCTTGGGCTACCTGGCCGGCGACTTCGACTATTACATGCGCGTGCTGGTGGTGGCGCTGGTGGTGTTCGGCTCCATTCTGGCCAGCATTCTCGTCAAGCCCGTCTGGCCGGCGCGACGCGTCCTGACGCTGTTCATCGACATCGGCGCCATTACCATCATCCTGCTGCCCGCCGAGCAGGCCATCAGCCCCTACTGCCTGCTCTACCTGTGGGTGGTCGTCGGCTACGGCGCGCGCTACGGTAAGCGCTACTTGCTGTACGCGGCGCTCAGCTGCGCCGCCGCCTACATGGCGCTCGCGCTGCGCAACGGCTTTCTGCAGACGCAGCCCTCCGAGACCTTCTTTTTCCTGGTTTTCCTGTTCGTGCTGCCGGTCTATCAGTACGTCATCATCAGCGCCCGGATCGAGGCCGAGCAGGCAACGGAGCTCAAGAGCCGTTTCCTGTCGACCATGACCCACGAGCTGCGCACGCCCCTGTCCGGTGTCATCGGCATGTCCCGCTTGATGAGCCGGACCAAGCTCGACAGCGAGCAGCGCGAATACGTCGAGGCCATTCGCTCCGCCTCCGATGTGCTGATGTCGCTGATCGGCGACATCCTGGATTTCTCGAAGATCGAGGCCAACAAGCTCGAAATCTCCAAGTCCCCGTTCGACATCCGTGCCTGCATCGGCGCGGTCTGCCGATCGCTCAGCAGCCGTGCGCTGGAGAAAGGGCTCGAGCTGATCTGCCGGGTCGATCCGGACGTCCCGGCGCGCCTCGTCAACGACGAACTGCGCCTGAATCAAGTGCTGTACAACTTGATCGGCAACGCCATCAAATTTACCGACCAGGGCGAGGTCGAGGTGCACGTGCAACGGCGCGCCGGCGGCGAGCGCCTGCCGCCGCGGTTGGCGATCGTCATCCGAGACACCGGCGCCGGCATCCCGGCCGACAAGCTGGACAAGCTCTTCGACGGTTTCTGGCAGGGCGACTTGTCGTCGACGCGCCGCCACAGCGGCACCGGCCTCGGCACCACCATCTCGCGCGAGCTGGCGCGGCTGATGGGCGGCGACGTCACCGTCAAGTCCGCGTCCGGGGCAGGGGCCGTATTCACCGTCTCTCTGCCCCTCGACGAAGACGCGGGCAGCGCGCAAGGCCAAGCCCCGCACGCGCCCGAGCCCTTGCCGACGCTTGCCGGCCGGCGCTTCGTGCTGCTGGAGCCGAACGCGCCCACCCCCTCGGCGGCCGCCGAGACCCTGGCGGCCCAAGGCGCCGCGGTCTCGGAGCATGCCGAAGACGCACCGCAGGCCGATGCGCTGCTGATCGCGGACTCGCTCGCACAACCAAATGCACTGCCCTCGGCGCTGGCATCGGTGGCCGATGCCCCGAGCGACGGCGTGCCGGTGCTGATCCTGGGCTACGCGAACCGTCACTACGCGCCCGACCTGCCGCGGTGGCGCTTGATCTCGAAACCCTTCACCGCCGAGCAACTGCTCGCGGCGCTGCGCGCACTGGTCTCGGAGCAGCCGGGCGAGGCCGCCGTCGAAACGCCGGAGCAGCCCGCGCCGCGGCCCGCCCGCGCACGCGTGCTCGTCGCCGAGGACGACGCCATCAGCGCCCGCGTCGTCACCACCCTGCTGCAGCGCGCCGGGCACGACGTCACCCTGGTCGACAACGGCACCGACGCCCACCGCACACTGCTCGAACCGCGCTTCGACCTGGCCCTGCTCGACGTGCGCCTACCCGGCATGAGCGGCATCGACGTCGCCGAGCGCATTCGACAGGCCGAAATCGGCACCGGCCGTCACGTCCCCATCATCGCGTTGACCGCCAGCGCCGTCAGCGAAGTCAAGCAAGGCTGCCTCGCCGCCGGCATGGACGCTTTCCTGCTCAAGCCCGTCGACCCCGCACTGCTCGAAGGCGTACTGCGGCGTTTCGGGCCGGGCAATGGACCCGAGCCGGATCGGGGCGACGGAGAGGGTTGAGTAGGGGGTGGAGTGCGATCGTGCACATCGTAGAAAAAGCGTTCGAATAGGCGCCTTTATCGGACGCCTTGAAAAGAAACTCGCGCTAGCGCAGCAGTGGGCGCGGTACGCCGCTGAAGATAATGCAGCTCGGAATTACAAGCGGTGCTACGCGAATGCGCAGCCAATGCAGGATGGGATCGACACGGCAATCAACGAGAGCCGGCACGTCACCCCGACGCGAACCAAGGTTTCAATCCACACCCGGCGGATCGGCCGAGCGATGCCGCCAAAGTGACGTCGCGAGGGACGGACTCCCAACGTTTCAACGCACGCCGGCCGATCGCTGAGGCGATGCTATGACTGGATCGGGGATGTTGTGACCGCAGTCGCGTTTCAATCCACGCCCGATCAATCGACCGGGCGATGCCGACCTCGAGCACGTCAAGTGGGGCCAGTAAGAGGTTTCAATCCGCGCCCAACCAATTGGCCGGGCGATGCGCGGTTCTCTCCTTCCGTCACCAGCTCGCGGGTCGGGTTTAAATCCACGCCGGACCGATTGGCCGGGCGATGCAGGAGCGTGCTGAGGCATTTGCCGGGTTGCACGCTGTTTCAATCCACGCCCGACCAATTGGCCGGGCGATGCCGCGCAGTATCGCGTTATTGGCCGCGCGCAAGAAGTTTCAATCCACGCCCGACCAATTGGCCGGGCGATGCGCGACGATAGAGACGATATTTCCGACTCCCCCGTGTTTCAATCCACGCCCGACCAATTGGCCGGGCGATGCGAAGGGGAGGGGGCCTTGCGCGAGGCGCGCATCCGGGTTTCAATCCACGCCCGACCAATTGGCCGGGCGATGCATTGCCGTATGGGCGCATGCGGCGGATGCCCTGTCGTTTCAATCCACGCCCGACCAATTGGCCGGGCGATGCCTCGCGGAGACCTACCACCAACTCCCGGACGATCTGTTTCAATCCACGCCCGACCAATTGGCCGGGCGATGCGCATCGCTCCTGAATCGTGCGTCGGCGCTCTTCGGCGTTTCAATCCACGCCCGACCAATTGGCCGGGCGATGCATCGAATGCGCGGTTGAAGGCCGTCCGAATATTCCGGTTTCAATCCACGCCCGACCAATTGGCCGGGCGATGCACGAGCGCCGCGACCTGGCGCCAGGCGCGCAAGTGGTTTCAATCCACGCCCGACCAATTGGCCGGGCGATGCCCGCGCCGGCTCCTTTTTGCAACCAATAGAGAGAAGTTTCAATCCACGCCCGACCAATTGGCCGGGCGATGCCATTCTCCGACGAGGTGACGCGCGTGCATCTTGAGGTTTCAATCCACGCCCGACCAATTGGCCGGGCGATGCGGCGGAGCCGCGAGGCATAAATGGTCACATCAAAAGGTTTCAATCCACGCCCGACCAATTGGCCGGGCGATGCGCGGGCGAACAGCATTAGCGGGCAGCCGCACGATGTTTCAATCCACGCCCGACCAATTGGCCGGGCGATGCTCTCGGGCATCAAGACATGCTCGCGCGGTTCTTCAGGTTTCAATCCACGCCCGACCAATTGGCCGGGCGATGCCCAGCTTCAGCTCCGGCATGAGCAGAGACAGGATGCGTTTCAATCCACGCCCGACCAATTGGCCGGGCGATGCACAAGTCCCGTGCGGGGCGTATCGAGACGACACCAGTTTCAATCCACGCCCGACCAATTGGCCGGGCGATGCGTCTGTCGCAATGGAGGATCAGCCGTGCGCTAAGGTTTCAATCCACGCCCGACCAATTGGCCGGGCGATGCGCTTCGGTGTAGCGCGCGACGCCTTTGGTGATGCGGTTTCAATCCACGCCCGACCAATTGGCCGGGCGATGCCGCGGACGCCATCAGCGCATCCGTCGAGCACGACGTTTCAATCCACGCCCGACCAATTGGCCGGGCGATGCCGGTGTAGAGCTGCCCGTTGCGGTAGTACGCGGGGTTTCAATCCACGCCCGACCAATTGGCCGGGCGATGCCTTGGCGCTGTGCTATTTTGATAGCACACCCTGCAATCGGTTTCAATCCACGCCCGACCAATTGGCCGGGCGATGCGTGGGAGGCGTATGCGCCAACGTATGGGGAATTACCAGTTTCAATCCACGCCCGACCAATTGGCCGGGCGATGCTTGCCAGGATGCAGGCCGGGCTTCAAGGGATCATGTTTCAATCCACGCCCGACCAATTGGCCGGGCGATGCTTGTTACTCATTCGTCATTGCTATAGGGCTATAATGTTTCAATCCACGCCCGACCAATTGGCCGGGCGATGCGGGCTGTCTCCACAGCAAGCGGAGATTGTGGAGGATGTTTCAATCCACGCCCGACCAATTGGCCGGGCGATGCATTGTAAACACCGCGATTGCGGCGCTTGCGAAAAGTTTCAATCCACGCCCGACCAATTGGCCGGGCGATGCGGAGCCCTCTGCAAGCAAATCGGCGAGGTATTGCTTGTTTCAATCCACGCCCGACCAATTGGCCGGGCGATGCAAGAGCCCGTCGCAGCATGACGACACGATCCGGCTGTTTCAATCCACGCCCGACCAATTGGCCGGGCGATGCCAATGAAATTTCAGGCAGATAGCTCGCAGTCGAGCAGTTTCAATCCACGCCCGACCAATTGGCCGGGCGATGCGGCGACGTCTTGTGCGCCAAGGCTCGGATGTATAATGTTTCAATCCACGCCCGACCAATTGGCCGGGCGATGCCGACACTTATTCGGGGAGCTGTCCGCATGCCGAGAGGTTTCAATCCACGCCCGACCAATTGGCCGGGCGATGCACGCATGGGAGACAAGTTCGACATCAAGGGCGCTGGTGTTTCAATCCACGCCCGACCAATTGGCCGGGCGATGCGATATCCCGGTATTGATGATCAACGCCAACAAGCTGTTTCAATCCACGCCCGACCAATTGGCCGGGCGATGCCGGCCATGGCGGACGCGACGGCGGCGGACAGGTGGTTTCAATCCACGCCCGACCAATTGGCCGGGCGATGCGAGCCTGCGCAGCAGTTGCACCGAGCAGCGCAACAGGTTTCAATCCACGCCCGACCAATTGGCCGGGCGATGCGCATCCAGCGGCCTTTGATCTCGGCGGCTCGACGGTTTCAATCCACGCCCGACCAATTGGCCGGGCGATGCGCACTAGTGCGGCGCGACCAGATTCCCAACCTAGGGGTTTCAATCCACGCCCGACCAATTGGCCGGGCGATGCCTATTCCTGTTGATGTCGGGCCGCGCGGACGCCGTTGTTTCAATCCACGCCCGACCAATTGGCCGGGCGATGCTTTCACAGCGAGAATCGTAAGCTCATGGAATATTTGTTTCAATCCACGCCCGACCAATTGGCCGGGCGATGCCATCGAATGCGCGGTTGAAGGCCGTCCGGATATTGCGGTTTCAATCCACGCCCGACCAATTGGCCGGGCGATGCGTGCCGATCATTTTGTCTACGACGCGACAAACAAGTTTCAATCCACGCCCGACCAATTGGCCGGGCGATGCGCGTCTGCTTTGGTGGAGTACCATTCGCTTCCTTCGTTTCAATCCACGCCCGACCAATTGGCCGGGCGATGCCAGATGCGGCAACAGTGCATCGCCGCGATTGCCGAGTTTCAATCCACGCCCGACCAATTGGCCGGGCGATGCGCAATCATCGCGTAATGCGGGCGCAAGCTTTCCGGGTTTCAATCCACGCCCGACCAATTGGCCGGGCGATGCCACCGTGTGGGTCAATTCATCAATCCCCGGACAGGGTTTCAATCCACGCCCGACCAATTGGCCGGGCGATGCCCTCGACGCTGGTGTATTTGCCGCGATCGGCCAGCGTGTTTCAATCCACGCCCGACCAATTGGCCGGGCGATGCCGCTGCAGGCTGTCGTAGGCGGCCGAAGACAAGGCGTTTCAATCCACGCCCGACCAATTGGCCGGGCGATGCTGCGCTTGAGCGCACTTTATTCTTGTCTTCAGAAGAAGTTTCAATCCACGCCCGACCAATTGGCCGGGCGATGCATGCGAGCGCAGACTCTCTGGGAATGGCGGAATAGCGTTTCAATCCACGCCCGACCAATTGGCCGGGCGATGCCCGAATTGCGACGCTGTCGCGAGTATTCGCTCCTCGTTTCAATCCACGCCCGACCAATTGGCCGGGCGATGCGGTCAATGTGCGGCGGATACGTTGCGCTTGCGCTGTACGTTTCAATCCACGCCCGACCAATTGGCCGGGCGATGCTCCGTTCGCGCAACCCGTTGATTGCCCGTCGGAACAGAGTGAGCTTGCGCGAGTCGTCTGACGAGCGCAAGGAGAAGGGTGCGCCAAGCGGGGACGGGTAGAGAAGGGTGTCGAAAGATCAATGACTTAGAGGGTGCGCGAAACCACCGGAAAGTGCCGGTCGCTCAGGGTTCGCGCGTTAGACTACCAAGGCACCGGCAAAATCAATGGAACGGAAGGTTCCGTACTGCTTGATCTTCATCTGGTAGGGCTCGGTGAGGCGATAGAAGCGGAGGTTATCTTCGGCCAAGTTGATTTCTTCGAGCAAATCGCGTTCCAAGGCTTCAAACTGCGTTTCGTCCAGTTGGCATTCGAAAACGGATTTCTGGACGCGCTGCCCCATCCGCTCGCATGTCTTCGCTACTCGGCGCAGGCGGCGCCGGCCTTCCTTGGATTCCGTGGAAACATCGTATGTCACGATTACGAGCATGGGGTGCCTCCGGCGCAACCGGGCCTATTTTCCCAGAAACGGGAGGTAGCCGGGCAAGTCGCCGCGTAGTGTGCGGGCGATGACCCTAGCCTGTAGGAGGGGCAGAATCCCCAGCGGTACCTTGGTTTCGAGTGCCGGGTGGCTGATCTCCTCCTGCTTGCGCTCCTGCCAGGCCGCGATCACTGTGCGGCGACCTTCGTCGTTCAGCAGTACCGCGCCGCCTTCCCGCTCGTCGAAGTCGCGGGCTGTGAGCTGACCGCGATTAATGAGGGTGAGGGCAAGGCGGTCGGCGAGCATGGAACGGAACTCTTCCTGTAGGTCCAGTGCCAGAGCGGCCCGACCCGGACGCACGGCGTGAAGGAATCCCAACTGAGGGTCTAGCCCGACGGCCTCGGCGGCGGAGCGGCAGTCGTTCATGAGCAGCGCGTATAGAAAGGACAGGAGAGCGTTGAATCGATCGCGAGGCGGGCGCCGAGTGCGGCCTTCCAACTGAAAGGACTGGCGGGCCTGTGGCTTGACGACGAAGTTGAGAGCAGCGAAGTAGCCGCGTGCCGCCTCACCTTCGACCCCGCGCAAAGAATCCAGGTCTGCCGCCGCTTTGGCGGCGCGTAGGGAAGCCGCCAGAGCATCGGCGATACGGCTAAGCTTGGCGGCCTCATCGGGGTCGGCAGCTTCTCGCGCGCCGCGCTGGAGCAAAGTGCGGCTGTTCCTTAGCTTGCCGGCGATGAACGCGCGAGCGGTCTCCAGTGAAAAGCGCGGATCCAAGGCTAGGCGGTGCTGGGCTTGGCGCAGAAGGATGTTTCCGGACACGGCGCCTTCCAGACGCGCCTTAAATCGTCCTGAACGCTCCAACAGCACCAGCGATTTGCCCTCGTCTGCTAAACGGTGCATCAGGGCGGGAGTCACCATGACGTTGCCGAAGCAAACAAGACTGCCGATATGATGGATCGGGACGCGTAGTCGCGTTTCCCGCTCGACGTCCACGCGCACCGTCGCGTTGTCGAGGTGCACGTAGGCGTTGTGCGTCATGACGTAAAGCGTGTTTTCGAGTTGGTACATGGCTTCCTGCGCTTCATGTAAAGCCTTTTGGCCGGGATCACCTCCGCGCGCCCTTTGTGTCTCAGGCTGAATCGTCCGGGTCAAAAAGCTGCGCCAAGGCGCTGCTGTGCTTGGCATGGCCTGCGACGATCTCCGGCTGGCAGATGCCCTTCAACGAGCACTCGCGGCATCGGGCATCGTTTACGGGCGGCGGCAACACCTGTGCGGCCAGCATTTTGCGGATGGCTTGGGCAGTTTCCGCGACCAAGTCGCGCAGTTCGTCGGTGATCGCCACTTCGCGACGTCGGTGGCTGGACGCATGGTAGATGGCGCCGGCAGTGACGGTCCGTCCCAGCATCTCTTCCAGGCAAACGGCTTGCGCCGCGAGTTGGATGTCGTCGTGCAAAGCTCGGCGACGTCTGCCGTGTTTGAACTCCACCGGGAACGCCGTTCCATCAGGGTGAAACTCCACCAGATCTGCCTTTCCGATTAGTGCCAAACGCTCACACCAAAGCGGTAAGGCGCGCTCGATCCTGACACCGGCCTTAATCTCGTATCCCGGTTGGTCCACCAGTCGATGCACCGCATTCCCACGTGCGGTGTGGACGTTGTCCGCAAAGGCTTGCTCTTGGTGGATCAGCGCGCATTGGCGCGGGCAGTAGGCCCAGTGCTGGAGGGCGGAAATCGGTATGGGATCCAAGGCATCGATCTGGTCCGTCAAGGCGTTCTCCCGATGCGGTGCATGACTCATCCGCGCGACGGAGCATCGTCGGCGACGAGCGGGCGGCGGCGCACGGTCTGACCGTCGTAGACGTGAAAATGGCCCGGCTTGAGCGCGCTAGAGTTGGACAAAGACTCGATCCAATCGGCCGGCTCGGCCGGTTGGTAACAAGCGACGCGAAGCAGGAGGATCAGCGGGGGAGGAGGCAGGCGCCGACTGAAGACCAGTTCGCCGTAATCACGATCGAAGGTCGCGAGCCAAAGGCTTTCGCGATGCGCCCGCGCCATGACGGCCGGGTCGCTGGCGCTCGCCGCCATCTCCGCGACGGCGAGAACGTCCCAACCCGAGGCACGCAAACGTGCGACCGCGGGCCGTGGAAAGTTCTCGTTCAACAGCCAGCGAGGCCTCATGCGCCGGCCTTGGCGATGGCCACGTACTCTTCTTCGCGGAAGACCTCGGCTGCAAAGGCGATAGCAGCCAGGATGTCTTCGCGCGTAACCCGCGGGTAGGACTCGATGATTTGCTCCTGGGTCCATCCATCCGCGAGCCGGTCGAGGATCAGCTCGACGGAGATCCGCGTGCCCTTGATGACGGGCTTGCCGACTAGAACTTCCGGATCAACGGCGATACGCGCCTTCCAATCCTGCATGCTGTTCTCCACGCTGACTAGGCCAAAATCTGTAGCTCTACGCCTGGGAAATCCTCCAGTCGTCCGGCGGGCGGTGTCACTACACTGTAGTCCCCGAAGGCGCGCGGCGGAACGGCGGGATCGTTGCGCTCGACGCGCACCAGGTCGAACAAGGCATGGGCATGGGCGTTGCCCAACTCGCTGTCGTGCTTGAAGACGTAGAGGCCGCGCGTGGACATCTGGCCGCGCGCCGCCGAGCGGTCGTGCTCGAACATTTGCGTCAGCGCCTGCCAAAGCAGGTTTAGGTCGTCTTCACTGAAGCCGGTCTGCTTGGCCAGGAAGGCCGAGACGAAGCCGTGCGCACGATACAGGCCATAGGGCACGGTGTGCTTGCGCCCCATGGTGCGATTGTCGCCCTCCTGCTTCTCGGCCTCCGCCTCCGTGGCCACGGCCATGCGGGTGATCGAGTGCTCCTGGGACACGATGGGGTCCATGGAGCGCGCGAAGGTCATCTGGACCGGGCCGCGGACTTGGCCGCAGTTGATGCCGGTGGACATGACGGCGCCGAAGGTGCGCACGTCGTAGAAGTTGCGGCACATCCACTCGCGCGCCTCGTCGACGGCGTTTCCGCCTTTGCGTTTCTTGTCGTCTCCGCTCAACAAGTCGGCCCGGTCAATCCCGACGTAGGCACGCTTGTGCTGGTTGTTTAGGACCGCCCGCTCTTTGACGTAGATCTCGAAGGGGGGTTGCTCCGATTTGACCAAGCCTACGTAGTTGCGCACCTTCCGCTTCAGTGATACGTCGGTCACGAGGCCGTTGCCCGTTTCTGCATCGAGCCGGGGAAGATTGCCCGCATCCGGATCGCCGTTGGGGTTGCCGTTGGTCACGTCGAACAAGAGTACGAAGTCATACCTGTTGTTCAGGCTCATCGAGCTTTTCCTTTTGTGTTGTCGTGGCAGAGCCGACTTTGGTGAACAAGGCCTGGCGCTGATGGTAGTAGCCGAGCGCGAAACGGCCCTGCTCGGCCAATGGCAGATTTGCCGGAAATTCGGAGAGACTGCTGAGTATCTCGCCGATCAGTCGCTCCAGATTCACGGCACGCCCGGTGTTGAGCTTTGCGATGTGATGGTTCTTGAGGCGCAGCAGCGTCGGGAATACGGTGACGGGTGTACCGGAGGCCGCGCCGTAGTAGCGGTCGCGGATGGTTGCATTGAGCCCGGGGCTGGCTTCCTCTTGAATCTTTTCCAGCGCCGCGAACAGGCGTCCGAGCCGATAGCCCGTATGCGGGTTTTCGGGGTCGAGCATGGGCAGGATCTCCGTGTCTCGATGAGGGTGAGAAGTTTCTTGTTGCCGACCGGCCCGCAGCAGGCAGGCCTTGATGATCGCGGCCCGCAGATAGCTCACCCGCCGCTCGGCACGGCAACGCCGCACCGCCGCACTCAGTAGCGTGGCTGGATAGACAATGCCTTCAAGGATTGCCCGCATGACGGCCCCGCCGAGATTGGGTGGGATATTGTCGGCCTTACCTTGAACTGCGCACGCCGCCAGCAGGCGGAAAAGCGACGGGTACTCGGGATCATTGGGGCCACGCACGATGTGCAGGTCGTCGAAGTGTCGGGTGATGCGCCTGCCGAGCTCCAAGGCGGTCGCGGTCTCCCAGAAGCGAATGGAGATGCGCGCGGCATTGGGCGCGAGACCGAGAACATGGATCAAATCGTCGGTGGAACCGACGGCGAAGCTTCCGGATTGAACACTTTCGTAAAGGGCCCGAACGGCATCCGCTGCGCGATCCGGCTCGTCCTTGGGTGGCTCGCCGAAGATATCCGCGACTTGGGTTTCGAGATCGTGCGGCACGCTGGCCCAGAATACGGTTGACGTATCTCCGACTTGGACGCGCTGCCGCGAGCCCTTGGCAAGCAGGTGATTGAGCGCTGTCGTGTAGGCGAAGGCGGCGCCTGCGCCGACAGGGGCGTTGCGTCCCTGCTCTTTGCCGTAGGAGCTGAAGGCGTCGCGGTTGAACGAGACGACGTTGGCGCCGGAGGATTGCGCGCCCCAAACGCCCTTGATCGCGGTGTGCAGCCTCTCGATGGAGGCCGCGGCACCGGTGACGAGGCAAATCCCGTCCGTCACGTGATTCGCGGCACCCCTGCAGGCCTCCACGACCGCCGCGCGCTGGCAGATGAGCTCGACATCGCCGCTCATGCGGAAGGTCAACAGCGGATTAGTGGACGCGACGTCTTGCCATTCCGGGGCTACTTCCAGATCCGCGGGTTTGAATCGCCCGATAAAGGAGAGAACCGCTCGAACTCCTTGGTCATCCAGTGCTTCGGGAGCAAGCCCGGCGATTCGGTCGCGGAACGCGCCGAGCATTTCGGAGAGCCGCGCGTGATAAGCAGCGACTTTCTCCTCCGCTTTTCCTTCCTGCTTCTTAGGGTCGGGAATGCCCAGGACATACTCGGCGTTGTCCCAGAGCAGGTTGGCGGCAATACCGGACGTTTTCTTTACTCCCTGAGGGACAAGGAAACGCTGGGCGGTCTTCTTCTTTCCTTCGCCGGATCGGGTATCGCTGATGCAGATCAGGTGTCCGTCGGCATCGATCTCCAAGATAAAGGGGATCTCCTTCTCCTCGAAGCCGAGGGACGGCAAACGATCGCGTGGATCGGGCTCGGCTTGCTTACGCTCGTAGTAGGAATGAAGGGCCTGCAGGATCATCCTCGGACCTCCTCGCTGTTCCAATCCGGGACCGCGACCGAACCGGATCTGAGCTCGGCGCGGAAGAAGCGCGGCTTGGGATCCGACAGGTCAGCGAAGTCGAGATCGTAGAGCATGAAGCCGAGGTCGCGATCGTCGGCGATGGGGGGCGGCTCGACGGCAGCGTCGGGAACATAGCGGAAGTCGGCGGCGAATTCTCGGCACCCGAGGTAAGGCTGATTGACGCATTGACCGCGAGTAGCGCGCCGCTCGAACATCTGCTGATACTTCGTTGCGTTGCCGGCGGGGTCGGCGCTCGGTCGGAATTCCATCGCAGCGTGGAGCCGGTAGGCGACATCGCGCAAGAACAGACCGGCGCGCTGCTGGCGGTCTTCCTCGATGTAAAGCCCGAGGTCGCCGCTGCCTGTTTTCATGGCGCTCTCGACGTTGCGAGAGGAAATTACGGAGCCGACTTCGTTCCGCCGCAGGTTGACCCACCGAATCGGTTTTAGGACTTCGATGCTTCGCACATGCCAACGGATCGCGGGCTTCCAGAGAATGGCTTCGAAGACCGCGCGCGCGGCGGAAGGGGTGATGACGTCGTAGCTCACCCGCTCGACCTTCATCTCGGGTCGGGTGAAGCAGGCGAAGTCGCCTGTGACTTCAAGGCAGTAGGTTTTCATGCGATATCCGTGACGATGAGCTGCGCCGGGGACGGCGCGCCGTCAATACTGAGCCCTAGCTCGGGGTGGTAAAGCGTGTCGCTGGTCTGGACAAAGAGCCCTGGGATGGCTTCTTCCACGTCGCCTTGGGTAAGCAGCCTCAGGGCATCGCGGCTTTGGATATTAACGATGTAGCGCTGAAGCTTTCGCATCAGCCAGCGCTCCGGCCCGTCGCGGCGCAGCGTCGCGAGCAGCATGTCGATGCCGTCGTCGGTGCCGTCGGGTCCCCGGTAGAGGACCACGACTGCGGTTTGGTCGGCGTCGTCGATCATGCGGAACTTTGTCGCGGCGGTCCGAAAATTAACAGCCAGAGTCTTGGCATCCGAGACTTCGAGATCCGCGCGGATCGACTTTTCGTCCAGATCGCACCGGCCGTAGAGAAGCTCGAAGTATGTGCCGAACAGTTCGCGGTCCAGGGGGTCGGATTCGAGGCCGTGAAGCGCTGTCAGACACGCATCGCGCGATTTGCGCAATAGCCCTGGCGGCGGCTGATCGGGCGGAACGAAGACATGAACCTCGCCGGCCGTGAGCCGCCCCTCGCGGTTGCAGCGCCCGGCGGCTTGGGCAATGGAGTCCAGACCGGCCAAGGCGCGATAGACGACGGGAAAATCCAGGTCAACACCCGCCTCGACCAGTTGTGTGCTGATGACTCTGGTCGGCTCACCGGCCGCGAGCCGGGTCTTCACCGCTGCGATGACGTGCGAGCGATGAGCGCCGCACATCAGGGCCGAGAGGTGCCAAGTGCCCTCGGGCATCAGCCGATATAGATCGCGCGCATCGCGGCGCGTATTCACGATGGCGAGGACGCTTCGATGCGCGGCGAGCTGCTCGGCGAGGTGGTCCCAAGAGGTCGACGCATGCAGGTTCTCCGGCAGGTGGACGTCGACGCGCTTTAGACGTCGGTAAAGATCGTCCGGGTGCGGGATGATCTCGCGGATGTCCTCCAGACCGTCGATGTTCAGGCTCGGGTCGAAGTAACGGCGACTCGCCAGTGCCGGCTGCGTGGCGGTGGACAGCACGATGGTCACGCCATAGTGCGCCGTCAGGAGCTTGAGCACGCTTAGAATGGGCTGCAGAAAGGCGGGCGGCAGCAACTGCGCTTCGTCGATGACCACGATGCTGTCGACGATATTGTGGAGCTTGCGGCACCGGGACGTGCGAGCTGCGAATAATGATTCGAAGAATTGCACGCTGGTGGTAACGACGATCGGCGCGTCCCAATTCTCGCAGGCCAGCCGACTGCGCAAGGTCTCGTCGCCCGGGTCGGACTCGGCATTGCTGTGATGCTCCACAACGGCGTCGCCGAAAATGCCGCGCAACACCTCTGCGGTCTGCTCGATGATGCTGGTATAGGGAATCACGTAGATGATCCGCCGGTGTCCGTGCTGGCGTGCGTGCTCTAGGGCGAACGCGGTACTGGAGAGGGTCTTGCCGCCGCCGGTCGGCACCGTGAGCGTGAACATACCGGGTGCCAGAGCAGCAGCGGTCAGACAATGTTCGCGAATTTCCCGGCGCAGCACGTTGACCGTCGTCGGCGCGGCGGATGCGTCCAATCGGGTCATATACTCGTCGAATCTGCCTTTGAGATCCCCGAGGTTGGGCAGGGCGCCGCGGCCGACCGCCATTGCCGGCTGCATGAACGCTTCGGTGTCCAGAAAGTCAGCATCGACTAGGCAGGAAAAGAGCATTCGTACCCACAGGGCAAAGCCGGCCTTCCCGCCTGGAATGGCCGATAAGGTTGCCGGAAGCCCGTCCGCCGCCAGGATCTCGGCGTGCGGATCCGAGGCCAGTGCCTCGGCCAACTCTTCGTTGGCATCCTGCGCGGACAAACGGCAGTAAAGACCACCTTCCCAGTCGTGGAGTCCGGCATGGTGGCCGGCAATCAGGTAGGCGAGAACGTGGCCGCGAGGCCCGAAGCGCTGGACGGCCAAGAGGGCTCCAGCCGTCGAGTGGGTGACGCGCCCCGGGCTTTGCTCGATATGAGCGCCCTCGGCCTCCAGTCCGGACGCCGTGCGAATGTACAGCTGAAACCGCTGACGATACTTGCCCAGGTCATGCCACAGGCCGGCGAGTGAAGCCCAATCATCTCCGCCGAAGGACCGGGCAAAAGCGCGCGCGGAGAATGCTACGTCGCGCAGGTGGTCATCAAGGTCGTGAAGTCTCCAATCCTCGCCTTCCTTTACTGCGTGTGCGATTGGTCGCGTCGGGTGGTGCATGGTCGTTTGCTCGTTCCTTGATTTCCGACTAGGACATAGGCGGTGTCTATCGGCATCGGCCTGTGCTCGAATATTACACGCTTGCGCCGATACACCGGAAGCGGAAGCGCGCGACGTCGGCAACGCAGGCGAAACAGTGACGCCAGCGAGTCGCATGCCTGCCGCGGACGGATAAGCCTGATCTTGCGAGCTGGAGTTGCCACGTATTCTGCGCTGCAGGGTGGCTCAAACGGTGAGCCTGCTGGCCAGTGAGCGAGGCAGATGACGCTGCTGCTGACGGTGCCGCTTCCCTATTATGTTGAACACTAAAAGTGCCCGATAGCCAAGGAACGACACCATGCGCACCCGGCTCTTCGATGCCGGCAGCGAATGCAAACGGGGCGGCACCGGCTTGGCGACGGGCGCAAGATTATTGCGACGGGCAACGGGCAACGGGCAACGGGCAACGGGCAACGGGCAACGGGCAACGGGCAACGGGCAACGGGCGATGGGCGGCGGACAAGCCGGCTTGCGGGCTGGGCAGCGTCGGCGTCGGGCGAATGCGCGGAAGGTCGCCGGTGTCGTCAACGAACGGGAGGTTGCGATGCCGGGCAAGGGATGTTTGCGAGGGGTTGTCGTCGATGTCGTGCGGTGTGCCGACAAGCCCGGATGCGTCCGGTTAGAGCGTGTTTTTTGGCCCGGCACGCCGGGCAGTCGGCCTAGTCGAGCTGCGCAAAGATGCACGTCAGCGCGCTTGCGTTGTCGCCGGCCGGATAGAAGGCGTTGATGTCGCTGGCGTAGGTCGACTGATCGATGCGCCCGGCGGCGAGCTTGCTCGTTTCGTCGATGAAGTAGGTGTCGTTGCTGTTGGCGCCGAGGAGGTAGCCGATGGGCTGGGCGCCGACGGTGAGCTTGCCGCAGTTGGCATCGACCTTGTTCAGGAAAGCGTTGGTTTGCGGGCCTTCCGGGGCGACGAGGTCGCCGCCGCAGCCGCCGAGGGCGGTGAGCAGCGCGGCGACGATGAGGGTGTTGATGGGTTGTCTGGTCATGATCGGCGCTGACGGCCCTGTTGGTTTGGCCTGGTGAGCGGGTGGAAGCGCCGGTTCGACGCTGCAGTTTCCCGGGCGATGCCGAGTGCGGCGGAATCGGTCGGCGCCGGTTTCGGCATCAGGCCGCCGCATCAAGCATCGGCGGCAAGCCCAAGCATCGAGCCCAAACATCGAGCTCAAGCATCGAGCTCAAGCGTTAGGCCCGAGCGCCGAGCCCAAGTCTCAAGCCCAAGGCTCAAGCGTAGATGTCGGCGATTCGGATGTCGAGGGCGACGGAGGCCAGCGTGAGGGTGTCGGCGGCGGGGCCGAGGGTGTTGGTCGTCCATGCCGCGCCGTCGCGGCGGTGGATCTCGACACGTGTCTCGTCTTGGCTGACCAGCAGGTATTCCTGCAAGGTCGGTAGGCTTTGATAGGCCGGGCGTTTGTCGCCTCGGTCGAAGCGCTGGGTGCCGGGGGATAGCACCTCGACGACGAGCACCGGGTCGGTCTTGAAATAGGGGTCGCCGCGCTCGCGGGCGCAGCGCACGAAGAGGTCCGGATAGAAGAAGTCGTTGCCGACGCGGATTTTGAGGTTGCTGCCGTAGACGCGGCAGTCGCCGCCCTGAAGATGACGGTGCAGCGCTGCGAGCAGGTTGCCGGCGATCTCTTCGTGACGGTCGCTCGCGCCTGTCATGCCGTACAGATAGCCGTCCACGAGCTCATGGCGGACGTCGCTGTCGCGCTCGTAAGCGAGGTACTGGTCGACGGTCATGCGCGGAAGTGACTCGGCGGCGATCAAGATTCAAAACCCGTTTCGAAATGCCGGCGGCAAAACGCGGACTGGACGTTTTGCCTTTGCTTGAGTTTTAGCACGTCGAAGCCCCCCGCGCACGGCGTGCGCGGGGGGCGATGCCCCGTGGGGCGGCCGCGGTTACCGCCGCCGGCGCCGGCGGCTTTCTCAGCTGCCGATTTCGCCGCCGTCGTCTTTGGTGATGACGACTACGGAGGGGCGCGGCGGCAGTTTGTCGTCGAAGTCGGGCCAGCGGGTGGCGGGGTCTTCGAAGGTGGAGGCGCGGTTGAAGCCGGGGTAGTCCTTGGTGCCGTCGGTGGCCGGATGCTGGACGGCGACGAACAGGGTCTTGCCGTCGGGGGTGAAGCGCGGGCCGCACATCTCGGCGCCGACGGGGACGCGGAAGAACATCTTGCCGGTGCCGCGGGCATCACCTTCGGTCTCCAGCGCCCAGACGCCGTCGGCGCTGCCGGAGGCTTTGCTCCAGGCGCCGCCTTGGTCGGTGCTCACCCAGAGGCGCCCGCTCGGGTCCACGGCGCAGTTGTCCGGGCAGGCGAACCAGCCGTTCTCGCTGGTGGCGGGGTTCCACAGCGCCGCGGTGCCGGGGTCGGCCGGGTCGCCGGCCTTGACCAGGATCTCCCACGAGGCGCTGTCCGCGGCATGGTCGCCGCCGGCCGGGGTCAGCTCCAGCACGTGGCCCCAGATGTTGGCGTCGCGCGGGTTGGCCGGATCGCTGCCGGGCTGGCCGTCGGCACCGCGCTGCACGTTGTTGGTCAGCATCACGTAGACCTTGCCGTTATGCGGGTTCGGCTCGACGTCCTCGGGCCGGTCCATCGGCGTGGCGCCCAGCAGCGTGGCGGCGCGGCGGGTCTCGATGAGCACGTCGGCCTGGGATGCGAAGCCGTTGTCGGCGTTCAGCGGGCCTTGTCCGTGCACCAACGGCAGCCAGGCCAGCGTGCCGTCGTCGGCGAACTTGGCGACGTAGAGCGTGCCCTGGTCGAGGAGATCCTTGTTGGCCTCGCGATTGGACGGATCGACCTTGCCGGCGGTGACGAATTTGTACAGATACTCGAAGCGCTGGTCGTCGCCGGAGTAGAGCACCAGCCTGCCGTCCCCGTTGACGATGCATTCGGCGCCTTCGTGCTTGAAGCGGCCCAGCGCCGTGCGCTTGACCGGGGTCGCTGTCGGGTCCAATGGGTCGACCTCGACGATCCAGCCGAAGCGGTTGGCCTCGTTGGGCTCCTGATTAACGTCGAAGCGCGTGTGGAACTTGGCCCATGGATAGCGCTTGCCGGGGATGCCGTAGCGGGCGTAGTTCGCCTGCTCGGGATGGCCGTCGAGGTCGCCGAGAAAGTAGTAGTGGAAGTTTTCTTCGGCCATCAGGTAGGTGCCCCAGGGCGTGATGCCGCCGGCGCAGTTGTTGACGGTGCCGATGACCGTACGGCCCTCGGGGTCGGCCGCGGTTTTCATGCGCTCATGGCCGGCGGCCGGGCCGGAGAGGGCGATGCGGGTTTGCAGCGCGTCGATGCGCCGGGCATAGCGGCTATCGGGCACGACGCGCCATTTGCCGTTTTCTTTCTTGACTTCGATGATGGAGCCGCCGTTGCAGGCCATTTCGATCTCGGTTAGATCGCGGGTCGCGCCGGTGAAGGCCTCGTCGTATTGGCCGAGCCCGGGGAACATCACCTCTTCGTCGGTATATTCGTGGTTGATGCAGAGCAGCCCGTGCTCGCTGTTGTCGGAGCCGAAGGGCAGCGGGATGTAGCCGATGAAGTCGTTGTTGTAGCCGAACTGCTTGGTCTGTGCCGCCGGCGATTGTGTCGCCGGGTCGAAGGCCGGGGCATCCGCCAGCACCTTGTCGCCCCAGCGGATCAGCACGTCGGCGCTGTAGCCGGGTGCGACATGGTGGGTCTCGTCGACGCCATGGGCGATCTCGGTAAAGCCGAAGCGGGTCGCCGGTTGCGGTGCGGCGTCGGGCGCGGCGCCCGCCGGGGCAGTCGGCACCGGATGTTCGGCGCCGGCGGCGAGCAGCGCCAACGGCGAAGAGGCGAGCGCGCCGAGGGCCGAGACGCCGAGCGCATGCTTGAGCAAGGTCCGGCGATTGAAGCGCGCGTTGATCAAGTCGCCCAAGGTCGGCTCCGGGGACGGATTGACCGGAACATCCTCCAGGGATTCGAAATACTCGGCGCGGCTCGAATAGCGGTTTTTCGGGGTGCTCATCCGTTTATCCTCGTCAGATGCTTGCGATCGATGATGCGGCCGCTTGCGGGGGCCGGCGTGCGGCGCCCGGGCTCGCGGACTGCCGGAAACTGGTCGCCGAAGCATATCGACCGCAGATGACGGTTGGATTGCGCGCGGCCGCGATCTCGGGTCGGGGCCGACGCCCGTGCGCATTGACTTGTCGGGAGATCATTGCATGGGACGATTGCTTGCGGTTTCGATGGCGCTGCTGGTTGTGCTGTGCGGCGTGGCCTGTACCCCGTCGGAGACCCCGGCCGGCGGCCAAAGATCCGTCGACGGCGTCGGCGTCGCTGTCACGGACGGCGGCGGTGTCGCGGATGCTGTTGAAAATGGTCTTGATGGGGGCGTTGCGGATCGGGTTGCCCAACGCGCGGGTGGCGGCGTCACCGATGGCGCTACCGGCGAGGCCAGCGGCGGCGCCGAGGGCCAATTGGAAGTCGGCGGCCTCACCATCGACGGCGCCAGATCCGCAATCCGCGCCGGGCAAGTCAGCTGCGAGGGTCTGACGCGGCGCTACCTGCACCGTATCGAGGCCTACGACGGGCCCACCGGGGTCAATGCCATCATCAGGGTGAATCCGAATGCGCTCGAGCGCGCCCGGACGCTGGATCGCCGCTTTGCCGAGACCGGCGAAATGCGCCGGCTGCATTGCATCCCCGTCATTCTCAAGGACAACTTCGACACGGCCGACATGCCGACGGAGGCCGGGTCGATGGCGCTGACCGGCAGCCTGCCGCCGGACGACGCCACCATGGTCCGGCGCCTGCGCGGCAAGGACGCCATTATCCTCGCCAAGTCGAACATGGGGGAGTGGGCCTTCAGCCCCTACGAGACCGTCAGCTCCACCCAAGGCGAGACCCGAAACGCCTACGACACGACCCGCGTGCCGGCAGGCTCCAGCGGCGGCACGGCCTCGGCCATCGCTGCCGGCTTCGGCATCATCGGCATGGGCACGGACACCGGCAACTCCATTCGCGGACCGGCGTCGCACCTGGCGCTGGTGGGTATTCGCTCCACGCTCGGCGCCACCAGCCGCGACGGTATCGTGCCGCTGCTGTCGAACCGGGACGTCGGCGGGCCGCTGATGCGCACCGTGCGCGATACCGCGATCGTCTACTCCGTGCTGGCGGGTCATGACCCGGCGGACCCGCTCACGCGGGCGGCCATCGGCCGCGTCGAGCCGGACTACACGCGTTTTCTCGAGCGCGATGGATTAAGCGGCGCGCGGCTCGGCGTGCTGCGGGCGCTGGTCGATACCGAGGATGCGGACCCGGAAGTCGTCGCGGTATTCAATGCGGCGGTCGGGGATCTGCGCCGGGCCGGGGCCACGATCGTCGATCCGTTCGTCATCGAGGATTTCGAGCGGCTGACGGATGCGGTGGGCTTCTGCAGCCGTTTCCGCTACGACCTCGGCAGCTATCTGCGCTCCCTCGGCGCCGCCGCGCCGGTTCGCTCGTTGGACGAGATCGTGCGCTCCGAGCGCTATCTGCCGCGCAACGCCGGTGCAATGCAATGGGCCATGGGGGTCGATGATGATCCCGCGTCCCGGGAGCCGCCCTGCGTCGATGTGCAGGGCGACCCGCGCCGCAAGGCACTGCTCGACGCCGTGCTGGCTGCCATGGATGTGGCCCGCATCGATGCCGTGATCTATCCGAGCTGGCGCAACCCGCCGCGGGTGATCGGCGACGGCGAAAGCCCCCACGGCAACAATAGCCCCGTCATCGCGCCCCACAGCGGCCAGCCGGCGATCACCGTGCCGATGGGCTTTACCCGCGCCGGGTTGCCGCTGGGGCTGCAATTGATGGCGCGGCCCTTCGACGAGGACGTGCTTTTCCGCTTCGCCTACGCCTACGAGCAGGCGACGGGCCATCGCCGTCCGCCGCCGGGCTTCGGGCCTCTTCCGGTCGCGCTTTCGGGCAGCCGGAAATAAAAAAACCGGCGCCGCTTACGCGGCGCCGGCTTGATCGGCGAACTGAATCGCTCGGGTTTTAGTAGCCGATCTTTTTGCCGGACTTCTCGAATACGCCGATCAGGCTCGGCTTGGAGACGACCGGCTCATCGAGGGGCCACTGCTTTTCGAACGCCTCGCCGTCGTGCGGGTGCTGGATGGCGCAGAAGAAGGTCTTCTGGTCGCCGTCGAACTCGGGCCCGCAGATTTCGCCGCCCGGCACGCCGCTCATGAATTGGCGCAGCAGACCCCGGTCCGGGCCCTCCACCGGCACCGCGAAGATGCCGTCGTTCTGGCCGAAGCCGACGCTTCCGCTGAAGAACTGGCCGTCGGTGGCGATCCACAGGTTGCCGTCGCTGTCGTGCACCACATTGTCGGGATCGGAGATCGGGCTGACACCGGCGGCGACGGGATCGGCGATATCGCCGAAGCTGGTGTCGTGGTCCTGCGCCGGGTCACCGCACTTGACCAGGATGTTCCAATGGAAGGTGAGTGCCAGCGGGTCATCGCCGTCTTCGATGATCTCGATGATGTGGCCGTGCTGGTTGTTGACCCGCGGGTTGGCCTCGTCGGCCTCCGTGCGGCGGGAGTTGTTGGTCAGGCAGACGTGCACCTTGCCCGTCAGTGGGCTGACCTCGATGTCCTCCGGGCGATCCATCGGCGTAGCGCCGACCACATCCGCGGCGCCGCGGGTGTTGATCAGGATCTCCTCCATGCTCCAGCCCGCCAGCTCCGGGTTGGCGGTGGAGAGCTCGAGCCATTCGCCCGTGCCCATGTCGTCGCCTACGACGGCGCCGGCATCGAAGCGCGCGACATACAGCGTGCCTTCGTCCAGCAAGTTCATGTTCGCCGGGCGGGTGTACTTGTTGTACTTGCCCTTGGTGATGAACTTGTAGACGTACTCGAAACGCGCATCGTCACCGGAGTAGATCGCGACCTGGCCGTTCTTCGCGACGCTGGCGGCCGCGCCCTCGTGCTTGAAGCGACCCATGGCGGTGCGCTTCTTCGGTGTGGCGGCGGGGTCGTAGGGATCGATCTCGACGCAGTAGCCGAAACGGTTGTACTCCTTGGGCTCCTTGCCCAGATCAAAACGATCGACGTGCTTCTCCCAGCCGCGGCCGCTGCTGCCGCCCGGTGCGGGGACGCGCTCGCTCAGCGCCGCGATCTCTGGGTAATCGGCGCGGGTCTGGTCGAAGTTGGCGAAGTACTGATCGAAGTTCTCTTCGCAGGTAATGATGGTGCCCCAGGGCGTCTTGCCGCCGGCGCAGTTGTTGAGGGTGCCGTAGACCATCTCGCCCGCCGGGTCGTAGCTGGTCTTCATCATGTCGCTGCCGCGCAGCGGACCCGAGATCTCGAGCGGCGTCGAGCCGGTGACGCGACGGTTGAACGGCGAGCGCCGGCGGAACTGCCAGCGGTTGTTCTCGAGATACTTCAGGTCGACGATCGAGAAACCGTGCGCCTCGATCTCGACCAGGGTCTGGTTCTCGGTCGGATAGGTCGCCGGATCGAAGTCCGGGAACATATCATCGGGACTGGTGTACTCGTGGTTGACGACCACCAGCGCGCGGTTGCTGATCTGGCGATCCTTGCGGTTGGGGTACATGCGCCCGACGCGGCGCGTGACCGGGCCGCTCAGGGTGCCGTTGGCGCGGACCTCTTCCAGCAGCCAGCCCGGCAGCGGGTACCACAGGACCAAGTCTGCATTGAAGCCGAACTGCTTGGCTTGAGCTTCCGGCGTTTGGTTGTAGACGTCGAACTCGGGGGCGTCGGCGAACAGCGGATCGCCCCAGCGCACGATGACGTAGGCCTGATAGTTCGGCGGCACGACGACGTCCGGCTCGTTGCCCGGGGGCACGGTCTCGAACTGCAGGCGGGCGGCGGGATTCGACAGGCGGGCCATCACGCCCGAGGCGGCGGTGTCGGCATGGGCTTGCTTGTGGCTGCCGAGCATGGCGGCCGGGGCGATGACCAGGCTTGCACCGGTCAGCGTGGCGCCCTTGAGCAGCGCGCGGCGGCTCAGCGAGCGTCCGACGACGGATTCGAACGGCTCGGCGGCGGTCGGACGGACCGCGGTGCCTGGCAGTACATCGGCTTCATCGGCATCGTCGTGCCACTGAACGTCAGCAGCCGGCGTCTTCACTTTGTCTTGCATTTGGAACCTCTCCAGGAATTTGTGGACCAGGGCGCGCGCCGGGGAATCTTTATCAATGCGTCATGGGGCCCGCCGCGGCCCGTAGTTTGCGTTCCCGATGTGACACGACAGTGAAGATCGCGAGTGCATTCTGTGACGCGGCGCAATGACGTCCTGCCGGTCGTGTGCTAAGCGCCGCTGCCCGCCGATGGCAGCAAGCGCCGTTGGTCGGACGCTTCGGGCGAGAGTCGAGGAGTGGGGCAGCTCGACATCGAGAAAGGCGTGATTCGGTCGTAAAAAGCTTACAATTCGTCTAGTTTTTGAATGAATGTTTGCCCGGGTCGAGCCGCCGGCAGTGCCGGCAGCCCGATCGGGATCGACCGAAGTTGCCGCATTTGGCCCGCTCCGTAACGGAGCAGGCGCAGGAGCAGCAGTCCCGGTGTTGTCCGTGCCATGTCGTTGCGGCCCGGTGAATATCGCCAACCAGGAGAAATCGATCGTGAAAAGGCCGCATCGTGTCGCCCTCGTCCTATGCTCCGCATGCGTGCTGCCTTGCTCGGCAGCGCTCGCGCTTGAGCCCGTCGAACAACTGGGGAAATCCATCTTCTTCGACAAACAGCTGTCACTGAAAAAGAACCAATCCTGCGCCAGTTGCCATACCCCGCGCGCCGGCTGGACCGGACCCACCGCGGGAGTCAATAAAAAGGGCTCGGTTTATCCGGGCTCCGTGAGGCAAGAATCCGGTAACCGAAAGCCGCCGAGCGCCGCATACGCGACGCAGGCGCCGATTCTTCACTACGTCGTGGAGGACGGCGACGCGCTGTTCATCGGAGGTAATTTCTGGGATGGCCGGGCGACCGGCGAGAAGCTGGGCAATCCGGCCGCCGATCAGGCGCAGGGTCCGTTTCTGAATCCGGTGGAGCAAGCGCTGCCCGATCCGGCCTGCGTGGTTTATCGGGTCTGCGAGCCGGCGGGCGGGACGCCCTATCCGGTGGGGCTGGACGCAGTCTATCCCGGCAGTTGCGCCATCGATTGGCCGGCGAATGCGGACAGAACTTGCGGCGCCGGGCGCATGTTGTCCCTCGCCGATTCCGATCGTGCCAAAGTCGATGCCGCGTACGACAGCATCGCGCTGGCGATTGCGGCCTACGAGGCCTCGCCGGAAGTCAATGCCTTCTCGTCGAAGTACGATGCCTACGTGGCCGGTGAGGCGGCGTTGACGCTACTGGAGCAACGGGGGCTCGCGCTCTTCGATGAGGCCTTGTGCTCCGCCTGCCACTTACTCGACCCGCAGGAGAACGGCGAGCCGGCACTGCTGACGGACTACACGTTCGACAATCTCGGCGTGCCCAAGAACCCGCAGAACCCGGTTTACGACAGTGATCCGGACTTCGTCGATCTCGGGCTCGGGGCATTTCTGGCGACTCGACCCGATTACGCGGCCTTTGCCGACGCCAATATGGGCAAGCAGAAGGTCCCGACCCTGCGCAATGTGGACCAGCGCCCGGGGCGCGGTTTCACCAAGGCCTACATGCACAACGGCTACTTCAAGACCCTCGAAGGGGTCGTGCATTTCTACAATACGCGCGATATCAAGCCGCGCTGCGAGGACTTTGGGATCACGGACGCCACCGAGTCGCAGGCCCTCGCCAACGGCTGTTGGCCGGCGCCCGAGGTAGCCGCCAACGTCAATGCCGACGAGCTGGGCAATCTGGGCCTGTCCGCTGCGGACGAAGCAGCGATCGTCGCGTTTATGAAGACATTGTCGGACGGTTACGTGCAGAAGCCGAGGCAGGGCCGACGCGGCCGCTAGCGGTCGGAGGTCGCGTCGGGGCCATACCGGCGCCGGCGCGACCGAGGCTTCGTTGTTTTGGCAGCGCCGCGGCCGATGCCGATGCCCGCGGATATGTCCTGCCCCTCGGCGCGCGCCGATTCGCGGGCGAAGGCGCAAGCGCGGCATAGTTTCAGACGGGCACTCGCCCCGTGCCGAAGGCAGCGCCGAAGTAGCCGAAGGCGTCGTGGGAGGTGACGACCTTGCGCCGCTCCGGCGGGATCGCGCTCAGGGTGTCCCGCATCCGGTCGGATAGGGCCGCGAGCGCGGCCAAGGAGCGGGCCGCGCGCTCGTGGTAGCCGTCCGCACCGGTCGGGTCCGCGGCGATGAGGCCGTCGCGGATATTCTCGATATAGCGGGCGCCGTTGGCCGGGTCCTGCCAGGCGTGGGGATCGGTATCGCCCGCGTCGGTGAGGCGCGGCTCGATGCCCTCGGCGGCCATGATGACGTGGCCGTCGAAGCCCGCCGCCTCGGTCAGCCGGGCCATCCAGCCCTCGAAGCCGAGCCCGTTGGCGATGAACACGCGCGCCTCGCCGAGGCGCCTCGCATCGGCCGGTGTCGGCGCGTAGACATGGACGTCACCGCCCGGGCCGACCAGCGTCGTGACCGCGACGCGGTCGCCGCCGACCGCGGCGGTCAGATCGCCGAGGATGCTGAACGATGCGACCACCGGCAGCGGCTCGTCCGCGCCCGCGGGGGCGGCGTCGAGCAGCAGCAGGAGGGGCAGGGCGATGGCGAAAGCCGCCCGCCGCAGGGGTCGTGCCGCGGTTGATTCGGGGCGAGAGGATGCAGTCTCTGTGGTCATATCGGTGCCTCGTCTAGCGGGACTCGGGAGCGGCATGCACCGTCGTCGCGACCCGCGGGCGGGCAGGTGCGGGCGGCAACGCGCTGCATGCGGGAGCGGGAAGGAAATCATCGCCGGGGCGGGGGCTCGCGGGCAGGCGACCGGCCGGTTGCGGGAACGACGCATGTCAGGCCTCCAGGTGCCGGTGCGCCAGCAGTCGCCGGGTCAGCACGCCCTGCGGGCCGGCGAGCAGCGACAGCACGTAGCCGGCGCCGATGGCGAGGATGATGGCCGGCCCCGATGCGACCCCCAGGTGATAGGAAAACAGCAGCCCGCACAGGGACCCGGCAAACGCGATGACCACGGCCGCGAGCAATATCCCGGTGATGTCGCGCGCCCAGAATCGGGCGGCCGCGGCCGGCAGGATCACGATGCCGACCGCGAGCAGCGTACCCAGGGCCTGGAAGCCACCCACCAGGTTCAGCACCACGAGCACCAGGAAGCCGTAGTGGGCCACCGGGCTCAGCGGGCTGACCGTGCGCAGGAAGGTCGGATCGACACATTCCGCGGCCAGCGGGCGAAACAGCAGCGCCAGCGAAAAGAGCGTGACGGAGGCGATTGCGGCGATCAGCAGGATCGCAGCGTCGTTCAAGGCCAGCACGGTGCCGAACAGCACGTGCATCAGGTCCACTTGGCTGCCGCGCAGCGAGATCAGCAGCACCCCGAGCGCGAGCGAGATCAGATAGAAGGCCGCCAGGCTCGCGTCTTCACCGAGCAGCGTGCCCCGGGCGACGATGCCCGCCAGCAGCGCGACGGCGAGCCCCGCGGCAAGCCCGCCGATGGTCATCGCGCCGATCGACAGGCCGAACAGCAGGTAGCCGAGCGCTGCCCCGGGCAGGATCGCGTGTGCCATGGCGTCGCCGGTCAGGCTCATGCGCCGCAGTAGCAGGAACACGCCCACCGGCGTTGCACCGAGCGACAGCGCCAGGCAGCCCGTTAAAGCCCGGCGCATGAATTCGAATTCGACGAAGGGCGCGATGATCAGCTCGTGCGGCGTCATGCGACCCCCCGGCGGCAGAGCGCGGCATGCTCGTCCGGCGGTTCGGCCATCTGGCGGGCCCGGAACAGATGCTCCGCGCGCAGGACCTCCGCCGTCGGGCCGACGGCGACCAGCTCCCGCGCCAGCAGCAGGGTGCTCGGGAAGTGCGCGCGCACCAGCTCGAGATCATGCAGCACCGCGATCACCGTGCGCGCCTCGCCGTGCCAGCGGCGCACCAGGGCCAGCAGGTCCGCCGCCGTGCGTTGGTCGATGGCGGTCAGCGGCTCGTCAAGCAGGATCAGCGGTGCATCCTGCAGCAGCACCCGTGCGAACAGGGCGCGCTGAAACTGACCGCCGGACAGCGACGCGATGGACCTGCGCTCGAACCCGGTCAATCCGACCGCCGCCAGCGCGTCGCCGATGGCGCGCCGTTCCTCGCGTCCGAGGCCGCGCAGCGCGCCGATGCGGTGCCACAGTCCCAGCGCGACCAGCTCCTCGACCCGCATGGGAAAACCGCGGTCGATCTCGGCCTGCTGCGGCAGATAGGCGATCCGCCGGCGCGGCAGGCCGTCGAGCAGAATGCGCCCCTCCAGCGGCCGCAGCAGGCCCATGATGCCCTTCAGCAGCGTGGACTTGCCGGCGCCGTTCGGGCCGACGACGGCGAGCAAGTCGCCGGGCTCCACATCGGCGTCCAGGTGGTGGACCGCCGGGTGGCGCTCGTAGCCCAGGGTAAGGTTCTCGAAGCGTATCATCGGTGCTGCCGCTGCTCGGGCGCCATTTCGGTTGCCGCGGTGCGTGGTATTGGCATCGGTATCGAATCCGCTCCTCGGATCGGTCTTCGGATCGCGCCGCCGGCCGCCTGATCGGCTTTCGGGGCGCTGCTGCACAGCTTATGGATGTTATAGCATCACATCTTCTGGCCGCTGCCAGTAGCGGGAGGCAAGTGAAGCCGGGGCGTTTTTCTTCTCCGCTCCGGCGCGCGACTCGGGCTCCGCGCGAGCACCGAAGAGGTCGCCGAGACCGATCGCATATCGGTACGTTATATTATTGCGTTATTGCGGTTTGTCCAGCGCAGCGTGAATGGCCTTGCAACTCATTATCCCTTCCGTTTTCGGGCTTTTCTTCCTCTCCGGATTCAGCGGACTGGTCCTGCAAGTGGTGTGGATGCGGGAGCCGTCGCTGCTGTTCGGTGCCACTGCCCAGGCCGGGGCCGCGACGCTTGTCGCCTTCTTTTTCGTCATGGCGGCGGGCGTTGGTTTCCGGGAGCGGCGCACCGAGGGGATGCAGCCGGACTAGGCGGAACGACGGTTCGCCGGGCCGAGACCGCTCGCGCAGAGGAGCAGGCGTCGGCTGCCTGCGGCGACGTTGTGCCCCGGGGCGGGCGATCCGGCGCCGGTCGCATGCCCCGGTGCAGCGGCCGGCGAGGGTCGCGATGAGCGCGGGCGTTCGATTGACGGTCGACAGCGCGACCGACAGTGCGCTGTCCTATGCTTATCCACGGCTTGTATGCCCGATGCCGCGATCGACCGCGCGACCGTCGCACATGCGTCGGCGCGGGACTCGCGCTAGCGGGCCTACGTTCTTCCGTCAAACCCGGCCTACGGACCAGCGCGCATGTCAAAGACCTGCAAGACCCATCCCGATCACGATCATACCCACGGCCCCGATTGCGGCCACCAGGCCGTCCGTCACGGCGAGCACGTTGACTATCTGCACGACGGCCATCTGCACCATCCGCACGAGGTGGACGGGCAGGTCCACTACGACGAGCACGTGCTCGAGGTTAGCGAGACGAATCCCGATGGCTGCGAGCAGCGCGTCACCGCCTGCTGCGAGAGCGGCCATGTGCACGGGCCGGGTTGCGGACACCAAGCGATTCCGCACGGCGATCATGTCGACTACATCGTCGACGGGCGTCTGCATCATCAGCACGGCGATCACTGCGACGATCACGGGCCGGTCACGCTGGTCTGAGCATCGACGCGCCGGGTCCTCCGCGGGCCCGGCGTCTGTTAGGGCGCCTATCCGGGTCAATGTCAGGGCGTATGTCCAGACGCCTGTCCAGGCTCGAGACCGCCGCTACGTTGCCGAGCCCGCGGCTCAAGGCTCCGGATCCCGCTTACGCCAGACGTCGATGAACGCGTCGAGAGACTCCTGGACGGTCTCGCGCGAGATGTCGCGTGTGATGAATACGATCTTCGAGCGCCGGTCGTCATCGGGCCATGCCGGCAATTCCTGCGGCGGGTGAAGGACGTGCTGCACGCCGTGAACGGCGACCGGCGCCGCACGGCCGCGCAGGTTGAGGATGCCCTTGATGCGCAGCAGATCGGCGCCTTTCATGGACAGCAGTAGTTCGAGCCAGGCGTCGACCATACGCTGTTCGAGGGGCTGCTCGATGACGAGGCAGAAGGCACGGATGCGGTCGTCGTGCCGGTTCGTGTCGTGCTCGTGCCCGAGCGTGCGGTCATCCTCTCCGGCGTGACCGGCGTGACCGGCGTGACCGTGCTCATGCCGATGCCCGTGCCCATGCCCGTGAAGTCCATCGTCACCAGGCCCATGTCGGGCAACCTCGGCCGCGACGCCTTCGCCGGCGTCGTGCGCATAGGCCGCTTGGTTCAGCCAGCGGGCCGGGTCCGGGGTCTTTCCGGTACGGTCGAGCAACCCGAGCCCGAACAGGGCGTCCGGCGGCACGACGCCGTTTCGAGCCCGAATGCGCCGGGCCGCCGGGTTGATGGCCGTCAGGCGCTGCTCCAGCGCCGCGGCCGCTGTGGCGTCAGCCAGGTCCGTCTTGGTCAGCAGCAGGCAATCCGCGACGGCGGCCTGCTTGACGGCCTCCCATTGCGCGTCCAGGGTTTGCCCGCCGCAGTGCAAGTCCACCGTGGTGACGACGCCGTCGAGCCGATAGCGGCGCGCCAGTACCTCGACGGTCGTCAGTGTTTGGATGATCGGGGCCGGGTCGGCCAGGCCGGTGGTCTCGATGACGACGCGCTCGAACTGCCGCTCGCCGCCGCGCGCAAACCGCCAGTGGGCGTCCTTCAGGGTGCTGATCAGATCGCCGCGGATGCTGCAGCAGAGGCAGCCGCTGCTCATCTCGACGACGGTGTCGTCCGGAACGCGGCTGACCAGCAGGTGATCCAGTCCGACCTCGCCGAACTCGTTGATCACGACCAGCGTACGCGCGAGGCCGGGCTGGCGCACCAAGTGGCTCAGCACGGTGGTCTTGCCGCTGCCGAGAAAGCCGGTCAGCAGGGTGATCGGGATGCGTGGGTCGGTCATGGCGTTCGGTGTCTGGCTGGCGACGGTCAAGGGGGGCTGGCGTCTCGCGCCGCGGAAGCCTTGCTCGGGGCAGGTCTCGGTCGGCGCTCTCAGTCGCGGCTCTAATAGAGGGTCAGGGCCACCGCGAGCCAAACCAGCAGCGTCGCGGCGCCGGCGATGGCCAGCCGCACGCCGAGACCGGCCCCGATCAGCGAGAAGCCGGGTTTCACGAGCGCTTGCGGCCGCCGCGCAGGCGCGCCAACTCCGCCTCGTCCATCGGCCTGGCCTCCTCTTCGAGCAGGATGGGGATGTCGTCGCGGATCGGAAAGGCGACCCCGGCGCCGACGGAGAACAGCTCGGCCTTGTCCGGATCGTAGATCAGGGGGCCGCCGCAGATCGGGCAGGCCAGGATTTCGATGAGTTGCGGGCTGAGCATAATTTCTCCAGATGCCGGGCGCCGTCGATCGGGGCGCTCATCGGCCGGACAGCGGCGCTGCCACAGCGTCGTCCCAAAACGCGTCCACTGCCAGCAGATAGCGTATCCGGTCTCGGGGCGCCGCTTCGATATTCGTCGGTCGCGGCAGGGGGTGATCCGCGGGGCAACGCGACGACGCATGATCGGGAAAGCAGCAGATCATACTTGTTACGTTATCTTGTATCTTATGTATCCCGCGATCAAGGTCCCGCGAGTCTGCTCGCGGGCGGCGCTTGACGGCGCCTCCGGGGCCCGTGCAAAGTCTGGCGCGGGGAGTGGTTCCCGCCGGTAATCCGTTGCCGTCGATGGCTGCAAGCCGCCTCGTCTTTCCTTAAACCCCAGTCCGAATGACAGGAGCAATGCATGTACAAAGCGCTCGGCTCGATTCTTTTTGCGGTCATGCTGTTGGCGGCGTCTGCCGCCGTTTTCGCCGACGACGACAAGCAGACGATCTTCTACAACGTCACGACCGAGGAGGCCTGGGCTGCCGGCATGGCGCTCGGTCAGGCCAATAAGGCCTTGGAGAACGGCTACGGTGTGGCGATCTTTCTGAATGTCCGCGGTGTCTACATCGCTTCGAAGACATTTCAGACCGATACGAACGCGGCGTCCGGCATGAGTCTGCAGGACATGCTGAAGGCGGCGATGGACAAGGGCGCGCAAGTCATTATCTGCCCGATGTGCATGGCCAAAGCCGGCATGACCATGGACGACGTGATCGACGGTGTCGTCAAGGGAGGCCCCGACGTCACGATGAAGCTCATGACGGACGACGATACGACCGTCATCAGCTACTGAGTGCGCTCCGCCGAAGCTGAGCGCAGCGGCTCTACGGTGGCGGCCGGACCTGGCTGCCGCCCGGTTTCGGCCAGCCTGGCGCGCCTGCATCGACGCGGGCGGACCTCGCCCTCGCGCGCAACAAGTCGGGCAGCAAAACGCTGCCGGCGGTAGCGAGCAGCACGCCGACGAGCACCGGGCCGAAGGGCTGATCCAGCGCCAACGCCAGCTGAAACGCGGCCACGAAGCCGACGACGCCGACCGCGGCGGACAGTGTCAGCGTCGCCCGCCAGCCGCTGGCCAGCCGGAAGGCGGCCCAGGCCGGCACGAATACCAAGGCGAACGCACCCATCAGGCCCAGCGTCGCGGTGCCGACGGCCATGGCGGTCGCTGCGAGTAAGTCGAAGCCCAGGTGCCAGCGGTGCGCAGGCAGCGCGTTGGCTGCCTCGTCGCGGGGAAATAGCCGCGCGCGCAGCAGCCGCGGCATCAGCCACGCGAGTGCCGGCGCCGCGACCAGCGCGAGTGCGATCGCTGCAGCCAGATCGGTGCGCCCGGCGAAATAGAGTTGGCCTTCCACCAGCGCGTGGCCGAGCGAGTCTCCGATTGCGGTGTTGGCGGCAATCAGCAGCAGCGCCGACCAGCCGCCGAGGATCATGAAGGCATAGGCCGCATTGCCGCGGGCACCGACCAGTCCTTTGACGGCGCCGCCGCCCAGCGCGGCGAGCAGACCGCCGGCCACGGCCGGCGCGCCGGCCGCCAGGGACAGCAGGGCACCGGCCGCCGCCAAGTGCGCGAGCCCGAGCGCGGCGAGCCATTCCTCGCGGAGCATCAGCAGCGCACCGATCAAGGGCAGGACGCAGGCGAGCAGCAGCCCTGTGGCGAACGGCACCCGGAACAACGGGTCGATGAGCATTGCCGGGTCCATCAGCGCGGTCCCTCGGGTTTCGAATGCCGGCCGGCCCGACTCATGTCGACAACTCCAGCACGCGATTGCAGACGCCGTCGAGGAACGAGCGCTCATGGCTGACCAGCAGCACCGCGCGCTCCTCCGAGCGCCGGCTCAGCATCTCGGCAAGCAGGGCCTCGTGTGCAGGATCCAGATTGTTGGTGGGCTCGTCCAGCATGATGAGCTCCGCGCCGCGCCCGAGCGCGGCCCAGACGCAGAGCAGCTGATACTGCCCGCCGCTCAGGCGGTCGACGCGCCGGTCGAGCAGATCGCGCAGTGTGGCCGGCAGCGCGGCGATAGAACCCTTTGCCCCGGAGATCCGCAGTAGATCGCGGCCGGTGAAGGGCATGGCCGGGAGGCGAACCGGGCGCTGCTCCTGGTAGGCGACGCGCAGTCCGGGCGCCCGGCGAATCTCGCCGGAGAAGATGCGGGCGCCGTTGCCGATGGCCGCGAGCAGGGTCGACTTGCCGGAGCCGTTCGCGCCCCAAAGCCCGACCACCTCGCCGGCGTGCAACTGCATCGATAGCGGGCCGACCACGGGGCGGTCGTAGCCGGCGCGAAGGGAATCGAGCTCCAGCAGCATACGGCTCACCGCACCTGTTCCCGCGTCCATGGCTCCAATAGCAATGGGGCCCACATCGATGGGGCCCGCATCGGCGGAGCCGGTACGGGCTGTTCCGGCCCTATCCGTTGCTCCGGCATCAGCTGCCGGTCGCGACGGCAGCGACCCAGCGGTCGATATGGCTCAGATAGCCGTTGCCGTCCGCACCGCTCGGCGGCGACAGCGGCAACTGCTCCACCGGCCAGCCGAGATCGTCGGCGAGCTTCTTCGGGCCTTTGGGTGATTGATAGGGCGCGTAGATGATGACGCCGCGCTTGCCGGCGAGCTTGCCGGCAAGGGTCTTGAGCTGACTGCCGGTCGGCGGCACGCCGGGGATGGGCTCGATGGTGCCGAGAAGCGGCACGCCCAATCGCTCCAGCAGGTAGATCGCGTCGCGGTGATAGAGCACGACGCCCGCGGCGCTCGCGACCCGGGACTGCCAGCCCTCAAGTTTCGCCTCCACGGCGTCGCGGAACGCCGCGGCATTGGCGCGATAGGCCGACGCACCGCCGGCGTCGAGCAGCGCGAGCCGGTCCGCCAGCGCCCCGGCGACGGTGGCCATGCGTACCGGGTCCATGTCGACGTGCGGGTTGCCGACGGGGTGCACGTCTCCCCGGCCGCGGTCCGCGGCGCCGCCGGCCTCGAGCAGCGGCACCTGGGCGGCGGCCTCGAAATACCCCGGCTGGCCCGGCAGGATGCGCGGGTTGGCCGCGCTGGCGCTGACCGCCGGCAGCCAGCCGATCTCCAGCTCGGCGCCGATGGCGACCACCAGATCGGCGCCGCGCATGGCGCGGATCATGCTCGGCTTGACCTGCATCGCGTGTAGGTCGCGCTCCGGCCCGGCCAGCACAGTCACATCGGCACGGTCGCCGGCTACCGCGCGCACCAGCGCGCCCATGCTCGGGCTTGTCGCTACCACGTCCAGGGCCGCTGCCTGAGTGGCGGCGAGTAGACCCGCGACCAATAACAGTACTTGTCTCATCGTCGAATCCTCGTTGTATCAACCGGCGTTTCCTGTGTCGGCGCGTGCAGGCCGGCGATAGGGCGGCGATCGCCCGCCGCACCGGCCTGCACGGCAGTGGCGTCAGAACGCGTGTGCGCCGTGGCTGCCCAGGCTCATCAGGAATTGGAGGTAAAAGGCGTCGAATTGCTCGCGGTCGTTCTCGGCCACCAGGATATCGCTGCGGGCGTACTGGGCGCGCAACTGGGAGAACTCCGACAGGGACCAAGTGACGTCGACGGTCCAGCGGTCGGACGACCCGAAATCATCGCGGCCCTCGATCTCGTTGGTCAGGCCGAGCACATCGTAGCGAAGACCGGCTTTCCACTTGGGCGCGAAGCCGTAGAGGGCCTGCGCGTAGAGACCATCCGTGACGAACTTGCGCCCGCTGCCGATCTGCTCGGGATGCGCGCTGGAGCGGATCGTCATGTCCTTGGTCGAGCGCAGGTACTCGGTCTGGAGCTTGAAGTCGCCTTTGCCGTAAGCGCCGCCGCCGTCGTATTTATAGACCAGGTCCAATCCCCACAGGCCCGCGTCGCCGTCCAGGCCGGCGCGGTGAATGTCCGGCTCCTGGTGGTGGTCGTCGTCATGGCCATGATCGTCGTCATGGCCATGGTCATCGTCATGGTCATCATGGTCGTCATGCGCATGGGCGTGCGTGTGCTCCTGCACCAACTGCTGCTGGGTCGCATGCGCATAGGAGACGCCGATCTGCAGCGCGTGATTGTCGCCGATCTCCGGCGCGACCTTGGCAAAGGCAGTGAACAGCCGCGGCCCGTCGTCGGTGTCGTCCAAGCCCAAATCGGCCTGATCGTCGCCACCGAGCGTGGCGCCGAAGATTTCCTGGTCACCCTGCAGGGCTTCGACACCGAGCAAGGTATACACCGGCAATTCCGGCAGCCAGGTCAGCTGCAGACCCACGTCTTGCAGGCCGTGCACGCCGAGCAGGTTCAAGTAGGGCAGGTTCTGGTCGACGAAGTCCCACTGGTGCGGGTGCTGGCGGTTGGCGTAACCGAAGTCGCTGAGGAACTTGCCGCCCTTGACACGCAGGCCGTAGGGCAGGGCGCGGGTCTGGAAGTAGGCCTCCTCCAGTTCGACACTGCCTTCGCCGTCGACCGACAGATACAGGGCCGCGTCGAAGTAGGGGTCGACGGTTGCGGAGAAGGTCAGCTCCGCCTCGCGGAAGTTGAAGCCGTTGTCCGCCGCCCCGTGGCTGTGGCCGTGGTCGTCGCCGCCGGCCTCTGCGTGCCCGTGGTCGTGATCGTGTAACCGGTTGAGTCCGGGCTGGAAGGCCTCGCCCACCAAGGTGGAGCCTTCCCCGCCGAGGTCGTCGTGGTAGTAGTTGCCGTCGAGTATCGCGGAAATCTGCGGGTTGAAGGCGGTGCCGGAGGTGACGGCGCCGAACGCGCCGCCGCGGCCCGAGGCCGTGCCGCCAGCCGTGCCGGATGCGGTTGCCGGAATTACCGTCGGTGCGGTCATGGGCCGGGACTCGGCGGCCGCCTGTCGGGCGGCTTGCTCGGCCCGCTCGGCGGCGGCTTCAGAGCGCCTGGCGCTATCCGAAGCCTCGCGCTCAGCCGCGGCGAGGCGTGCCTCCAAGGCGTCGATCTGCTCCTCGTATTGGGTCTTCATTCGCTCGAGCATGCGGCGCAGCTCGTCGATATCGTCGTTGCCGGCGGCGGCGCTTCCCGGCGCGGCCAGTAAGGGGGTCGCGAGGACGCCACAGATGGCGCCGCGCAGCGAAGAATTGTGCATGGTCATACTCCGTCGGGAGAACCTGTCCGAATCATGGCGACGCAAGCGCCGAGGGCATCGGTTGACGCAAGGGCGCACCGCGCCCGCCATGTGCGAGGACACAAATGCTTGAGAAGAGGCAAAGCAGGGACGCGGGGTATCGCGGCGCCGGGCGTCTGCCGGGCAGCCAAGCGGCCGGGCGGATCGGCCAACGCCGGGGTGTTCGCGTCTAGCCCTGTCTTAGGGGACGGAGCTCGCTGGAGGGGCTCGCTGAGCTTGCCGGCGGAAGCGACGGCGCCGGGCGCGATTGGGACGGAATACGGATCCTGTCTGCCGGCTCGACGACGGCGTGGGGAGTAATGAAGAGCTCGCGGGCGGCGGAGCGCCCGGCGAGCCGCCAAGAGCGCATAGCTCGCAGACATCGGCGTCGGGGTGGTCCGCAAGGACGTGCTCGACGGCATGCAGACCGAGAAGAAGCTGGCTACAGACGAGTGCGAGGGAGAGCGCGGCGACGAGCCGCAATGAGCGATAGGTCCCCCGTTCCGACGGCACCCGCCTTGCCGGGGCAATCAATGTAAAAAATCGGATGTCGCCGTCATACCGAGATGTTATTGCATAACGTTATTGCATTCAATCCACCGGCCGCCGACTTGTTGGCGAGCGACGCGCAGTCACTCCTTCGTCTCCGATTCGCGGACTTTACATTCTCGCGATTTTTGGAGCGGGCGCCGCGCGCTTCGCGACGATGCTTGGTGAAATGCTGCAAAAGAATTCGCAATTTGCGAAAATTGACCTTATAAGCAGTCTGTTTTTGTTTGTAACTTTATGAAAATAAAGCTGTCTTTGTGCTTGGCCCAAGCGCTGCATTAGTAAGAGCGTAAGCAGCGCACGCAGACCCGGTGACGAGCTTGCTGTTCGTCCACGGATCGGTAACGGGAGGCGCATGACCACCCGCCCGGACCGGCGTCGCGTCCGGAGAAGCAGCAGAACGCAGCGTTTGCGGGTGATACGGTGAGAAGGGAGCCGAAAAAGAGGCCAAGCCGCCAAAAGACGCACAAAGGGGCCTTGCCGAATCACTTGCGGGCTGCGGATCTACTGGGTCTGCAGCCCACCTTTCGAGGATGGCCGGTGCAGAGCGATCTACACTGGCCGCCTTTTTTTTATTTATCAAAAGACCGATAGCGACGCCCGGACAGGGTCCCGGGGGCCGTGTTGTCCTATTGCGTCAGACCCGCGACACAAGGCCGCTGTCTTCGGACGGGGCGGCGGCACGCGCGTGCGCGCCGAAAGCTTCGGCGCGTGAATGCTGATCCGGACGAAAAAGTTAATCCGGCAAGGGGGACGGCGAGCAGGCAAGACAGATTGGCGCTGAAACGCCACGCTTGCCAATCACGGGTACCCGGCACAAGTCCGCCACCCGGTGACGGCCTTAGCCGAGACCGAGTGCCGAGAACAGGCGCCGGGAACGATCCGCGACCGACAACCCGCCGGTGCGGTTCGCCCGATGAAGGTACCGGGTCTTCTACCAGCGACCGCCGCCGCCGCCGCCGCGGGGACCACCACCTCGGGGACCGCCGCCGCCGCTGCGCTCTGCGCGCGGCTTTGCCTGGTTGACGCGCAACGGACGACCTTTCAGCGGCTGCTCGTTGAGTGCTTTGATGGCGGCATCCGCTTCGCTGTTGTTCGGCATCTCGACGAAACCGAAGCCTTTGGACTCGCCGGTAAACTTATCGGTGATCAGATTGGCGCTCTGAACCTCGCCAAAGGCGGCAAAGGCCTCTTGTAGCTCGTCTTGGGTCACGCTGTAGGCCAAGTTGCCAACATAGATATTCATCGGGTCAGGTCTCTCTAAAGTCACGCACCGTGGAAATAGTCGAACCGCCGCCCGGCCGATGCGTAAACCGGACGGCAGTCGGACCCGGCGATGGAGCTCGCCGGCCGTAAGCCTGTTGAGTACTGTCTGATTCGGTGGTGCGATAGGCGCGCGCCTGCTGGTCGGGAGAGGCGCTGAAGATGATGGTGCCGAGAATACACGGACATCAAGGCCGAACAAAGCGGAATTTTCTTGTCGATTGTCAAGCGCAAGCGATCCGATCGCGGCGACTTGCTATCGAGCGCACTCAGGCAAGGTGGGGCCGAGCCAGGTAGTCGCGCGACTGCATCTCGACCAGGCGGCTTTCGGTGCGCCGGAACTCGAACGCGAGGTCGCGTCCTTGGTAGAGCTCGCCGGGCGGTGCCTCGGCGCTCAACATCAGCTTGACATTGCGGTCGTAGGCGGCGTCGATCAGCGTGATCAGGCGATGGGCAATATTACTCTGCTCGTCGTTGAGCCTGCGCACGTTCGACAACAGCACCGTGTGAAAGCAACGCGCCACTTCCACGTAGTCCAGCTTGGAGCGCGGTATGTGGCAGATGACGTCGAAGTCGAACCACACCGCGCCGTCGCCCCGGGCGACCACGGGTATCTCCCGGTCATTGACGATGACGGGATCGGTCCGGCGGTGGGCCGCGGCCGTGATGTCGCTGAAATAGCGCGCCAGCAGGGTGTCGGCGTGCCGATCGAGCGGCGTCAGATAGACCGATGCCTGCTCCAGGCGCCGCAGCCGATAGTCGACCGGGCTTGCCAGCTCGAATACCTCGCAGTGGCGCTGCAGCAAGGCAATCGCCGGCTCGAAGCGGTCGCGCTGCAGCCCGGCTCGATAAAGTCCCTCGGGAGGCACGTTGGATGTCGTCACCAGCGTGACCCCGCGCGAGAACAGGGCGTCCAGCAAGCCGGCCATGATCATCGCATCGGTGATGTCGTTGACCTGCATTTCGTCCAGGCACAGCACGCGGGCTTCTTCGGCGATCTCGGCGGCGACGCCGCGCAGCGGATCCTCGCGGCCTTTCAGGCGCTGCAGATCGGCATGCACCGTCTGCATGAAGCGGTGATAGTGCAGCCGTTCTTTTTCGTCGAAGGGCAGGGCGTCGAAGAACAGGTCCATGAGCCAGGTCTTGCCGCGGCCGACGCCGCCCCAGAGGTAGAGGCCGCGCCGCGGCGCGGCCGGCGCGGGACGACGAGCCAACGACAGCAGCCGCGCGCGCAGCGACGGCTCCGCCGCGTGCGGGGCCTGCAGATCGCGGTACAGGCGCGTGAGGGCGCAGGCCGCTTGCGCCTGCGCGGGGTCATGCTCGAAACCGCCGCCGGCGACTGCCGCATGGTAGGCGCCCTCCGGCGTCATCGAGACGCGGAGCCGGCATCAACTCCGGCATCAGCTCCGGCATCGGCCGCCGAGCAGGTCAGCGGCAAGCCCTTCGCGCGGCGTTCCTGTCGCGCCACCTCCAGGAACAAGCCGATTTCGCGCTCGCGGCGCTCGGCGTCGAGGTCGCGCTGCTTGGCGGCCCGCCAAGCGGCTTCGATGTCCGGATAAAGCGCCTCGGCAGCGGCCGCATCGCCGCTGTCGCGCAGGATCGCGGCCTTCAGCAGCAGTGCACGCTGGACGTTGTACTTGTGCCCGCTCCGGGCGGCCCGATCGGCGAGGTCCAGTGCTTCGGCGTGCCGGCACTGCGAGAGCGCCAGCACCGCAAGCCGGTTCTCCGGCCCCAGCGGGTCCTGCGGGCAGCCACTCAGCAGCAGGGCGGCCGCGGCGGCGGCAATTGCCGGCGGTAGTCGTCTGTCGATCATCTTGGACTCGCTTTTCTCGCTTCGTTACGCGGCGGGTGAGTCTGTCGCGGGACGGGAAGCTCCCGCCGATCGCGCGATGCACCGGCCGCGGTGGATTCATTGCCTTGACGGCTCGAGACCGGTGCCGTCTTCAGTCTGTCATCGTCGCCGCCAGCCGCTTGGCGGCAGCGAAATCGGTCTTGCCGCTGCCGAGCTTCGGCACGCTCTCGACGCCGCGGATCTCGGACGGGATCATGAGCGGGCTCAAGTCCGCGGCCAGCAGCCGGGCGCGGACATCCTCCGGCGCGTGCCCCGTCTCCATCAGCAGCACGAGCCGCTCGCCCTTCTTTTCGTCGGGCAGACTGACGGCGCACAGATCCAGCTCCGGCGCCTGCAGGGCATCACGGACTTGCTGCTCGACGGCACCCAGACTCACCATCTCGCCGCCCAGTTTGGCGAAGCGGGAATAGCGGTCGACGATGGTCAGGAAGCCGTCTTCGTCCAAGCGGCCCTTGTCGCCGGTTTTGTACCAGCGTTGGCCGTCGATCTCCACCACGGCGTCGGCGGTGCGCCCGGGGTCGTTCAGGTAGCCTTTCATGACTTGGACACCGCCGATCAGGATCAGCCCGTCCTCGCCGGTGGGCAACGGCGCCAGCGTGACCGGATCGACGATGCGGAAGCTGGTGCCCGGCAGCGGCATGCCGACGGTCCCCGGCTTGCTGCCGGTCTGGATCTTCCAGGTACCGGTTTCGAGCGCATCGGGCACATTGACGCTGGCCACCGGTGTCGTCTCGGTGGCGCCGTAGCCCTCGTAGATGCGCTTGCCGAACTTCAGCGCGAAAGACTCGCGCACGTCCGGGCTCAGGCGCTCGGCGCCCGCGACCACCAGGCGCACGCTCTCCAGCATCATCGGGTGTACTTTGCGGTTGCGCACGTACAGGCGCAGGAATGTGGATGTGCTGCAAAGCACCGTGGCGCGATAGCGGGCGATGGCCTTGGCACTCCCGACGGCATCCGTCGGATCCGGGTGGCAAATCATCGGAATGCCTTCGAGCAGCGGCAACGCCGTGGTCGCCGTGAGGCCGAAGGCGTGGAACAGCGGCAGGTTCGACAACATCAGATCGTCGCATTCGGTGTTCAGTACGTCGGCGATCTGGCGCACGTTCGCCATGATGTTGCGGTGCGTCAGCTCGACGCCCTTGGGGCGGCCTTCGCTGCCGGAGGAGAACAGGATCGCGGCCGTGTCGTCGGGCCGCGTGCGGCGCCCGAACAGCAGATACAGCACGCGCGCCGGCAACAGGATGGTCATGCCCAGCGCGGCGAGTCCGCGCGCGCGCCCGATGCCGGCGCGGATGTCTTCCATGGCATGCAGCTCGGCGCCTTTCAGCAATGTCTCGATGTCGACACCGCGCGCGGCCAGCTTGCGCGTAAAGCGCTCGGCGGTGATGACGTTGCGGATATCCGCGGTGGCGACGGCATGCTGCAATGCTTCGCGATTGGCCGTGTAGTTCAGGTTGACGACGGTCTTGCCGGCCAGCCAAACGGCCAGGTTGGCGATCACGGCCGCGCTGCTGGCGGGCAGCAAAATGCCGACGTTGGGCTCGGGCACGCGGCGCTTGATCTCGCCGGCGAAAAGCAGCACGGCGGCAATCAGCCGGCGGTTGGTGAGTGCAGTGCCGGAGGTGTCGAAGACCATGGGCATGCCGAGCCGGCGCTTTGCGCCCAGCAGCCAGGCCACCGGCAGCGTCGGCAGCGTCTGCACATGCTCCTGCCAGGAACTGACGGAGAGCTCGAACACCGCCTGCTTGACTTGCTCCGCCTTGCTCTGCATCGGCAGCGTCGGGCCGAAGGCGACGATGACATCGCGGGTGCGTCCGCCGCGCCGTGTCCGCTTCAGCTTCTCGCTTGCATGGGAGAAGCGGCTGCCCCAAAGGCCGCGCAGGTAAAACGGGAGGATGACCCCGCCGGCGTCTTTGGCGGCCAGCTCGTAGCCTTTTTTGAACTCGCCGAGCTGGGCGTTCTTGCTCAGCGTGCCCTCGGGAAACACGCAGACCACCTGACCCTGATCGAGCAGCTCGGTGACCGCCTGCAGCGCGTCGCGGCTGCGCCCGCGCGAGATCGGCACGACACCGAAGAAATCCATGAACCGGCGCAGATACCAGCGCTCGTAGATGACCCGCTCCATCACGAACCGGACCGGCCGGGGGCTGGCCATCTGCACCATCGCCCAGTCGATCCAGCTGATGTGGTTGCCGAGCATCAGCACGCCGCCTTGGGCCGGCATATTGTCGAGGCCGATCACCTGCAGCCGGTAGCGCGTCGCCATCAGCCTGCCGATAAAGAAGCGCACCAGCGACTGCGGCAGCTGATAGACGGTGTAGACGGCACCGCCCAGCGCGACCACCCCCAGGGCCACCATGATCGCGCGGCTGCCGGACTCGGCAAGGGCCGAGATGACGGTGACGATCAGCGCGCCCAGCATGATCCAGTTGAGCACGAAGTTCTTGGCCGCCAGCACGCGGCCGAGCTCGCGCTCGCCGGCGTTGAACTGGATCAGCGCGTTCAGCGGCACGATGAAGACGCCGGCCAGGAAGCCGAGCGCGAAGAAGTTCACCCCGTGCAGCCAGGTCGTACCGATGCCCGGCAGCAGGAACAGCACCAGCGCGATGCCGATCGCACCGAAGGGGATGAGTCCGGTCTCGACATGGTCGCGGGAGATACGTCCCGCGAAGGCCGCGCCGATAATGATCCCGATGCCCGAAAACGCCATCACGCCCTGGATGACGACCGTATTGGTCTCTCCCAACGTGTCTTCGACAAAGGCCGGAAAGGCCGCCAGCAGCACTTGGGAAATGCCCCAGAACACACCGAGGCCGACGATGGACAGCCAGATCACCTTGTTGTCCCAGGCCGCGTGCAGGTTGTGCATGAGATAGCGGCCACTGACGTACTCGCCCCAGTCGAAGCGCATATGGCTCTCGCTGGGGCGGCGGTCCGGCAGCGTGTAGGTCAGGGCCACCTCGATCAGCGAGCCCAGCACCAGGAACCAGCCCACCGGGGCGATTTGGCGCATGATTTCGTCGGGAGGCAAACCGGTGCCGCCGTTGTGGCCCGCCGGCGTCGCCAGAAACCACTCGAACAACATCGAGAACACCAGGATGCCGGCCAGGATCGCGATACTGGACGACGCCTGTACCCACGCATTGGCGGTGGTCAGGGCCTCGTTGCCGGCAAGCTCTTTGATGTAGCCGAACTTGGACGGCGAGTAGATCGCGCTCTGCAGTGCGAGCACGAAGGTCATCGCGAAGGCGGGCCAGAACAGGCCCATGTAGTAGCAGGCCGTAATGCCCAGCGTGATGCCGACCGCGACCCATGCACCGACGCGCATGACCCGGTTCTTCGGCCAGCGGTCCGCCAGATAGCCAGAGGGCGTGAACAGCAGAATAAACGGCAGCAGGATCAGCGCATTGACGACTGCGGTCAGCCAAATCTGCTCGGGGCCGTCATAGGCCTTGAACAGGGCGTTCTGGATGATGATCTTGTGGCCGAGGTCGACGAAGGAATTCAGGAAGACCACGACCACGAAGGGCAGGAAGCCGTTAATGCGCGTCAGTTTTGTCATGCGTTCGGCCTCCTGCGGCCGTGCTCGATGCGAGCGCGCATTCTATACCTGCACCGCGGCCTGTCGCGCAGCGGGGCGACCGAGGTGAGCTCGGCCGATCGGGAAGCGATCCGCGAACGGTTCTTCAGCCACACCGTGGCCGAGGCCGGGCGCTTCAGCGCCTTCTACCGGCACCTGGTCTGCGGCCGGTAGGGTGCGCTGCGCGAAGCATTGCCGTAGGTCCTTTCGCGGGCTCGCCATGCGTGGCCGCCGTTGCCATGGCGTCGGGCCCGGCTTCGCGGCGCGCGGACGGGGCTCATACCAAAGGCTTCAGGTGCAAATGGCTCTGCCCCTGCGCGCCGCTGTCGTGGGGATGATTCTGCTCGCTGACCTTGACCTGCAAGATGGATAGCTTGCCGTGGCGCACGCCCGGCTGCGCGATGACCGAGTCGGCGAACGCGCGCACCCTGGCCGCGGCGCCGCGCAGCACCGCGGTCTCCATGCAATTGTCGTGATCCAAGTGGACGTGCAGCGTCGAGACGGCGAGGTCGTGATGATGGTGATGTGCACGGGTCAGCCGCCCCGCCAGCTCGCGCTCGTGGTGGTTGTAGACATAGCTCAAATTGGCCACGCATTGGCCTTCGGGGTCGGCGTCGAGCCGCTCCGCCTCCAGCCGGGCGCGGATCAAATCGCGGACCGCCTCGGAGCGGTTTTCGTAACCGCGGGCGGCAAGGAAGCGCTCGAATTCGTCGACCAGATCGTCGTCTAGGGTAATCGTCATTCTTTGCACGGCGCGTCTACCTCTGCGCTGGGAGCCAGCGTGGATTCTATACCGCGCGAGCAGGTTTCACCGCTCGGCCGCAGGCGGTATGATCATTTCTGAATACTGCATCATCAAAATCAAGCGGGCCAACGCCGGACCGCCGCTTCCCCGCCAGCTCGCCGGGCGGCGCCGCGTCGGGCACGGTTCGTGCCGACCGCTCGGCGGCGGACCGCCGTCACCCCACCAGCGGACTTGGAGCTGATTTATGGCACACATTCCGGACGGCGTGCTGTCGATGCCCGTGCTGGTTGCCGGATCGGCGGTGTCCCTCGGGCTGCTCGCGGTGTCGCTGCGCCGGCTGGACGACGCACGCATCCCTCAAGCCGCGGTGCTGTCGGCGGCCTTTTTCGTCTCCTCGCTGATCACCGTTCCCGTTGGTCCGAGCAGTGTCCATCTGTTGCTGAACGGCCTGATGGGCTTGTTGCTCGGCTGGCTCGCCGTACCGGCGCTGTTGGTGGCGCTGATCCTGCAGGCGGCGTTCTTCGGCTACGGCGGCATCACGGCGTTGGGCGTGAATCTGATGAACATGGCCCTGCCGGCGCTGCTGTGCGCGGCGCTGTTGCGCCCGCTGCTGATGAAAGACCTGAGCGCCCGTCGGGCCTGGTGGACAGGCGCGGCGGCCGGGGGACTCGGTGTCGCTGCGACCGGAGCGCTGGTCGCCGGCGCGCTGGCGCTCGGCGGCGAGGCCTTCCGGCCCGCGGCAAACATCATCGCGCTCACGTTCGCACCGCTCGCCGTCGCCGAGGCGTTGATCACGGGTGTCGTGGTCGCTTTCTTGTTCCGCGTCGAGCCGGAGCTGCTGGTGCTCGCGGAGAGCGTCGATGACTAGCGCGCGAATGGTGGCGATCGTGCTTTGTCTCGTCGTTGCGCCGACGCAGCCCGCGCTTGCGCATCGGCTGCAGGTGTTCGCGGCCGCGGAGGGCCGCACCATCGCCGGCGATGCCTACTTCGCCGGCGGTGCGCCCGCCGCGGGCATCCGGGTACTGATCGAGGATGCGACGGGCGAGCGGTTGGCCGAACTGACCTCCGGCCCCGATGGCGCTTTTCGCTACCGTGCCGAGGCCCCGATTGATCATATCGTCGTCGCGCAGAGCGGCGACGGGCATCGGGCCCAATGGCGCGTTGCGGCGGACGAGCTGACGCTCGGGTTTGCCGCCGGTGCCGGTGCCGATGGCGCTGCCGATGCCGAAGGCGCTGCCGCTGTTGATGCCAGCGCCGCTGCCGATGATGCCGGCGCCGCTGCCGATGGCAATGCCACCGCGCCGGCGCCGGCAGCGAGCGGGCAACCGTCGGCGGTACTCGGGGGGGCGCAGGACGGCGGAGCGCGCGCCGAGCAGCCGCTGCCTTCGCAGGGAACGGTGTCGGGGCAGCGGGTGCCTGCGCCGACGGCGCCGGATGCCGCCTTGGTCGCTGCCGTCGAAGCCGCGGTGGCGCGGCAGATCCGGCCCTTGCGCGAAGAACTAGCCGAGGCCCGCGGGCAGGCGGCATTCCGCGACGTGCTCGGCGGCATCGGCTACATCGTCGGTCTGGCCGGACTGCTGCTCTGGTGGCGGGGGCGCGGGCGGGGAACGCGCTGATGGCGTCCCTGCTCCAAGGCGGCGCGCAGGACGGTTGGGCCGGCGCGCTCGACGCGCGCCTTCGTGTCGGCGCGGTGATCCTGTTCGCAGTTGTCGTTGTCTCGCTGCAGCGCCCCGCGGTGCTGACGCTCGCGCTGGCGCTCGGTGCCGTTTCCGCGCTGGGCAGCGGTTGGGACGCCGCGCGAATCCTGCGCCGGCTGCTCGCTGCCGAACTGCTGCTGCTGGTGCTGCTGCTGACATTGCCGTTCAGCACGCCCGGCGAGCCGCTGTTTCATGTCGGCCCCCTGGTCGCGAGCGACGCGGGGCTGCTGCTTGCGCTCGCCATCGCGCTGAAGGCGAGCGCCGTGCTGCTGGCGCTGCTCGGCTTGCTGGGCAGCCTGGAGCCCGCGCGTTTCGGCCACGCCCTGGCCGGGCTCGGCGTGCCCGAGCGCCTCGTACACCTGCTGCTTTTGACCGTGAGACAGATTGATCTGATCGGCGACGAATACGGGCGCCTGCGTCAAGCCATGCGCGCACGGGCCTTCGTCCCCCGCAGCAACCGCCATACCTGGAACAGCGTCGGCTGGCTGACCGGCATGTTGCTGGTGCGCAGCCTGCGGCGCTCGCGGCGCCTGCTGGAGGCCATGCGTTGCCGCGGCTTCACCGGTCGGCTGCATTTGTTGCAGACGTCCGGCTGGCGGCGCGTGGATACGGTCGCGGCGGCGGTGCTGGGGCTGGTGCTCGGCGCGCTGCTGATGCTGGATCGCACGGGCGCGCCGGGCCTCTTTCCGGGGGTAGCGTTTTGAGCGGCGAGGAACTGCTCGCGCTGCGCGGCGTCGGTTTCCGCTATGGCATGCGCGAGGTCTTGCGCGATGTCGATCTGAGACTGTGCAAAGGGGACAGGTTGGCGCTGGTGGGCGCCAACGGTTCCGGCAAGACCACCCTGCTGCATCTGCTTGTGGGCCTGAAAAAGCCGAGCGCCGGCGAGGTTGTCGCCTTCGGCCGGCGCCGGCGCTCCGAGGCCGACTTCGTGCCGGTGCGCGGGCGCGTCGGCTTATTGTTCCAACACAGCGACGATCAGCTGTTCTGTCCGACTGTGGTCGACGACGTCGCCTTCGGCCCTTTGAATCTCGGCGAGCCGCCCGCCACCGCGAGGGAGACGGCGCAGTGCACGCTGGCGCAGCTCGGTTTGGCGGATTTCGCCGAGCGCGTGACACATCGCCTCTCGGCGGGCGAGAAACGGCTGGTCGCCCTCGCCACCGTGCTTGCGATGCGCCCCGAGGTACTGCTGTTGGACGAGCCCACCAACGGCCTCGACGAGGCCAGCGAGCAGCGCTTGCTCGAGCACCTGTCGGCGCTCGGGCAGGCCATGATCGTCGTCTCCCATGACCGGCGTTTCCTGGCGCAGCTGATCAACCGCGCCGTCGTGCTCCGCAACGGGCAACTGGACGAGGCGGTTCTGCACCGCCATCCGCATACCCACCAGCACGTTCATCTGCACCTGCATATCGAAGACGACTCCGCCCCTCACGGCGACGGCGTGCCGACTCCCCATCCGGATCACCACGGCGGCGACGGATAAGCGATCCGCAACGGAAAGCGAAACCGAAATCGATGCCGATGTCCTGATTGTCGGATGCTTGCGCATTCGACCGGTCCGGGGCCCGAGCCGATGGGACGCCGCAGCGGCCCTGGCAGCTATCCCGGTCATCGCCTACCCGATTCCGCCGCGCCGCCGCGACGCGGCATCGGCGCCTCATTCGAGTCGATTCGCATGCATTTGCGGTCTCCGGCCGACGCTCTCGCGCCCCGAGATGCGCTCCCACAGGAAGTCTGCAATATGGCGCACCTCGAAGCCGAGGCGGGCCTTGCGGGCAGTGCCGTCCAGGTTCAGCAGGCAGCCGCAGTCCTGACTGATCAGCAGCGCCGCGCCGGTGGCCGCGACCGCGGCCGCTTTGTCCGCGGCCATCGCGGCGGAGATCTCGGGCTCCTTGACCGCGAAGGTCCCGCCGAAGCCGCAACATTCGTAAGCGTGCTCTGGCTCGACGACGGTGACGTTCGACAGCCGCCCGAGCAGGGCCTCCGCTGCCGGCGCGACGCCCATCTCCCGGCGTGCGGAGCATGAATGATGCAGTGCGACCGTCAGCGCTGGGCCGGTGTCGGAGAGCTTGATATCGACGACGCGGTGCAGGAAATCGCATAGCTCGACGACTCGCTCCGAGAGCTGCCGCGCCCGCGCTTCATCCGGCGTTCCCGCAAACAGGGTCGGGTAGTGCTCGCGCAGCATGCCGGCGCAGGAAGCCGAGGGAACCACCACCGGCTCGTCGCCGGCGAGCGCATCGAGCTGCAGCCGCGCCACGCGCCGCGCCTGTTCCCTGTATCCGGCGTTGTAGGCAGGCTGCCCGCAGCAGGTCTGATCGTCGGGGAAGTGCACCCGCACGCCGGCCTTCTCGATCAGGCGCATCGCCGCAAGGCCTGCACGAGGGTCGAGCATGTCAATAAGACAGGTTCCGAAAACGAGGACCCGATCGGGCTTTTGCATGGGCTGGATAGCCTCCGATTCTCGGCGGCGTGCACCCTGATGCGCGCCCGCGATGCCTCGGCGGACGATAGCACGCGCGCCGGGGCGGCGCCCTCGCATCGCGGGGCGAATATTCAGGGAGTTCGCCCTGTCGAAAGCGGTCTATGCCTGCTAAACGTTGAAGTATGGCAACGCTTCGCTAAGAGCGAGGAGGACAGCGATGACCATTGCAACACGGGTCGAGAATGCTTTGAGCGAGGCCGGCATCGGCTACGAGCTCGTCACCCATCCGAGGACCGGCTCGACGCACGAGTCCGCCGAAGCGGCCGACGTGCCGGAGGACCACATCGCCAAGGCGGTCATGGTCCGTGACGACGACGGCGATGCAATGGCCGTCATCCGCGGCGATAGCTGGCTGCAACTCGACACCCTGAACGAGGACACGGCACGGCGGTTCCGCTTGGAAGACGAGCCCGAGCTCGGCCACCTCTTCCCCGATTGCGAGCCGGGAGCGGTGCCGCCCCTCGGGCCGGCGTACGGGCTGACGACTTACCTGGACGAGGCACTGACGACACTGGCCGAGGTCTTCTTCGAAGCCGGCGACCATCGTCACCTCGTGCGCGTGCAGGGTGAGGATTTCCTGCGTCTGCTCGAGGGCGTGCGCCGCGGTCATTACGGCGGCCGGGACTGACGGCCCGAGCGCCAGCGCCGCCGGCCGATGCGTCGGCAGGCGGCGTCACGCCAACCCGACACCCGGCCGCGGGAACCCATGCCCGCGTCGGCGCCGAGCCCGCGAAAGACACGTCATAGTCCTTTTCGCCCGGTGACGCGCGCGAATCGCCGCGTTTCGGCGGCGGCACTGCCTCGCGACCTGCGCTTTCTCCCCATCCTTTCCCGCGCCTTCCCCCGATGCGTGCGGGGGGCATTACCCTGTTATCTGAGTATTCCGGTCGGGTTTAACCTCGTCGTTCGTGACGTCTTTGAAAATCGAGAAGCAACCGTGAATGAAGTTGCTTCCATCTACGAGCGAGGAGTGTCCATGATCGTTTCTCAGCAAGGTATGCAGAAGCATCCGCTTGCGGCCTGTATAGCCGCTGTCATCGGATTGTCGGCCAGTGCCGGCGCGCACGCATTTCAGTCTGAATTGCACGTGTTTTCGGTAGGCGACATCATGGGGGGGTTCGATGGCAGTACCTATGGTGAGACTGGATCGGGCCTACCTCCCGTTCCGTCCATCTTGTGCGGTATCACAAACGCATGTCCCGACAATGCAGAGCAGCCGATCGTGGATCGCGATGGCGACGTGCTGTATCCGATCGATAGCGAATTCGGCTTTTATGTCGTGGATTTCGTCGGTGCCCAAGAGAAGTTCCGCGATGACGATTACCGGGAGGGCTGGGCAGGCAATATACTCGACGGTGGCCAAGTCATCGGCGTCAAGCTTTCCAATGCCGAGACCGACCGCTACAGCGTCAAGGCACCGCTGGGTACTTGGTGCCAGGGCCTGGGCGGTAATTCCGTCAAGTGCTCGACCGAGCATTACTCGGTCATGGAGCACGTGCTGACATGTCATGAAACGATACCGTACTTCTTCGCCGATCCTCTGTCGGGTCTGCAGGGCGTGCAGTCCACTCCCGACGGTAGCCTGTCTGTCAATTGCGCGGACACGGATCTGGACGACGAATTGCTGGTCTTGCTGAACGGCCTGCCTGACGGCCGCCTGACGGATAGCACGCCCGGCGTGCAGATGGACGCGAACGACAACACCTCCGTGGTCAACGATATCGCCGTCGGACCCGACTACTCGTTGACGCTCAAGGATGACGGCAAAGCACTTTATCGCTGGGGCGGATTGATCAAGCGCCCGAACGACATCCGCATGTACGCACGGCTGGACTTGCCGCCGGCGTGGAAGGAAGCCAATGCGGACTTCGAAGTGACCAAGGCCCATCTGGTGGTGACGCACTGGATTACCAACAACCCCAACGATCAGTTGCGCCCCGAGGACCTGGAGAACGAAGCGGCCACCGGACGCGGGCCCGACTATCGGATTCTCGGCGACGGTTCCTGGGTCTCGACAAAGCCCTGCTATGAAGGGGACGCGGACTTCATCGAGGGCGAGGAGGGTTCAACCGATCCGACCGTCATCGCTACAGGGACCTATTTCAAGAATCCCGATTTTGCGCTGACCTCGGGGCCGGGAACGGCTGTGGAGCCGGGGGCTGCGCCCTATCCGTTCTCGGAGGATCTGACCGAAGCGCTCACAAACGCCTACTTCACGACCATCGAGCGGGATCCGTTTGAATGGTCTTATCGCTTGCAGGGAACGGCCGATAATGTCTATGACTTCATCGGTAGCCCGCTGCCGGATGACGGTCTCGGCCAGCTCGTGTCCGGGCCGCGCTGGCGCCTGAAAGCGAATAAGTTCGGGCAGGACATTCCCGGTTTGGAGATTCCGACGATCGAGTGCAGTCCACCGCCATTCGATCGGAGCAACATCAAGTACAACGTCGGTGAATTGGTCACGACCGTTATCAATCTGCTCGATTGGGAGGACGAAAACGGTCCGCTGGCAACCAGCAAGGGCTGGGTGGATACCACCGTGGTCGAGGATACTGCCGAGCCGGGGCGTTGCATGCTTCAGGCCAACCCCTTCGTCACCATCGTCAACGTCGAGCCCGGCACCTGCAACGTCACCCCTGGCGAACCGCCGATTACATCGAACGGCCTACCGATGACCGAGGACTTCGATCTCGCGGTGTATGTGAAGGGCGATCGCAAGCCGACCGCCGTATTCAACGCGTTCCTCGATATCGAATACGAGGGAGAGATCCCCGGTGACGCGGTCACCGATGCCGCACTGGTAGCGTTCGATGTGCCCGAGCGGGTGGTGATCGGTAATACGGTGCCGCTAGCGGTCACGGTGGCGAACGTCGGCGACACGATCCTGAGCGGTGACGTCGTCATTACCGGGACCACCAACCGCGGGGACACGATCGAGCTCACGGGTGACCTCCCGGAGTTGCCTGTGGACGCCGAAACCAGCGTGGAAGTGCCGTGGGTCGTGCCGGGCAATAAGCCCGCGCAGGTCAGCTTGACGGCCAGCGTTGTCGTGGATGGCGACGCGAACGCGTCCAATGATTCGGCCAGCGCAACCACCAAGGTCCGCCGCAATTAGGCAGGCGCTCTGTAATTTCGGCGTGCGCTCGCGGCGCAGGGATGCTCCGTCGCGCGCAAGCGTCGCGAAGCGAGGCAGCGCGAAGACGGGACTCTCGCGCTTCGCGCGCTCTCAGCTGCCGAAATGACCGATACACCGTCCTTCCGGCCGAGCCCGCGCCGATACCGCGCGGCATCGTGAAGGAGATTTCGGATCCGGGTTGCATGACGTGGGCTCGCCGGCAACAACGGCGATGGTCGCCACGCGAGAGGGCGGGCGACAACAGGCGATTTCTGCGCTGCCCGGGCGGACCCGGTCGGCGCGCCACGAAACGAGGATGCCGCATCCACGTGCTCGCTCAATACCGCAAGCTGTTCACGTTCCTGCTGGCCGCGTGTTGTGCGACGGCAATCGCTCAACCGATACCGCGAGAGGGCTGTCCGCCCGGGGCGCGCTATGCGCCGGTGCCGTCCGTCGAGGGGGGCGTCGGCCAAGAGCCGGCTGCGAAACGCGACGCCTGCGAACGGCATCGTCGGGCAGCGGGTCCGGGCTACCCGGGCCGGCGCGGACCGGGGCTCGGATATCCGCGTCATCGCCACTATGCCAATCCGCCCGTGTATCCGCTGCCGCCGCGCGGTACGCCGACGCAATAGCCGTGGCGCATGCCGCGCACCGGATCCAGCCTCGATGTGTACCCGCGAGTTGCCGCCGGTGAGTTATCGATTGGGGTGAGAAACATGAAACCGCAAAAAAACTGCATTGCCATGCTTGTGTTGCCGGCGCTATTCGGAGTGGCGATGCCGGCGAGCGCCGAGGACGGGACGACGGGGCTGGCGACCGCGGTCGCCCGCGGCGATGAAGCGGCCGTTCGCGAGCTGCTGTCGGCATCGCCCGGCGCAGATCTTCGCTCTTCCGCCGGAAGGCGCGCGCTGCTGCATGCCGCGGCGACCGGGAACGCAGCGATGGCCGCCACGCTGCTGCAGTACGGGGCGGACGCCAATTCCCCCGCCCGCGACCGGTTTGCGCGCACGCCCCTGATGCTGGCGAGCGCCGGCGGCCATCGGGACGTCGTCGCGGTTCTGCTTTCCCGTGGCGCCGACGCGGACGCCAAAGACAGGGCCGGCAAGACAGCCCTGGCATGGGCGGCGCTGCGGGGCCGAGCAGAGGTCGCGCAACTTCTTCTCGAGCATGCAGCGGACGTCGATACGCAGGATGCGGGCAAGATCACGCCGTTGCTGGCGGCCATCGGGCGTCGTGACGAAGCGATGCTGGAGGTTCTGCTGCGGCACGGGGCGGGCCTGGAAACGGAGTCGGCGCAGATGAAAATGACGCCGCTGCTGCTGGCTGTGGAGCTCGGTGAGAACGGCATCGTGACCAAGCTGATCCAACGCGGGGCGCGGGTCGACCACGCCAACAGCGACGGGTTGACGCCGTTGATGGCGGCGGCTGCAAAGGGCCATACCGACATCCTGCATGTCTTGCTGCAATCCGGTGCGTCACTCGACGCGAAGCACGCGGACGGCAGCACGGCACTGCATTATGCGGCGGCCGCTGTGAATGTGGACGGCACTCGGAAGCTGCTCGCCGCGGGTGCCGATGTGATGGCTGTCGACTCCACGGGTGCCTCGGCGCTGCTGTCGGCGGCCCGTGCCGGTCAGGCCGCGCAAATCGAGGCCTTGCTCGCTGCAGGTGCCGATCCGGATGCGCGAGATACCCGCGGCGATACGGCGTTGATCGGCGCCGTTTCGAACGGGCATGCGCGTGCGGCGCGGCGACTGCTTTCCGGGGTGGGCCAGCGGGCAGGCGCCGACCCGAATCAGCCGGACTCGGCGGGGCGCACGCCGCTGATCCATGCGGCGATGTATGGCCACGAAGCTGCAATGGCGGTATTGATCGCCTACGGCGCCGACCCGAGCCTGCGCGATCACGGCGGACTGGCGGCGTTGGATTGGGCGCGGCTGCGCGCGGATGCACACGCCGCCGATCTCCTCGCGGCCGCAACGCTGGAGGGGTAGTCGATATACGGCGACCGGTGGGCGCGAAAGCCCGGCGGCGGCCGTCCTTGTCGCGAAGATGCCCTGCACAGGATCCCTTGACGGCGAGCTCCGAGCCGCTCACCGGCCACGTGGCGTCGCGCCGTCCGATGGTTGCGGCGCCGATCTGCTGCTGCGATGATGCCCGAAGGCAGCGTTTCCATGGCTTCCGACGACGGACGCGGCTCGCGGGCAACCGGCCGCCCGCGGGCCCGGCCAGTGCGTCGGAGCATACTCGCGACCCGGTATTCATCATGGCCCTTCCGCTATCGCTTGCGCTTTCGACGGCCGCTTTGCCGCATCCCCCGGCGTCCGCGCTGCGCCGCCCCGGTTCCGCCCCGAATCCGCATTGCCGAGGCCCTGCCCGGCGTCCCGGCCCCGCCCTGCGCTCCGATAGCGCTCGCGCCGGGCCGGTCGGCGCGGCGGTCCAGCCATGAACGCGGTTCGGCTGACCAACGCCATGGAGCTGCTGCGTCCGATCGGCATCATCGGCGCGTTTTGGGCGGCGTTCTGGCTCGGGGAGACGCCGGCAGCGGTGTTTACGTTGCTGGCGCCGATCCTGGTCGTCGTGCTCAACGGCAGCATTGCCTTCGAAGGGCTGTTTCTCTCCGAAGCCGCTTCGGCAAAGATCGGCTACGCCGGCGACCGCCAATATCAGCGCCAGTCCGCTCTGGCTAATCTCGCCGTCGCCATCGTCGCCGTATTGGCCGCGGCGGCGCACTGGGGCGTGCAGGCGCATGCGGCGGTGCTGCTGGTGTGTCTTCTATTTCTCGCCCTATCGGCTGCCAATCACGTCTATGCGGCAGTGCACGCACGCAATTTCAAGCCCGCCAACCTGGCACGTCCGGCCTTGACTTTGGCGCTGTGGATCGCCGTAACCCCACTGATGCTGCAAGCGCTGGCAACGCAATGATCAACTTGGGTGAAGCCGGCGAAGTTATGACCGGGCACGCCTCGGTGTCGATGTATCGGCGGGCCTTTCGAAGGTCCGCTGCGTTGTTCGCGGCGATGGCCGGCCGGAGCGTACGCCCGAAGCGCGCCGCCGCATCGGTTGCCGGGTCCCGCCGGGTGCCCGACGATGACGACTGAATTCCGCGAGCGCGCCCGGCGTGCGTTGGGGCGGGACCGGGTACGGGCCAACATCCGGCGCGCCATGGACGGTCTCGTGCTCAAGCGGCTTGCGGCCTTCCCCGATCGCGAAGAACTGGAACGGCTGCGCGATCAGGGGCAGGCCATCCGCGACCACGCGCTGGCGCACCTGCCCGACTTGCTGGAACAGTTGGAGGCCCGCTGCAGCGCAAACGGGATGCGCGTGCACTGGGCCGAGGACGCCGCCGAGGCCAACGCCATCATCCTCGGCATCGTGCAGAGCCACGGTGCCGGGGCGGTGCTCAAGGGCAAATCGATGGTGTCCGAGGAGATCGGGCTGAACGCCCATCTGCTGCGCCACGGCATCGAGCCGATCGAGACCGATTTGGGCGAGCTGATCATTCAGCTCGCCGGCGAGGAGCCGTCCCATATCGTCGCGCCCGCGGTGCACAAGGACCGCCGGGAGATCGCGGAGCTGTTCCGGGTGCATTACCCGCAGGAGTCCTGCGGCGAGGATATCGAGCGGCTGACGGCGCTGGCCCGGCGGGTCATGCGCGAGCGTTTTCACGACACGCGCGTCGGACTCTCGGGCGTCAATTTCGCGGTCGCCGAGACCGGCACCCTGTGTCTGATCGAGAACGAGGGCAACGGGCGCATGAGCACGACCGCGCCGGACGTGCACATTGCCGTGACCGGCATCGAGAAGGTGATTGCACGCCTGGAGCATCTGGCTCCGCTGTTGACGCTGCTGACCCGCAGCGCCACCGGGCAGCCGGTCACCACCTACGTCAACATGATCAGCGGGCCGCGGCGAACGGGAGGCGACGGGCCCGACGAGCGCGACGGCCCGCGCGAAGTGCACCTGGTGCTGCTCGACAACGGCCGCTCGGGTATTCATGCCGACCCCGAGCTGCGCGCCACGCTGCGCTGTATCCGCTGCGGCGCCTGCATGAACCACTGCCCGGTCTATACCCGCATCGGCGGGCATGGCTATGGCACCGTCTATCCCGGGCCGCTCGGTGCCATCCTCGAGCCGCAGTTGCAGGGGCTGCATCGCCGAGGCGAGTTGGCTCAGGCATCGAGCCTGTGCGGCGCCTGCGCCGAGGTCTGTCCGGTGCGCATCCCGATCCCGCGGTTGCTGAACCGGTTGCGCTACGAGCATGCGCAGGGGCGCTCGGCGCCGGCCGTCGGCGACGCGTCGCCGACAGCGGTCTCGGCCGGAGCACCGCCGCCGGCCACTGGGCCGAGCGCTCGGAGCCGCGATCGCGCGCCGCCGCGACGCGCCCGAATGCGCGTGGCGCTGCAGGCGGGCATCTGGCGGCTGTGGGCGCAGGTGCATGCAAGCCCGGCCCGCTACCGGCGCCTGACATCGCTCGCGGCCCGCCTGCATCGGCTGGCGGATATCGTCATCGCGCGCACCGCCGTTCCCTGGACGCGCACGCGCACGCCGCCGCGCCTGGCGGCCGAGAGTCTGCATGCGCTGGCCCGCCGGGAAGGCTACTGCGATGAGTGACGCGCGCACGGCCATTCTCGAGCGCCTGCGCGCATCCGGCGGCGCGGCAGCCGGCGCGCAGCTCGAGCCCAAACCCGAGCCCGGGTCGGGGCCGACGGTACCCGTTCGGCGTTTCGACCGGAGCCATCCGCAGCTTGTCGAGCGCTTTTGCGGCATGCTCGAGGCCGTGCGCGGCGAGGTGTATCCGGTCGGTGCCGATTGGCCCGCGGTGCTCGCGCGGCTGCTCGGCGAGAGCGGTGTCGAAACGCTGCGCTACGGGCCCGACGGACCCTTCGGCGCGGCGCTCGCGGACGGTTGGCCGGCATCCGAATCCACACCGGCACTGGTGCCGCATCTCGGCCCCGTGGAAGATTGCCGAGATGCACTGTTCGCGGAAACCGACGCCGGCTTTACCGGCTGCCTGGCCGGCGTCGCCGAGACCGGCTCGCTGGTGCTCTGGCCGTCGCCGGCGGAACCGCGGCTGCTGTCCCTGGTGCCGCCGGTGCATTGCGTGCTGCTCGACAGCGCGCGGATCGTACCGACGCTGCACGGTCTGATGGCCGACGAGCAGTGGCACCGGGCGATGCCGACCAACGCACTCCTGATCACCGGCCCTTCGAAATCGGCCGACATCGAGCAGACGCTGGCCTATGGCGTGCACGGCCCCGCGCGGTTGATCGTGCTGCTGGCCCATGGCGACAACCTGATCGCTCCTGCCTAGGCGCGGAAAGCATAATCCGTGAACGGTCGCGCGTTTCGCGGCGCGTCCCGGGGCGTATTATGGTAATCACCAATGGTGATGATGTCCTACGGTTACATGCGCGGGGCATTGCTCGACCAGGCAGCCTGTGCGAGCGGGACGATTCGCCGCGGCCGCGGATGCACCGCAACAACGCGGGTGACGAAGCCGCTGTGTCGTGCGCGACACCCGTCCTGCCCGCTCACCGCGAGACATTCTCACGCCGACCGCGTCACGAGCAGAGTCAGCGATGCAGATCAGAACAGCCCACTCGAGCGCCCGCGATGCCGCGCGTGCGGTCGACGAGTGTCTCGCCGCCCTCGATGTGGCGGACGCGGGCACCTTGTCGTGGCTGCACGTCTTCCATACGGAGGCCTATCCGGCGGAGGCCGTGCGCGCGCGCCTGGTGTGCAAGCGCGGCGGCGTGCCGCTGCACGGCGGCACCACCTGCGCGGGCGTGATGACCGAGCGAGGCTTCCACGGCAACAATGGCCGGGCCATGGGCATGCTCGCGATCTCGGATCCCGCGGGAAGTTACGGCATCGGCGCCGTTCGCATCGGCGCCGATCCCTCCGCCGCCTCCGCCTCGGCACTGGAAGCGGCGTTGGCGGACGCGGGCCGTCCCGGCGAGGTGCCGATGCTTGTCTGGATGAATGCCGCCCCGGGCTGCGAGGAGCGGCTGATCGAAGGGATCGAGGCCGTGATCGGGCGCGACGTACCGATCGCCGGCGGCAGTACCGCGGACGACGGCGTCCGTGGACACTGGCGGCAAATGACCCGCGACGGCGTCTTCGGCGATGCGGTGGTCATCAGCGTTTTCTTCCCGTCGGTCGAAATCGCTTGCGCCTTCCAAAGCGGCTACGACTCCACCGAGCATGCCGGCAGGGTAACGGCGGCCTCGGGCCGCACGCTGCAGGAAATCGACCATCGGCCTGCTGCCGCCGTCTACGACGAATGGACCAGCGGGACGATCTCCGGTGCGCGCGTACAAGGCGGCACCGTGCTGGCCGAGACGTCGCTGTTTCCGCTCGGCCGGGAACTGGGGCAGGTCGGCGGCGTTGCGTTCTTCAAGCTGTCGCATCCCGAGCAGGTCACTGCCGAGGGCGGTCTGCGGCTGTTCACCGATATCGCGGAGGGCGAGGAGATCGTGCTGATGACGGGCTCGCGGGATTCGCTGATCTCGCGCGCGGGTCGGGTCGTCAGAGCAGCCATCGCGGCCGGCGGACTCGATGCCGAGCACATCGCCGGCGCTCTCGTGATCTATTGCGCGGGTTGCATGCTGACGGTGCGGGAAGACATGGCGAACGTCGCAGGGGAAGTCGGCCTTGCACTCGGTGGCTCCCCGTTTCTGGGCATCTACACCTTCGGCGAGCAGGGTTGCGCGGTGACCCGAGATAATTCGCACGGCAATCTGATGATTTCGGTTGTCGTTTTCGGCGATCGGCCCGCGCGGTAGTTTGCGGCGATGGAAAGCGAGCGACTGCGCGAAGCCTTGCTGAATCTGGAGCGGGCGAGGCGCCAAGAACAGCAGTTGCGCGTCGAGACCGAGGGGCTACTCGAGGGTCTCGATGCCATCACGCGCTCCGGCAGTACCCAAGATGCGTTTCTGGATGTGCTGCGCATCCTGAAAAAGCTTATCCATTTCGACGATGCCTTCGTGCTGCGCGAGGACGACGACAGGCCACTGGTCGTGCTGGCTTCGACCGATCCGGTGTTCGACAACCTGCAATGGCAGGCCGGCGACGTTCTGCAGCGCGTGCTGTCGGGTCAGCCGGTGATGTTGTTCGATGCGGGGCAAACGCCTGAATGGTGCGCGCAGCCGGCGGAGATCCGCTCGCGCGTGGTCTCGGCGCTGCATGCCCCGATGATGACGCCCGGTGCGCGCGCCGCGCTGATCTGCGTCAGTCGGCAACGCGCCTTCTTCAACAAGCAGCATCTGCGTTTGCTGCAGCGATTCGCACCGCTGGCATCGCAAGCGCTGAGAAACCTCGAGAGCAACGAGAAGTTGCGCGCGGCGATGGAGGAGGCTCGCCGACTGGCGTTGTCCGCCGAGCAGGCGAATCGCGCGAAAAGCACCTTCCTGGCCAATATGAGCCATGAAATCCGCACGCCGATGAACGGTGTCATCGGCATGACTCAGGTGTTGGCGACGACTGCGCTGACACAGGAGCAGCGGGAGTATCTGCGCATCATCGATGACAGCGCGGAGACGCTGCTGACGATCCTCAACGACATTCTGGATTTTTCCAAGGCCGAGGCCGGCCGGATCGTGCTGGAGCATACCGATTTCAGCCTGCGCACACCCGTCGAAGATGCGGTGGACCTGGTCGCCTGGCGCGCGGAGGAGAAAGGCGTGGAGCTCGTGCAGTTCGTCGATCCCGCCGTGCCGACTCGGCTGCGCGGTGATCCGGGCCGGCTGCGGCAGATTCTCGTCAATCTGCTGAATAATGCCGTGAAATTCACTGCCGCCGGCGAGGTGTGCTTGGAGATCGGCCTCGCGCGCGATCTCGGCGAGCGGGTGGAACTGCGCTTCGCCGTGCGCGACACGGGAATCGGGATTCCGCCCGACCGGCTCGGCCGATTGTTTCACGCCTTCTCGCAGGTCGACCCGTCCACTACACGGCGCTTCGGCGGCAGCGGACTCGGGCTCGCCATCTGCAAGCAGTTGGTCACGATGATGGGCGGGCAGATCGATGTCAGCAGCGAAGAAGGGCGCGGATCGACCTTCTGGCTGACCGTGCCGTTCGAATGCCGGTCGACCCACGCGTCGCAGGGACCGGGAGCGGCGACACGCATCGGCCACGCCAGGGTGTTGATCGTCGACGACAACGCCAGCAGTCGCAAAGCGCTCGGCGCATACCTCGAGGCATGGGGCTGCCGCAGCGCGGCTGCCGGCGGGGCGGCGCAGGCGCTCGGGGTGCTGAGCGAGGCGCGGGCGGCGGATGACCGTTTCGATATCGTGCTTATCGATTGCAGGATGCCGGACACAAGCGGCGAGGCGTTGGGACGAGCGCTGAAGGCCGACCCGCTGCTTGCGGATATTGCGATGGTGATGCTGACGGCGCGGCCGCTCGGCGCAGACTCGGCGCGGCTGCGCGAGCTCGGCTTCGAGGCCTTCCTGCAAAAGCCCGTGAAACAGCAGCAGATCCATGACTGTCTGGTCGACCTGTGCGGCCGCGGCCGCACAGGCCGCAGGCGCGACGCCCGTGCCGGGGACGACAGTAGCGCGCCGGCGCCCGCGATCACTGCGGATGTCTCCGGCGAGCCCGGGATCGCCGCTGGTGGTGCGGCCGAAGGTCGGCAGGCATTCGCTGCGCGAGCGTCGGCGGAGGCGGGACGAGGCGCCGGCTGCGAAGGCGCGGAACCGGCGGCCGGTGCACGGACCGACGCAGGGTCGGCGCTCGGTCCGCCGTTCGACGTCGTTGCGGCGAACCATGCGTATGCGGGCAAGGTATCCGCCCGGGACGCCCACGCGCCGCGGATCTTGCTTGCCGAAGACAATATGATCAATCGCGAAGTCGCGCTGGCGATCCTGCGCTCGCTGGGGTACACGGCGGATGTGGCCGTCAATGGCGAAGACGCACTGCGCCTGTTGCGGATGTCGCGCTACGATCTGGTCCTGATGGATATTCAGATGCCGATCATGGACGGCCTGGAGGCCACGGCGGCGGTCCGGCGATTCGCCGATGCCCCGACGCCCTCGAGCGTTCCTGTCATCGCGATCTCGGCGGGCAGCGAGGAAGAGGAAGGCCCGCGTTGCCGTCGCGCCGGCCTGGACGACTATCTCGCAAAGCCGCTGGACCCCGAAGAAGTCGGTGCGACACTCGCCAAGTGGCTATCGCGCTGAGTGCCGGCGCCCGGCTGTCTCGGGCGCGGCGGCGGATACGGGATACAGCGCGGCGGCTATAGGAACAGCGTGCTGACCAAATAGGCCGTATAAGCGCTGTATGCGATCAGCAGGGCGCTCCCCTCCCATCGGTTGATCCGGCCCGGTCCGCGGAAACCGTAGCCGAACACGAACAGCGATAGGGTCAGCACGGCCATCACCGTCCAGTCGCGGTAGAGGACCTCGGGGGCCACCGACAACGGGTGGATTGCGCCGGCGATGCCGACCACGGCCAAGGTATTGAACAGGTTGGAGCCGATCACATTGCCGACGGCGATATCGTGCTCGCCTTTGCGGGCGGCGGCCAGCGATGATGCCAATTCGGGCAGCGAGGTGCCCACGGCGACGATGGTCAGACCGATGATGAGATCGCTGACGCCGAAACCTTGTGCGATCTCCACCGCCCCCCAGACCAAGATCCGGGAGCTGACGATCAGCAGCACCATGCCGGTTACAAGCCAGAACAGGGCAGGGCGCAACGGCATACGATTGCTATCGAGCTCCTGTTGCATCTCGCCGCCGAGCGCGTCGCCGTTCGGCTTCAGACCCTGGTAAATGCTCCAGCCCATCAGCACGAAGAAGACCGCCAGCAGGACGACCGCGTCCATGCGGGTGATCTCGCCGTCCCACAGCTGCCAGCCCGCCAGGACCGTCACGACGGCGAGGATCGGCAACTCCTTGCGCAGCACGCCCGAGTTCACGGCAATCGGACTGATCAGCGCGGTCAGGCCGAGGATCAGGGCGATATTGGTGATGTTGGAGCCGTAGGCGTTACCGAGCGCGATGCCGGGGTTGCCCTGGGATGCGGAGATGGCCGATACCACCATTTCCGGCGCAGAGGTACCGAAGCCGACGATCACCATGCCTATCAACAGTGGCGACATCCCGAAATGACCGGCAGCGGACGCGGCACCGTCGATGAAGCGGTCGGCACTCCAGACGAGCAGCGCGAGGCCTACCGCTATCGCGAGAAAAGATAGAGCCATACTGTTCCCTGCCAGCTGCGTTTGGGGCAAACCCGGCATTATCCGGGCGGTCGACTACCGCTGACAAGGGACGGACCTCGGGGCGGCGGCCGCGGAGTCATCGAAAGACGCGCCTAACCAGCGAAAATTCGCGGGAGGAGGCGTGCCTACGATACGGCCAAGCGGGATCTCTCCTTGTGGGCCGGCTCAGCCGTTGAGCGGCAGCGAATGCAGACGGTGAGCGCTCAGCGGCCGATAGTCGAGGTCGGAGCTGTCCACGAGGCAATAGGGGATGGCGCGGCGCTCCAGCTCATGGCACCAGGCCCGATAGAATGCGCATAGATCGATGCCGTCCAAGAGGTCGCGCCAATAGCCGCCGGAATAACCGACACTGCCGGCGTTCCCGGCGAGCGCGGGCGGCTCGATGAGCGTCTTTGCCGCCATGCGCTCGCGCAGGACGGCGCGTGTGGTGACCAGCACGATCGCCCGCTTCGGCAATGCACTCTCCAACAAGCGCTGCCACGGCTCGTCGCTTGCGAAGTGCAAGGGCGAGAGCGCCTCGCGTTCCGCACCGCGCCGGATGGAGTCCGCCAGCCGAAGAATGTTGTAGTGGAAAAAGCAATCGGGCTCGAGGGGAGCGAATCCCTGCTGCAACGCGGACGGAAAGACGACGGGACGCGCCGGCGACGCCGGCATCCCGCTGATAAGCTCGATTCGGGCGTGTTGCAGCAATGTGCTCTTGCCGGCGCACGACGGCCCGCTGACGATACAGATCATCGCGGCGAGCCTCGATGCCCGATCATGCGGGCGGGACTCGCAAGCCGTTACGCCGCCGTGCCCTGATGAGCCGGGGTGACCTCGCCCTCTTGGCGGCGGACCTCCTTGGAGGCCAGCAGCACATACATCGCCGGCACGACGAACAGGGTAAAGAGCGTGCCGATGCCGAGCCCGGTGGCGATGACCAGCCCGATGTCGAAGCGGCTCACGGCGCCGGGTCCGCTCGCGGTCAGCAACGGAATCATTGCCACCAGCATGGCGACAGTGGTCATCAGAATCGGACGCAAGCGAATCATCGATGCCTTCTCGACGGCCGCGCGCTTGTCCAGGCCCTCGCGCTCGCGCACCTGATTGGCGAACTCGACGATCAGGATGCCGTTCTTGGCGATCAGCCCGATCAGCGTGATCAATCCGACCTGGGTATAGATGTTGATGCTGGCGAAGCCGAGGAACAGGAAGGCCATGGCGCCGGCAATCGTCAGCGGCACGGACATCAGGATCACGAACGGGTCGCGCCAGCTCTCGAACTGGGCCGCAAGCACCAGATAGATGATCAGCAGCGACAGGAAGAAGGTTGCCTCCAGCGCACCGCCTTCGCTTTTGAATTGGCGTGATTCGCCCTTGAAGTCCCAGCGCACGTTGCGCGGGAAGATCTCGGCGGCGGTCTCCTCCAGATAAGCCAGCGCGTCGCCGAGCGCGACGCCCGGTGTCATGACCCCGGACAGGGTGATGGAGTTCAGCTGTTGGAACTGGGTGCGCTTGGAGGGCTCCACGGTATCGCGGACGGTCACCAGCGTCGACAGCGGCACCAGCTCGCCGCTGCCGGTGCGCACGTGATAATCCTGGATCTCGTCCGTGTCGTTGCGCGCGTCGCGGCTCACCTGGGGAATGACCTTGTAGCTTCGGCCCTCCAGGCTGAACCAGTTCACGTGGTCCTGGTTCAGCATCACGGCCAGGCTGCGGCCGAGATCCTGCATGCTGATGCCCAGGTCGCCGGCCAGGTCGCGGTCGATCTCGAGCACGGAGCGCGGGCGGGTGTATTCGACGTCCTTTTGCAGGAACATGAAGTTGCCGCTGCCCATGGCGCGGCCGAGCAGCTGATCGGCGAGCTCGTTCAGCTCTTCGAAGCCGCTGTCGGAGATGATGACGAATTCCACCGGGATGCCGTTGCCCGGCGTCGGCAGGCTCGGCCGCGGAAAGGCGACGGTCTGCAGCCCGGTGATGCCGGCCAATGCCCCCTGCAACTCGGGCTGGATCTCCATCTGCGAGCGTTCCCGCTCCTTCGACGCCTTCATTTTGAAGCCGCCGAAAACCGTGCTGACATCGCCGCCGAAGCCGGCCAGCAGGAAGCTTTCCTTGTACTCGGGGAATTGCTCGAACAACTGCTGTATCTGCTGCACGTAGCGGATGTCGTAGTCGATCGTCGCCGTTTGCGGCGCCGTGCCCATGAAAAACAGGATGCTCTGGTCTTCGGTGGGCGCCAGCTCTTTCTCGGTCATGCTGTACATCACGTAGATGCCGCCGATAACCGCGACGGCGACCAGGATCGTCACCGACGGGTAGCGCAGCCAGCCGCCGAGGGCTTTGCCGTAGAGGGCGGCAAGGCGCTGAAAGAAATGCTCGACGGCATGCTCGAAGCGGCCGGCTTCCTTATCGGAGCGCAGCACGCGTGCCGAAATCATCGGCGACAGCGTCAGCGCGACGATGCCGGAGATGACCACCGCCCCGGCCAGCGTGAAGGCGAACTCGACGAACAACGAGCCCACGAGACCGCCCATGAATCCGATGGGCGCGTAGACGGCGACCAATGTCGTCGTCATGGCCAGGATCGGCATACCCAGCTCGCGCGCCGCATCGACGGCCGCGGTCATGCCGTCCTTACCCATCTCCAGATGCCGATGTACGTTTTCGACGACGACGATCGCGTCGTCGACCACGATGCCGATGGCGAGGACCATCGCGAGCAGCGTCAGTAAGTTGACGGAGAAGCCCATCAGCAGCATCAGGAACGCGGCGCCGACAATAGACAGCGGCACCGCCACGGAAGGCACCAGCGCCGCGCGCACCGAGCCGAGCGACAGGAAGATGACCAGCAATACGATCAACACGGCCTCTGCCAAGGTCTTGAAGACCTCTTCGATCGACTCCTGAATGAACTCGCTGGCGTCGTAGGGGATCTGTGCCTGCAGCCCCTCCGGGAACTGTGTCTCGAGGTCCGGCATCAGGTCGTGCACCCGCCGGGCCACGTCGAGCGGATTGGCGCCGGGCGTCTGCTCGATACCGATGAAGATGGCCGGGATGCCTCGGTAGAGCGTGGCCGAGTCGTAGTCGGCGGCGCCGAGCTCGACCTCGGCGATGTCGCGCAGTCGGATCAGCGTGCCTTCGTCTTCGCGCACGACGAGGTTGCGGAAGTCCTCGACGTTGCCGACGTCCGTCGTCGTCGACAGATCGATCTGCACCTCCTCGCCCTTGAGTTGGCCGACACCGGCCAAGTAGTTGTTGGCCTCGAGCACGCGGGCGACCTCGTCACCGCTGACGCCGAGCGAAGCCATGCGGTCCGGGTCCAGCCAGATCCGCATGGCGAAGTTTTGGTTGCCGAAGATCTCGGCCTTGGCGACGCCCTCGAGGGCCTGCAGCTGCGGCTGCACGACGCGCACCAGGTAGTCGGTGATCTGCGGCAGGCGCATGTCCTCGCTGAAGAAGGCGAGATACATCAGCGCGGTCGAGTCGCCGGTGGTGGAGTCGATGACCGGGTTCTGCGCCGCCGCCGGCAGCACATTGAGACGGCTGGCGACCTTCGCCTGAATTTCCGCCACGGCCGCGTTGGGATCGTAGTTGAGACGCATATTCGCCTCGATCACCGACGTGCCCTGGGTGCTGGTCGCGGTCAGGTAGTCGATGCCGTCGGCTTCGGCGATGGCCTGCTGCAACGGCGTCGTGATGAAGCCCTTCACCAGCTCGCTGCTCGCGCCCGGATAGAAGGTGGTCACCGTGACGACGGTGTTCTGGGTCTCCGGATACTGGCGCACTTCCATTTCGGCCAGCGCGCGCAGGCCGAGGATGAAGATCAGCAGGCTGACCACACTCGCCAGCACCGGCCGGTGGACGAAGATGTCGGTAAATTTCATTGCGCGAGACCCGTCTGCGCGTCGCCGCCGCCGGCTGTCGCCGCACCTTCGCCGCTTGCACCGCCGTGCGCGCCGGCGGCTTCGGCGTCGGCGGCGCCCGCCTCGGCAATGGCCACCTCGGCACCGTTGCGCAGCTTCACTTGACCGGCGTCGACCACCCGATCGCCGGCAGCCAGTCCGTCGACAATCTCGACGTCCTGTCCGCGCACGGCGCCGGTGGTCACTTGGCGGCGCTGCACGACCAGCTTGCCGGCCTGCTCGCCTTCGCCTTCGAGGATCAGAAACACCGAGTCGCCGTAGGTGTTGAAGGTGATGGCCCGGCGCGGCAGCGTCAGAACCTCGTCCTTGGCCTCCAGCAGTGTGGCGACCTTGGCGAACATGCCGGGGCGCAGCAGCAGGTCCGGGTTCTGCAGCAGTGCACGGATCTGGATGTTGCGCGTTTGCCGATTGACGGCCGGGCTGATGGCCTGGATCTCGCCGCGGAAGACCCGTTGCGGATAGGCGGCGACCGTGACTTCCACCGGCTGGCCGACCCGCAGCTGATCGAGCCGGCGCTCGGGCAGCGCGTAGTCGACGTAGACCGGGTTCAGCGCCTCCAGCGCCACGATCTGGTGGCCCGCCGACAAGTACTGGCCGAGGTTGACTTGCCGGATACCGAGCTGTCCGTCGAACGGAGCGCGGATGGTCTTCTTCTCGATCAGCGCCTTTTGCGCGCCGACCTCGGCCTCCGCCTTTTGCAGCTGGGCGACGATCTCGTCGTAGTCGCCGCGGGAAACGGCGCGGTCGGTGAGGAGCTTCTCGTTACGCGCCAGTTGCGTGCGGGCGAGCGTCAGTGTCGCCTGCAGGCCCTCGAGGTCGGCCTCGTCGACTTCGGTGTCCAACTGCACCATCGCTTGGCCCGCCGTCACCTGATCGCCGGACTCGAACAGGATGCGCTCCACCTGGCCGGCCACTTGGTTGTTGACCATCACCCCCTGAACCGCCTGTACATTGCCCACGGCGCCGAGCTTCGGTTGCCAGCGTTGCACGGTGACCTCGACCGCGGAGACCGCGGTCGGCGGCATCGGCTGCGAGAATTGGGCGATTTCCGCCTGGATCTGGCTGTATTTCACATACGCGAGGCCGCCGACCAACAGGACGAGCATGAGCAAGACGAGTAGTAACCGCGTAAACATGGGCAGCGGGAGCAGCAATCAGGTGTTGGAAGTGGGTCGAGCCCGGCCGGGCCCGTCGGCGCACGCCCGTGCGCCGCGTCTCAAACGCTTGTTTGGCACGAAGCGACAAGTATAGCGCCCGTGCGGCCCGGGGTGTACGGGAAAGCCTGAGCAAGACTGTGCAAATAAGTGGGAATTCCGCCTCCTCGGATGCGCCGATGCCGGCATCCCGGGCGTTCGCCGGGGCCGCGATCCGAGCACAGCAGCGGCGGGACGAGCGGCCCAAGCCGCGGAGTCCCGCCGCACGAGCGCCATTGGTTACAATCACCGCCATCGTCAAACATAGATCACTGCCATGCAGATCAACGCCCCCGATCGCTACCGAACCGCCACCGAGGCCGAAGCGCTGGCAGAGTTGCTGGATATCCGCGGCGCGCGGGTGCTCGAGCTCGGCTGCGGTGCCGCCTGGACCACGCGCGCGCTGGTGCAGCAACTGGGCGCGGCGGAGGTCATCGCCACCGAAGTCGATCGCATCCAGCATGGGAAGAATTTGACCATTACCGATCTGCCCGGAGTGGAGTTTCGCCTCGGCGGCGCCGAGGACATCGACGCCCCTGATGCGAGCTTCGACGCGGTGCTGATGTTCAAGTCGCTGCACCACGTGCCGTCGCAACTGATGGACCGCGCCTTGACCGAGATCCATCGGGTGTTGAGGCCGGGCGCCCGTGCTTGCTTTTCAGAGCCCGTTTATTGGGGCGAGTTCAACGCGCTGATGTCCATGATTCACGACGAGCAACTGGTGCGGGAAGCAGCGTTCGCGGCGCTGAGCCGGGCCGTGGATGCCGGCCTGTTCGCGGCCGAGCAGGAGGTCTTCATCGAAGTGCCCGGCACCTACGAAAGCTGGGATCAGTTCGCGTCCCGATTCCTGGACGTCACGCACACGGCGCTCGATGTGAGCCCGGAGCGCCGCGCCGCGATCCGCGCCGCGTTCGAGCGCCATATGACGCCCGGCGGGGCGCACTTCATGAAACCGCATCGCATCGACATCTTGCGCAAGATCGGCTGACGCGCTCCGCCGCCGGGCGCCGCGGGCTCAGTTCCGTGTGCCGCTCAGCTCGCTGACCCACATGGCCGTCGCGCCCGCGACGGCGGCGGGCATGGCGATGAAATTCAGAACCGGCACCATGGTCATGGCCGCAACGGCGGCGCCGAAGCTCAGGCTTAGCACGCGGCGCCTGCGCAGCGTCGCGCGCATGTCGCGGAACCGGAGCCCGTGGTTGCCCATGGGGAAGTCGGCATATTGGACGGTCAGCATCCAGGCCGTGAACAGGAACCAGATCAGCGGGCCGATAAGCGGCACCGCGAACGCCAGAATCAGGAAAGGAATGGTCCAGAGCAACGCATAGAGGATCTTGCGCAGCTCGTCCAGCAGTGTCGCCGGCAATTGCTTCAGCAGCTTGCCATAGTCTCCCGCGTCCGCGAGGGACTTGCCGGTGATCAGCGCCTCGGCCTTCTCCGCGAGCAGGCCGTTGAACGGGGAGGCGAGCAGGTTGGCGACCAGCGTGAAGCTGTAGAACACGATCACCAGCAGGACGAGAACGAAAACCGGCCAGAGCAGCCATTCCAGCCAGGCGAGCCAATCGGGCACGCTCGCCTGCATCCGGGTCATCAGCGACTCGAACTGGCGGGCGCCGAGCCAGATCGCTGACGAGAACACGGCGATATTGATCAGCAGCGGTATGAGCACGAAGCGCCGGAGCCCGGGCTGGCTCAGCAAGCGGATACCGTCGAGCAGAAAAGCGGCGCCTTTGGCGGGATCGGCGGACATGCGAAAACGGCGGGGTTTCGTTGCGGTGCGGATCGCTCCATTATAACGATGACGAGGCGACGCGGTCCGCAGGCATTGCGATCCGCGCCCGCGCCCTGTTTGTGCCCGCAGTCGCGCCGCACGCTCGAACGTGTCAGCCAATGATCGGAGCCCCGCCATGACGTCAGCCCAGCAACAGCTTGCGAGCCTCGCCGGGAAGCCGGACGACGACATCGACTTCGCCGAGGCCGCACTCGATATCAGCCGACTGTTTCAACAGCGTGTCGCCGCGCAGGAAAGCCTGCAGCGGCTGGATTTACTGGCGGCCGCGGCGCGGGCGCGTGTGTCCGAGGACGCGGACCTGTTGCGCCAAGTCGCCGACCTGAACGCCTTTTTCTTCGACGAGCTCGGGTTCACCGGCAACCAGCAAGATTTCTACGATCCGCGCAACAGCTTTCTCGATCAGGTGTTGGAGCGCCGGCTCGGGATTCCGATCACGTTGTCGATGGTTTACGTCGAGATCGCGGCGCGGCTCGGTATGCCGGCCCACGGCGTCAGCTTTCCGGCGCACTTTTTGGTCCGCATCGGGCGCGGCAGCACGGCGCTGATGATCGATGCCTATGCCGGCGGGGCGGCGCTGGGCGAAGACGACCTCGATCGGCGCTTGGCCGAGGTTTACGGCGAGGGCGTGCTGTCGATCCGCGCCAATCCGTCGCTGCTGCGTCCCGCCGGCAAGCGCGAGATCCTGGTGCGCATGCTGCGCAATCTCACCGGCGTCTACCGCGCGCGGGGCGACAGCGCCAACCTGCTGGAGGCACTGACCGCGGTGCTGAATGTCTCTCCGGACTTGCCCGACGAACTGTATCAGCGCGGCTTGCTATATCGAGAGCTTGGCTATTCACCGGCGGCGCTGGAGGATCTGACACGCTTTACGCAGGTCTCGGACGATGCCGAGGAGATCGCCGCTGCAAGCGAAATCATCGACGCGCTCTCGGCGCAGCCGGTGAAGCTGCACTGACTGCCCGATCCCGTAAAGCCTTTCCCGCATGGTCATTGCCGAACGTATCTTGGCGCGCCTCGGCGCGCCGAGGCGCTCCGCGGCGGCGGTCATCGGCGCGCTGCCGCCCTATCGGATCGCGCTCTGGCCCGACGGCTGGCAGCTCGACGCCGACGGCAGCGTGCACATCTTCGATACCCATTGCATGGCCGAGGCACGACGTTGGCTGGAGGTTGCCGACCGCAGCGCCCGCGGACAAGCCCGCGGCGGGCTCTACGGCAGGGATCTGGAGCGCGCCATGCGCATGCACGGCATCTATGTGCCGCGCGCCCTGATCGGGCTCGCCGGCCGGCGCTTCGCGAGCGAGGAGGTCGCGTCGGTGGCCGTACAGCTGGTGGCGGGGGACTGGGTCGGCGAGCGCCGCCGGCAGCTGCTGGCGGCTCCGGCGCAGGCACTCGCGGAGCATGCGCTGGCCTGGAGCGGCTCGCGCCATGCCGGCACGCCGGATGCGCAGGCCGCGAAAGTGCTCGTGGCGCAGTTGATTCGCCAGTGTATCGACGAGGGCCTGCTGCCCGATGCCTCCTATCGGCTGGACGCTCGCTGCGACGACGGCTACGGTGTCCGCCGTTGGCGTTTCCGCGTTGACATGGATCTGGCGCCGGACGCGCTGCGCGGTGTCGAAGACGCCTTGAACGCCGCCATGATTCCCTACAACCGCGCCGTCATGCGCGACGGGGCGCCGGTGCCGGTGATGACCCTGAGCGTTCGCTCGCGGGCCGTCGCCGCGTGAAAGAGGAGGCACAGCATGCCCAGTGAACTGAATCACCGCCCGTTCGCCCGCCATTTCACCCGCAGCTCTGCCGCGGTGGTGGCCTTGCTGGCGGTACTGGTACTGCTCGCCGGCAACGTCGCGGGCGAAGAGCGCCATCGGCCGGACCGGGACACCTCGCGCCATTCGTCCGGCTTCGACCGGCCGCCCGTCGACGAGCGCGGCCCTAGCGGTTTCAGCGCCAGCCGCGAGCCGCTGACCGCGGCCGAGCGTCGCGATCCCGCGGTGCGGCAGTTCTGGTCGGACAAATGCGTCCAGCAGCGCGCCCGTGGGTGGGGACACACGGGCGACTGCGAGAATCCGGCCTATAGCGGCGGTGCTCTGCCGAGGCCGCGCCCTTACTACGACGGCGGCTACCGGTACGATGATGGCTACCGCTACGACGACGGCTACCACCGTCGCCCGCGGCCTCGTCCGTACCTCGGCACCCCCGATCGCGGCTACGCGGCGCCGGACGCGGCCCCGTCCGGGGCGTTCGGCGGCTATCGGTCGCGCTGATGTGCTTCTGATGTGCCCCTGATGTGCCCCTGATGCGCCCCTGATATGCCCCTGACGCGCCGCGCATCCGCACCGGGCTCTTCGAGGCCGGCCCGCGTACGCGGCGTGCGCATTGCCTGTTCCGGTGTCGCGAAAACCCGCCAAATTTGGTCGATCTCTGCCGCCATGTCCTCACTACCGCGCATCCCGCTCTCGCCGCCGAGCTTCGCGCGCGCCCCGTCCGCCTCGCGAGCGTGCGTTGCCGCACTTTTGCTGCTGGCCGGCGCGGCTTTCTCCGCCGCCGCGGCGGCCGACCCGTTGCGCTTTCTCGCCGTCGGCGATCTACCGTACTCGGATGCCGAGACCTCGGGCCTGCAGATGATTCTGCGCGACGGCGTGCGCGGCGGCACGCCGTTTATCCTGCACGTGGGCGACATCAAGGGCGGCAGCCAGCCCTGCAGCGAGCGCCGTTTGCGCGGCGTCGCGACGCTGTTTCGCGAGCAGCCGGTGCCCGTGCTCTATACGCCCGGCGACAATGAATGGACGGACTGCCATCGCGCGCGTGCCGGGGGACACGATCCTTTGGAGCGGCTCGCCCTGCTGCGCCGGGTCTTCTACGCGGATGCCGGTGTGCTGCGCGCGGCGGCGGCCGGCGCCGTCGTGCCTGATCCGTCCTTCCCCGAGAACCTGTATCTGGTCCGCGACGGCGTACTGCTGGTGCTGGTGCACGTGGTCGGCAGCAATAACAATTACCTGCCGCGGGACAAGGCCGCCATGGCGGAACTGCGTGCGCGCGAGCAGGCCAACAGCGATTTGCTCTCGCGGGTCGCGGCGATGGCGGTCAAGGACGGCATCGGCGCGGTGGTGGTGGCCTTCCACGCCAACCCCGCGTTCGAGGAGCGCGGACGCCGGGAAGGCTTTCGCTCCCTCAAGCAGGATCTGCGAAGCCTGCTCGCCGCTTATCCCGGACCGGTGCTCGCCATCCACGGCGACACCCACCGCTTTCGCTTCGATGCGCCGCTGCAGGACCAAAACGGCGACCGGGCCGGCGAGCGTTTTCGGCGCTTGGAAGTGCCGGGCTCGCCGTTCGTCGCCGGCGTTCGGGTGACCGTCGACCCCGCTAGCGAGACCGTCTTCGATGTCGAGATGGTCTACCCGGATGCGAAGACGCCTTTCGGCGCGCAGTAGACAGGCGCCCCGCGGCCATCGAGTCGCGGCCGATCGGCGCCGATGCATGCGGAAGCAACGCCGGCATGTCCGGCTCTGCGGCCGGCCCGGCTTACCAGCCGCGGGCCAGCCCCTGGCCAGCCGCGGCGCCGACGCATGCCGAGGCAAGGCCGGCGTGCCCGGCTCGGCGATCGGCCCGGCTTACCAGCCGCGGGCCAGCAGGGGGCGCAGGAACTGCCCGGTGTAGGAGGCCTCGCGGGCGGCGATCTCCTCCGGCGTGCCGGCGGCGATGATGCGCCCGCCCTTGTCGCCGCCCTCGGGGCCGAGGTCGATGATCCAGTCGGCAGTCTTGATGACGTCCAGATTGTGCTCGATGACGACAATGGTGTTGCCGGCGTCGCGCAGGCGATGCAGCACGTCGAGCAGATGCTTGACGTCGTGGAAGTGCAGGCCGGTGGTCGGCTCGTCCAGAATATAGAGCGTGCGGCCGGTGTCGCGCTTGCCGAGCTCGCGCGACAGCTTCACGCGCTGGGCCTCGCCGCCGGAGAGCGTCACCGCGCTTTGGCCCAGGCGCACGTAGGCCAGGCCCACGTCGATCAGCGTCTGCAGCCTGCGCGCGAGCACATGCACCGGCTCGAAGAATTCCAGCGCGTCCTCGATGGTGAGATCAAGCACCTCGTCGATGGTCTTGCCCTTGTAGCGGACCTCCAGCGTCTCCCGGTTGTAGCGCCGCCCCTGGCAGACGTCGCACTGCACGTAGACGTCCGGCAGGAAGTGCATCTCGACCCGGATCAGGCCGTCGCCCTTGCAGGCCTCGCAGCGCCCCCCCTTGACGTTGAAGCTGAAGCGCCCGGATGTGTAGCCGCGCGAGCGCGACTCCGGCACCGCCGCGAACAGGTCGCGGATCAGGCCGAACAGGCCGGTATAGGTGGCCGGGTTCGAGCGCGGCGTGCGCCCGATGGGGCTTTGGTCGATGTCGACGACCTTATCGAAGTGCTCCAGCCCTTCGATGGCCGCATGGGGCGCGGCGCGCAGCGTGGCGTTGTTCAGGCGCCGGGCCGCCATCGGATACAGCGTATCGTTGATCAGCGTCGACTTGCCGGAGCCGGAGACGCCGGTGACGACACAGAAGGTGCCGACCGGGATTGCCGCGTCAACCTGCTGCAGGTTGTTGCCGGTGGCGCCGACGATACGCAGCCATTTGCCGCCGGCGGCGGGGCGGCGCTCGGCGGGAATGTCGACCCGCAGATCGCCGCACAGGTAGCGCCCGGTCAACGACGCCGGGTTTGCCGCGATCTCCTCGGCGCTGCCCTGGACAACGATTTCGCCGCCGTGCACGCCGGCGCCGGGGCCGAGGTCCACCACTTGATCGGCGGCGCGGATCGCTTCCTCGTCGTGCTCGACGACGATGACGCTGTTGCCCAAGTCGCGCAGGTGCGTCAGCGTGCGCAGCAGCCGGGCGTTGTCGCGCTGGTGCAGGCCGATGGAGGGCTCGTCCAGGATATACATGACGCCGACCAGCCCGGCGCCGATCTGGCTCGCGAGCCGAATGCGCTGGGCCTCGCCGCCGGACAGGCTGTCGGCGCTGCGTGCCAGCGTCAGGTAATCCAAGCCCACGTCCACCAGGAACTTGAGCCGGGTGGCGATCTCCTTGTTGATCTTGGCGCCGATCTCGCCGCGCTTGCCGGGCAGCGACAGCGTCTCGAACCAGGCCAGGCTGTCGCCGACGGGCATCGCCGAGATCGCCGCCAGATCGGTGCCGCCGACCAGCACATGGCGCGCCGCCTCGTTGAGCCGGGCGCCGCCGCAGGCGGGGCAGGGCTGGTGAGAGATGAAGCGGGCCAGTTCCTCGCGCACCGTGGCCGAGTCGGTCTCCCGATAGCGCCGCTGCATGTTCGGCAGAATGCCCTCGAAGGCGCGCAGCTTGCCGCTGCCGCGCTCGTGGGGCAGCTTGAGCTTCAGCTTCTCGGTGCCGCTGCCGTGCAGCACGACCTTGCGGGCCTGCTCCGGCAGCGCCTCCCAGGGCGTCTCGACATCGAAGCCGTAGTGCTCCGCGAGCGCCCGGATCATCTGAAAGTAATAGCCGTTGCGCCGGTCCCAGCCGCGCACGGCGCCGTCGGCCAGGCTCAGCGCCGGTTGCGCCACCACCTTGACCGGGTCGAAGTACTGTTCCACGCCGAGGCCGTCGCAGCTCGGGCAGGCACCCGCCGGGTTGTTGAACGAGAACAGCCGCGGCTCGAGCTCCGGGACGCTGTAGCCGCAGATCGGGCAGGCGAACGAGGCCGAGAAGGTCTCCGGCGCGCGTTCGGGCTCGTCCATCCAGGCGATGCGCACGATCCCGCCCGAGAGCTTGAGCGCCGTCTCGATGGACTCCGCCAGGCGCAGTTGCAGGTCGCCCCGCACCCGAAAGCGGTCCACGACGACCTCGATGTCGTGCTTCTTTTTCAGGTCGAGCGCGGGCGGGTCGTCCAACTCGTACAGGTCGCCGTCGATGCGCGCGCGCACGAAGCCCTGGGCGTTCAGCTCGCCGAGCAGGTGCTGATACTCGCCCTTGCGCGCCGAGACCACGGGCGCCAGCAGCATCAGCTTCTCGCCCTCCGGCAGGGCCAGGATGCGGTCGACGATCTGGCTCACCGTCTGCGCCTCCAGCGGCTCGCCGTGGGCCGGGCAGTGCGGCGTGCCGACCCGCGCGAACAGCAGGCGCAGGTAGTCGTGGATCTCGGTGATGGTGCCGACCGTCGAGCGCGGGTTGTGCGACGTGGTCTTCTGCTCGATGGAGATCGCCGGCGACAGGCCCTCGATATGGTCCACGTCCGGCTTGTCCATCACGGACAGGAACTGCCGCGCGTAGGCGGAGAGGGACTCCACGTAACGCCGCTGGCCCTCCGCATAGATGGTATCGAACGCGAGCGACGACTTGCCGGAGCCGGACAGGCCCGTCAGCACCACCAGCCGATTGCGCGGCAGGTCGATGTCGATGTTCTTCAGATTGTGGGTGCGGGCGCCGCGGATGCGGATGCTGTCCATGGTGCGCGGAGGTGCTGGCAGGTGTGCGGGGCGGGGCGGGCAGAGAGGGGCGGCGTGCCTCGAAGCCGAGGCACGCCGCCGATGCGACGTCGGTTACGGGCGAGCCGCCTCGAGCGCGGCGATCCGCTCTTCGAGCGGCGGATGGCTGGCGAAGAGCTTTTTGAAGCCATCGCCGATACCGCCGGAAATGCCGAACGCGGCGAACTCGCCGGCGGGCAGATCATGCGGCTCGTGCACCCGCTGCAGCGCGCGCAGCGCCGCGATCATCTTCTCGCGCCCGGCGAGTCTGGCGCCGCCGGCGTCGGCGCGGAACTCGCGGTAGCGGGAGAACCACATGACGACGATCGACGCCAGGAAGCCGAGGATGATCTCGGCGATGATGGACACGACGAAATAGCCGATGCCGACGCCGCCCTCGTTGTCCTGGCCGCGCAGCGCCTGGTCGACAAAGCCGCCGATGATGCGCGCGAGGATGATGACGAAGGTATTCAGTACGCCCTGGATCAACGCGAGCGTCACCATGTCGCCGTTGGCGACGTGGCTGATCTCGTGGCCGACGACGGCCTCGACCTCGTCCTTGTTCATATTCTGCAGCAGGCCGGTGCTGACCGCGACCAGGGCGTCGTTGCGGTTCCACCCGGTGGCGAAGGCATTCGGCTCCGGCGAGTCGAAGATGCCGACCTCCGGCATGCGGATGCCGCTCTCCTCCGACTGCCGGCGGACGGTTTCGAACAGCCACTGCTCGAACGGCGTCGTCGGCTGCTCGATGATCTGCACACCCATGGAGCGCTTGGCCATCCATTTGGAGATGAACAGCGAGATCATCGAACCGCCGAAGCCGAACAACAGCGCCATCACGAACAGGCCGCTGCCGCTCGTCGTGGTGCCGAGACCGAAAAGGTTCAGCACCACGAAGAGCACGGCCAAGATCGCGAAGTTGGTCGCTACGTAAAGTAGGATGCGCAACATGTTTTACGGTCTCCGAAAAGCATAATTCAGGCGCGGACAAGATGGTCGCTGACGGGGACTTAAGCAAGCCCCGATGCGGCATTTTCGGGGTGCTCGCGACGCCGCGAGCCCGGCGCGCACGCCGCGTGCGGCCATCGATCGAAACGGTCCTGCGGACGAAAAAATCATCGCGTCCAGACTAGACACCCCCGAAACAGCCCCCTATAATACGCGGCTTCTCGCATGGGGCCATAGCTCAGCTGGGAGAGCGCAACACTGGCAGTGTTGAGGTCGGCGGTTCGATCCCGCCTGGCTCCACCAAAAACAACAATCCGGCTCGGCCGAGCCCACCTGCGTCAAGCTAGGCCGAGCCGGATTTTTCGTAGTAAGTCCTAAGTCCCCATCGTCTAGAGGCCTAGGACACCGCCCTTTCACGGCGGCAACCGGGGTTCGAATCCCCGTGGGGACGCCAAATAAGAGACGCCGCAAGCGGCTCAAAGAGAACGGGTTGCCGGCAAATTCCGGCAACCCGTTTTTCGTTTCGGTGAAGGTCGGGTGTGAATCGGGCCGAAATCCGCCCCGATCTCGATGGGGTGCTCGCATCGTTGCGGCACTGCGCCATGGTTCGGTGAATCGTGCGGTGCGGTCTACCGCAGCGTGGCAAGTGGAAGCACCCTGATCCAACGACTTGTTTCCCTGTGCCTGATTCGTCGGGGCCGTGGCCATCGGAAAGTTCGGGAACTCTGCGCTTGCCGATTGATGCCTAGTGCAAATTGACCTATTGTTATCAGTAACACGGCCCCTCCCGGTCAATCCGCTTCGGCGGGGAGATCGCGGAGGGGTTCTTTATTGTGCGAGCACTTCCACAACGCTGTTGCCTCACCAGGTCCCTTCCCAGCCCTGCGGAGCGCCAAGATCGGTCAGGCCCAGCCCCAGATGGCTTAGGTCCGGGAAACTTTGAAGGTGCTCGCGCAAGCGAGCAGGGCAGGTCGACCCCGGATTTACGCGCTGCAGAACGTGGCGGGTGATCCGCAACAGTAGAAAACACCTGGCCCGAGCATGTGCATCTTGCTCGAAGGGGACAACCCAGGGCATCTCCAATGCGCTCGGAAGCTTTGGCTGATCGACAATATTCCTGTTCCACAAGCGGCTGTGGTGCGCACACAGGTTACGCAGATAGTTCAGACTCCGAAGCCAACTCGCGAAGACCCTTCCGTCGCTAACACCGTACTTGGCAGCGATGGCGTCCTGTTCCTGCACGCGCATGCCGGCGAAGAGCTTGGACATCGCGCCGAAGTCCCAGACCTCGCAGGAGACCCAAATCGCCAATGGCAGACCATACTTGGCCTTGTTGTGGCGAACGAACTCTTCCTTGGATCGGGCAATGAGCTGCGCCTGTTTGCTTAGCCAAGAATGATGCCTGGTCAGGCCGGTCTTGGGGTCGAGCCGGCGGCTGAAGGATTCGTGGAAAAGCTCCGCGCGTAGGTAGGCGAAGGCATCCAGACTTCCAAGAGAATGGGAGATGTCGACCCTGAGTGCGATCTCGATCCGCTCAAGGGCATCCATCGCCAGCAGCCGCAGTTTCTTGTCGAAGATATAGAGCAGCACTGCCTGCTCGAACGTGGCCCCGGGCTTGAAGTCATCGAGTGCGACAGTCTCGACGCGCTTGGGATTGGGGGGCTTTCTGCGCTGTCCATCGAGCAGAACCAGCTTGCCCGACCGCTCCCTGAACGGAAACCAGTAGCCGCTCAGTCGGTAATAGCCGATACGTTCGAGGTATTCCAGCGCCTTGGCGCGGTCCGTCACCAGCAGACCGCGATCCGTCAGCTTCTCCAGTTGGTCTTCGTAGCTTAACCAAGGCTTACCGTAGGCCATCTCAGACTGAACCGCTCCGCACTTCCAGGGAGTATCTCGTCGGTGTCTTCATCCCTCCAACCTCGCAAATATGGAGCTTCCGAAAATCCAGTGAAGTTCAAGCGTGTAGTTGCGCAAACTTGTGACAACAAGCGCAAGGTAATGTGTGATACTCAGAAATAACGAATGTTACCTGGGGCTTCGTATGCTAGATGTACTTGTCTGCTGGCTCGGTGCAACCGACCTCAAGGCATCTCGTAACGAGACAAATGGGGATGGCCCGGTTGCGAATGTCCTGGCTGCAAGACCTTTCGATGCTGTCCACCTCCTGACAAACTACCCGACGCAGAACGTGGTGCCTTTCCTGTCCTGGCTGGAACAGAGAACCGGTCATGCCGCCCAAGTTCACTATCACAAGCTGGTAAGCCCTACTGACTTCGAAGAGATATTCCCCGCCTGTCGCAAGACGTTGAAGGCTTTGCAGGCCGATTACCCAGACGGACTGCGTCTGACGTTCCACATCAGCCCGGGCACGCCTGCAATGGCCACGACTTGGATCATCCTGTCGGAAACGGAATTCCCGGCCACTTTGGTGGAGTCAAGCCTTCAGCGGGGCGTTCGGGATGTAAACCTGCCGATATCGCTTACAGCGGAATGGTTGCCCTCCTACATTAGGAACAGGGATGCGAGGCTGGAAGGTGCCGCGCCTGAACTGCCGCCGGTGGCTGCACAGTTTAAGGATATCCTTCACCACAGCGAAGTGATGAAGAAGGTCATTTACATGGCCAGCAAGGTGGCGCCTCGATCAGTTCCCGTACTGCTCGAGGGTGAATCTGGCACGGGCAAGGAATTGTTCGCCAAGGCTATTCACGCCGCCAGTCTGCGGGCAGACGAGCCGTTCGTGCCGATCAACTGTGGCGCGATCCCGCATGAACTCATCGAATCCATTCTTTTCGGACACGTCAAAGGCGCCTTCTCCGGTGCGGCATCCAATCAAGTAGGGAAGTTCGAGGCGGCAGACGGCGGCACCCTGTTTCTCGATGAGTTGGGTGAATTACCCACGGCCGCCCAAGTCCGCTTCTTACGGGTGCTCGAGGATGGCGAGGTCTGGCCGATAGGTGCCAAGTTTCCGAAGAAAGTGAGCGTGCGCATCATCGCGGCGACCAACCGTTCGTTGTTGGATGAGATTTCCGAGGGGCGGTTTCGTGAAGACTTGTTCTACCGGCTGGCTGTGGCTGTTATCCGATTGCCACCACTGCGGCATCGCCGCGAGGACGTCAAGTTGTTGATCAACCACTTGTTGGCGAAGGTGAACAACGAGAGCCAAGACGAGCCGGGGTTCAAAGATAAAAAACTTTCTTTAGAGGGACAGAAGATTCTCTTGGGGCATACTTGGCCGGGAAACGTCCGCGAGTTGCTGAACACGCTAAGACGGTTGGCTGTCTGGTCAGAGGGGCAGATGATTTCCGGCGAGGAGGCCCGAGAGTGCTTGCTGGCCAACCTGGCCAGTCGCGACGGACGTGACGGTGTCTTGGGGCGTGAGATTGGCCAAGGTTTTGATTTAAATGCCTTATTGGATTCTGTCGAGCGACATTATGTCGAAAAGGCGTGGTTGGAATCGGGCAAGCGGAAGAAGGAAGCTGCGGCTTTGCTTGGCATTCCCAACTATCAGACCTTCTCGAAGCGCCTGGAGAAGTACGCCATCGAATAGCACTTGGCATGGTCTTCGCTTAGTTAGGCCCGCATGAGCGTAAACGAAATTATGCAATCTAAGAACTTCGAGCATCTGCGGACCCGGTGGCCTGAGCTGGCGTCTCTCTGTGGTTTTGCCGAGCAGTACGCCCATGGTGACCCGGAGAGCGCGGTAGTAAAGCTGCGCGCGTTCGCCGAGCGCTGCGTCAGCATTGTATATCAGCAGGCAGGCTTGCCGCGTGCGCCGATGTCCAACTTCATGGATCTGCTCAGCAACGACGCATTCAAGTCCGTGACTCCCACCGTGGTCGTGGAGAAGCTCCACGCCATCCGCATCCACGGCAACAAGGCAGCCCACGGCGACAAGGTCTCCGACAACAGCGCGCTCTGGTTAGTCCGGGAAGCCTGGGATCTTGGGCGCTGGCTGTTCGCCACCTATGCGAACGGCGACGCGTCGACGCTGCGTGACTTCCAGTCGCCGCAGCCCCCCGTCTCGCCCAAAAACCAGTACAAGAAAGAACGCAAGGCACTGCTGGAGCAGTTCGCCAAGCAGGAAGCCCAGATGCAGGCGCTGCTCAGCGACCTGGAACAGGAAAGAGAAAAAGCGGCTCGGCTTCAAAAGACCGCCCAGGAACTGACGGCGCTGCAGGTCAAAGCGCAGAACGTCGCCGATCATCTGCAATTCAGCGAGCAGGCGACCCGTCACCGCTTGATCGATACGCTCCTCGCGGGGCGAGGCTGGGACGCTGGCGTCGAGGGTGCCGATACCGACGAGGTGACCCAGGAAGAGAAGGTACTGCACCAGCCGACGAAAACCGGCGAGGGCTTCGCAGACTATGTCCTCTGGGACGCCAACGGCAAGCCGTTGGCGGTCGTAGAAGCGAAGAAGACCGCGGTTGATGCGGAGAAAGGCCGCCATCAGGCGCGGCACTATGCGGATGGCTTGGAGAAGATGTACGGACAGCGTCCGGTGATCTTTTACACCAACGGCTACGACATCTGGATGTGGGACGATCACCCTGCGCAAGGCTACCCGCCGCGTCGTCTGTACGATTTCTACTCAAAGAGCAGCCTGCAGCACCAGGTTCGGCAGCGCGCGGAACGCCATCCGTTCTCAACCGTCTCCCCAAAGCCCGAGATCCTGACCGATCGGCTCTACCAGCACGAAGCGCTCAAGCGCATCTGCGAGCGCTACGAGTCCAAACAGCGCAAGGCGCTGGCGGTGCAGGCGACGGGTACCGGGAAAACGCGTCTGGCGATCGCGCTGTCCGATGTCTGCATGCAGGCCGGCTGGGCCAAGCGCGTTCTGTTCCTATGCGACCGCAAGGAACTGCGCAAGCAGGCCAAGAATGCCTACTCGGAGTTTCTGAGCGCGCCAGTGACGGTGCTCAGCAGCAAGAGTGTCGATGACACCGCCAACCAGGTCTTCGTCGCCACCTATCCGGCGATGCTCAAGATCTACAGCAAGTTCGATCCGGGCTTCTTCAACCTGGTGATCGCCGACGAGTCGCATCGCAGTATCTACAACATCTACGGCGACCTTTTCCGCTACTTCGACGCGCTGCAACTCGGCCTGACCGCCACGCCAGTCGAAATGGTCAGCCGTTCGACATGCCGGCTATTCGATTGCGATTTGAAGCAGCCGACCTCGAACTACGACCTCGAACGCGCCATCGAAGAGGGCTATCTCGTTCCGTACCAGGTCGTGAAGCACACCACCAAGTTCCTGCGCGAGGGTATCAAGGGGCACGCCCTGACCCCGGAACAGGTCGCCGAGCTCGAAGACAAGGGTATCGACCCCAATGCGCTGGACTTCGACAGCCAGGAAATCGATCGGGCCATCTACAACAAGGACACCAACCGCAAGATCCTGCAGAACCTGATGGACCACGGCATCCGCCAGGCGGATGGGCAGACCCTGGGGAAGACCATCGTCTTCGCCCGCAACCATCGTCACGCCAAGCTGCTCGAAGAGCTGTTCGACGAGATGTTTCCGCAGTACGCGGGCAAGTTCTGCCAGGTCATCGACAACTACGACCCGCGCGCCGAAGACCTGATCGACGATTTCAAGGGCGAGGGCAGCAACGACCGGCTCACCATCGCTATCTCGGTGGACATGCTCGACACCGGCATCGACGTCCCTGCGGTGGTCAATCTGGTCTTCGCCCGGCCCGTCAAGTCGCCAGTGAAATTCTGGCAGATGGTCGGGCGCGGGACACGGCTGTGCAAGGACCTGTTCGGTCCGGGTAAGCACAAGACCCACTTCCAGACCTTCGATCACTGGGGCGTGGTCGAGTACCACGGACTCAAGCCGCGCGATGTCACGGTGAGCCAGTCCAAGTGCACCATGCAGCGCCTGTTCGAAGCGCGGCTGGCGCTGGCGAAAGAGGCCCTCAATGCGGCGGAAGTCGATTTTTTCGATGAACTGGCCCAGTGGATAAACAAGGCCGTCAACAGCCTCGATGAGAAAGCGCTCGCGGTGCGGGACAAGTGGAAGGTCAAGCAACGGATGAGCGAACTGGGCGTGGTCAGACAGTTCGCCGCCAACACCGTGGTGCTGCTGGAAACCGAGATCGCCCCGCTGATGCAGTGGGTCGATATCCGCGGCCATTCGGAAGCCTACCAATGGGATCTGCTGGTCACCAAGATCCAGCACGAGAAGCTCAAGAAGTCCGCGCGCTTCGATGATTATGTCGGTGAAGCGATCGGCCAGCTTCACCAGTTGCAGATGAACCTGAACCAGGTGCAAGCGAAGGCGACGGAGATCAGGCAGGCGCGCGAGCCTGACTGGTGGACGAAAGCGTCGCTGGAAGAGATCGAGCAGGCGCGAGTCGTGTTGCGCGACATTCTCAAGTTCCGGGTAACTGGCGCTGAAAGCCCCTACGACCCGCCCATCATCGACATCGAAGATGGGCATGAAATGCGCGAGACGCAGACGACCTACCTCGCCACCGTGGATCTGAAAGCCTACCGGATCAAGGTGGAGCAGGCGCTCAATGAGCTGTTCGACAAGGATCCGGTGATTGCCAAGATCCGCGAAGCTGAACCGGTGACCGAGAAAGAGCTGGAAGCGCTCAATGCGCTTGTCCACACCAATCATCCGGACGTGGACCTGAACACCTTGAAAGGCTTCTACGACACCGCCGCGCCCATGGAGCAGATCCTGCGCGCCGTGATCGGCATGGATGAAGACGCCGTTAACCAGCGCTTCGCGGAGTTCGTGCAAGCCTACCCGAGCCTGAAGGCAAAGCAGGTGCAGTTTCTAGGCCTGCTCAAGCGCCAGATCGCCCGTAGCGGCGCCATCGAGCTGGAAAGCCTCTACGAGATGCCGTTCGCCTCGCTCGGTGACCCGGACAGCGTATTCGACAGCGACGATCAGATAGACAGGCTGCTGGAGATCGTCCAGAGCTTTGGGCACCAGCCACAGCCGACAGAATCAGAGACTCAGTAAATCGCAGCAGGAACAAAGACAAACAGAATGATCACCGGCCAACTCAAGAACAAAATCGACAGACTCTGGCTCGAATTCTGGCAGGGCGGCATTGCCAATCCGCTCACCGTCATCGAGCAGATCACCTTTCTGATGTTCGCCCGTCTGCTGGATATCAACGAGACCCGCGACGAAAAGCGCCAGGCCCGTACCGGCAAGGGATTCACGCCGCGCTTCGGCGGCGACCAGCAGCACCTGCGCTGGAGCCAATTCGTGCACGAGGGCGACCCGGACCGGCTGCTCGCCCTGGTCCGTGACGAGGTGTTCAAGCACTTCCGCGGGCACACCGGAGATATCCGCTTCGGCGACTACATGAAGGACGCCCGCCTGGTCATCGAAAAGCCCAGCCTGCTGGTCAAGGCCATCCAGATGATCAACGAGTTGCCACTGGAATCCGGCGACACCAAGGGCGACCTGTACGAGTACCTGCTGAGCAAGCTCACCACCGCGGGCATCAATGGCCAGTTCCGCACGCCGCGCCACATCATCAAGCTGATGGTGCGCATGCTCGACCCAAAGCCGGAGGAGAAGGTCGCCGACCCGGCCTGTGGTACCGCGGGCTTCCTGGTCAACTGCATGGAGCACCTGTTGGAGACCTACAGCTCCGAAGACGGCGTGATCCGCGAAGAGATCGAGGGGCCGGATGGCAAGCCCGCCGAGGCCGTCACCTACACCGGTGACCTGCTCGATCAGGCCCAGTGGAGCCACATCAAGACCGCGATGTTCCACGGCTTCGACTTCGACAACACCATGCTGCGCATCGCCGCGATGAACCTGTACATGCACGGCGTCGAAGACCCGGACATCCACTACCAGGACACCCTGGCGCAGAGCTTCGCCGACCGTTTCCCGGTCAAAGAGAAGGATGCGTTCGACGTCGTGCTCGCCAATCCGCCGTTCAAGGGCGCGCTGGACGAGGATACGGTCAACCCGCCGATCCTGCGCCTGGTCAAGACCAAAAAAACCGAGCTGCTGTTCGTCGCCCAGATCCTGCGCATGCTCAAAACCGGCGGGCGCAGCGCCACTATCGTGCCGCAGGGCGTGCTGTTCGGCTCTTCAAAGGCCCATCAGGCGCTACGCGCACTGCTGGTGGACGACAACCAACTCGAAGCGGTCATCAACCTGCCCAGTGGCGTGTTCAAGCCCTACGCCGGGGTGGCCACCGCCATCCTGATATTCACCAAGGGTGGCCAGACCGATCACGTCTGGTTCTACGACGTGCAGGACGATGGTTACTCCCTGGACGACAAGCGCGACGTGCTCTATCGCGACGAGCAGGGCCGCCCGCTCAGCTTTGCCGGTGACATGCCCAAGGTCCTGGCGGCTTGGCAGCAGCGCGACAAGGCCGTTGCGGAGACGGACTCCAACGACCGCACCGCACCCAGCTTTTGGGTGAGCCGGGCCGAGATTGCCGCGAACAAGTACGACCTGTCGATCAACCGCTACAAGGAAGTGGCCTATGACGAGGAGGCATACGACCCGCCGAGAGAGATCCTTGCGCGGATGAAGGCGCTGGAGGCGGAGATTATGAAGGACATGAATGAGTTGGGTGGGATGCTGTGATGATCCGTGCTCAGCATTTGGAATCACAGGTGGCGACCCGACCGCTTGGCGAAGTGGTTGATTTTCTTGACAGCAGGCGTAAGCCGGTAAAAGCGTCCGATCGCGTTGAGGGCGACTATGCGTATTACGGGGCCAATGGAAAACAAGGCACGATCAACGATTTCTTGTTCGATGAACCTTTGGTGCTTCTAGCGGAGGATGGTGGGCATTTCGGTGATCCTTATAAGGCGATCGCGTATGTCGCGGAAGGTAAATATTGGGTAAACAACCATGCTCATGTATTGAAGCCTAAAGATGGGCTTGACCTGAGGTTCTTGTTTCGTGTCCTGGAAAGGTATGACGTTACACCTTTCATCAAGGGGGCAACCCGAGCGAAACTAACCAAGGGAGATGCAGAGAACATTCCGATCCCGTTTCTGCCGCTGCCCGAACAAAAACGCATCGCCGCCATCCTCGACAAGGCCGATGCCATCCGCCGCAAACGCCAGCAAGCCATCGAACTCGCCGATCAGTTCCTCCGCTCGGTCTTTCTGGATCTCTTTGGTGATCCGGTAACGAATCCGAAGCAGTGGGACGTGCTACCGATCAAGAAACTGGGGAAAGTGATAACCGGTTCGACTCCTTCGAGTCAGCTAGAAGGGATGTACGGTCAAGAGGTGCCTTTCGTGACGCCGGGAGACCTAGATGACAACTTGACTAACGTAAAGCGTTGGTTAACGCCAGAAGGCGCATCGCAAAGTCGCACGTGTCGGTCTGGGAGCCTCATGGCTTGTTGTATCGGGGCAACGATCGGAAAAGTCGCGATTGCATCGCAACCGTCGGCATTCAACCAGCAAATAAACGTTGTGGAATGGAATGAACGCGTGGTTGATCTGTACGGGTACTATCTGTTTAAAGAATTCCCCGTATTTATCACCAAGAATGCAATAAAAACGACGCTTCCAATACTAAAGAAGTCCTTGTTCGAGAATGTCCAGATACCCATTCCAGGCAAAGCCCTCCAAGAAAAGTTTGCGAGCATCGTCAATCAGAACCAATGCTTGGTCCGCGGGCATCGTGAGTTCTTGGCCGAGCCCCTTTTTGACTCGCTGAGTCAGAGAGCGTTCTCTGGCCAACTATGACCAAAGGAGAAGAACAATAGTGGACGGAACCCCAGCTAAGAAACTTGCCCGCGACCAAGGTATCCCCATCGAGCGCCTCATGGCCCAGCTCAAAGAGGCGGGCATCGCAGTCAGCGGCGAAGATGACCTGATCTCCGGCAACGACCAACTGAAGTTACTCCAGCATATGCGTGCTAATGAGAGCAAGGACGAACCCGGCAAGGAGGTCACCCTCAGCGACATCGGGTCCTCTGCCGACCTGCGCGAGTTGAATCAACTACTCACGCAGGCCATGGCCGAGCGAAAGATCCAGGCGCTGATCAAGGACAGCAACCTGGATTCGGTCGTCGAGAAGGTGGTCGAGCTGAATCAGGAAACCGACGAGCATGAGCTACTGTCCGCCGGCATCCTCGGACGCCTGGCAGCAGTTGCGCGTGGCCGCGAGAAGGTCATCTTCGACCGCGCCGATGAGATCTTCAGTGGTGAACCGGAATCCATCGAGACGTTGGAAGACGGTGACGCCAAGTCCTACGCCGCCACGGTCATCAGCCACTGCAGCGACCCATGGACAAGGGCGTATTCCTACCGCGAGGCCCTTGTGATTGACACGGCGGACAATGCCCGTCGTGAACTGCTTGCAGCAAATCTTGCGCGCGAGACGTCGCTGGCCGATTGGCTGTCGGCATTGTCTGAACAGGCGGGGCTCTTGAAGGACGTCAGCAAGACCGAGACGCGCTATCGCCGGGCAAGGCGTCTCGCCACAGTCCTGGCTGACATTGTCGGCCCCTGGCGGGGCGACCTCGGAGAGGATCCGGGTGGCAAGCTATCCCGGCTCATGAAATCAGTGTACGTGCATGGCTTGGACGACGTCGATTTCTCGATCGTCGTCGAAGGCGTGGATGCGCTGCTCGCCATCCTGCGGCGCTGCATCGAGCTGCGCTTCTCCATGGCGATGTACCCCGAGCTCTACGCCATCCTCGTAGAGGGCAGACATGCTTTAGGAGCCGGTCTTTGGGGACGTTATCTCGAACGGTCTGAAACCCTCGGCGAGGTGAGACACGCCCTGCTGGAGGCGTCGCTGGTGCTGGCCCGTCAGGACAAGTTCGACAACGACATGATGGCGGTGCTGCGTGCAGCCTTCAGTTCACGCGCGCAGATGACCAGCGCGATCACGCGTCATTTCGCCGATGCCAAGGATCTGGATCCGACAGTGGCGGAATGGTGGTGCAAAGGGGGCGGCGGTGAGGGCGACAAGGAGCAGAAGGCACAGCGTATCCGCAATTCCGAGGACGAAAAGATCGGCGAGTTGCTGCTCAAGGTGGAAGAAAGCCAGTCTGTCATGGAGAAGCTGCGCAGTGCGGTACTGCCTATTCTTCAGCCGCTAAACCCGGTGTTGGCGAAAACGGTCGCCAAGGCGGCCAGTGATTACAGGGAAACGGCGCAGGTGATCCGTAGCCTGTCACGCATGCGGCAGCTCAAGCCCGCTGGGTTGAAGAGCGAGCGGATGGAATACAACCGGCGGCTGCACGACATGGATGGCGGGCACCGCTCCGGGGTGCGGCATGTTCGCGTCGTTCGCGACGGTGTCGAGAAGACCTTTGCCGGTAAGACCCGCATGCTGGTCAAGCCCATCGTCGCGCCCGAGGAGTAACGAAACATGGAAGTGATCGAAGCCAAGATTCTGCTGAAGAACCTGTTTGCGCGCATGGAGCCCCAGGAAGGTGGCGGCTACCTGCTCCAGGGCAGGCTGACCGACGATGAATACGCGGCGCTGCGGATGGCGGTGGGCGTACTGGAGGGCGGCGCAATGCCTTCTCCTGGCGTAGCCGCCCCGGCCGGTTCCGCACCCAGGGTTCCGACGCCACCACCGCTTCCGGTTTATGAGCCCGAACCGGTACCGGAGCCAGAGCCGGTGCCCGAGCCGGAACCGGCTCCTGGACCGGCCCCGGTGACAAAGCCGGTCGTGACCGAACCCAGGCTGGATATCGATGCGAGTGTTCTGGAGTTGCCGGATGGGCCCGAGAACATTCGCCTGTGTCTCGACTTCGGTACCGCCATGTCGAAGGCCACGCTCGTGCTCGATGGCGCATCGGATTACGATGACGAGACCATCACCGTACTGCATTTGGGTGAGTACGGCGACGATATCGAAGACTACAAGCTGCATTCCGCGGTTTACATCGATGACGATGGCAAGCTCTGGTTCGGCGCTGAAGCCGAGGAGTATTGTGGTCGCGACGCCCCGGACGGCTCACGCCAGGTGATGGACAACATCAAGCACTGGCTGTCGCTTGGACAGGTCGATGCGGAGGTGGACGGGAAGTTCAACCCGACTGACATATCGGTCACCTATGCGGACATCATTCTCGCGTACCTGACCTTCCTGACCTGGTCGGTCAACAAGGCTCTGGAGCACCTGGAGCAGCCCCCCGGCGGTTATCCGCGCAATCTCAATCGCCGATTCGCCATGCCTTGCCTGTCAGGCGCAGATTTCAAGGAAGTCCAGTACCGCTTACGCAAGTACCTCGGTGAAGCCCAGGTGCTCGCGGATACCTTCTTCGCGGATCTCCGCAAGGGGCTTCCGCTACAGCGCTTTGTCCAGGCGGTCAGACTGCTCCGCGAAGGGGGACGCAGGGAGTACAAGTTTGTGCGCGAGGGTATCACCGAGCCGTTGGGCGTCGCCGGGACGCTGTTGAACTACTACAGCGAAAAACCCCACCACATGGTAGTGATGGTGATCGATGTCGGCGCTGGTACGATCGATTTCAGCGTGTACCGCATGCATGTCGATCCGGAAAGAGACATCAGCATAGCGATCGAGGCGGCGGGCAGCGTCGATGGCGTCACGGAGGCGGGCAATCACCTCGATCTGGCCTTGATGGGGCTGATACTGCAGTACTGCGGTATCGCGCCGGAGCAGGGCATTCCAGACCGTTTCCAGTGGTACCTGCAACGGAACATTCGCGAGTTCAAAGAAGAACTGTTCGACCAGGGAGAGACCACCATCTCCCACGACGGCTACGAGGTGACTATTAAGCTCGACCAGTTTCTGGCAACCCCTGGCGTTACCGACTTCAAGAACGCACTCGATCAAAAGATGGTCGGCATTCTCGAATCGATCAACAAGGATTGGATCGACCTGATCGGTGCCTCGCAGAGGATTCCTTATCTGACCGTCGCCCTTACCGGTGGTGGGGCATCGCTGCCGATGGTCCGTGAACTGGCCGACCGCCAGATCACCGTGCGCGGCAAACAGATTCGCGTGGTACCCGCGAAAAGGTTCCCGACCTGGCTTGAAGATGCGCACAGCGAGCTGGAACTGGATTATCCGCGCATTGCCGTTTCCCTCGGCGGCGCGCGCAAGAAGCTGATCAAGCAGGGTGGTACGGCCACTGCTATCGCCGGTGGCGTCACGGGCAGACAGGTATATGACGACCCGAAATATCAGTGGTAAGCGCGTGCGTCGAGGGAAGAACAAGAAGTGAGGCCGACACGACTCCAACTGAAGAACTTCAAGGCGATCGGCGCCGAAGCGCAATCCATCGACTTGGCACCGATCACGCTGCTTTTTGGCCCGAACAGCGCAGGCAAGAGCACTGTTCTGCAGTCGCTGATATACCTGCGAGAGGTATTGGTCCACGGCAACTACGACCCGGATACCACCACGCTTGGCGGGGAATGGCTGGATCTGGGCGGATTTCGAAATCTTATCCATCAACGCGACCTCGATGAGGCGATTACGATCTCGGTGGCTTACGCACTGGAAGGCGGCGAGGAGTTGCCGGGTTACCTGACGGATCATGAGCGGGAGGGGCTTGAGCAGGCGGCATTGGATACGGGGGCTTCTTTCTTGCCTGATGAGTGGCTGGATGCCGTCAATGATTTGTCGGTGACCATCTCCATCCGCTGGAGTGAGCTCCTCAATGCCCCTTTCGCCGAGACGCTGGACATTTCCCTAAACGGCGGGCGCTTTGTCCGTCTTACCTGTACAACCGATCAGAAACAGGTCTATTTCGATGCGCTGGATTTGTCCCATCCCGTGTTTGCCAATGGCTCGGACGAAGAGAGCCTGCAAGAGCGATTGGCCCAGGTGTTCCAACCCAGTCTGGGGGAACGGGAGGCGTATGGTGCTGGTCTTGGTGAGCTGCTGAACGCACAGCAACCATACGCCAATCGGTCGTTGGACGAGCTCGCAGAGTTGATCGAAAGCGGCGTTCACCGAAATCGACAACTTTTCGACAAGCTCCACGCCGAGTTGCGCAGCCGACCCTCCCGGAGGGCAGCCGAGTTGCGACAGCGGCTGGAGTCAGAGGCTGGAAACCTCGCAAAAGAGAAAGAGCTGATTTATATCGGCGTCCAGGATCAGCCGGATGCCCTGCCGAATCTGACCAGGGGAATACGGTTCGACGAGTCAGTTTGGGTGGACAAGGCCGACTGGATAGCCGGAGACGATGCCGAGGCCGCAACCGAGCTCGTTTTCTCGTCAACGAAGTTGCTCGCCGAGTCCCTGATCTCAAGCCTCGTCGCTGGCGGTGTCAGCCTTCTTCAAAGTTGGTTGGATGACGTTTTCTACATTGGACCCATCCGCGATCTGCCCCCCAGAAACCTGCAGCCGCAGATCACACCGGATCGATCGCGCTGGGCCAAGGGGTTGGCGGCCTGGGAGTATATCCACGCGGCCTCGGACGCCGCTGTCCGTGAGATCAATTATTGGCTCGGTGAGCGGTGCCTCAAGACCGGCTACCAGCTCGACGTCCAGCGTTACCGCGAACTTGGGGTCAACGAAGCGGCCTTGACCTTGCTGGATCGTGAGATGGACATGGACGACCAGTTGCTGCTCAAGGAGGCGATCGAGAACTTGCCTATTCGGACGCGCGTCGGCCTTCTGGAGGATGAAACCGGGCTCTCGGTCATGCCGCAGGACATCGGAGTCGGTATCTCGCAGGTCTTCCCTGTGGTGGTGTTGGCGATTACGCAAAAATCGGGCGTTATCGCCATCGAGCAGCCGGAGCTGCACATCCACCCGGCGGTTCAAGTAGAGTTGGCTGATCTCTTCGCGAGGTATGCCCTTAAGCACAATAAGCTGTTGCTGCTGGAAACCCACAGCGAGCATTTGTTGCTTCGGCTCTTGCGCCGGATTCGGAGCAGTGAGACGACAGTCAGCGACGCGTTGCCCGAGCAGGCACTAACGAAAGAACACGTCTCGGTTCAGTATGTCCAGCCCTCACCAGAAGGCACGCGTTTCACTCGATTACGGATCGATTCTGATGGCGATTTCGTCGATGAATGGCCTAACGGCTTCTTCGATGAACGGGATGAGGAACTGTTCTGATGTACAAGGAGGTTGCCTTTGACCCGCGCTGCATGGCGGACATCGAGTACTACAGCCTCGTCAAGCAACACTTCGGGTTCGAGAAAGGGCGGTATATCTCGGCAGAGATCAGGTCCTGGGCCAAGGAGGCAATGACTCATGTCAAGGAGTCAGATCTCACGACAATTAGAAAGCAATCGGTCAAAAATTATCTGAACAAGCTCGGTCGGTCGAAATCGAGCGCGGAGTTCCTGTTAACCAAAGATAGGCAGGGTGTCGCTGCAGACTGCTGGCAGAATTGGACCGAAGAGCAACGGAATATCCGACAGTTCTCGTGTATGGTATCTAATGGGATTGGTGAGGACAGAATCGATATTGACCGGATCAACGACGGGTGCGGCGAATGGAATGTTCCTGCCTCTATATCCGTGGACAGAACTGACCCGAAATGCATTGTTGGGGGCGTTCTTCCCCTTCTGATACTAAGTGATTGCGTAACTATTGTTGATCAGTTTTTCCGGTTTGCCGAGAACGCCGTGTTGGTGGAGTTGTTCAAGGCCATTCGCGAGACGTCCGTGCGCCGCTTGCGGGTTGCTACAGCGATGGAAACACGTGCCATCCATCGTGTGTATGACCGTGAATTCAGGGCCTTGAATACGAATGTTTGCCTTGAATGGATCAAGGCGCCGGACAAATACTTTCACGATCGATACTTGATCACTGAGGTGGGAGCCGTTCGTTCAGGCCATGGATTCATGGCCGACGTTGAAAAGGGGACGCACTCCGACCTTGCGAACATCAACATCATCGGGCGGGACGAGGCGATGCGCACTATACACGAGCTTGAGCAGTTGCTCGCAGATGGTAGAGCTACGCTTGAGTTCAGTGCGTGACCGCTACATCGTGAGCACGGAAGTTTCTCCAAAATGGAGCGCCGGCAATCTGGCCGATCATCTCGACAAGCGGCGGCGCAATGATGAAGCCTGCTGGGTTGAGATTTTGAAACATCCGGCGCCCATGACGGAACAGGAGTACAAGCACGCTTCATACGATGCTTATGCGAGAGCTGTCATCGAATACGAAGCAGAGGAGCAGCGACATGCTCGTCGAATCCATCGGTTAGATGGCCGCGGTATCAAGATCACTTTTAGCACCGATCGTAGAGTCATGATCACGTGTTTTCATTTTCACCGCGGCCGTCGGCATGAACCTCGGTCCGTATCCAAGTCGGTCGGTGAAAAGTGTGCGGAGTTGCTCGATGTCATCGAGGAGCGCGCGGAGGCGGGAGAGCTCTCGCTATTTGCTATCAAAGCAGAGAAGAACAATCTCCCCAAAGGCAAACTGAGATCCAAGTCAGGGCCTCTGATGATGAAGATTTCTGCACTGCGAAAGCGATTCGGTCTCCATGGCTAGAGCCAATCAAGTCGCCAAAGACATTGAACGCTTTCAAGCGGAGGCGGAGGTTTGGTACCGTTTGATTGTTGCCAATACCGAGCTTTTCGATTCTAAAGGCGCCGAATTCTTACCGAAAGAGCTCGGTGTTGACGGAGAGTCGTCCGGCTTCAGCGTCGGCTATGCCCTGGACAGGTTGCTGCAGTGCGCCTTTAGGCTGCGTGACTTGGAGCATATGGGGCGTTGCTTCTGGCCGCATCTCAAGGCTTTCGGCCAGCCGCTCGGCGAACCAAGCACCCAACGACTGAGTTGGGGCGAGCTTTTGCGGTTGTATCGTGCTTTCGCGCCGACGGACGCCAGTTTTCGCTTGCTCTCGGTGGAGTACCAAGAGCATACCCTGGGTGACAGCGAAATCCGAGAACCATTTGGTCGTTTGAAAGTATTTGATTCATTCGCCGCGTTTCGGAGATTCACCGGTAAGGCGTCGGTGGTGGGCGAAGAGCTCAATGGGCTTTATTACCTGCTCCAGGATCAATGGAGAGGTTTGCTGGAAGGCAACGTCGAGCAATTATCTCACGACGACCGTCAGAGGATTCGGGGGTCGATCGGGCGCTATCTGAGTCGCCATGGTCTCTTTCCCTGGCTGGTAACAGAGCATTACGGGAGTCGCCCGGTATCTGCCTACATGGAGTTGGCGTTTGAGGTGGCTGGATTAGCTGACACGGAGAATAGGATGCACGTAAAGAGGGTGTTCGATGAAATCCTGAAGGACTCGGAAGCCGATGACGAGTTGAAGAACGAAGTTGCTTCGGTGGCTGGGCGTCTTTACGAAGTTGTTCGCGAGGTTGGCAGTTTAGATGATGTCTACGATTCGATCGTGGACGAAGGGGGGCAGTGGGGGCGTGATTCGATGGTCGGTTCGTCGGCTAGGATCAATATCATACCATCTTGGTCAGACGCGACCGGGGAATGCCGGGAGATTCTCGTTGCGATAGCCCGTGGCCCCAGACGTCGGCGGGTCGGCCTGAAGGATGTGCTGCGCGAAGTTCGCGCGCATCTTGTCAGATGTGGCGATTCGCGTTGTCGCCCGAATGGACCCACGCGCGCAGTAGTCCTGATCACCGACACTTGGGACCCTGGGATCATCTCGGAGAGTATCGGGGACTTCCGGGCCCATGTATCGTCGGCAGTTCCGAAGGTGTTCGTGGGGCTTCTGGTAAACGGGTCTCAAGTCACGCTGCAGGCGGTGACATGACGCGTCGGAGCAGTTGCCCAGCCCTGTCCTCAGCATAGAAGATCGGGGAAGTGATCGTACCCATGGGGCAGTTGGTGTTGGACGCGCCGGGGTTAAGGCAATGCTCGGGACAGGAATGGTCTGTACGCCGGAATGGAATATGCGGCTTGAGTGCTCCATGATCCTTGCCCGACGCTTTCAGAACGTCGGGTGTTATGGTTGGCAGTATTCCGCAAGGTGGTCGACTGTGACCACTGCTGGTCAACGTTCTTGTCAGCGACTTGGAGGGAGAGCGGGAGCGACGATGTCCCGCTCTTGCCTCTATGCCGACGATAGTGGCGCCTCTGTCAGCAGCCGGTGCGCCGGAGAGCGGGTCCGGGCCTCGATGACACTTCGCCTGGAGACGCGCGTGAAGCTCGCGGGTCAACCGGGGGAAGAGCGCGGCGGATCGGCCCTGCAAGTGCAGCTTTTTCGGCGACACCGTCTGTCAACGGAAATACAACGTACGCCTGAAGGTGCCGGAGTAGTCGACACAATGGCTCAAGTCCAGCCTCAAGGCGCTGTTGCGCTCCGGGAGGGGCGCTCCATCAGGAGAGCCATAGCAGTCCTTTCTTGGAAGCTCCGGCGCTGGGTCAGCTTCTTCACCTCCGGCTTCAATAGTCTTGCGTGAACCGCCGTGGCGCGGAACCGTATGCCCGGTGGTGTGGCCGGACGGCGGGGTTATCCTCGCCTCCTATTCGATTCCAATCGATGCGTTTTCCGTCTGACTGCCGCGGCCCGCGCTTGCGCGGCGCCGCGGGATTAGGCTGCGGCCCCGGTCTTCTGCGCCAGCCAGCGGTGCAGCAGCAGGTCGACCATCACGCGGGCTTCCGAGAGGAAGAGGGAGGACGAATCTTCCGCGTCGGCGCTGCCGGGCGTTTGCCGGTCGCCTCCGTGCGGGCCGGCCGGGGCGTCTTGCCGGGTCGTCGCGCCGGCGATGCGCCGGCGCGCGATTCGCTGACGGGCATCGTTCATGCAGGTGGTGTGCTCCGCGGTGCCGCGGCCCTTGAGGTCGGCCTCGACGATGCTCATCAGAATTTCGATGTCTTGCCAGCCGAGCGGTCCGGTGCCCAGGATCTCGAAAACGGTGCGCACCGCGTCGTCGCCGAGACCAAGTAGCAGCCAAGTCGGGATGGGCTGGGCCGGCTCGGAACGGTCGGCGTGCGGGCGTTCGCGCTTGTAGATGCGCGACCAAACGAAATCGCTCAAATTCTGTTGCGAGCGCGATGGCGCAAAATGCTCGTCGAAGCCGTGCTCCCTGACGCGATGCAGTCCGGTCAGCTTGATCTCCGGCGAGCCGCCGAGTGCGAGTTTGGCGGCCCCGTTCAGGACCTTGACGATTTCGACGGCTTGGTGGTCGATTTGCTCGGCGGGCGCCTGCGGTGCGAAGCGACTGGACCTCAGGACGAAACCGTCGTCGACGCGCACGATCTCGAGCTCATCGCTGTTGAGCACCAAGCCCAACAGTTCCAGCTTTTCCCGGTCTCCGGTGATTTCGACATTCCAGTACACGGAATTCGACTCCATAGCGTTATCCATCGGTGATGCTGCTGCCTTGCAGGCTGTCCATGCGAGCGTCGCGTGCGGCACGTTTCTTTCAAAACTTAACAATGTGTGTGTCGGTCGAGTGTGATCTCGCTCGCACTGAGCCAAGCAGCGTGCCGGCCCGCGGGCCGGCGCGCGACATTGCGGGGTCATCTGTCAGGGTTTCGCCGAGCGCTATGTTAAGCCAGATGCAACGTCCGGCACATGGGCGTCTGCCTCCCGCGGCCTGCCGCGGCGCGGGCGCGCACTCCGATGCCATGGGCGAGGAACGATCGATGCAGCTCCCGCCTCGGTCGCGTTGAGTGTGCGCCGGTAATGGTTGCTGTGGTTGTCGTATTTTCCCCTTAACGTGTAGGAGCCGGCCTGTATTGGCGTCGCCGGCGGTTGGCGCTTGTGCTCGGGTCCCTGCGTTGCGATCCTCGGGCGCGTGGTCCGAAACAACTGGCGGAGGCCTCGATGGCGCGTATCAAGCTCGATTTCGAAAATGCCGAAGGGCACACGCTGGCGGGTCTGCTGGAAACGCCGCCGCCGGGCGTCGAGACGCTGCGCTATGCGTTGTTCGCGCATTGCTTTACCTGCGGCAAGGACATTGCGGCCGCGTCGCGCATCAGCCGGGCGCTGGCAGCCCGCGGTATCGCCGTGCTGCGCTTCGATTTCACCGGTCTCGGCAACAGCGACGGCGACTTTGCGAACACCAGTTTTACTTCCAATGTGCAGGACTTGATGGCCGCCGCGGCGAAGCTGGAGAGCGATTATCGGGCGCCGGCCCTGCTGATCGGGCACAGTCTCGGCGGCGCGGCGGTGCTGGCAGCGGCCTCGCGGCTGCCTTCGGTGGAGGCGGTGGTGACGATCGCGGCGCCGGCAACGCCGGGACATATCGAACACCTGTTCAGCGGCGCCCGCGGCGAGTTGGAGGAGACCGGCGAAGCGGAGGTGCAGGTCGGGCGGCGGCGTTTTCGCATCCGCCGGCAGTTTCTGGACGATCTGTCCCATTATGCCGACGCCGAGCACATTCGGCGTCTGAAGCGCGCCCTGTTGATTTTCCATTCGCCGGTGGACGAGATCGTGTCCATCGAAGAGGCGGCGAAAATCTATAAGGCGGCGCTGCATCCGAAGAGCTTTATCTCGCTGTGCAACGCGGATCATCTGCTGACCAACCGGGAGGACTCGGAGTATGTCGCCGAGACCCTGGTGGCCTGGGCCAGCCGCTATCTCAATCTGCGCAGCCACGCGGAGGAAGCGGGACCGGGGACGGCGCCCGACGTCGGTCCCGGCGAGGTGGTCGTGACCGAGCGCGACGATGTCTTCCTGCGCGGCCTCTACACCGAGCATCACCAGCTGCTCGCCGACGAGCCCAAGGACGCAGGCGGCAGCGGGCTCGGGCCGGATCCCTATCAGCTGCTGTTGATGGCGCTCGGCGCCTGCACGTCGATGACGCTTCGGCTTTACGCGGACCGCAATGACCTGTCGCTGGACGACATCGAGGTGCGCCTGCGACACGAGCGTATCCACGCCGACGATTGCGAGGCCGACTGCGATGATGTCGGCGGCGGCGACGCGAAGATCGACCGCATCACGCGGCATCTCGTGCTGACCGGCGACCTGAATCCGCGCGAGCGGGAGCGATTGCTGCGGATCGCCGAGCGCTGCCCGGTGCATCGCACGCTGGAGGGGGCGCCGAGGATCATCTCCGACTTGGACGATTCGTCGGAAAACGGCTGAGCGCCGACCGGCCGCCGGGCGCGGTGTCCTCGCGCCGGCGCCTCGTCGGCGGGGGCGCGAATAGCCGGCGCGGCCGGTGGAGCTTCCGGTGGAGCGTCCGGGCTCGGCCACGACCCGAGTCGCCGCCCGCGACCGGGCGAGTCGCGATCAGCCCACTTGAGCGCGACGTTCGAGCTCCGCCGCCAGCGTCGGCTGAATCTGCAGCTCGGCGGCCAGCCGGTCGAGGTAGGCGCGCTCTTGCGGGTGGTCCACGTCGATGACGAACAGCGACGCCAAGTAGAGCTCGGCGGCTGTCTCCGGGCTATCCGCGGCCGATGCGACGGCGACGGCGTCGAGCGGGCGCGAGAGCTCCGCCTCGATCAGCTCGCGGGTTGCGGCGTCGAGGCCGAGCTGGCCGAGGCCCTGCTCGATGGCGGCAAGCTCGGCGGCGTCGATGTGCCCGTCGGCGTTGGCCGCGGCCACCATGGCGCGGAACAAGGCCCGGCTGCGCTGCTCGGCGGCATCGCCCTGCAGCTCGCCGACCGGCACGCCGGCCGAGGCCGCCGCCTCCGACTGTTGGCTCTGCCAGTTGTTGTAGGCATCGTAGGCGACCTTGCCCAACGCGCCGATGCCGCCGAGCGCGGCCGCGGTGCCCGCGAGCTTGCGCCCGGCGCCGGTGCCGAGCAGCACCGCCAGCGCCCCGCCCGCCAGCGCCCCCTTGCCGAGGTTGGACAGGGCCGCGTCGCGCTCCGGACCTTGGGCGGGGACGTTCAGGTGCTTCTCCGCCAGGGACTGCCCCTGCGATGCCAGATCACGGCCCGCGCTGAGCATTTGGTCAAGCATGTTTTTGAAGGCCATTTGCGCTTTCCTCGGTGTGGTAATGAACGGGTCGCCGATGCGTCCGCGGCGATGGGGTGAAACCGGGGACGGCCGGCGCAAGATTAGACTAAGGTATCGGCCTTTGGTATGACGATCCGGCGTATGCCGACCGTGACGACGCCAAGGTGCCGATGGACACGCAACCAACCCTCGGGCAATCGCCCGCTCGCCGCCGATGAAAGGATCCGGAAAAGACTTGCAGTCCTCCGCCAGCCCTGCCGAAGTGGAGGCTTTTCTGCGCAAGGTGGCCGCGACGCCGGCGCGACCCGCGACGGGCCGTCGGGGCCGCTTGATCTTTGCGATGGATGCCACCGCGAGCCGCGAGCCGAGTTGGGACCGCGCCGCCGGAATCCAGTCGGAGATGTTCCGCGAGACCCGTGATCTGGGCGGTCTCGAAGTACAACTCTGCCACTACCGCGGCTTCGAGGAATTCGATGCATCTGCATGGTGCGCCAGCGCCGACGAGCTGCTGCCGCTGATGACCCGCGTGCGCTGCGCAGCGGGTCTGACGCAGATCCATCGGGTGCTCTCCCACGCCGCGGCAGAGGCGGAGCGCGGGCGCGTCGACGCACTGGTTTTCGTCGGCGACTGCGCCGAAGAGTCGCTGGACCGCTTGGCGGGCGCCGCTGGTCGGCTGGGCTTGCTCGGCGTGCCCGCGTTCGTCTTCCAGGAAGGGCGCGATCCGGCGGCGGAGCGGGCGCTGCGCGAGATCGCACGGTTGTCCGGCGGCGCTTGGTGTCCGTTCGATGCGAGCAGCCCGAAAGTCCTGAAGGATTTGCTCAGTGCGGTGGCCGTTTTCGCCGCCGGCGGGCGCAAAGCGTTGACGGACTTCGGCCGCGCGCGCGGCGGCGCGGTGCTGCAGCTCACGCGCCAGATCGGCGGCGAGCGCGGCTGAACGTCGGCCGTGGGTGTGCTGTCATAAGAGTCCGGCGACACGCTGTCGGTCACTGAACGGTTTCGGATGTCACCATGGCCCGCCTGATTATTCTCGTCGCAGTTGTTGTACTTCTGCTGCTGTTTCTGAACTGGTTTCGGAATACACCGCCGCAGCGCGTCGCGGCGGTGCTGCGCAAGTCGTTCCTGTGGGGCGCCATCGCGTTGCTGCTGCTGGCGACGCTCACGGGGCGCCTGAACCCGATCTTCGCCGCCGCTGCCGCTGCCATTCCGGTGGCGATTCGGGTGCTGTCTCTGCTTCGCATGCTGCCGGCGATCCAGCAGACGCTGCGCTCGCTCGGGCTCGGCGGCTTGAACATCCCGGGAGCCGGCGCGGGGAGCGGCGGCAGCGGCGGGACCTCGTCGATCCGCACGCGCTACTTGGACGTCACGCTCGATCATGACAGCGGAAATATGGACGGCACGGTGCGCGAGGGGCCTTTCGAAGGTCGGCGGCTGTCGGACTTGGAGATCGATCAACTCCTGCGCATGCTGGAGCTCTACGAGGACAGCGATGCGCAGTCCGCGTCGGTGCTGAGCGCATTCCTCGACCGCCAGCACGGCGACGATTGGCGCGAGACGGCAGCCGGCGGCGGCGCCGGTGACGCCGGCTCGAGCCGCGGCAGCCCGTCGCCGGCGCAAGGCATGACCAAGAACGATGCTTGGTCCATCCTCGGCCTGGCGCCCGGCGCCGCGCCGGACGAAATCCGCGCCGCCCATCGTCGCCTGATGCAGAAGCTGCATCCGGACCGCGGCGGCTCCGACTATCTGGCGGCCCAGATCAACGCGGCGAAGACGGTGCTGCTCGGCGAGTAGCGCGCGGGTATGGGTCTGTCGGCCCGGGTGCACGGCTGCCTGCCGTAGTCCGCATCGACCGCTGCGCCTGCCCCGGTCACGGTGAATGCTGCCGCGGCGACTATTGCCGTCGCGCGGGCGGCGAAGAACGGGTCAATTCAGCCGTCTCAGGCACTCGGCGAGTAATGCCTGCAGCCTTGCGTCGAGCGCCTCGTCGGCGCAGCGCGGATCGAAACGACCCCGATAGTGGAGCTCGACGGCCTGCAGCAGCGTCCCCGCGTAAGCCCCGCGGTTGCCGGCGACGGGCGAAGCGTCGATGCGCAGGGCCCATTCGCGCAGCGTTTCGCCGTCACGGCGGTAGAGCCCTCGGCGTGCTGCCGCTCGCTCGACGCGGGCGAAGGGATGCGCGTCGGCGATGGGCTTCGGGCCGGACGCGGCCCGCTTGTGCAAGTCACCCCGCCGCGCCCGGCGCGCGATGCGCCAAGCCAGCAGCATGATCAGCAGCACCAGCGGGGCGAGCAGCCAGGCGCGCGTGCCGCGCTCTGCATCGCCGGCCCCCGACAGCTGTAGCCGCAGCCAGGCAACCACGTCCGCAACGGCGAGGGACGATGGCCGCTCGGCGGCCTCGAGCAGGCTCCAATCGGGCGGGGTCGGATCGAAATTGCGCCAGGCGCCGTCGATCCACACCAGCACCCATGCGTGGGCGTGGCTATCGCGTGCGATCCAGGCGTCTTCCAGTGCGCTGTATTCCTGTACCGACCATCCCCGAGCGTAGCGCGCCGGCAGGCCCGCCTCGCGCAGCAGCATTACCGCCGCGGTCGCGAAGTATTCGCAGTGCCCGGCACGGCTCTGCAGCAGGAAGTGCGTCAGCGGATCGGTGTCGGCCGGCACCGGATCCAGCGAGAGGGAGTAGCGGAACTGGTGCTGGAAGAAGCGCTGCAACCGCTGCGGTACCTCGGCCGGTGCGAGGCCGTTCAGGCCGAGCTCCTCGGCGATTAGGCGAACGGCGGCTTGTTGCGGCCCGGACAGCCGTCGATCGGTGTCGTCGGGGCGGGCCGGGGCCATCGGCGGGGCCGCGGCGACGCGGTAGCGCAGATGGGCCGGGCTGCCTCTGACTTGATAGCGCACGGTGCCGAAGTCGGTCCGATGCAGGTCCGCCCGGGCGAGTCCCTCGAGGCGGCGGGCACCGGGCGGCAGCGGCAGCAGGCCTTCGGTGCGGTCGAGCCGCAGCAGGATTTGCGTCGTCTCCGGCGTGGTGTCGGCCGCTGCATCGCCTGCGCTCAGGACCGCAACGCCGTCCTCGCTTGCGAGCGGCTGCGACAGCGACCCGCTGGTGAACCAGGTCTCGTCGAAGTAGCGGTCGTAGCTCGCCGTGCGCAGCAGCAACGCACCGTCCAAGGGCCGGCGCGGATAGACCCGCAGTCGAATTCGGTCGGACCCCTTCAGCTCGCCCACTTCGCCGATGGCAGTGGTGGACCGGTAAGGGTCGGCGGCGGCGCCCATGCGATGCTCCATCCAGCGCAGCACCATCATTTCCACCTCTCCGTGTCCCCAGCGCAGTGCCTGCGCCAGCCCGAAGGCGAGCGCCGCCGCCGCGGCCAGCATGGTCAGCCGCGCCAGTTGGCGCGCGGATGCTTGTCGGCCAAGCTCCGGGCGCGTGCGCGACAGCGCCCAGACCGCAAGCAGCGTCAGCGACGGAAAGTACCAGGGAGTCTCCGGCGGGATCATGGACGCGGAGATCATGCACGCCAGCAAATAGCCCCAGCGAAGATCAACGCGCCGCCCCCCGGCTTGCTTGCCGCCGCGAAGACTCAGAAACAGCACCGAAAGCTCGATGCCCTCGCGGCGGCCGTAGAGCTGCATCGCCAGCAACGGAAAGACCAGTGCCGGCAGCCATTGGATCAGCACGATCAGCGCCGTCCCGAGCCTCGGTTGGGTCAGGTACAGATAGGCGCCCGCGAGCACGACGAGTACGGTGCAGAGGTCGGCGACCCGCTCGCGCTCCCGCGACGCCAGCTCGAACTGCCAATGTCGATGCGACGGCAGCTCGGCAAGCAGCGCCAGCACGAGACCGAGCCACCAGAGCCCCGTATGCCAGCCCCAAAACAGCAGACCGCCCGCGAGCACGTAGCGCGGCGGCTCGGGACTCCGGCGGCCGGTTTGCGCAATGCCGGGGTGCGCGGGGAGGCGCTCGGCGGGCGGCGCGGGGGCAACCTCCGACGTCATCGCCGTTGGTCCGCACGGGCGGTCGGTGCAGATCGGGACGTCGGTGTGTGACCGAGTGCCCCGCCAGTGGGGTACCGACGTCGCGCAAGGCCCTCGTCTGCCGACGCAGCGGACCAAAAAGAACTTTTACTTCCTTTTCGGAAGTTTTTCTTCACTGCTGCAAGCCTCTGATTTTATTGATTCAAGTCTGCCGGCTCACGGGCTTTTGCCCCGTGTACCTTGTCCAGGACAATTCGCAAGCGGTTGAAAAAATAGAGATTGTTCGACTGGCCCGTCGATTGCTTGCTCAGTAAGGCCGCAACCTGCGGCAACACCATAACTAGAGGAGGAGGTTCCATGTCCTATCTGAAAGACGAAATCGAACAGCGGGTCTCTGACTACGATCATTGGGCGACACGCCGCCGATATGGACCGGACGGTCCGAACAATCGGCGGCTCTGGGTACTGGCCTGCATGGACGAGCGGCTGCCGGTGGACGAGGCCCTCGGTATCCGCGTCGATAGTCCGGTCGGCGGCGGCGACGCGCACTGCTTCCGCAATGCCGGCGGAATCGTCACCGAGGACGCGATTCGCTCGGCGATGCTGACCTGCAACTTCTTCGGCACCCGCGAGATCGTCATCGTCCAGCATACCCAGTGCGGCATGCTCTCGGCCAATGCGGGGGATATCGAGCAGGCCCTGCGCGGGCGCGGTGTCGATATCGACGGGCTGACATTGGACCCGACATTGCCCGAGCTGAAGCTCGAGCCCGGCGCGTTCGGCAAGTGGATCGGCATGATGGACGACGTCGACGTCGCCTGCATGAAGGCCGTCGAGACCTTCAAGCATCACCCGCTGATTCCGAAAGACGTGACCGTCAGCGGCTGGATCTGGGAGGTCGAGACGCGTCGGCTGCGGGCGCCGACGCTCGACGCCGACAAGCGGGCACGTACCGACGTGACATCGGATCAATTCGGCGTCAAGGCGAAGCAGCCGCCGCGCTGGTCCTGATCCGTGGTGGCCGGGCCGCGGCCCGGCCGCTTTCGACAACGACGACGACAAGGCACGATTGAATTTCCGAGGATCTCCCAATGCCCCTTTATGATTATCGATGCACCGAATGTGGCTCGCTGTTCGAGACGTCGCATCCGATGGGCGCCGCCGCACCGGGTTGCCCGGCCTGCGGAGCGCTTGCCACTAAGGCATTTTTGGCCGCGCCCGCTGTCCATGGAAATATGGCCCGCGGCCGCGAAGAAGCCGTTCGCACGCTCGACGTCGACCGCAGCACGTCGACCCACGTGCACGGTCCCAACTGCGGCTGCAGCCGCCACTGAAGCGGGCTCGTCGCCGACGCGAAGCCATCGCGCGGCTTCGCTCCGTTCGGCAGGGACACTTGCGCTCGGTGGTGCGGGAGGCTACGGTTTTTCAGCGCCGCCTTTTTCCGCCCGCTCCGAGGTGCCGATGTCGAAGCCGGCAGGAGCGGGCCCAGATAACTCAGGGCCGAACCCATGCGCGTGCGTCCCGAAGCAACCGCCTTCCTGCAGGCCTTCGTCGCCGAACTGGTCAATGTGGTCGGGCAGGCGGGTTGCCCTCACTGTGTCGATCAGACCAGACACATCGAACAGGTCGGCCTGCTGGCCAGCGGCTGCCTCGAGGGGCGGGCGCGCGATCAGCTGCATCTCCTCGGCGACGTCTCGCCGGACCAGTACTCCGATATCATCATCGAGCTGAAGAACCGCATCGGCGGTGGCTTTTCGAGAGAATCGAGTCCGCCGGGCATGATCCGGGTGGTGAATGACCGCTGTCCGTTCGGTGATCAAGTGACGGAAGCACCGGACCTGTGCCGAATGACCTCCAGCGTTTTCGGCGGCATCGCGGCGAGAAACTTCGGCTATGCCAAGGTCGAGCTGCGAAAGCGCATCGCCGTGGGCGATGGTTGCTGCGAGGTCTGCGTTTATCTCGACAAAGGCCTCGCCGAGCGCGAGCAGGGCACCGAGTACTCGACGGAATCCGGAGCCCTGATCTCGCGCGACGCCACCGTGTCGGTCACGGCGCGACCGCAGCGGCGCATCCCCAGCAAATGGTGCCCGACGGAACCGGAGGCGGGCGCCAGGACACCGCCGACGATCATCGGCGAATCGCCGGCGATGCGCAGCGCACTGCGGGCGGTCGAGGTGGTGGCGCCGACGGCGGCGACCGTGCTGCTGACCGGCGAGACGGGCTCGGGCAAAGAGCTGATGGCGCGCGCCGTGCATGCGCTCAGCGATCGCTGGCGGCAGCCGCTGGTCACCGTCAACTGCGGCGCGATCCCGGAGAACCTGATCGAAACCGCGCTGTTCGGCCACGAAAAGGGCGCCTTCACCGGCGCCTGCGATGTGCATCACGGCTATTTCGCCCGCGCGCAGAAGGGGACACTGTTTCTCGACGAGATCGACTCCATCCCGCTGCTGGCCCAGGCCAAGCTGCTGCGGGTGCTGCAGGAAGGGGAATTCGAGCGGGTCGGCGGCAAGCGCACGCTGCAGGCGGACGTGCGCATCATCGCCGCCTCCAACCGTGATATTCAGGCGCTGGTGGACACCGGGCGCTTCCGCAGCGATTTGTTCTACCGCTTGAACGTCGTGCCCATCGGCATTCCGCCGTTGCGCGAGCGTGTTCAAGACCTGCTGCCGCTGATCGATCACATTCTGGGCCGGCTATGCGAGCGTTACCGGGCGCCGGCCAAGCAACTCGGCAGCCTGGCGCGGAGTAAGGCCCTGGCTTATCACTGGCCGGGCAACATCCGCGAGCTAGAGAACGTCTTCGAGCGCGCCTTCATCTTCTCGAGCGGTCCGGTGATCGAAGATATCGATGTTCCCCGCACCCCGGCCGAGAGTGTGGTGGACGCCGCAAATTCTTGGCGCACCCACAAGCGGCGCGCCGCCAAGGAGGCGGAGGCGAGCGCGCTGGTGTCGGCGCTGCAGCGTAGCCAGGGTAACGTGGACGAGGTCGCCGAGGTCATGGGCATCACGGCGCGCGCGGTGCGCATGAAGCTCAAGTCCCACGGGCTTAGCGCAAGGGATTTTCGCTAGCCGCGGCCATCGGCGCCGCGCACCGGGAGCCCGCAACCCGGGGCCGCTCCGCTCGCGTCCGCTATTGCCGGGGCATTTATCGATCAAGGCCCCGAACGCTCGCGGTCGCCCTGCATGCTGCGCGTCGGCCGGTCGTCCGCCGGAAACTCCCGAAACAGATCCCGTACCAACGCCGAGCGCCACAAATAGGCGATCACGGCGGCGTCGAGCAGCGCCGAGATCAGGGCCGGTTCGTCCAGCGCGTCGACCATGGGCTTCCCCGACAGGGCCAATGTCCGGCCGAGCAGTGCCAGATAGCTCAGCGCGGAGAGCGTCAGCAATGTGCGCCCGAGTGGCCACAGGCGGCGCATCCAGCGCGGCGCTCGCGGGCGACGGCGCAGGGCCGCGATGACCACCGGTAGCGCGATCAGATCCGAGATCAGGTATTCGGGGCGCACGAGATCCCGCAGGACGGTGATTTCCTGTCCTGTCGTGGGCATGAATGTGATGCCGAGCAGCAGCAGATGCCGGAGCAGGAACAGCATGCCGAGCCAAAGCGTCACCGGGACTTTCAGTACCAGGTGCTCGTCGTAGCGCTCGGGGTCGTGGCGCAGGCCGCTCATGGGGGTGAAGGCGCCGTTGTCGTCTCGGCCCGCCTGAATGAAAACATTGTTTCCGGTTTATGCGTCGAGCGAAAAGAAACATTCCATTTCATCTTTGACGCAGCGCAACTTTTATTCATTAACGTTATGATCTGAAAAGAAAAAATAGAACTGGCCCAGGTTGTGCTCTCTTTGTTTCCGTCAGTCACTCCGCGATGTCGTCCGCCACCGGCGCATCGCTCGACCCGACGGGAAACAAGAAGACATGCCTACCACCGAAACCTTCTACGAGGTCATGCGCCGCCAGGGCATCACCCGGCGCAGCTTCATCAAGTTCTGCAGCTTGACCGCAACGGCCCTCGGTCTGGCGCCGAGCTTCGCCGGCCGTATCGCCCATGCCATGGAGACCAAGCCACGCACGCCGGTGCTGTGGCTGCACGGGCTCGAATGCACCTGCTGCTCGGAATCCTTCATCCGCTCCGCGCACCCGCTGGTGTCGGACGTGGTGCTGTCGATGATCTCGCTGGACTACGACGACCTGATCATGGCCTCCGCCGGTCATCAGGCCGAGGCGATCCTGGAAGAGATCACCCACAAGTACAAGGGCAACTACATCCTCGCCGTCGAGGGTAATCCGCCGCTGAATCAGGAAGGCATGAGCTGCATCATCGGCGGTCGGCCGTTCCTGGAGCAGTTGCAGGAGGTCGCCGCGGATGCCAAGGCCATCATTTCCTGGGGCAGCTGTGCCTCTTGGGGCTGCGTGCAGGCGGCGAGGCCGAACCCGACCCGGGCGACGCCGGTACACGAGGTCATCCGCGACAAGCCCATCATCAAGGTGCCGGGCTGCCCGCCGATCGCCGAGGTCATGACCGGCGTGCTGACCTACATGCTCACCTTCGAGCGCATCCCGGACCTCGACCGCCAAGGCCGCCCGAAGATGTTCTACGGCCAGCGCATCCACGACAAGTGCTACCGCCGTCCGCACTTCGATGCCGGGCAGTTCGTCGAGGACTGGGACGACGAGGGCGCGCGCAAGGGCTACTGCCTGTACAAGGTCGGCTGCAAGGGCCCGACCACCTACAACGCCTGCTCCACCGTGCGCTGGAACAACGGGGTCTCGTTCCCGATCCAGTCCGGGCACGGCTGTATCGGCTGCTCCGAGGACGGCTTCTGGGACAAGGGCAGCTTTTACCAGCACACCACCGACACGCACGTGTTCGGCGTCGAGGCGAATGCGGACAAGGTCGGCCTGGGTGCGGTCGGCGTCGTCGGCGCCGCCATCGGCGCACACGCGGCCTACTCGGCCATCCATCGCGCAAAGCTCAAGCAGAACGGCGACGAGACCACCCCCGCCGCGACGAACGAAGGTGACAAGCAATGACCGTAACCGCGACCCCGAACGGCTTCGATCTCGACAACGGCGGCCGGCGCGTCGTCGTCGATCCGGTGACCCGGATCGAGGGCCACATGCGCTGCGAGGTCAACCTGGACGAGAACAACGTCATCCGCAACGCGGTGTCCACCGGCACCATGTGGCGCGGGCTGGAAGTGATCCTGAAGGGTCGTGATCCGCGCGACGCCTGGGCCTTCACCGAGAGGATCTGCGGTGTCTGCACCGGCACCCACGCGCTGACCTCGGTGCGGGCGGTGGAGGACGCGCTGGGTATCGACATCCCGGAGAACGCGAACTCCATCCGCAACATCATGCAGTTGACGCTGCAGGCCCACGACCATCTGGTGCACTTCTATCACCTGCACGCGCTGGACTGGGTGGACGTGATCTCGGCGCTGTCCGCCGATCCGAAGGCGACCTCGGAACTGGCGCAGTCCATCAGCGACTGGCCGCTGTCGTCGCCGGGCTACTTCCGCGACATCCAGACGCGGCTCAAGCGCTTCGTCGAGTCCGGCCAGCTCGGGCCCTTCATGAACGGCTACTGGGGCAATCCGGCCTACAAGCTGCCGCCGGAGGCCAACCTGATGGCGGTCACGCACTATCTGGAGGCGCTCGATTTCCAGAAGGAGATCGTCAAGATCCACACCGTCTACGGCGGCAAGAACCCGCACCCGAACTGGCTCGTCGGCGGCATGCCCTGCGCGATCAACATCGACGGCGTCGGCGCGGTGGGCGCGGTGAACATGGAGCGGCTGAACCTGGTCTCGTCCATCATCGACCGGACCATCGAGTTCATCGACCGGGTCTATATCCCGGATCTGCTCGCCATCGCGTCGTTCTACAAGGACTGGAACTACGGCGGCGGACTCAGCAGCACGTCGGTGCTGTCCTACGGCGATATTCCGGATCATGCCAACGACAACTCCGCCGCCAACCTGATGCTGCCCCGCGGCGCCATCATCAACGGCGACCTGTCGAAGATCCACGAGGTGGACCTGCGCGACCCGGAGCAGATCCAGGAGTTCGTCGACCACGCCTGGTTCCGCTACGACGACGAAACCAAGGGCCTGCATCCCTGGGACGGCGTCACCGAGCCCAACTACGTGCTCGGCCCCAACGCGAAGGGGACGTCGACGCGCATCGAGGCGGTGGACGAGGGTGCCAAGTACTCCTGGATCAAGGCCCCGCGCTGGCGCGGCCATGCGATGGAGGTGGGCCCGCTGGCGCGCTACATCATCGGCTACGCCCAGGGTAATCCGGAGTTCAAGGAGCCGGTCGACAAACTGCTGACCGACCTGGATCTGCCGCTGCCCGCGCTGTTCTCGACGCTGGGGCGCACTGCCGCCCGCGGCCTGGAGGCCTCCTGGGCCGCGCACAAGATGCGCTACTTCCAGGACAAGCTGATGGCCAACATCAAGGCCGGCGATACGGCGACCGCGAACATCGACAAATGGGAGCCGCGCACCTGGCCCAAACGGGCCAAGGGGGTCGGCACCAGCGAGGCCCCCCGCGGCGCGCTGGGGCACTGGATCGTCATCGAGAAGGGTCGGATCGACAACTACCAGGCCGTGGTGCCGACCACCTGGAACGGCTCTCCGCGGGACCCTGCCGGCAACATCGGCGCCTTCGAGGCCGCGCTGCTGAACACCCCCGTGGCCAAGGCCGACGAGCCGCTGGAGATCCTGCGAACGCTGCACAGTTTCGACCCCTGCCTGGCTTGCTCGACCCATGTCATGAGCCCGGACGGAGAGGAGCTGACGCGGGTAAAGGTGCGCTAGGGCGGCTCGCCGCAGCTGGCCGGTGCCGTCGACGACGGATCGGCCATGCAGCGCGCGCGAGCCGACGCAAACACCTCGATCGCGTTCATTGGCGTTCATTGGCGGGCTTCATTCCGACGCGGCCCGCGACACCGAAAAAGGCATCCAGACCATGAGCACCACCACCGAAGAACTGCAGCGCGAGCAGCGCCGCCGCGGCGTGCCGACCACGCGCCGCACGGCGGTTTACGTCTACCAGGCGCCGCTGCGCGTCTGGCACTGGGTCAATGCGTTGTCGATTACGATCCTGGCGATTACAGGCTGGTTCATCGCCAATCCGCCGCCATCGATGCCGGGGGAGGCGAGCGATCATTTTCTGATGGGGTATATCCGCTTCTTCCATTTCGCGGCCGCCTACATTTTCGCGGTTGGTTTTCTATTTCGGCTGTATTGGGCCTTTGCCGGAAACAGTTACTCCCATCAGCTATTCACGCTGCCGTTTTGGCGCCGCTCGTTCTGGCGCGAGCTCTGGCACGAGGTGCGCTGGTACGCGTTCCTGGAGCCGGAGCCCCGCAAGTACTATGGCCACAACCCGTTGGCGCATCTCTTCATGGTCGTCATCATCACCGTCGGCGGACTGGTGATGCTGGTGACGGGCTTTGCGTTGTATTCGGAGCAGACCGGTCTCGGCAGTTGGCAGGATCAGCTGTTCGGCTGGGTGATCCCTTTCGTGGGCCAGAGCCAGGACGTGCGCATCTGGCACCACTGGGGCATGTGGGTGATCGTCGTCTTCGTGATGCTGCATGTGTATACGGCCATCCGCGAGGATGTCATGTCCCGCCAAAGCCTGATCAGCACCATGATCAGCGGCTGGCGGATGTTCAAGGACGACCGGCCATGAGCAGTCCTCCCAAGGTTTTGATCCTCGGTATCGGCAATCTGCTCTGGGCGGACGAGGGCTTCGGCGTGCGCTGCGTCGAAGCGCTGGCCGCCGGCTGGCGCTTTCCGCCGAATGTCACGCTCCTCGACGGCGGCACCCAGGGCATCTACCTGGTCGACCAGGTGCGCGAGGCCGACGTGCTGGTGGTCTTCGACGCCGTCGACTACGGCCTTGCGCCGGGCACGCTGAAGCGCGTCGAGGGCGACGCGGTGCCCAAGTTCATGGGCGCGAAGAAGATGAGCCTGCACCAGACCGGATTCCAGGAAGTGCTGGCGCTCGCAGAACTGCTCGGCGGCTATCCGGCGCATTTGCTGCTGATCGGGGTCCAGCCGCTGGCGCTGGAAGACTTCGGCGGCAGTCTGAGGCCGGAGATCCGCGGGCGCATCGGTCCCGCCATCGCCATCGCGTTCGAGTACCTGAGGGATTTCGGCATCACGCCTTCGCCGCTGGACCGTGTCGCGGCGCAGGGCGTCAATCTGCCGCATCCGGCCCTCGGGATCACCGCCTACGAGCTCGGCCGCCCGGCGCCGGAGCAGGCTTGCCGCGTCGGCGACGCTCGGGTGCTGTCGCGAATACCCGCGGCCGCGGGAGCGGACTGATGTGTATCGCAAACCCGATGCAGGTGATCGAGCCCGAGGGCGTATGGGCCTGGTGCGATGACGACGGCCGCCGCGAGCGGGTGGATATGCGTCTCGTCGGCGCGCAGCCGCCCGGCAGCTGGGTGCTGGTCTTTCTCGGTGCCGCGCGCGATGTGGTGGACGAGACAACGGCGCTGCGCACTCGCGATGCGCTGGCGGCACTGCGCGCGGTTGCGCACGGGGAGCCGGTGGATCACTTGTTCGCGGATCTCATCGGCCGCGAGCCCGAACTACCGGATTACCTTAAGACGCATCGATCTTTCTCGGAATAGTAATGCTGTGGCATTCGGCGTCAGGATCTAAACTGAGACAAGCCGCCCGCTGTGCACCGAACCGTGACAGGGCGCTCAAACATAAAAGGTTGGTTCCATGACTGTACCGTTGATCGAAGCACTGACCGAGCGTCACGGATTGCCGCTGGTGTCGGAGCAGGGGGTGGACGAGCTCGTCGCCCCCGACCGTCATACGCTGCTGTTTCTGGCCGGCGATCCGGTCAAATATCCCGAGGCCCTGGATGTCGCCGTCATCCTGCCCGAGCTCATGAAGGCGTTCGACGGGCGTTTCGCCGCGGCGGTGGTCGAGCCCGATTCCGAGCAGGCGATGCGCGCCCGGTTCGGCTTCACGCGCTGGCCCGCGCTGGTCATGTTGCGCGGCGGGGCCTATATCGGCGCCATCACACGGGTGCGCTTTTGGTCGGACTATTTGGCGGAAATCGAGCGGCTGCTGAGCACGGAGCCGTCGCGACCGCCCGGTATCGGCGTCAGTGTCGATGCCGGCTGGCAGAGTACGGGGAGAACACATTAAGATGACAAATAAATCGACTGCCGTACCGATTCCGCTTCGCGGCGGCTTGGTCGGAGCCGGAACACAGCCCGGTGAAGCAGACGGCAGCGAGCTTCACTACCTTCAAATGCCCTCGGCGATGCGCACCTACGAGCCGCCCGCGCTGCCCGAGCCCGAGCTTCTGTCCGCCGCAACGCCGGCGGTGTCGCTGCTGGAATCGCTCTATGTGCTGCTGACCGGTTACCGCATCGGCGCGTTGCCCCAGGTGATTGATCTGCAGATGCTCGATCCGTCCAGCCGCCGCTTGGTGGAAGAGACACTGGGCGAAGGCGAAGTGTCGGTACAGCAGCAGGGATCCGAGCCCGTCAGTGCCCAGGAAACGCGGCTAGCCGGCGTTTGGCGCGTGCGTTCGGAAAGCGCAGACGGTCGCGTGCTGCGCGATGTGCTGGAGATCGCCGACGTGCCCGGGATCGTGCGTTTCGGCGCTTTCACGGACGCACTCGATGCGATCGAGGTGCCCGCTGTTTTGCCGGATGGCATCATGAATGCGCCCGGCGTCCTTGCCGAGCTAAACGAGCGTGCGGCGGCCTTCAATGCCGGTAAAGTCTCTTCCGCGCATGTCATCAACCTCACGCTGCTGCCGCAGACCGAGCAGGATCTGGCATTTCTCGACGAGATGCTCGATATCGGCCCCGTCACGCTGCTGTCGCGGGGCTACGGAAACTGCCGTATCACCTCGACCAGGTTGCGCAATGTCTGGTGGGTACGCCACTTCAACTCCGACGACCGGTTGATTCTGGACACGCTCGAGATCACCGAAGTACCGGAAGCTGCGCTGGCCGCGCAAGAAGACATCGCCGATAGTGCCGAGCGCCTGGCCGAGATTCTCGGCGCACTTTGAGCCACGGCCCGGAGATGGCGCGGCACGGCGTTGACCGATCCGGCACTGAGTCGAGCCGGGAAGCGGCTTCGGACTCGGCTGTCGGCGACGGGCCGGCATTGATGGAATGCCGCATTTGCTGGCACGTCTACGATCCCGAAATCGGTGACGACCAGGGCCAAGTGCCGCCCGGCACACCGTTTACCGAGCTACCGGATGATTGGCGTTGTCCCAACTGCGATGCCGACAAAGACCATTTCCTGGTCATTGATCCTGCCGGTCACTGAGCAACGGCGCTCCCCGTCGGCGCTGCGCCGACAAGCCCGTCACCGGCGCAAGATCTCGGAAATGATTCGTTCAAGCCCGGGTACCTGCGCCGCGATTGCGGACTGTGATCCGCATCGGGGCAGGGCTGTCGGCATCATCCGAGTCCGCCTGCGCCCTGTCGCGGCGGCGCGCAGATGACCGACCACGATACGCCTTCGAAGTCCGGCCCGCCGTCGGCGGCAGCCCTGGACGTGGATGCCGTTGCGCGCTGCCTTACGGAGGTGTTCGCGCGCATCGAGCGCGAGCGCATGCAAGGCCTGCCGATCTTGCATCCGGATCTGTCGGTCGAGGTCGTCGGTGCCCGCGCCTGGCGCGGCGACTGGCTCGGCGTACTGATTACGCCCTGGTGCATGAACTTGATACTGGTGCCGGGACCCGAGTCCCGACATGTCCCCGGCAGCACGGGCACCGAGCTCACCCTTTCGCTGCCGGCGGGCCGATTCGGTTTCATCGCCTCCTTCGAAGACGATATCGGACCCTTCGGCGCATGCTCGCTGTTCTCGCCGATGAACGATTTCCTCGACCAAGCCGGTGCCGTCGCCACTGCGCGGGCGGTGATGAGCGAATTGCTCGATCCCGCGCCGCCGGCGCCCGAGCCTGCAGCTGTCGATGCCGGTCCCGGCATCAGCCGGCGCGATCTGCTGCGCGGTCAATTTGCTCGGCGGCGCTGAGCCGCCACGGCCTCCATTCGGCGCGCTCCCGACGACGATCCGCGAGGCCGGCGGCGCCCGCGCCGGTGTTGCGCGTCTCTCGGCCGCGGCGTACGCCGCTGGTTACCCCCCGTGCGCGGATTCCCCTGCACCGATCGCCCGTGCCGTGCGCGGCGGCGGAGCTCGTCCGCAAGTGTCCGGGCTCAAGCTGGCCCGCGGCGCGCAGCGCGCGCTATGCTGCGGGCTCCGTTGTGCCCCGCAGGCGTCCGAACCGCGATGACCCAGACCCGCCCGATCGTCTTGCTGGTGGATGACGAGGTGCAGTCGCTGCAGACCATGGAGCGCATTCTCGACGAGCAGTTCGATGTCCGCACGGCGGTGGATGCCGAAGCCGCGCAGCGCGTCCTGGCCGACGAGTGGGTGCAGGTGGTCGTCTCCGATCAGCGTATGCCGGTGACCACCGGTGTCGAACTGTTGGCCTCGGTGCGCGAGCGCTGGCCCGATGTCGTACGCATCATCATCTCCGGCTATACGGACGCCGAAGACATCATCGACGGCGTCAATCGGGCCGGCATCTATCAGTACATTACCAAGCCCTGGCACCCCGACAATCTGTTGCTCACCGTCGGCAATGCCTGTCGGCTGTTTGCGCTGCAGCGCGAGAACGACCGGCTGGCCCTCGAGAACAGGTTGACCTCGGCGACCCTGGCGCAGCGCACCGAACAGAGGCGCGCTGCGCTGAAGCAGAGCTTGCGGCTCGATGCGATCGTGCGCGCCCCGGGCAGCCCGCTCGATCGTGTCTGCGAGCAGGTGGCACTTGCGGCACCCTACGATATCCCGGTCCTGCTGACCGGTGAGTCCGGCACCGGCAAGGAGCTGTTCGCCCGTGCGCTGCACTACAACAGCCCGCGCGCCGATCAGCCGTTCGTCGCCGAGAATTGCGGCGCGCTGCCGGACCAGTTACTCGAGAGCGAGCTCTTCGGCCACCGCAAGGGCGCCTTTACCGGCGCGGTCGGCGACCGCGTCGGGCTGTTCGAGCAGGCCGACGGCGGCACGATTTTTCTCGACGAGATCGGCGACGTTTCGCCGGCTTTCCAAGTAAAGCTGCTGCGGGTGCTGCAGGAGCGCGAGGTGCGCCCGCTCGGCAGTAGCCAGCGCCGGCGTATCGACGTGCGGGTGGTTGCCGCGACCAACCGTGATCCCGAGCAGGAGATGGCCGCCGGCCGCCTCCGCCCCGATCTGTTCTACCGCCTCGCCGGTATCCGGCTCCATCTGCCCGCGCTGCGCGAGCGCCCGGTGGATATTGGGCCCATCGCACAACGGTTGCTGGAGCAGACGCTGGCCGCATTCGAGCTGCCGGCGCGCAGTTTCACCCCGGCGGCGCTGGAGTGTCTGCGGGGCTACGGCTGGCCGGGCAACGTCCGCGAGCTTCAAAACGAAATCCAGCGCGTGCTGGTCATGAGCGCGGGCGAGGTCATCGACGCGCCGATGCTGGCCGCGCACATCGTCGGTACAGCGCCTGCTGCCGCTGCAGCCGGGGGCGCGACAAGCGAAGGCACGCTGAAGCAGCGGGTCGCGTCCATTGAGGCTGCATTGCTGCGCGACACACTGGCCCGCCACGGCGGCAACAAGACGCGTGCGGCCGAAGCGCTCGGACTCTCCAGGGTGGGGCTGCGCGCCAAGCTTGCGCGCTATGGACTGGCCGACGACGAGGCCTGAGCCGGGAGCGGTGCGTGCGCGCTCGCGCCTGCTCGTGCAAGCGCTCGGGCAGCTGACCGATCCGAACCGCCCGGCCACACGCCGGCCGACCCGGCCCGGGCGAGCCCTGGAGGAAGGCCCAAGGCTTCAGTCACGGCAACTCGAGGGCAGGTAGCGCTGCGGCATCTGCCATCCCGCGCCCCCCGCGCCCGAATGTCCGATGCATTTCCAGGTGATGGTGCCGTTGGCCAGAACGGTCGGCTTGAGCCACAGAATGCGCCCGTGCAATTCGCCGCCGGCCTCCGCGCCGAACCAGAGCTCGATGGCTTCGCGTCTGAATGACCATTTGACCTTCTCGACGACGCCGGTACCGCCGCTGACGTAGTTCTGATCCTTGTCCGGCAGGCGACCGTTCGCTTCATAGACGTACTCGGCGATTTCCGCCTTGTAGGGCGACAGGTACTGGATGCCTTCGGCGACTTTCACGCGGACCGTGAGATCGAGATAAGAGGGGATTGCAACGGCCGCCAGCACGCCGATGATGGCGACGACGATCATCAGCTCGATCAATGTAAAGCCGCACTCGGATCGCTTGGCCAAGATCACACCCGACGTAAGCGTCGCACGACTGCAGGAGCCGGCGGACGCGGATGAACGGCGCTCCTTGCCCGCGGACGTGTCGGGCGCGGCGACGGCCGGGGCCCGAGACGGTTTACGGCAGCGACTCGTCTGCCGTCTTTCGGCGATTTCGAACCGCCGCATTCTCTGCCTTGCGTCCTATGCCGTGCCGGCCCGCGCATCCGTATAGGCCGCTTGCCCGCACGGGCCGCTCACCCGTGCGGGCTGCTCACCAGACCCATTCGGTCACTACGCCGTCGCGGCATTGCGCGGGAACAAACGAGGCGCGGGTCGTATTGCCGTTGATCGTGCAGCGAAAGCGCACCATGCCGCCGTCGGTCTTGATCTGGAAATGCAGGCCGATGTCGGGCGTCTGCCATGACCGCAGTACGAACACGAAGCGGTTCGTAGCCTTCGGCTGATATTCGACACTCTTCCAGACCTCGCTGCGGTATCCGAACGCCTCGTCGAACGTTGCGCTGTCGCCCCCGTAGGCCGTGCCGGTAGCCTTCGGCAGCCCGAGCTCGACGAAATCCGCCGGCAGCCGGCCCTTCGCGTAGTAGAACTCACCGATCCGCGGTTTCAGTGCAGCGAACTGCAGATAGCCGTCCACCGACTCCGCGCGCAGGGTGTAATTCTGGTAAGCGGGAATTGCCACCGCCGCAAGGACGCCGACGATGGCGACGACGATCATCAGCTCGATCAGCGTAAAGCCCGAGCACGCCCGCCGAATCCCCCGGCACCGATTGCCTTCGCTCGAGGACCGGCTCCGCCGGATCCTCCGGACAGAGGCATCCGCGACTTGGCGGAAGCCTGCATCGGAGGTCGTCTTCGAAGTTGTCGTTGGCGGCATAGACGGCCGAGCCCACTGTTATCCGCTGGATGCCGTCGGCCCATCCGCTGCCGGGCGAGCCCGCACAGGGCCTTGGCGCTCTGCGGGCCTGTAAGGCCCGGCTTATCGCGATTGACTGCGAAAACCGCGGTGACGTCGCCGTAGGCTGCGCCGTGGCATTCGACTCGGTTACTTGCGCCGGCGCCGCATGGGCGCCCTTCGGCGCCGAAAACGGCGGAGCCTCCATGCTCCGCGTAAACATCGCCGTTTCACCTGGCGATGTTTCGAAGATAGCAACCTGAATCGAACCGAAACGTGACGCGGGTCGCGTCGATCCGCGCTGAGGACAATTTTGCACGCCGACGGCGGGCTGCCGGCAACCGGGCAGCCGAGCCGGTCAGGGGGCGAGCAGCCGCTCCGCGTCGGCGCGCCCGGCGGAGTCCGGGGGCGGGGAGGCCTTCAGGCGGACGTAGAGGCTGGCGAAGAACAGCAATACGTTGATGACGCCGACCACGACGAAGGGCGCTCGCGGATCGATGGCGTCGAACAGCCTTCCGCCGGTGGAAGTGATCAGCAAGATGCCGACGGCGCCGGAGATATTGAATGCGCCGAGCACCGATCCGCGCTTGTTGTGCGGCGCCTCCTGACCAATCAGCGACTGCGCGCCGAGAAAGACACTGATCTGCCCGATGCCCAGCAGAATGAAGAAGACGATTCCGATGTCGGCCAGCGGATCATCGAGCAGCACCAGCGACAGGTTGCCGATCGCGGCCAGGACCATGCAAATGGCCAACGCGGTGACGCGGTCGATCCGATCCAGCAGAGGGCCCAGGATCGGTGCCCAGACCAATGCGGAGATCTGCGCGATCACGAAGATCAGCGTGCCGTTCATCACCGCTTCCGCGGAGTCCATGCCCGCGGCTTTGCCGGCCAGGGTGCCCCAGAGAATCAGAAACGTCGCATTCACGGACTGATCGCCGCGGGCGATGAAGGCGGCGGAGTAGGCCAAAGCGATGCGCGGATTGCGGGCCTGGGAGAAGCCGCTGATGAAGAGCTGGCGCACCGACGGGCGCTCTTCGCGACGGATCGGGATGCCCGCCTTCAGCCCGAGCCCCACCAGCACCGCCGCGGCCACGCAGAGTGCGGCGACGATGAAGTGGGTGGTGCGGCCGGCCTCCTCGCCGCTGAAGCCGTTTCCGATCAGGATCTCCGGCAGCGCCCCGAAGCCCTGGTTGGTGAAGACGATGCCTAGGCCGCTGAGCACGCCGACCATGGCCACGAGCTTGCCGCGGGACTGCTCGGCAGGATAATCCACCAGCACCGTGGACAAGGCGCCGGCGACGGCAACGACGCCCAAACCGTAAATGAAGCGATAGAGGTAGAGATCGCCGACCGACTCCGCCAGCGGATAGAGAATGTAGGTGGCCGCGAGCAGCAAGAAGCCCACCGCATAGATGGAGCGTCTGCTGATACGGTCGATGAGGATGCCCGCCGGCATGAAGAAAAGCAGCGTGACGATCTCGGTCCAGAAGACCAGATTGCCGCTGATAGCGCCCTGCTGCGATTCGGGGATGCGCAGGTGCTCGTTGAGAATGTAGGTCTGTCCGATGGCGATGAAAGTCATCAAGCCGATGGACAGAAAGGCCGCGCCCATGAACGCGACGCCATGGCGCGGCAGCACGTTCGGCGCGAGCACGACGGGGCCGAGCTTGCGTTGGGATTGTTCAGCCATCAGCGTGGAGCCTTATTGTCTAAGCGGGGACAGAAGCCGGTCTCGGCGCGCCGGCGGATTGTCGCACGGGGCAGGTCCGCGCGGTCGGTGGAATTACCCGCCCCTAGGTGTCACTGTCCAAGCCGTCAGCCGTCAGCCGTCAGCCGTCAGCTGTCCATGGGCCTCGCGCAGTGCCGAGCGACACACGGCCTGCAGGGCCTCGACGTCGGCGCGCGGCAGACAATGCAAATGGATACGATCATCGGCGAAGCGGGCAAGCGCGCTCGGGGCGCCTTCGGCGCAAGCGGCGTGCCATGCCTGGTCGGCCTCGTCGGCGCCCAGCACGAGGCGGTAGCGGTTCATGCCGCGGCGATCGCGATCGGCGAGACCCGCCGCGAGACGCTCATACACCCAGTGCGCCGATGCCGCGTTGCGGCCGAGGGCCAGGTCGATCAGCAGCCGTCCGCCGATGTCGATGCGCCAGACGCCGGAGCCGGCGTCCTCGACGAGGATGTGCGCGAATACGCTATCCGGACAGTTGCAGCCGAGGCGCTCGCGGGCGAACGCCTCGACCGCGGCGCGCAGGGAGCCTTTGTCAAGGCCGGATGTAGACATAACCCCGGGATTGCAGCTCGGCGATACGAACGACGCCGCCCTGCTCGGCAATGACGAAGTCCGGCAGCAACTCGTCCGCGTCGACATTCAGTGCCGTCAGAGTGTTTCGGCATGCCTCGAGCGTGACGCCTTGCTCCTGCAGTTTCGCGACACCGGTGCGAACCCGGTCGACGGCTTCGATATCGACGAAGCGCTTTACCGCGGGGCCGTGGGAGACGAGCACGATCTCCACATTCTCCGGGCCGCCGGCACCGTCGATGTGATTCTGAATGTTGTTCAGCGCGAAGCTGACCTTGTCTTCGTCCGAGACGTGGTAGACGACCTTCATCTTCTCGTCCGCCGAGGCCATGCCGGTGGCCAGGCCGAGCACGAGGGCTACGGTCGGAATCAGAGCGGTGAGTGAGCGCGTCATCGTTATTTCTCCTTCAGGTGGTGGTTATCTCTGCAGCGCGCCGACGCCGTGCGGATGCCAGGGTCGCCGGAGGCTCAAAGCTCCTCGGAGGCGAAGTCGGCCAGTCGGGACCGCTCGCCGCGCATGAGTGTGACGTGACCGCCGTGCTGCCACTGCTTGAAGCGGTCGACGACGTAGGTCAGTCCCGATGTTGTCTCCGTCAGATACGGTGTGTCGATCTGGGCGATATTGCCGAGGCAGACGATCTTGGTACCCGGACCGGCTCGGGTGATCAATGTCTTCATTTGCTTGGCGGTCAGGTTTTGCGCCTCGTCGAGAATGATGTACTTGCCGAGGAACGTGCGCCCGCGCATGAAGTTCAGCGAGGAGATGCGGATGCGGTTGCGCAGCAGATCGTTGGTGGCCGCGCGGCCCCAGTCGCCGCCCTCGGTCTGGGTCAGCACCTCCAGGTTATCCATCAGCGCGCCCATCCAGGGCGTCATCTTCTCTTCTTCCGTACCTGGCAAAAAGCCGATATCTTCGCCCACCGGCACCGTCACCCGCGTCATGATGATTTCGCGGTAGATGGCGCGATCGAGCACCTGTGCCAAGCCCGCCGCCAGCGCCAGCAGGGTCTTGCCGGTTCCGGCGGTACCGAGCAGCGTGACGAAGTCGAGCTCGGGATCCATCAGCATGTTGAGCGCGAAATTCTGCTCCCGATTACGTGCGCTGATGCCCCACACGTTGTGGCGTTGAATGCGGTAGTCGTCGACCAACTCGATCACCGCCTCGGTCTCGCCGCGTTTCTCGCGCACGATGGCCTCGAAGGCGTCGTCGTTGTCGATGTACAGGCACTGGTTGGGATACCAGTCGGCGACATCCGGTCCGTTGATCCGGTAATAGGTGCGCCCTTCTTCCTTCCAGGCGTCCATCTCCTTGGCGTGATGCTCCCAGAAGTCCTCCGCGAGCGCGCTCATGCCGGTGTAGAGCAGGTCGGCGTCCTCGAGGACCTGATCGTTGGAGTAGTCTTCGGCGGGGATCCCGAGTACCGCGGCCTTAATGCGCAGATTGATGTCTTTGGAGACGATCACGACCTGGCGGCTGCGCTCGCGTTGCTGCAACGCCTGTGCGGTGGCGAGAATATCGTTGTCGGCGGTTGAGCCCGGCAAGGACTCCGCGATGCTGTGCGCCAGAAGCTCGGTCTGGAAGAACAGCCGTCCGCTGGGCGATTCGGCCAAGCCGCGACCGTGCTCCGTCAGTGGATGCACCGGCAGGCCAGCGTCGATCTCCTGCTTGTCCGCATCGGCCATCAGCTGGTCGAGAAACCGGCTGACCTGGCGCACGTTGCGCGCGACCTCGGACATGCCTTTCTTGCCGGCGTCGAGCTCCTCCAGCACCACCATCGGGACGAAGATGTCGTGCTCCTTGAAGCGGAAAATCGCGGTCGGGTCGTGCATCAGCACGTTGGTATCGAGCACGAACAGGCAGCGCTTATCGTTTTCGCGTTTGATCATGGTTTCGGCGGACGACGCATCAGCGGAATCGTTTGAAGGGCGATGGGCGAGCGCGCAGAACCGACCGGGCGGCGCCGGTGTTCGCGGCACCGCCCTCGGCGGATGAACGTGCTCCGGGGGGTGGCCCCGGCTTAGCCGAGCGAGCGCACGGCGGCGAGGACCTCGTCGACGTGACCCTTGACCTTGACGCCGCGCCATTCCCGGCGAAGTGTGCCTTGCTCGTCGATCAGGAAGGTGCTGCGCTCGACGCCGAGGGATTCCTTTCCGTACATCTTTTTCAGCTTGATCACGTCGAAGGCTTTGCACAGGACTTCGTCCTTGTCCGACAACAGATCGAACGTGAAGCCTTGTTTGGTCTTGAAGTTTTCCTGCGCCTTGATGCCGTCGCGCGAGGCGCCGAGGATGGCCGTGTTGGCCGACTCGAAGTCGGCGGCGGCGGCGCTGAAATCGAGTCCTTCCTGGGTGCAGCCCGGTGTGCTGGCCTTCGGGTAGAAATAGAGCACCAGCCGCTTGCCGCGGAAGTCGGAAAGCTTCACTTGCTTGTCGCCGGTGGCCGGGAGCTCGATGTCCGGAACGGTTTCGCCGATTGCAACTGCCATGGTGGATCCTGTATGTCGGAGCAGCCGGCGGGCGCGGCCGCGAGGTTGACGGAAGGTGCGCTCGGGGACGGCGCCGCGGCGGGTGGGTCAGGCCTTCAGCGGTTCCAGGACGGCATCGAGATTGAGGCCGTCGCAGTAATCCATGAACTCTTCGCGTAGCGTGGCGATGTGCGTGGACGCAGGGATGCCGACGGTCATGTGCACCGAGAACATCGGCGTGCCGGTGTGCGCCGCGGCATAGGTCGTGGTCGCCATGTCTTCGATATTGATATTGCGCTCCGCGAAGAAGCCGGCCAAGTTGTTGACGATGCCGGGATGATCCATGGCGACGACGTCCACCCCGTAGGGCAATTTGTCGGTGCTGCGCGCGCGCTCCCCGGTGCGCTTGCTGATGATGGTCATGCCGAGGGATCGTTCCAACTCCGGCAGTACGTTCTCGACCTTGGCCAGCGTGTTCCATTTGCCTTCGACGAGCAGCATGGCCGCGAACTCGCCGCCGAGCACGGCCATGCGGCTGTCCTCGATATTACAGCCCTGCTCGAGGATGGCTCTGGACAGGTCGTTCACGAGTCCGGGGTGGTCTTCTCCGAGGGCGGAGATGACGAGGAAAGTCTTCTGCGTACTCATCATACTGGACTGGGCAAACTCGCTTCGAATGCGTCAGGCGTGAGTGTATAGCATGGACCCGATCGGGCCAATCAGCCGCCTGCGCCCGACGGGTCGGCGCATGCATACGCCGGGCGCGGTCTTGTCAGCGTCGAAGCGCGCACGCTACCATCCGCCAATTAAGCTTTAGCGGCAGCGGGGAAAACGGCATGTTCAAAGGCAGCATCGTCGCGTTGATCACGCCGATGAACGAGGACGGCGGGGTCGACGATGATGCCCTCGCGCGGCTGATCGATTTCCACGTCGATGCCGGCACCGCGGCGATCGTGGCCGTCGGGACCACCGGCGAGTCCGCGACGCTCGACGAAGACGAGCACTGCGCAGCCATCGCGCGCACCGTCGAGCTCGCCGCCGGGCGGCTGCCCGTGATCGGCGGCACCGGCGCCAATTCCACCACCGAGGCCATCCGACTGACCCGATGCGCCCGGGACGCGGGCGCGGACGCGGCGCTGCTCGTGACCCCGTACTACAACAAGCCGACGCAGGCAGGTCTGATTGCCCATCATCGGGCGATCGCCGAGGCGGTCGAGATCCCTCAGATTCTCTACAATGTGCCCGGCCGTACGGCCTGCGACATGAAGCCGGAAACGGCAGCGGTGCTGGCCGAAACGCCGAACATTATCGGGATCAAGGAGGCCACCGGCGATCTGGAGCGCGTCGAGCGGCTGCGCACGCTCTGCGGCGCGGAGTTTGCGCTCTACAGCGGCGACGACGCCACCGGCTGCGAATTCATGCTGCGCGGCGGCGACGGTGTCATCTCGGTCACCAGTAACGTGGCCCCCCGGCAAATGGCGGCCATGTGCGCGGCGGCGCTGGCCGGGGATCGGGAGCTTGCGACGGCCCTCGACAGTCCCTTGCGCGGCCTGCATCGCACGTTGTTTCTCGAGTCCAATCCAATACCTGTAAAATGGGCCATGTACGAGATGGGCTTGGCCCGACGCGGTATCCGTCTGCCGCTGACCTGGCTTGCGGAGGAGTTTCACGCGCCGGTGCGGCAAGCCATGAAGGACGCGCAGGCGATCTGAGCCTGGCCCGGGTCGACGCCGACGGCCCGCGTCGCGATCTATCCACCCGATACAGATAGCGCGGCGAACAGCGCCACGGTTCGAAAACAAGCACGTCGACCGCCGGCGCCACCGCGGCTGGCGCCGTGCGAGATGAAAATCCTATGATCCTGAAGATTCACCCACTGACGGCGATCTTGCTGCTGCCGATGCTCTCGGCCTGCGGCGGCTCCGGGGCGCTGGACAATGTTCTGCCCGATCAAACTCTGGAGTACAAGAAGCAGCGCGAGGCCTCGGAGAACCTGGAGCTTCCGCCCGATCTGGCCGGAGCGACCTTCGACGACGCGTTGGACATTCCGCCTCCGAGCGGCAGCACCACGTTCTCGGAGTTCGCCGGCGAGCGCACGGCCCGGCGCCAAATCGCCACCAGCGGCGACGTGCTGCCCGAGGTGGCCGGTGTCACGCTGGAGCGCTCCGGCGATCGGCGCTGGCTCGAGATCGAGGCGCCGCCGCAGAATGTTTGGCCGCGTATCGTTTCGTTCTGGCGCGAGCAGGGCATTCTGCTGGTCGAGCAGGAACCGTCGGTGGGCGTCATGAAGACGGACTGGCTGGAAAATCGTGCCGAAGTGCGCAATGACTTCGTCACGCGCCAACTGCGCAAGGTGGTGGATGGCCTCTATGCCACCTCGATCCGCGATCAGTATCGGGTGCGCGTCGACGCCGGACCGCAGCGCAGCACCACCGAGGTCTATCTGACCCACCGTGCCATGGAAGAGCGCTTCGTGAAGAACACGCTGGGAGAGGACTCGCGGACCGTGTGGGAGCCCGCGCCGAGCGATCCCGAGAAGGAAGCCGCCATGCTGCGGCGGATGATGCTCTACTTGGGCGTGTCCGACAGTAGCGCGGACCGCATGCTGGCCCAAGGCGGCGGCAGCAGCGGGGCCGCGTCCGCGGGCGGCGGTGCGCGGTTGGTCGGCTCCGGCGCCGGCAGTCAGTTGGTGATTCCCGAGGAATACCGCCAAGCCTGGCGGCAGACCGGCCTTGCGCTAGACCGCACCGGCTTCGCCGTCGAGGACCGCAATCGCGCTGAGGGTATCTTCTTCGTTCGTTACGACGACCCCGGTCGGGATAGCGGTCGGAAGAAAGGCCTGGCATCGCGGCTCGCCTTCTGGAACGACGGCGACAAGGGCGATACGGTGCGCCAGTACCAAGTCAAACTCACCGACGCCGGCAACGAGACCCGCGTCAGCGTGCTGGACGCCGGTGGCCAGCAGGACAGCTCGGACACCGCCGAGCGCATCCTCGGCCTCTTACACGAGCAGCTGCGCTAAGCGCGCATGCGCTTCGCCGTGCTCGGTAGCGGGAGTCGCGGCAATGCGACGCTGATCGAGACCGACGGCACGCGGGTGTTGCTCGATTGTGGTTTCGGGCTGCGCGAGACAGAGCGGCGCCTGGCGGATCTCGGCGTCGAGGCCGCCAGCATTGCCGCGGTTGTCGTCACCCACGAGCACGGCGACCACGTCGGCGGTGTTGCCCGCTTTGCGGCTTGCCACGGTGCAGAGGTCTGGACTTCGCCCGGCACCTGGAAGGGCGCCGGAACTCCCGACGCGGCGCGGCTGCGCCTTTTTGCCGGCCACGGCAGCGGCTTTCGCATCGGCGCGCTGAGGCTACGCCCGATTCCCGTCCCCCATGATGCCCGCGAGCCCTGCCAGTTCGTCATAGAAGGCGAGGGCCGTCGTCTGGGTGTGCTGACCGACGCCGGCACCGTCACGGCGCGCATGCGCGAAGCGCTGAAGGAGTGCGACGCGCTGATGCTCGAGGCGAACCACGATCCGCAGATGCTGCGCGACGGGCCCTATCCCGTGAGCCTGCAGCGGCGTGTCGGCGGCGCGTTCGGCCACTTGAACAATGCCCAGGCCGCCGAATTGCTGGACGCCGTGCACCACCGCGGCCTGCGGCGCCTGGTCATCTCCCATATAAGCGCGAAGAACAACCGGCCCGATCTGGCGCTCGCGGCAGTCCGCGGTGTTGCCTCCGATCTGGCGCCGGAACTGCTGGTGGCCGAGCAGAATCAATCCACCGGCTGGCTGAGCGTCTGAGCGCGCTCAGCGGCCGCAGGCAAGCAAGGCGCCTGCGGGCGGGTGGCTTGCCGGCCGCGGACGAGTGCGGGCCGGGGCCGAATGAGCCGGCCCCGAGCCCCTGCCGAACAAAGACCCCGCTATTGTTGCCGGCCGCGGGGCCGGCATCAGACAGGCGCCCGGCGCATTACGCGCCGGGCATCGGCGAGCGCCATCAGTAGTTGGTCGAGCCGCCTTGGCCCCGATCGTCGCCGGGCATGCGCGGTGCGTCCGCGACGCGGCGTCAGAGAGCGTTGTCGAGACCGAGCAGGCGGGGGTAATGCTGTGCACGCAGCAGTTCCTCGTGGCTGCCGCGCTCGATCACACGGCCTTGGTCTAGCACCAGGATTTCGTCCATTTCGGCCAGCGCCACCGGGCGGTGGGTGATCAGCAGCACGGTGCGGCCCTGCATCAACCGGCGGATGGCGTCCATCAGCGCGCGCTCGGTGGGGGCGTCGAGGCCTTCGGTGGGCTCGTCGAGCAGCAGTATCGGGGCATCCTTCAACAGCGCCCGGGCGATGGCGATGCGCCGGGCCTGGCCGCCGGAGACGCGCACGCCGGTCTCGCCGACCCAGGTGTCGTAGCCCTCGGGCAGATCGGCGATGAACCTGTCGATTTGTGCCGTTGCGCAGGCCTGCTCGATCAGACCTACCGATGCGTCGGGTGCTGCGATGAGCAGGTTCTCGCGGATGCTGGCGTCGAACAGGTGCGGGTGCTGGGAGACCAGCGCGATGCGATCACGCAACTGCTCGCCGGGAAAGGCTTCCAGCGGCTCGCCGCCGAGGCGCATCTCGCCGGCGTCCGGTGCCCAGAAGCGCAGCAGCAGGTTCAGCAGCGTGCTCTTGCCGGAGCCGGTGGCGCCGACGATGGCGACGCGCCGGCCCTCGGGCAAGTCGAGATCGAGGCCGTCGAGTGCCGGTCGGTCCGCGCCCGGGTAGCCGAAGCGCAGGCCGCGGATCGCGATGCCGTTATCTTGCGGTTGCGGTGCGGGCCCGGTGGGCTCGGCGACGGCGGGCTCGGTGTCGACGATGGCGAACAGCCGGCGTGCCGCCGTCAGCGTCGCCTCCAGTTGCTGAAACGCGAGCGGCAGCGGCGCCACCGACTCGAAGGCCGCGAGCGCGAACAGCGCCAGCATTGCGAGCTGCGGCGGCGGCAGCACGCCGGACTCCACCAGCGGAATACCGATCCATAAGAACGCCCACAGCGTCAGGTTCGCGCACAGGCCTACTGCACCTTGGGCGAAGCCGGCGATGCGGCTCATGCGGTCCTGCTCGCGGATCAGGTCTCGGCTCAGCGCGTCGATCCGCTCGGCCTGGGCCTCGGCGGCGCCGTAGACGAGCAGTTCCGACAGGCCCTGAGTGCCGTCGATCGCAACTTGGCGCAGCTGTGCTTCGGCCTCGACGAGGCGGCGTCCGGGGGCTGCCCCCAGCCAGCGGCTAAGCCAGGGCAGCAGCAGCCCCGCCACCAGCAGCATCGCCAGCAGCACCAGCGCGAGGCGCAGGTCGAACAGGGCGGTGAAGAGGAAGAAACCGACGCCGGCGACGATGGCGACCAGGGACGGGACAAGCACCCGAACGTAGAGGTTGTCCAGCGCATCGACGTCGGCGCGGATGCGGCTCAGCAGGTCGGCGCTGTGGTATTGCTGCAGCCGGGCCGGGGCCAACGGCTCGAGCTTGCGGTAGAACCAAACGCGCAGGCCCGCGAGCTGGCGCAGGGTCGCCTCGTGGGTAATCAGCCGCTCGAAATAGCGCCCGGCGGTGCGGGCGATGGCGCTGCCGCGGATCATCGCCGCCGGCGTGAAGTAGTTCATCGCCACACCGGCGGCGCCGGCCATGGCCATCGCGGTGATGAACCAGCCGGAGACAGCCATCAGCGCGACGTTCGCGATCAACGTGGCGAGCGAGATCGCAAAGCCGGCGAGCATCCAGCCCCGGTAAGGCCGAAACAGCTTCCAGAGGCGCAGCAGGTCGTTCATGGGGCGGACACCTCCAGCAGTCGAGCCATGCGCCGGTAGGGACCGTCTTGCTGCATCAGCGTTGCGTGATCGCCCTGCTCGACGATGTGCCCGCCGTCGAGCACCAGGATCCTGTCCGCCGAGCGCACTGTCGCGAGCCTGTGGGCGATCACGAGCATGGTGCGGCCGTCGGCGAGCCTATCCAGGGCCTGCTGCACCAGCGCCTCGCTGGCCGGGTCCAGATTTGCGGTGGCCTCGTCCAGCAGCACCAGACGCGCATCGCGCAGGAACGCGCGCGCCAGCGCGATGCGCTGGATCTGTCCGCCCGAGAGCCCGACGCCGCGCTCGCCGACAGGCGTGTCGTAGCCCAACGGGAGACGGTCGATAAACTCCGCCGCGTGGGCCTGTTCCGCGGCCCGGCGTACCGCGTCGAGGGGCGCATTCGGCGCGCCCAGTCGGATGTTGTCGCCGAGTGTGCCCTGGAATAGCCGCGGGCTCTGGGGCAGCCAGGCCAGATTGCGGCGCCAGGCGTCGATATCGAGCCGAGCGAGGTCCGCGCCGTCCACCAGGATGCTGCCGCCGTCGGGCCGAAGGAACCCGAGCAGCAGGCTTGCGACCGTCGTTTTGCCGGCGCCGCTCGGACCGACCAACGCGACGCGCTCGCCGGGGGCTATGTCGAAGCTTGCGCCGGCGAGGGCCGAGCGGCCGGCCTCGTAGCTGAAACGCACGTCGTCGAAGCGCACGCCGATGGGGCCTTCCGGCTTGAGGACGACCGGCTCGTCGGGGGACGGCGCCACCGGCGCGTCCAGCACCGCGACCAGGCGCTCCGCCGCGGCGACCGCTTCCATACGGCCGTGGTAATGGGTGCCGAGGCTGCGCAGCGGCAGGTAGAACTCCGGCGCGAGCAACAGCACGAAGAACCCCGTGAAGAAGCTGATCTCCGGCGGCGCCATGAAGTCGGGGATCGGCAGGCCAACGTCGTACAGCCGAAAACCGATGAACACGGCGATGATCGCGATGCCGATGGTGGCGAAAAACTCCAACACTGCCGAAGACAGGAAGGCGACCCGCAGCACCTCCATGGTCGAGCGGCGATAGTCATCCGAGATGCGGGCGATGACCTCCGCCTCGCGGCGGCTCGCGTTGAAGAGCTTCAGCGTCGTCAGGCCCTGGATCACATCCAGGAAGTGGGCGCCCATGCGCGCGAGCGTCTTCCATTGCTGCTGGTTCAGGCGCTCGACCCCGGTGCCGATCAGGATCATGAACAGCGGGATCAGCGGCGCGGTGACCAGCATGACCAGTCCGGAGAGCCAGTCGATCGGCAGCACCACCAGCAGGATCGCGAGCGGGATCAGGGCGGTCAGCGTCATGGCCGGCAGGAAGCGGGCGTAGTAGGCCTCGATGCCTTCGACGCCTTTGGTCAGGTCCTCCGACAGGGCGCCGCTGCGCTGACCGGACATCCAGCCCGGGCCCGCTTTCTGGATATGGCGGTAGACCCGACCGCGCAGTTGGCGCTTGATTTCGGCCGCGGCGCGGAAGGCGGTCTGCTCGGAGCCGCGGGCGAGACCGGCGCGGACGAGGAACAGCGGCAGCAGCAGCCAAAGCCAGACCGCGACATCGGCAAGGCCCGCGTCCTTGAAGACGACGGCATCGATGATTCGGGCCAGCAGCCAGGCCTGCGCGATCAGCAGCAGACCATTGAGCAGGCCGAGCACTACAGACAGCTTCAGCCAGCGTGCGCCGACGGCTTTCTGATCGTTCAGCAGGGAGCGGGCAGACATCGGGGGAATCCTTCGGGGCGGGCACAGGCCGGCGCGCGCAGTCTAGAGAAAGCATCACCGGTGCTGCAATGACCCGGATGCGGTTTTGCCGCCCCGCGGACTGCAGTGCCGACGCTGCCTGTCTTCGATGGTCCGAGAAACGCCGGCAAATCAACGTGCATGGGCTTCGGCCAATGGCGGCCGCCGCGCGCGCGAGATCGCGGTCGGAACGATCGGAGCGGCAAACCGAACCGGACTCAGGTTTTGAGTCACCGCCGGGCGCATGTTGGTGCCACGATCCCGATACCACCGCAGACCCGGAGGAGACCCCGGAGGAGACCAGGATGAACGCGTTGACCGAGGCCTTGGCATTGGTACTGTTCCTGAGCGGGCTGTTCGGCGTGCTCGGCCTGATGGCGGCCGGCTACGAATGGCTCGGCGCTTTCGCCGGCGGTCGGCCGCGGCGCGGGCAGCGCATGCCGGCACTGCGTGTGCCGCGACCCATGCGCGAGCGCTCGCGGCGGCGGCGGCGCCGGTTGCCGGCGCATGCGGCGCGAGGTCTTGACTGAGCTGGTGCGCCCATTGACGCCGCCGTCAGGCGGCAATCCCGCGTGCCTTCAGATCCTTCAGCCGATCTCGGATCGCGGCCGCCTTTTCGAACTCCAGATCCTTGGCGTGGCGGTACATTTCCTTTTCAAGCGCCTTGATCTTTCTGCTCATTTGCGCCGGGCTCAGATTGGCGTACTCGGCGATGTCGTCGGCGACCTTGGCGAAGTCGCGGGCTCGCATCGGGGCACCGGGGGCAGAAGCTTCCATGATGTCGGCGACCGCCTTGTGGATAGTCTGCGGCGTGATGCCGTGGGCGGCGTTGTGGGCGATCTGCTTGTCGCGGCGGCGCTCGGTCTCGTCCATGGCGCGGCGCATGGAGCCCGTGATCTCGTCGGCGTAAAGAATGGCCTTGCCGTTGGCGTTGCGGGCAGCGCGGCCGATGGTCTGGATCAGCGATCCCTCGGAGCGCAGAAAGCCTTCCTTGTCCGCGTCGAGGATGGCCACCAGCGAGACCTCGGGCATATCGAGGCCCTCGCGCAATAGATTGATGCCCACCAGCACGTCGAACTCGCCCAGGCGCAGGTCGCGGATGATCTCGACCCGCTCGACGGTGTCGATGTCCGAGTGCAGGTAGCGTACGCGCGCGCCGTGCTCGCCGAGGTAGTCGGTGAGGTCCTCGGCCATGCGTTTGGTCAGCGTGGTGGCGAGCACGCGCTCTTCTTGGGCGACGCGCAGGCGGATCTCGGACAGCAGGTCGTCGACCTGCGTCAGCGCCGGGCGCACCTCGACCTGCGGGTCGACGAGACCGGTCGGGCGCACCACCTGCTCGACAACGGCGCCCGAGTTGGTGATCTCGTAGTCCCGCGGCGTCGCCGACACGTAAATGGTCTGCGGCTTCTTCTGCTCCAGCTCCTCGAAGCGCAGCGGGCGGTTGTCCAGCGCCGACGGCAGCCGGAAGCCGTATTCCACCAGGTTTTCCTTGCGCGAGCGGTCGCCGCGGTACATGCCGCCGAGCTGCGGCACGGTGACGTGGCTCTCGTCGATGACCAGCAGCGCATCGGAGGGCAGGTAGTCGAACAGCGTCGGCGGGGGCTGGCCGGGGCCGCGCCCGGACAGATAGCGTGAGTAGTTCTCGATGCCGGAGCAGTAGCCCACCTCGACCATCATCTCCAGGTCGAAGATGGTGCGCTGCTCCAGGCGCTGGGCCTCGACCAGCTTGTCGTGCTCGCGCAGCCACTGCAGCCGCTCGCGCAGCTCGTCCTTGATCTGCTCGACCGCGTGCAGGATGACCTCGCGCGGGGTGGCGTAGTGGGTCTTCGGGAAGACGGTGTAGCGGGGCACCTTGCGCTTGACCTCGCCGGTCAGCGGGTCGAACAGGGACAGGGCCTCGATCTCGTCGTCGAACAGCTCGACCCGCACCGCCTCGTCGTCCGATTCCGCCGGGAAGATGTCGATGACGTCGCCCCGCACCCGGTAGGTGCCGCGGGAGAGCTCGATCTCGTTGCGGCGGTACTGCAGCGCCGCGAGCCGGCGCAGCATCGCGCGTTGGTCGATCAGGTCGCCGCGCGAGAGGTGCAGCACCATTTTCAGGTAGGCCTCCGGGTCGCCGAGGCCGTAGATGCTGGAGACGGTGGCGACGATGATGACGTCCGGGCGCTCCAGCAGGGCCTTGGTGGCCGACAGGCGCATCTGCTCGATGTGCTCGTTGATCGACGCGTCCTTCTCGATGTATGTGTCCGACGCGGGCACGTAGGCCTCGGGCTGGTAGTAGTCGTAGTAGGAGACGAAGTACTCCACCGCGTTGTGCGGAAAGAAGTCGCGCATCTCCCCGTATAGCTGGGCGGCCAGCGTCTTGTTGGGGGCCAGGACCAGCGTCGGTCGCTGCACGTCGGCGATGACGTTGGCGATGGTGAAGGTCTTGCCGGAGCCGGTGACGCCGAGCAGCGTCATGCCGGCCTCGCCGTCGCGCAGTCCTTCGACCAGCCGGGCAATGGCCGCGGGCTGGTCGCCGGCGGCTTCGTACTTGCTGGCGAGCTCGAAGGGCTTATTCATTGACGTCGGCGGGGCGTTCGCTGCGAGAATCCGGGATGTCGGTCGATCGGGGTTTCGCTATTATTCGGGGTCGGGCCGGCGAAAGCCAGGTGGGCCCGGAAACCTTCCCGCCAGGCGGCCCGGCGCCGCATCGGCACCGACTTACCCACGGGGTAACGAATCAGCGATGACGATCAAGCTTTCCGCGCGCGTTCAGTCCGTCAAACCCTCGGCCACCCTCGCCATTACCGCCCGCGCAAAAGAGCTGAAAGCGGCCGGCAAAGACGTCATCGGCCTCGGCGCGGGGGAGCCGGATTTCGATACGCCGGATCACATCAAACAGGCCGCGATCCAGGCGATCCGAGACGGCTTCACCAAGTATACCGCCGTGGACGGTACGCCCGAGCTCAAGCGCGCGATCATCGCCAAGTTCGCACGCGAGAACGACCTGAGCTACGGGCCCGACGAAATCTTGGTGTCGTGCGGCGGCAAGCAGAGCTTTTTCAACCTGGCGCAAGCGGTGCTCGACCCGGGCGACGAGGTGGTTATCCCCGCCCCGTACTGGGTGTCCTATCCGGATATGGTTCTGCTGGCCGGCGCCGCACCGGTACTGGTACATGCCGGGGCCGATCAGCGATTCAAGATCACGCCCGATCAGCTGCGGGGCGCGATGACCGAGCAGACGCGTCTGGTCGTCATCAACAGCCCGTCGAATCCCACCGGCATGGCCTATACCCGCGACGAGCTGGCCGCGCTGGGCGACGTGCTGCGCGCCTACCCGAAGGTGCTGATCGCCACCGACGACATGTACGAGCACATCCGTTGGGACAGCGAGACGCCGTTCGTCAATATCGTCAACGCCTGCCCGGATCTGGCGCCGCGGACGCTGGTGCTGAACGGCGTCTCCAAGGCCTATTCGATGACGGGCTGGCGCATCGGCTACGCCGGGGGGCCGGCGCAGGTCATCAAGGCCATGAAGAAGATCCAGTCGCAGAGCACGTCGAATCCGACCTCCATCTCCCAGGTTGCGGCGCAGGCCGCGCTGGAAGGCCCGCAGGCGTGCATCGGCGAAATGCTGCAGGCCTTCAAGGAACGGCATGACTTCGTCGTCGCCGCGCTGAACGCGATTCCGGGTATCGAGTGCCTGCGCACCGACGGCACTTTCTATGTCTTCCCTCGCGTACAAGGCCTGATCGATCGCATCGACGGTGTCGGCAACGATCTCGAGCTGGCGGAGTATCTGATCGAGCGTGCCGGTGTCGCCCTGGTGCCCGGCTCGGCATTCGGGCTCGATGGCTGCGCGCGCATTTCCATCGCCACCGGCCGGAGCAATCTGGAGCAGGCGATGCGGCGCATCGGGGACGTCGCCTGATGAGGATTTGCGCGCCGCGTCCGCGCAAGGCCGTCTCCCGCCGCGGCGAGCGCGGGGCGCGGCACCGCAAGGTCTCGTCGATGGCCGGCATCACCCTGATCGAGCTGGTGGTCGCGATCGCGATCGGCGCCGTCCTGCTGATGCTCGGCGTGTCGGCATTTTCGGGTGTCGTCGCGCGCAGCGCCCGGGTGGCGGAGGTCAACGGTATGATCGCCCACCTGGGCTACGCCCGCTCGGAAGCGGTGCTGCGCGCGGGCGAGGTGATGGTCTGTCCGCTGGCGGGGGGCGATCCGGACGCGGGCTGCCTGGCGGACCGCGGCGCTTGGGCCGAAGGCTACGGCGTGATCGCGGTCCCGTCGGGCGAGATCCTTCGGGTCGTCGCTCCCGCCGACAGCCTGCGAATCATGTCCAACGTCGACGGCTTCGTATTCGGCGCAGACGGTACGCTGCAGGGTGCCGCCGGCGGCAGCATCGATTTCTGCGCGGCCGATGACCATGCGCGCGCCGACTCCGCCCGAGCCGGCGACGTCGTCGCGCCGCGCAGGCTGATCGTCAGTGGCCCGGGCCGGGTGCGGCTCGCCGAGGGCGTGGACATCGACTGCGGCTGAGCAGGGCGATCGCCAAAGCGGGCAACCGCGTCCGACTCCCCGCGGTAGAGCCTGCTCGGCGCCTGTCCTTGCGCAAGCTTCGTATCCCGGCTAAGATGCCGGGCTTTTCTTGGGGGTTGAGTCATGCGCCGACCGCTGATCGCTGGCAACTGGAAAATGAACGGGAGCAAGGCCGATAGCATCGACCTGCTCAACGGCATCAAAGCAGGCATCGCCGATATTCAAAAGGCGTCGGTTGCCGTCTGCCCGCCGTTTCCGTATTTGTACCTGGCCGAAGATCTGCTGCGCGGCACCGCGGTGGCCTACGGGGCGCAGGATGTCTCCCGCGAAGAATGCGGTGCGTTTACCGGGCAGGTGTCGGCGGCCATGCTCAAAGACTTCGGCTGCACCTACGCCATCGTGGGTCACTCGGAGCGGCGCATGTTCAACGGCGAGACCGACGAGATCGTGGCCCGCAAGTACATGCAGGCGCTGAGTCAGGGGCTGACGCCGATCCTGTGCGTCGGCGAGACGCTCGATCAGCGCGAGGGCGGCAAGACCGAAGAGGTCGTCGCCCGTCATCTGGATGCGGTGCTCGACGCCGGCGGTGCCGAGGCGCTCGCCCGTGGCGTGATCGCCTATGAGCCGGTCTGGGCCATCGGTACCGGCGTCACCGCCACGCCCGACCAAGCTCAGGAAGTCCACGCATTCCTGCGCAAGCGTATCGCGGCCAAAGACGCCGCCGTGGCCGAGTCGGTGCTGATCCTCTACGGCGGCAGCATGAAGCCCGACAATGCGATGGAACTGATCGGCCGGACCGACATCGATGGTGGCTTGATAGGCGGTGCCGCCCTGAAGGCGGGGGACTTCCTGGCCATCTGCAAGGCCGGCGACGCCAACGCCTGATGCCGGCGCGGGCCCGCCCCGGGCCGGCCCGCGATCAGCCCGGCAGACTCAATCACATACGGAACGACATGCAACTCATTCTGACGGTTGTTCATCTGCTGCTGGCGATCGGCCTTGTAGCTCTGATCCTGATTCAGCACGGCAAGGGCGCGGACGCGGGTGCGGCGTTCGGCAGCGGTGCGTCGGCGACGGTATTCGGCGCTCAAGGCTCGGGCTCGTTTCTGAGCCGTTCCACCGCGGTCTTGGCGACGCTGTTCTTTCTGACCAGCATGGCGCTCGCCTATTTTGCCGCACAGGTCGGAGAGCCCGCGGGCTTGATGGACGACGTCGAGATGCCCGCGCGACCGGCGCCCGGCGTCGACGCGGATCTGCCTCCGGCCGCGGGCGATAATCCGCCGTTCGCCGGCGATGCCGTGGATGTGCCCGCGCTCGATGCCGAGCTGCCGCCACCGGCCGCCGATCGGGATTCGGACATTCCGGCCGATATTCCTGTCCGGGCGATCGGAGCGGACGAGGGCGTCGACGCGCCGCCGGCGGAGGATCTGCCGGCAGTCCCGGATATGGAGCAGGTGCCGGATGACGCCGATCTGCCGCCCGCCGCGCAGCCGCGGGATACCGCCCAGTAGCAATTTGGCCAAGGGCGCCCGGATGCCTCGCCGCGACGTCGGAAAGTCGGCGCGCGGGGCCGCGAAAGGGTAGAATAGGCGCAATGTTGATGATTTTTGCCGACGTGGTGGAATTGGTAGACACGCTGTCTTGAGGGGGCAGTGGCGCAAGCCGTGCCGGTTCGAGTCCGGCCGTCGGCACCACTTACGAAAGCGGCTTCGCCTGCGCGAGAGCCGCTTTTTTTTGGGCGCTGGTTTGCGCTAACCGGCTGATTCGCAAAGAATTCCGGATGTCTTGTCGGCTTGACACACGGTGTGCGCCTGAACTAGACTGCCGCGTCTTCGTGCCCTGAGTACATAAGAAAATAACCGGGAGCCGACCTCGTGTTGGAAGAGTACCTTCACATCCTGATCTTCGTCGTGATCGCGCTTCTCGTGGGCTTCGTGCCCCGCGTGCTGGGCATGGTCCTCGGCCCGCGCCGTCCCGATCAGGAAAAGGACTCGCCCTACGAGTGCGGGTTCGAGGCCTTCGAAAGCGCACGCATGAAATTCGATGTGCGCTACTACTTGGTCGCCATCCTTTTCATCATCTTCGATCTGGAGATCGCGTTCCTGTTCCCGTGGGCCGTGGTGTTGGATGAGCTTGGCATGGCCGGCTTCATCGCCATGTCGGTGTTTCTAGGCATCCTTGTCGTAGGCTTTATCTACGAGTGGAAAAAAGGAGCATTGGAATGGGAATAGAAGGCGTCCTCGAAGAAGGCTTCGTCACGACGACGGCAGACAAACTCATCAATTGGGCCCGCACGGGGTCGCTCTGGCCGATGACCTTCGGCCTTGCCTGCTGCGCGGTTGAAATGATGCACGCCGGTGCGGCGCGCTACGATCTCGACCGCTTCGGCATCGTGTTTCGCCCGAGCCCGCGGCAGTCCGACGTGATGATCGTCGCCGGTACGCTGGTCAATAAGATGGCGCCCGCGCTGCGCAAGGTCTACGACCAAATGGCCGAGCCTCGGTGGGTGATCTCGATGGGATCCTGCGCCAACGGCGGCGGTTATTACCACTATTCATACGCGGTGGTGCGCGGTTGCGACCGCATTGTTCCCGTCGACGTCTACGTGCCGGGGTGTCCGCCGACCGCGGAGGCCTTGTTGTACGGAATCCTGCAACTGCAGAACAAAATCCGGCGAACAAACACCATCGCCCGCTGAGCAGTCCTGGTCCGAGCGCGATCCATCATGACAACCGAGCTTCCATCGACGGGCGACGCGCGCATCGACGCCCTTGCCGAGCTTCTGGCCGAACGCTGGAGCGGCGAGGGCTTCGCGCTCGCGTCCGCCCACGGCGAACTGACAATGACGCTGCCGGCGGCCGAGCTGCTCGACGTGTGCAAGACGCTGCGCGCCGATAAGGCCTTCCGCTTCGAGCAGCTGATCGACCTCTGCGGCGTGGATTACAGCGCCTTCGGCACCTCGGAGTGGGAGACCGCCGAGGCCTCGCTGACCGGCTTCGGCCGCGGCGTCGACCGCGACGTCGAAATCGACCTCGACGATCCCGAGCGTTTCGCCGTCGCTTACCATCTGCTGTCGATGCACTACAACCGTCGGCTGCGCCTGAAGGTCTACGCCGGCGGTCTGCAGCCGATGGTGGATTCCGTCGACGGCATCTGGAGCGCCGCGAATTGGTTCGAGCGCGAGGCCTTCGACCTGTTCGGGATCCTGTTCAAGGGGCACCCCGACCTGCGTCGACTGCTGACCGACTACGGCTTCGTCGGCCACCCGTTCCGCAAGGATTTCCCGCTCAGCGGGCACGTGGCCATGCGCTACGACCCGGAGCAGGGCCGCGTCGTCTACGAGCCGCTCGAAATCGAGCCACGTACACTGGTTCCGCGGGTGATCCGCAGCGACAGCCGTTATGTCGGCGATCGCGATCCGGAGGGAGCGGCGAATGCCTGAGATCCGCAACTACACGCTGAATTTCGGCCCGCAGCATCCGGCCGCGCACGGCGTGCTGCGCCTGGTGCTGGAAATGGACGGCGAGGTTATCGACCGGGCCGATCCGCATGTCGGCCTGCTGCACCGGGGCACGGAGAAGCTTGCCGAGTCCAAGCCGTACAACCAAAGCATCGGCTATATGGACCGGCTCGACTACGTGTCGATGATGTGCAATGAGCACGGCTACGTGCGCGCCATCGAGAAGTTGCTCGGCGTCGAGGTGCCGATCCGCGCCCAGTACATCCGTACGATGTTCGACGAGATCACGCGGATCTTGAACCACTTGATGTGGCTCGGCGCGCACGCGCTCGATGTCGGTGCGATGAGCGTCTTCCTCTACTGCTTCCGCGAGCGCGAAGACCTCATGGACTGCTACGAGGCGGTCTCGGGCGCGCGCCTGCATGCCACCTATTACCGGCCCGGCGGCGTCTATCGCGATCTGCCGGACCGTATGCCGCGCTTTCCGGACGAGAAGACGGAATGGCACGGCAAGCGTACCTTCAAGAAGCTGAACAAGGCCCGCAGTGGCTCGTTGCTCGACTTCATCGAGGATTTCACCGACCGCTTCCCGAAGCTGGTCGACGAGTACGAGACCTTGCTGACCGACAACCGCATCTGGAAGCAGCGAACGGTGGGGATCGGTGTCGTCGACGCGGATCGCGCCATGAACCTGGGCTTCACCGGACCGATGCTGCGCGGCTCGGGCATTGCCTGGGATCTGCGCAAGAAACAGCCTTACGCGGCCTATGACGAGGTCGACTTCGATATCCCGGTGGGGCAGAACGGCGATTGTTACGACCGCTATCTGGTTCGCGTCGAGGAGATGCGCCAGTCGAACCGTATCGTCCGCCAATGCGTCGACTGGCTGCGCAAGCACCCGGGGCCGGTCATGGTGGACGATCACAAGGTCACCCCGCCGAGCCGTGTCGGCATGAAGGACGACATGGAAGCGCTGATTCACCACTTCAAACTGTTTACCGAGGGCTACTGCCCGCCGCCGGGGGAAGTCTACGCCGCGGTCGAGGCGCCCAAGGGCGAGTTCGGCTGCTACATCGTCTCCGATGGCGCCAACAAGCCCTATCGTCTCAAGGTTCGGGCGCCGGGCTTTGCGCATCTGGCGGCGATGGACGAAATGGCGAAGGGCCACATGCTGGCGGATGTCGTCGCCATCATCGGCACCATGGATATCGTGTTCGGGGAGATCGACCGCTGATGAGTTTTCGTAACGCGCCGCTTGCCGTCGTCCATGACGTGGATAAGGGCAGCCTGTTTACGCCCGAGATCCGCGCCGAGATCGACAAGCACATCGCCAAGTATCCGCCGGAATGGAAGCAGTCCGCGGTGATGCCCGCGCTGACCATCGTTCAGGATTACAACGGCGGCTGGCTGACGAAAGCGCTGATGGACGACGTCGCGGCGTACCTCGATATGCCGGAAGTGTCCGTTTACGAGGTCGCCACCTTTTATGCGATGTACGACCTGGAGCCGGTCGGGCGTCATAAGATCTGCGTCTGCAACAGTATCTCCTGCATGCTCGGCGGTGCCGAAGCGCTGATGGAGCATGTGGAGCACAAGTACAAAGTCGCGCCGGGCGGCACCAGCGCCGACGGCAAGTTCACGTTCAAGGAGTTCGAGTGCCTGGGCGCCTGCCGGCATGCACCCGCTGTCATGATCGACAAGCAATACCACGAGTGCGTGACGCCGGAAGCCCTGGATAAGCTGATCGACGATCTCGACTGACGCGCACGGACTTCACCTCATGGCCAAGCATCACGACACCGTTTGCTTCCGCAACATGCATCTCGACCCCGCGGTGCGCTTTACGCTCGAGAGCTATCGCAGCATCGGCGGTTATGTGCAGTGGGAAAAGATTCTGCAGGAGAAGCCGGATCCGGCCACGCTGATCGAGGAGCTCAAGCTCTCGGCGCTGCGCGGGCGCGGCGGCGCCGGCTTTCCGACCGGCCTTAAATGGAGCTTCATGCCGCGTAATGCGCCGGTGCAGAAGTACATCGTCTGTAACTCGGACGAGGGCGAGCCCGGAACCTGCAAGGACCGGGACATCATGCGCTATAACCCGCACCAACTCATCGAGGGTATGGCCATTGCGGGCTACTGCATCGGCGCCACCGTCGGCTACAACTATATCCGCGGCGAATTCTACGAGCCGACCGAGCGTTTCGAGAACGCCCTCGAGGAAGCCTATGCGGCGGGCCTGCTGGGCAAGAACCTGATGGGCTCGGGCGTCGACTTCGATCTGTACACGCATCTCGGTGCCGGCGCCTACATCTGCGGCGAGGAGACGGCGTTGCTGGAGTCGCTGGAAGGCAAGAAGGGTCAGCCGCGCTTCAAGCCGCCGTTCCCGGCGCAGTCGGGCCTTTACGGAAAGCCGACGACCATCAACAACACCGAGTCCCTGGCCTCGGTGCCCGTCATCCTGGAGAAGGGCGGTCAGTGGTTCCTGGACCAGGGTAGGCCCAACAATGGCGGTCCGAAGCTGTTCTCGATTTCCGGCCACGTCAATCAGCCGACCAACGTCGAAGTGCCCCTCGGGACGCCGTTCCGAGAGGTCTTGAAAATGGCCGGCGGCGTCAAGGACGGTCGGGCGTTGAAGGCGGTGATCCCCGGGGGATCATCGGTGCCGGTGGTGCCGGGCCGCATCATGATGGAGACCGACATGGACTACGACTCCATCGCAAAGGTCGGCTCCATGCTCGGCTCCGGGGCGGTCATCGTCATCGCCGAAGGGACTTGCATGGTGAAAGTCCTCGCGAATCTCGCGCATTTCTATGCGCACGAGTCCTGCGGGCAGTGCACGCCGTGCCGAGAGGGCACCGGTTGGCTGTCGCGTGTACTGCACCGCATCCTCGAAGGCAAGGGCCGGCGCAGCGATCTCGACCTTCTCGACAGCGTGGCGGGGCGCATCGGCGGGCGCACGATCTGCGCTCTGGGCGATGCCGCGGCGATGCCGGTTCAGAGCTTTCTGAAGCATTACCGTCAGGAGTTCGAATACCTGATCGACCACGGCAAGCCCATGGTCGAGGCGGCTTAAGGTACGCCCGCATGAGGACGAGTCACCGCATCGGGGCCGCGCGCAGCTGGAGCACTGTAGTTTAGATGTCCGACAAGATCACCATCGAGATCGACGGCCGCGCCTGCGAGGCAGCGCCGGGCGAGATGATCATCCAGGTCGCGGATCGCGAGGGCATCGCCATCCCGCGGTTCTGCTACCACGACAAGCTGTCCATCGCCGCGAACTGCCGTATGTGTCTGGTCGAGGCGGAGCAGGGCGGGCGCCCGTTCCCGAAGCCCGTGCCGGCCTGCGCGACCCCGGTCGGCGACGGCATGAAGGTGCAGACGCGCTCGCCGAAGGCCCTCGACGCCCAGCGCGGCACCATGGAATTCCTGCTGATCAACCATCCGCTCGACTGCCCGATCTGCGATCAGGGCGGGGAGTGCGAGCTGCAGGACGTCTCCATGGGCTACGGCGAAGATGTGTCGCGGTTTTCCGAGCGCAAGCGCGTCGTCAAGGACGAGAATCTCGGTCCGCTGATCGCCACGGATATGACCCGCTGCATCCACTGCACCCGTTGCGTGCGCTTCGGTGCCGAGATCGCCGGCGTGCGCGAGCTCGGCGCTACCGGTCGCGGCGAGGATATGCGCATCGGCACCTTCGTCGAGCATACCGTCGCCCATGAGCTGTCCGGCAACATCATCGACCTTTGCCCGGTTGGCGCTTTGACCTCGAAGCCCTATCGGTTCACCGCCCGCGCCTGGGAGCTGACCTCCGAGGAGAGCATCGCCCCCCACGACAGCGTCGGCTCGAACCTGAGCTTGCATATTCGCGACGGACAGGTCATGCGCGTGCACCCGCGCGACAACGAAGCCGTCAACGAGACCTGGATCTCCGATCGCGACCGCTTCAGCTACGAAGGCCTGAATAGCGCGAGCCGGCTGACCGCTCCGATGGTCAAGCGCGACGGCACCTGGCACGAGGTGGAGTGGCAGGAGGCCCTGCATGCGGCGGCCGATGCGCTGAAGTCGGTCGCCCCGGATCAGCTCGGCTGGCTGATGTCGCCGACGGCGACCCTCGAAGAGCTTTACCTCGCGCAAAAAATCGTCCGCGGCCTGGGCGGCCTGCATATCGAGACCCGCCTTCGTCAGCAAGACTTCCGCGGCGACGGTGCCGATCCGCTGCTGCCTTGGCTCGGCCTGCCCATCGGCGAGTTGGAGCAACTGACCGGCGTACTGCTCATCGGCAGCGATATCCGCCAAGAGCAGCCGCTGCTGGCCCACCGCATCCGAAAGGCCGCGATGGCCGGCGCGTCTGTCTCGCTGCTCAATCCTTTCGAGCTCGATCTGACCCATCCGAGCCGCCAAATCGTCGCCGCTCCCGGGCGCATGCTGCTGGAACTGGCGGCCATCGCCAAGGTGCTGAAGCAGAAATCCACCGGCGAGACGGCGAAACTGATCAAACAGGCCCAGCCGACCGAGGCGCACGAGGCGCTCGCCGCGTCGCTGAAGAAGGCCGGCGGTGGGGGCAGTGCCGCGGTCCTGATCGGCGCGCTGGCGGAAGCGGACCCGGACTACACCCTGATCAAGGATTTCGCATATCTGATCGCCGGCGCCTGCGGCTGTCGGCTCGGCTACGTGCCGCGTTGCGCGAACAGCGTCGGCGCCTATATTGCCGGTGCCATCCCACACGTGATGCCCGGGGCTGCCCACGCGCAGCAGTCCGGCCTCGACCTGCGCGGGCTGCTCGAAGAGCCGCGGCAGGCTTATGTGCTTTGGGGTCTGGAGCCGGACCACGACCTGATCGATCCCGGCCTCGCGATGGCTGCGCTGTCGGGCGCCCGGCATGTGCTCGCGTTCGCTGCTTTTCGCAGCGATGCGCTGGAGTCGGTGGCCGACGTCATGCTGCCGATCGCCCTCTACGCCGAGACCTCGGGTACCTTCGTCAATGCCGGCGGTGACTGGCAGCGGTTCCAGGGCGCCGTGGCGCCCCGCGGTGACGCACGTCCGGGCTGGAAGGTGCTGCGCGTGCTCGGTAACCAGCTCGAGCTCGCCGGGTTCTCCCACGCCAGCGGCAAGCAGGTGCACGATGAGCTCGCCGCGCTATGCGCCGACTTGAAACCGGACAACAAACCCCGCGGCAGCTACGCATTCTGCGATCCGACGCTGCTCGAGGCTTCGCTGGTCCGGGTCGGCAATGTGCCCATTTATGCCTCCGACCCGTTGGTTCGGGCCGCGCCGGCACTGCGTCGTACACCACTGGCCGACGGCGCAGGCCTGTATCTGCATCCGCGGCAGGCCGAAGCGCTGGGCCTCGCGGACGGTGACGAGGCCGACGTGCTGCAAGGCGACGCGAAGGCCCGTCTGCCCGTGCGCCTCGACGACCGCGTCGCGATGGGCTGCGCGCGCATTCCCGCGGCGGTTCCCGGCAGCGAAGCGCTAGGTGCGCAAATCGGTTCGATGACGGTGGAGAAGGTCTGATGATGGAGCTCTGGTCCGCCCTGCCGACACCCGTGCAAAGCGTCATCGCGATCACCGCGATCATTCTGCCGCTGCTGGCGGCGGTTGCCTGGTATACCTACGCCGAGCGCAAGGTGATCGGCTATATCCAGGTGCGCATCGGACCGAACCGGGTCGGCTGGCGCGGTCTGCTGCAGCCGATCGCCGACGCCCTGAAACTGTTGATGAAAGAGATCGTGCTGCCGACCAAGGCCAGCACCGGGCTCTTTCTGCTGGCACCGATGATCGCCATCGCTCCGGCGCTGGCCGCATGGGCGGTGATCCCGTTCGATGCCGGCTTGGTGCTGGCGGATATCAACGCGGGACTGCTGTACGTTTTGGCGCTGACGTCGCTCGGTGTCTACGGCGTGATCATTGCCGGCTGGGCCTCCAACTCGAAATATGCGTTTCTCGGCGCCATGCGGGCCGCGGCGCAGATCGTTGCCTACGAGATCGCCATGGGCTTCGCGCTGGTCGGCGTGCTGGTCGCCGCGGGCAGCCTGAATCTGAGCGCCATCGTCGAAGCGCAGAGCGGCAGTGTGCTGACTTGGTTCTGGCTGCCGTTACTGCCGCTGTTCGGTGTCTATTACATCTCCGGTGTCGCCGAGACCAATCGCGCGCCGTTCGACGTGGCGGAAGGCGAGTCGGAAATCGTCGCCGGCTTCCACGTCGACTACTCCGGCATGGCCTTCGCGATCTTCTTCTTGGCCGAATACGCCAACATGATCCTGATCGCGATGCTGACCGCGCTGCTGTTCTTCGGCGGCTGGCTGTCACCGTTCCAGGGGCTGCCGGTGCTGGAGGAGACATTCGCCTGGGTGCCCGGCATCATCTGGCTGCTGCTGAAGACGTTCTTCTTCATGTTCGTCTTTCTCTGGCTGCGCGCGACTTTTCCGCGCTACCGCTACGACCAGATCATGCGCCTGGGCTGGAAGGTGTTCATCCCGATCACGATCGCTTGGATCCTCGTGGTTGCCCTGGCCGTGATCCTGGAAGTTCCGCCGTGGTGGTCCGCCCCGGCCTAACGCACGCACCGTGACCTGAGTATCATGCTTGACGCCGCACGCAACTACCTGAACAGCTTGTTGCTGACCGAGCTCTTCCGCGGGATGAGCCTCACGGGCGCGTACTTGTTCAAACGCAAGTTCACGGTCCAATACCCGGAGGAGAAGGCCCCCATTTCGCCGCGCTTTCGCGGTCTGCACGCGCTGCGCCGTTATCCGAACGGCGAGGAGCGTTGCATCGCCTGTAAGCTTTGCGAGGCAACCTGCCCGGCGCTGGCGATCACCATCGAGGCGGAGCCGCGTGCGGACGGCTCGCGGCGAACGACGCGCTACGACATCGATTTGTTCAAGTGCATCTATTGCGGGTTCTGCGAGGAATCTTGCCCGGTCGACTCGATCGTCGAGACCGGTATCTACGAGTATCACTTCGAGAACCGGGGCGAGAACATCATGACGAAAGACAAATTGCTCGCGATCGGCGACAAGTACGAGGCCGACATCGCCGCTGCCCGCAAGGCAGACGCGGAATACCGATAACGACGGGCCCCGCGCTCGCGCCACCGTGCGACGGCGTCCTGCCGTTCGCCTGTTCGCGCCGGCGCGATAGCCCGCAGCAATCTGGAGTCACCCCTCCCGGCCGGCGTAGCCGCGTCCAGGGAGCATGCATCTGGAAGTCCCATGGGTTTTGAGAAATTTCTCTTCTATATCTTCGCGGCGATAACCGTATTCGCGGCGGGGATGGTGGTGACGCGCCGCAACCCGGTGCATTCGGTGCTCTATCTCGTGCTTGCTTTCGTCAGCAGCGCGGCGTTGTGGATACTGATCGAGGCCGAATTCCTCGGTATCGTCCTGGTCCTCGTCTATGTCGGCGCCGTGATGGTGCTGTTCTTGTTCGTCGTAATGATGCTCGACATCGACATTGCCTCCATTCGGGCGCAGTTCATTCGCAACTTGCCGCTGGGGCTATTCGTCGCCGGCGTCATGGTGCTCAATATGTTGTTGATCCTCGGGCCCTCCAATTTCGGGCTCGAGCAATTCGCCAAGCCGGATCCCCGTCCCGCCGGCTACAGCAACACCGCCGAGCTCGGCCTCGACCTTTATACGACCTACCTGTATCAGTTCGAAATCGCGGCCGTGATCTTGCTGGTCGCGATCATCGCTGCGATCCGCCTGACCCTGCGCCGGCGTCCCGAGACCAAATACCAGGATCCGTCGCAACAGGTGCGTGTCCGCAAAGGCCCGAGCCGGGTACGTCTCATCTCGATGCCCCCCGAGCGCACACCGCGCCCGGTGCCGGTGGCGCCGGCGCCGGCCGCGACCAACGACAACAAGGAGACCGCCGAATGATCGCGCTCTCGGATTACCTCTTGCTCGGCGCGGTGCTGTTCTCGATTTCCGTCGCGGGGATCTTCCTCAACCGCAAGAACGTGATCACCCTACTGATGTGCATCGAGTTGATGCTGCTGGCGGTGAATATGAACTTCGTGGCCTTCTCCCATTTCCTGGGCGACGCCTCCGGGCAGATTTTCGTGTTCTTCATTCTGACCGTCGCCGCTGCCGAGGCCGCCATCGGTCTGGCCATCCTGGTGGTGTTGTTCCGCAACCGCGGCACGATCAACGTCGCCGATCTGGACATGCTGAAGGGTTGACCCGATGGAAAACGTCTATTTGACCATCGTCCTGGCTCCCTTGATCGGGGCTATCGTCGCCGGCTTCTTCGGCGGCGTCATCGGGCGTGCCGGCGCGCACTGGGCGGCGAGCACCGGTGTGGGAATTTCCGCCTTTCTGTCGCTGTGGGTCGTGGGCGCCTTCATCTGGGGCGGGGCGCCGACTTTCAACGAGACCGTTTACACCTGGATGGTGTCCGACGGCATCCGTTTCGAGATCGGCTTCCTGGTCGACCGGCTGACGGCGCTGATGATGGGCGTCGTCACTTTCGTCTCGTTCGCGGTGCACATCTACACCATCGGCTACATGGCCGACGACGAGCACAATTGGCCGGAAGGCTCGCGGGCCGGACGCAACAGCTATCAGCGCTTCTTCAGCTACATTTCGCTGTTCACGTTTTCGATGCTGATGCTGGTGATGTCGAACAACTTTCTGCAGTTGTTCTTCGGCTGGGAAGCGGTGGGCCTGGTGTCCTACCTGCTGATCGGTTTCTGGTCGGTGCGGGAATCGGCGGTATTCGCCAACCTGAAGGCTTTCCTGGTCAACCGCGTGGGCGATTTCGGCTTCATCCTCGGTATCGCAGCCATCGGTATGTACTTCAATTCGATGGACTACGCCGAGGTGTTCGCGCGGGCTCCCGAATTCGCCGAGACCCAGGTTGCGCTGTTCGGCGGCGTGTCGCTGATGACGTTGATCTGCATTCTGCTGTTCATCGGCGCCATGGGTAAATCGGCCCAGGTTCCGCTGCATGTCTGGCTGCCGGACTCCATGGAGGGCCCGACGCCGATCTCCGCGCTGATCCATGCCGCCACCATGGTGACCGCCGGCATCTTCATGGTGGCTCGCATGTCGCCGCTGTACGAGCTGTCGACGACGGCTTTGTCTTTCGTGCTGTTGATCGGCGCAATCACGGCGTTTTTCATGGGCCTGATCGGCCTGGTGCAGAACGATATCAAGCGCGTGGTGGCCTACTCCACGCTCTCGCAGCTCGGCTACATGATCGCCGCGCTCGGCGCCTCGGCTTACGCCGCCGGTATTTTCCATCTCATGACGCATGCGTTCTTCAAGGCGCTGCTGTTCCTCGCCGCGGGCTCGGTCATCATGGCGATGCATCATGATCAGGACATCCGCAATATGGGCGGTCTGCGCCGCTATATGCCGATCACCTGGATGACGGCGCTGATCGGGTCGCTGGCGCTGATCGCGTTCCCCGGGTTCTCCGGCTTCTTTTCGAAGGACGCCATTATCGAGGCGGTGGGGGATTCCCATGCCTTCGGCGCGGGCTTCGCCTGGCTATTGCTGACGCTCGGCGCCTTCGTGACGGCCCTGTATAGCTTCCGCATGTACTACTTGGTCTTCCACGGCAAACCGCGGATGGACGAGCACACGCGCTCGCACCTGCACGAGACGCGCTGGGTGGTCACACTGCCTCTGATTGCCTTGGCGATACCGTCGGTGTTCATCGGCTGGATGACGGTGGAGCCGCTGCTGGTCAACAACTGGCTCGGTGATGCGATTTACGTTAAACCCGAGCACGACAGCCTGCGTCACTTGGCAGAGCACTGGCACGGACAGAAGGCCTTCATCCTCCACGGCATGAGCGCGCCGCCGTTCTGGCTCGCGATGGGCGGGCTGCTGCTGGCCACTTACATTTGGTGGTTCCTGCACCGCTCGCGGCCGACCATCGACGAGGAACTGCAAGCAAAGTCGGGTCCGGTCGGCCGGATTCTTGCCGACAAGTACGGCTTCGACGACTTCAACCAGCGGGTCTTCGCCGGCGGCGGCCGGGCGATCGGTCAGCTGTTCTGGGGCACCGGCGACCGAACGTTGATCGACGGCGGTATGGTGAACGGCTCGGCGCGCCTGGTCGGCTATCTGGCAGGCGTGATCCGGCAGATGCAGACCGGTTTCCTGTACCACTATGCGATCGCGATGATCATCGGGCTGGTCGTCCTGTTGACGCTGTTTGTCGCGCTGTAACGCTCACGGAGTAGCACCCGCATGCTTGCTGAATTTCCCTGGCTGACGCTTGTCATCTGGCTGCCGATCATCGGCGGTATCGCGGTGATCGTCAGCGGCGACAAGGCCGCCGAGTTGACGAAATGGGTAGCCCTGACGGTTTCGGTGCTGACCTTCTTCGCCAGCCTGCCGCTATGGCTCAACTTCGATGCCTCCAATCCGGCGATGCAGTTCGTGCAGCGCAGCGATTGGATCCCGACGTTGGACATCGAGTACTACCTGGGCGTCGATGGCATCTCCATGCCGTTGATCCTGCTGACGACGTTCATCACCATCTTCGTCGTCATCGCCGGCTGGGACGTGATCACCTACAAACCGTCTCATTACATGGGCGCGTTCCTGATCATGGAAGGCATCATGGTCGGTGTTTTCTCGGCACTGGACGCGATCCTGTTCTACTTCTTCTGGGAAGCGATGCTGATTCCGATGTTCATCATCATCGGAGTTTGGGGCGGGCCGAATCGCGTTTACGCGACGATCAAGTTTTTCCTCTATACGTTCTTCGGCTCGGTGTTCATGCTGGTCGCGCTGATCTACATGTACTTCCAGGCCGATAGCTTCAGCATCCTCGACTTCCACACGCTTCAGATCGGCATGGGCGCGCAGATCCTGATCTTCATCGCGTTTCTGCTCGCCTTTGCGGTCAAGGTGCCCATGTTCCCGGTGCATACCTGGCTGCCGGACGCGCACGTGGAGGCGCCCACCGGCGGCTCGGTCATCCTGGCGGCCATCATGCTGAAGATCGGCGGCTACGGCTTTTTGCGCTTCAGCTTGCCGATCACGCCCGACGCCAGCGCTTACCTGGACGGCCTGATCATCGCGCTGTCGCTGATCGCCGTGGTTTACATCGGCTTGGTGGCGCTCGTGCAGAAGGACATGAAGAAGCTGATCGCTTATTCGTCGATCGCCCACATGGGCTTCGTGACCCTCGGCTTCTTCATCGTTTTCACGATCGTGCGCCAGACCGGCAGCGACGACGGTGCAGTCATGGGCATCTCCGGCGGTATGGTGCAGATGATCTCGCACGGCTTTATTTCCGGCGCCCTGTTCCTGTGCGTCGGCGTGCTTTACGACCGCATGCACTCGCGCGAGATTGCCGACTACGGCGGTGTCATCCATACCATGCCCTGGTTCGGGGCGTTCGTGGTCTTCTTTGCCATGGCCAACGCCGGCCTGCCGGGTACCTCGGGCTTCGTCGGTGAGTTTATGGTGATCCTGGCCACCTTCCGTGCTGATTTCTGGTACGCGTTCCTGGCTGCGACGACGCTCATCCTGGCGGCCGCCTTTACATTGTGGATGGTCAAACGGGTGATCTTCGGCGAGGTCGGCAACGATCGAGTGGCCAAGTTGCGCGATCTGAACCCGCGCGAATTCCTCAACCTGGGCGTGCTGGCCGCGGTGGTGCTGGCGGTCGGTATCTGGCCGAAGCCGCTGGTGGACGTGATGGAGCCGACCATCGAGAACCTGGTGGAACAGATTCAGGTCAGCAAGCTGCCCGTCCCCAATGCGCCGGTTGCCGGCATCCAGCCCTGACGGATTCAGATCATGCCGTTCCAAACCGAAGATCTATTCACGCTGCTTCCCGAGCTCGTCGTGCTCGTCACGGCCTGCGTGGTGCTCGTGGTCGATCTCTACCTGAGAGAAGACCAGAAGCAGACCAACCACACCCTGACAGTACTTGGCTTACTGATCACCCTCGGCGCCATCGGGCTCGTGGGCGGCAGTGATGTAACGACGGCGTTCGGCGGAACCTATATCCGCGATCCCATGAGCGATCTGCTGAAGGGCGCCGTCGTGCTCGTGACGCTGCTCACCTTCGTTTATTCCAGCAACTACATGCGCGAACGCAACCTGTGGGTCGGCGAATACCACGTGCTGATCCTGTTCGCGCTGCTGGGTATGCTCATCATGATTTCCGCCAACGGCTTCCTGACCCTCTACCTGGGGTTGGAACTGCTAGCGCTCTGCCTGTATGCATTGGTGGCTTTCGACCGCGACTCGAAGGGCGGCGCCGAGGCGGCGATGAAGTACTTCGTGCTCGGCGCGCTCGGCTCGGGCATGCTGCTGTACGGTATTTCGATGCTGTACGGCGCGACCGGCGGTTTCGACTTCCCGGGAATCGCCGAGGTGGTGGGCCGCGAGGGCGCGGACAACAAGATTTTGGTGTTCGGGCTCGTGTTCGTGATCATCGGCATCGCCTTCAAGTTCGGCGCGGTGCCGTTTCACATGTGGGCGCCGGATGTCTACCAAGGGGCGCCGATGCCGGTGGTGCTGTTTCTGTCCAGCGCACCCAAGGTGGCCGCGTTCGCGATGGCGGCGCGCGTGCTCATCGACGCGCTGGCGGGGCTGCAGGCCGACTGGAGCGAGATCCTGATTATTTTGTCGGTGCTGTCCATGGGCGTCGGCAACGTGGTCGCCATCGCGCAGAGCAATATCAAGCGCATGCTGGCCTACTCGACCATCTCGCACGTGGGCTTCATTTTCCTCGGCCTGCTCGCCGGCAACGCCGATGGTTACTCTGCGGCCATGTTCTATGCCGTGGTGTACGCGCTGATGTCCGCCGGCGCCTTCGGCGTGCTGGTGATGATCTCCCAGAAAGGCCTCGAGGCCGAGAACCTCGACGACCTGAAGGGGCTCGGTGAACGCGATCCGTGGCTGGCGGCAATGATGGCGATCCTGATGTTCTCGATGGCCGGCGTGCCGCCCATGGTGGGCTTCATCGCCAAGTTGCTGGTGCTCGAAGCCGTCGTTGACCTGGGACTGGTCTGGCTGGCGATCGTCGCCGTCGTATTCTCGATCGTCGGCGCCTTCTACTATCTGCGCGTGGTCAAGATGATCTACTTCGACAAGCCCGAGGTGACGACGCCGATCGTGATGAGCGGCAGCGCCCGGCTTGCGATCAGCGCCAATGGCCTGGCCGTGCTGCTGGTCGGCATGTTCCCCGCGGCGCTGCTGTCTCTCTGCGAAGCCGCCTTCGTCGGCTGACCGCGAGGTTCCTCGTGGCGCATTGACCGCAGGCGCGACAGCGCCTTCTATGCGGGCTCCGGGCTCCGGGCTCCGGGCTCCGGGCTCCGCGGGATGCGGGGCTTCGGCGCCAACGAGGCGGACGTCTCCTAAGTGCTTTCCATGCTCGACATGATGCGCGGGCGGGGCAACAACGGCCGCGCCCCGTGGGGCCGGCTCCGTGCGCCGACCTCCGCATGCGCGAGACGAGGGGCGAAGCCCGGGCGCACGCCCGGAGCCTCTCTCCCGGTGGATACCGGCCGCGGTTTGCTTAGGCGTGTGCCGTCAAAACGGCGCGGGCAGCTTCCCTGGTGAGTCTCGGGCCCAAGCTCGTCACCAGCTTCGCCGACGCCGCCGAAGCAAGATCGGCGGCACGTTTGTGGTCCCAGCCCTGGGTCAGCCCGTAGAGAAATGCGCCGGCGAACATGTCGCCCGCGCCGACGGTGTCGACGGGGTCGACCCTCACCGCATCGATGGAGATCATGCGCTCGCCGTCGAAGACCAGCGCCCCGTCGCCGCCGCGGGTGATCACGAATTCCCGCGTGATGGTTTTCAGGTAGTCGGCCGCATCGTTCAGGTCGTCGGTGTCCGCCATCCCCATGGCCTCCGCTTCGTTGGCGAAGATCAGATCCACGCCTTCCCCGATCATGTCTTTCAGACCGTCCTTGAAGAAAGCGACCATATTCGGGTCGGACAGTGACAGGGCGGTGCGCACGCCGGCCCGCTCGGCGGCCTTGCGCGCTTCGATGGCGGCGACCCGCGCGGTATCGGATGTGACCAGATAACCTTCGGTGTAATACCACTTGGAGGCGCCGATGGCGTCGACGTCGACTTCGTGCAGCGACAGATTGCCGCTGATGCCGAGGTAGGTGCACATGGTGCGGTCGCTGTCCGGTGTCACGAGGACGACGCAGCGGCCGGTGTCGCCGTTGTCGAGATAGGTGCCATCGATGGTGGCGACGCCGTCGGCGACCAGATCTTTCATGTAGAAATGGCCGAGATCGTCGTCGGCCACTTTGCAGGAATAGAATGCACTGCCACCGAATTGGCTGACCGCGATGACGGAGTTGGCGGCGGAGCCGCCGCAACCGCGGTGATGATTGTGCGCTTGCAGGTGCTTCATGATCCGCAGCTGATGCGCCTCGTCGACTAGCGTCATTACGCCTTTGTCGATGTTCAGGTGCTTGAGATCGTCTTCGGTGACCTCGTACTCCATGTCTACCAGGGCGTTGCCGAGGGCGTAGACGTCGTATTTGCTCATTCCTGACCTCTTGCTTGCTTCGTTGGCCGGTCATTGTCTCAAATTACGGCGGCAGCGTTGACCCCGCGCCCCGTGGCCGGACTATCGGGGTTCATGCATGCGGCGCCGGGGATCCCGGAGGGAAGGGCGGTCGGCGAGGACGAGTCTGCCGCCGCGCAGTGCCGGAGCGTCCTGCCACGGCGAGCACGGCGGAGAGAGTCGGCAAGGCGCCGGCGCCTGCGCGGTACAAGGCCGCGGGCAGGCGGGCGCTCGGTCGGGCGTCAGAGCGTCTTGGCGTGCTCTGCCAGATAGAGCCAGGTGTCGATGACTGTGTCCGGATTCAGCGACAGGCTCTCGATCCCTTCCTTGACCAGCCAGTCCGCGAAATCGGCGTGGTCTGACGGTCCCTGGCCGCAGATGCCCACATATTTATCCTGAGCGCGGCAGGCCCTGATGGCCATCGACAGCATCTTCTTGACCGCCGGATCGCGCTCGTCGAAATGCTCCGCCACCAGGCTCGAATCGCGGTCCAGGCCCAGCGTCAGCTGGGTCATGTCGTTGGACCCGATGGAGAAGCCATCGAAATACTCCAGGAACTCGTCCGCGAGCACGGCGTTCGACGGGATTTCGCACATCATGATGAGCTTCAGGCCGTTCTCGCCGCGCTTGAGGCCCTGTTCGGCCAACGCCTCGGTCACGGCCTTGGCCTGTCCGAGGGTGCGCACGAACGGGATCATGATCTGCAGATTGGTCAGGCCCATGTCCTCGCGGACGTATTTCAGCGCCTCGCACTCCATGCGGAAGCATTCGCGGAATTCTTCGGCGACGTAACGCCCGGCGCCGCGGAAGCCGATCATCGGATTTTCTTCATGCGGCTCGTAACGCGGGCCGGCGATCAGATTGGCGTATTCGTTGGACTTGAAGTCCGACATGCGCACGATCACCGGCGACGGCGCGAATGCGGCCGTCAGCGTCGAGATGCCTTCGATCAGGCGCATCACATAGAAGTCGCGCGGGCTCGGGTAGGCAGCGATACGCGGTTCGATGCGCTCGCGCAGGTCAGCGGGCAGGCTGTCGAGCTCCAGCAAGGCCTTCGGGTGAATGCCGATGGTATTGTTGATGATGAACTCGAGTCGGGCCAGTCCGATGCCGGCATTCGGCGTTGCGGCGAAGGCGAACGCACGCTCGGGATTGCCGACGTTCATCATGACCTTGACCGGTATGTCGGGCATCTGCGTGAGCTCGACCGTCTTGTGCTCGAAGGGCAGGGCGCCGGCGTAGATATAGCCGGTATCGCCTTCTGCGCAGGAGACCGTCACTTCGGCCCCGTCGGCGATCCGATCGGTGGCATCGTTGCAGCCGACAACCGCGGGGACGCCGAGCTCGCGGGCGATGATCGCCGCGTGGCAGGTGCGGCCGCCCCGGTTGGTGACGATGGCGGCGGCGCGCTTCATGATCGGCTCCCAATCCGGATCCGTCATGTCGGTGACGAGGACGTCGCCGGGCTGCACGTGCTCCATGTCGCGGATGGACTCGACCACCCGGGCCTTTCCGGCGCCGATCCTATGGCCGATGCTTCGCCCGCTGGCGATGACGTCGCCCTTTGACTGCAAATGGTAGCGCTCGATGACCTGCCCGGAGCGGCTCTGGACGGTCTCCGGGCGCGCTTGCACGATGTAGAGCTTCCCGTCGACACCGTCCTTGGCCCACTCGATATCCATCGGGCGGCCGTAGTGCTCTTCGATGAGTATGGCCTGACGGGCCAGATCCTCGACCTCGGCATCGTTGATGCTGAACAGGATGCGGTCTGTTTCAGGCACGTCCTCGGTCCGTACCGGGCTGTCGCCGCCGGCATCGGCGTAGACCATTCGGATCGCCTTGTCACCGACGGTGCGGCGCAGAATCGCCGGGCGGCCGGCCGCGACCGTCGGCTTGTGGACGTAAAACTCATCCGGATTGACGGCACCCTGCACGACCATTTCGCCGAGCCCGTAGCTGGCGGTAATGAATACCGCGTCGCGGAAGCCCGACTCCGTATCCAGGGTAAACATGACGCCCGACGCGGCGAGATCGCTGCGCACCATGCGCTGGATACCGGCCGACAGGGCCACCTCCGCATGGGTGAAGCCTTGGTGGACCCGGTAGGCGATCGCCCGGTCGTTGTACAGCGATGCGAAGACCTCTTTGACCGCGTGCTTGATGTTGTCGAGGCCTTGGACGTTGAGGAAAGTTTCCTGCTGTCCGGCGAAGGACGCGTCGGGCAGATCTTCGGCAGTCGCGGAAGAGCGCACGGCCCAGGAGCAATCCATATTGCCGGCCTCGGCGGTCAGGACCGTATAGGCCTCCTCGATGGCCCGATCCAGTGCCGGCTGGAACGGCTGCTCGATAATCCAGCCGCGGATCTTGGGGCCTGCCTCGCCGAGGGCGGCGATGTCGTCCACGTCCAGCGATTCCAACTCGGCCGCGATGCGCGCATCGAGGCCGCTTTCGGCGAGGAAGTCCCGATAGGCGTCGGCGGTGGTCGCGAAACCGCCGGGCACCTGTACGCCGACCTTGGTCAGATGCTGGATCATCTCTCCCAGGGATGCATTCTTGCCGCCGACGATCGGCACGTCGGTCATCCCGAGATCGCTCAGCCAGCGCACATAATCGGTCATCGCAAATCGCCTCCGGAAAGGTCTGGTCTCGTATGGCGCATCGGAATGACGGCGCCCCTGTAAAACAGGTGAAATATACCTTATGGGTGCATTAGCAGTTTGCGTATGGAGCAAATAGAAAGGATTGGGTCAACAAAAAAGGCGCCTTGCGGCGCCTTTTTCGGGGACGGTCTTCCCTGGCGGAGCAGGGTTACCTCAAGTGCGAGTCTCGGGGACTGTTTTCGGGGGCTTGTCAGGGCTTGACGGTGGTCAGGCCGACGCTGACCCAGTCCTGCATGCCGCCCCGATACCACTTCAGCTTGTACACGGGATAACCGAGCTCGACCAGCGTGCGCAGGTTGGCGGTCGACTGCGGGCACCAGATGCCGTTGCAGAACAGAATCAGCGTCTTGGCGTCGCTGAAGTCCCATTTCTCGGCGGCCGGATCGTAACTGGCGCCGAACTCATCGGCCAGGAGTTGGACAAGGCTCTCGGCCTCCGTCGGCGTCTCGAAGGTGCCGGCGGTATCTGTGTTGATTTTGTTCCACGGAATGTTAACGGCGCCCGGGATGGTGCCGCGCATGACCCAGTCCGGGGTGCGCGAGTCGATCAGCATGATGTCCTCGTCACCCTGAGACATGCGGCTGAGGAAGCTCAGCACCTCGAGCTCGCCGACGGTGTCGACCCCCGGTGCCGCGACCATGGGCTGTATGCAGAAGGGCGGGCAGCCGCGCTCGGTCTTCTGGAAGATCTCCGGCAGAGTGGCATCCCGATCGTGGCCGCGGCTGATGACGACCGTTTCGCCGTTGTGCTTGACCTCGACGCTTTCGATCAGCGTGGAGATGCGGTTGTCGGCGGCAAAGACGGAAGTGACGCTCAGGCTGGTCAGTAGCGCAAGGCCGGCGCCGGCAGCAGCTAGCTTGGCGGGTGTTTTCATGATGATCGAATCTCCTCTAGCGGGCATGTTGGGAAGTTGCCGATGACGCCGCTTCATCACTGGTTGACGAAGTTCCGCATGAAGTCGGGGAAGTCGGCGCCCTTCTCGGCCATCGCCTGCTCGTAACCCCGTTCGGCGTGGAACTTCGCGGCGCTTGCGGCTTCGATCGCCTTGTCGAATTCACCGGCGCCCGCCAGCGTCTGCGCGCTCTTCAGCATATCTCCGACATCGCGCCACTCGCCGCCGACTGAAGCGGCCTTTGCCCGCGCTTCCTCCGCGGCCGCGATCATCGCCTCGGCCTGCGCGGCCTTGTCGCCGGGCTGGACTTCTCCGCCCAGTACCTCGAGCGCGAACTCGTCTTGGCGGATGGCCCAGTAGGCGATCATTCTCGCCCGGGTGTATTGGCGCGAGGGCATCAGACCCTCGGCTTCTTCGATCATCTCCGCGGCTTGGGTCTCGGTGATACCCGCGGCCTCGGCCTTGTCTCGCATTGCCTTGGCTTCGGCAATGGCCTGTTCGGCCTCTTGACGGGTCGTGGCCCATGCAGCCGTAGCGGGGATGGCGACCAGCAGGACTGCAAGGATCAACTGCGTGGCCAGATTGCGGTTCTTCATGCGTGGGAAACTCCTCTCGTGCTCCGTAAGCTGCCCGGGATCGTCGGCTGCGACATCGCGGCCGAGCGAGCCCGGGCACTGCGGTCAGATATTATTTGCGCGCGCCGGGGCCGTTCAGCTCGAGGCCGTTGTTCATGTAGGTCATGAAGTACTCGAGGTTGCGGTACTCCTCTCCCTGCGCCTCGAACGGGGCGGCGCGGACCTGCTTGTTGCAGCCGGTGAAACGCCGGTGCAGTGTGCCCATCTCGCCCCACTTGGAGCGGTAGACCGGCCAGTGCGTGGTGTGGCCCAGGGCGGGGCTCAGGATCTCGGTGCGCAGCGTCGTCCCCGAATTACCGACGTGGCAGCCCGCGCAAGAGAAATTCAGCTGGCCGCGGCGGGCAAAATAGAACTCTTTGCCCTTCTCGTAGGCTTCCAGGGCGCGCGGGTCGTCCTCGGGGATCTCGACATTGGTGACCTGGCCGCGGGATTCATAGGTGACGTACGCCAGCAGGTCGGCAATCGGCCCCTTCTTGTACTTGAGTGGCTCCTCGCCGTTGGCCTGGCGGCATTCGTTCAGCGCCAACGGCAGCGTCACGACCATGCCCCGTTCTTTGTCCCAGTGCGGATACTTTCCGGCAATGGCGGGGCCGTCGGGGAAGCAGTCCGCATAGGTCTTGCCGTTGGCGAACGGCTCGTTCCACATGCTCTCGCCGTCGCTGATCGCGGCCTCGTAGGGCGGGAACTCCTCGATGGCCTCCCAGTTCTCGCGGCCTACGGGATCAATGGAGTAGACGCCGTTGACGAACTCGTCCCTCGGGACCTGCGGGAAGCGCTTTTCGAAATAGGCTTGCCAGACTTCCTGGTCTTCTTCGGGGGTGCTGGCGATGAGCGGAGCTGCCAGCAGACAGCCGACGCCAAGCGCGATGATGGTGGTCAAGGTCTTCTTCATTTCTGGAAATCTCCGGATGGGATTCGGCCTGTCGTCGATATCATGGATCCAGCGTTGTGCTCGGCCGGCGCCGAGGTGCTCACAGCGACCAGATATATTCGACGACGTCAACGAACTCCTTGTCGCTCAAAACGCCGTGTTTGCCGAAAGGCGGCATCACGGCTTCCGGGTTTTTGACGGTCGGGTCCCAGATCTGCTCGGCGAGGTCTTCCTTGCTCTGGTAGCGGGTTTGAATGGCGACCAGCGCCGGGCCGATGGCGCCGGGTGCCTCGCCGCCCGGAATCAGGTGACACGCGATGCAGTTGCCTTTAGCGCGGGTCATCGCGACGTCTTTGCCGGCGTCGACGTCGCCATTGAGATCCATCTGCGGCATCTCCGCGAAGGCGGTGCCGGATACCGCAAGGTTGATGGTGAGAACGGCTGCAGCGCCGCCAAGGATTCTGCTGAAGGGCAGCATCGGTACCTCCTGAAGACAAGGATTATGCGTTTGGTAGTCGTCTGGCGCCGTGGTGGCTCGGCGGCGCCACTCGCTTTTCGTTGTTATCCGCGACCGACATGCCGAAGCGATGGTGGCAAGGGCGGGTCGGCGCATGGTTGGCGTCCGCGGCGCGTGCGACTCCCGGCACCCGCCTGCGCCCCGGCCGACCGCTCGGCGGCCTGCCTGCGAGCATCTATGTGCTCTTCGTTCTGCAGTGACGACTTGATCGGTCGGCACTGCGGGCAAGTCGTATCGCTCGTGCCTGTCGCCGCTGTCCGTGCCGGCGGCGCCGACAAGTTGGCCTCGCCGGAGCGGCGACATTGGCGAGCGGTTACAGCCACATGCCCATGGACTCCGGCTCCGGATGTTGCAGGTTTGCGCCATGGAACGCAAGACTGCGTCGCTCAGGCGCGTACACCTTGTGCACCAACGGACCGACTCACGCCGACATAGTCGCTCGCGGGGCCCGGCTCGCCAACCTTGCAGGTTTCAGGGGCAGGGATGCCGTGCCGGCGACGCGATGCGGCGCCCGTGCTCGGCGAGTGACGCGCCCGGGGCGTCAGGCGTTACCGTCTTCGCTGGCCGTCCCCGCCGGGTCGAGCAGCAGCATCATGCGCATGAGCTCGGACAGAGAGCGCGCCTCGAGCTTCTCCATAACCTTTGCCCGGTGCGCCTCGACGGTGGACTGGCTGATTCCCAGGTCGGCGGCGATCACTTTGTTGCGCTTGCCCGAGACGATCTGCCGCAGCACCTCCTGCTCGCGCTTGGTGAGACGCTCCAGGCGCTCGTGCAGGCTTGCCACCTGCAATGCATGGCCACGGTTTTCGGCATCGACTTCGATGGCGCGGTGCACGGCATCGAGCAGTGCCTGGTCGTTGAAAGGCTTCTCGATGAAGTCGACGGCGCCGGCCTTGACCGCGCGCACTGCCATGGGCACGTCGCCGTGACCGGTGATGATGATCACGGGGGGATGAATGGACTCCTCGGCAAGCCGCTCCTGCAGCTCGAGCCCGCTCATGTGGCGCATGCGCACATCGAGCACGAGGCAGCCCGAGCGCTGCGGGTCGAAACACGCGAGATAGGCCCATGCCGAGTCGAATGTCTCGCTGGCCAGACCTACGGAATCCATGAGAAGACTGATGGCCTCCCGAACTTCGTCATCGTCGTCGACAATGAACACCGTCGGCTCGTTGTTCATGCGTGATCTCCAACTGAGTCGATATCTTTGTTGTTGTCCTGCATGGTCTCCGGCGCCTCGTCGGCGCCGTCCTCGATCGCTGTATGCGGCAGGTTGAAATAGAAGGTCGCACCGATCCCCGGCGTGGAGTCGACACGCAGGCGCCCGCCATGGGCCTCGACGATGCCGTTGCTGATCGACAGGCCGACACCGAGGCCGTTGACCTTAGTTGTGACGAAGGGTTCGAACAAGTGCTCCGGAGAGCCTTTGCCGAGCCCCGGCCCGGTGTCGACGACACGGATCTCGACTTGATCGCCGTGGCGTCGCGCCAACAGCAGCACACGGCGCTCGCGTTGCTGCTCTGAGATGGCCTCGATGGCATTGCGCACCAGGTTCAGCAAAACCTGCTCGATTTGCGTGCGCTGCGCAATGACGTGCTCGGCGCCGATGCCGATTTGCTGGTGCATCACAACGCCGACGCGGCGCGCGTCCTGGCGCATCAGCACCAGCACGGTCTCGAACATGTCGGACACCGCAACCGGCGCGGTTTCGGGCTCTTCCTTGCGCACGAAGCGGCGGATGTGGCGGATGACCTCGCCGGCCCGCTCGGCTTGGTCGGCGATCTTGTTCATCACGTCCGCGCAGGTGGCCATGCTGGCGCGCTCCGCTTCGATCAACCGGATGCAGGCGCGGGCATTGGTGCTGATCGCGGTGAGCGGCTGATTGAGCTCGTGCGCGATGCCCGAGGCCATCTCGCCGAGTGTGCTCAGGCGAGTGACATGCGCCTGCTCGATCTCTCGCCGGCGTATCCGCTCGGCGGTCTCGCGGCGTTCGGTGATGTCGCGAAAAACAACGACGCTGCCCACGGTCTTGCCGAGCTCGTCGCGGATCGGCGTCGCGCTGTACTCGACCGGGAAGCTGGTGCCGTCCCGGCGCCAGAAGACGTCGTCTTCGACGAAGCGCGGCTGGCTGTCGCGAAAGGTCTTGTAAACCGGGCATTCCTCGCGCGGATGCGGCTCGCCGTCGCCGCGGGTGTGGTGGATGATCTCGTGCTGGTCTTTGCCGATGAGCTCTTCCGCCTTCCAGCCCGTCATGCGCTGCATGGCTCTGTTGACGAAGGTCGCGCGCCCGCTCAAGTCGACGCCGTAGATGCCTTCCGCCACCGAGTCGAGGATCAACTGCTCGCGCCGCTCGAGCCGCGTCTTGGCACGGCTGAGGTGTTTGTTCAGCTGCATCACGCGGCTGGTCAGCGCCGCCATGATCACCAGGATGCCGAGGCCGATGAACACGCCCGGCCAGTAGCGGCTCAGCGCGTCGAGCAGCGTGAACGGCGCACTGTTCTTGTAGGGTCCGTAGCGGATCTCGCCGAGCAGCCGGTGCACGCTCTGATAGTCCAGCGGTACGGTCCAGCCCGCGTAGTCGCCGGCAACCGCGGCGGATCCGTCTGGCGGCATCTGCAGTAAGGCAACGGCGACGCGTTGGGCCAAATCGTTGGACGTGCTCTCGAGCTTTCCGAATGGCCATTCCGGATACAGCGGCGTGCTGTGCAGCAGCGGGAAATGCGCGTTTTGCCGGGGGTTCAGGACTTTGATCTCGTCGAGCTGAATGCGCCCGCTCGCCGCCATGCGCTCGAGGATGTCCGTGCGGACGGCGCCGGCGTCGGTGCGCCCGTCGCGCACAGCGAGAACAACGGCGTCGTGGGTGCCGCCGAATTCCAAGGCCTCGAAGTCGCGGTGCGGATCGACGCCGTGGCGCTCTAGCTCGCCCCAGGCCATTTCGAAGCCGCCGAGAGACGCGGGATCGACGGCCATGAAGCGCTTGTTGCGCAGGTCGGCGAGGCCGTTGATGTCGGTGCGGTCGGCCCGGGTCAGGATGACCCCGCCGAAGACGTTGTAGTGCGAGCCGCCGGTGGATTTGCGCATGGTCGCGATGCGCGAGACGCGATGGTCGATCTCGAGGCCCACATAGATGCTCGGGTTGACCAGCACGAAATCCACCGTATCCTTCGCGACGGCCGGCTCGACGGCATCGAAGCCCAGGGGCACGATCCGAAACCGATAGCCTCGAAGGCTCCGGCTGAGATAGTCGGCGGTGGGCTGCCAGGTTTGCAGCGTCATGGCGTCGCCGCGGTGGCTGAGCACGCCGATCGAGACGTGCTCGACGGACGCCGGGCCCGCGCGCGCAGGCTCGGCGCAGGCGCAGGCCGGCGTCAGCAGGGCAACGAGCATCGAAAAAGACAGGGTGAATTGTTGGATCAGCGGGCGGGGCATCGACGGGACGCCTGGTCAACGGTTGGGGACAGTTCCTGCAGGCGTCCTAGGGGTGCCTGGCCTAGTTTCCGGCAAGCGCCGATGCGGCTTTCCCGCCGCGCCGAGCCGGCAACACGGGGGCACCGGATGCGCCGGCCGGCACAAGGCGGGCGATGGCCAGCAAACCGCTATCGCGTGCATACTAGCGCGTCGTTCGCGTGCTCCGGCGGCGCTCCTGCCACCGATTCGATCACACGCTCCTGTGTGCGGGCTCACGAAAACGGTTACCTCAATAAGTATTAACCAGGGGAGATCATAACCTAATGACGATTTCACGACGCGAGTTCATGCGCTTGGTGGGCTTGGCCGGTGCCGCGGGGATGCTGCCGTCCTCGGTTTTCGCTCAGGCCAAGCAGCCCGCCGATCTCTACGAAGTACCCAAGTTCGGCAACGTGACCCTGCTGCACATCACGGATACCCACGCACAGCTTAATCCGGTCTATTTCCGCGAGCCGAATGTCAATATCGGTCTCGGCCCCGCCTTCGGAAAGGCTCCGCACCTGGTCGGCGAAGCGCTGTTGAAGCACTTCGATGTTGCCCCCGGCGGCATAGAGGCGCACGCCTTCACCTATCTGAATTACCCGGAGGCGGCTGAAAAATTCGGCGCCGTCGGCGGCTTCGCGCATCTGAAGACACTGGTCGACCGCATCCGCGCCGAGCGCGGCGACGGCAACTCTCTGCTGATGGACGGCGGCGATACCTGGCAGGGCTCCGGGACTGCCTATTGGACCCGCGGTATGGATATGGTTGGCGCCTGCAATCTGCTCGGCGTCGATGTGATGACCGGCCACTGGGAATTTACCTACCTCGACGAGGAGGTCATCAAGAACATCGCCGCCTTCAAGGGCGACTTCGTAGCCCAGAATGTCAAGGTCCGCGAAGAGGCGCTGTTCGATTATCGCTTTGCCGATTTCGGCGGCTTCGACGAGGACGCGGGCCTCGCTTTCAACCCCTATACGATCAAGGAAGTCGGGGGCGTCAAGGTTGCCGTCATCGGGCAGGCGTTCCCGTACACGCCGATCGCCAATCCGCAGCGCTTCATTCCGGACTGGACCTTCGGCATCCAGGACGCCCGCATGCAGGAGATCGTCGATCAGGTCCGCGACGAAGAATCCCCGGATCTGGTCGTCGTCATCTCCCACAACGGCATGGACGTCGACCTGAAAATGGCCTCCCGTGTGACCGGTATCGACGTCATCTTCGGCGGTCACACCCACGACGGCGTGCCGGCGCCGTCGGTGGTCGAGAACGCGAGCGGAAAGACCCTGGTCACCAACGCCGGCTCCAACGGCAAGTTCCTCGGCGTCATGGATCTGGACGTCAAGGACGGCAAGCTGCGCGACTATCGTTATCGGTTGCTGCCGGTGTTCTCCAACCTGCTGAGCGCGAATCCGGACATGACGAAGTACATCGAAGATGTGCGCTCGCCGTACCTCGACAAGCTCACCGAAGAGTTGGCGATCGCCGAGGAAGTCCTGTACCGGCGCGGTAACTTCAACGGCACCTTCGATCAGGTGATCTGCGATGCGCTGCGCAAGGTCAACGATGCGCAGGTCAGCCTTTCGCCCGGCTTCCGCTGGGGCACGACCGTGCTGCCGGGCCAGAAGATCACCATGGACAACGTTATGGATCAGACCTGCATCACCTACCCGGAGACTTACAGGCGCGAGATGACGGGAGCCGATATCAAGGCCATCCTGGAGGACGTCTGCGACAACCTGTTCAACAAGGATCCCTATGTGCAGCAGGGCGGCGACATGGTCCGTGTCGGCGGCCTGGATTACGTGTGCGACCCGACCGCCGGCATGGGCGAGCGCATCATCGATATGCAACTCGATGACGGCACCAAGATCGAGGCGGACAAGACCTATGTCGTCGCAGGTTGGGCCACCGTCGGCAGCCAGTCGCCCGGCGAGCCGATCTGGGACACCGTTGCGACCTATCTGCGCGACATCAAGACGGTGAAGATCGAGAAGCTGAACACGCCGAAGCTCAAGGGCGTCGACGGCAATCCCGGCCTCTCCGATTACTCCGGCGAAGTCCTGAGCTGAGCGCGGACCGAGCGCCGTGGGTCGGCGCTCGGCGCCGCTGATGAGCCGGCGCCCCGAGCGCCGGCGTGCCCGCTTGCATCGTTTCGAGAGCCGTCGTGACGATGCGCGATCCGGCCGCCGGCCCATGCCGGCGGCTCGCGGCATCGCCGCGCCCGCGTTGCCATGACCCATCCCTCGCCGCGCCCACCGTTACGCGTCGCGCCGGCAGCCTCTTGCGTCCTCGCCGCCTATGTCGCGACCGTGCATGCGGGCGCGCTGGCCGTCGGCGTCGCGCTTCCGCTGCCTCCGGCCGGCACACTGCTGCTCGCCGCCCTGATTCTCGCCGGTTTCGCTCACGCCTTTTGGGTGCATGTGCTGCGCCGCGCGCCTTGGTCGGTGGTCGAGGTGACGCTCGACGACGACGGGGTGTCGCTCTTGCGTCGCGACGGCCGCGGCCAACGCGCGTCGCTGTCCGACGCCACCTACGTCGGCGTGCACGTGCTCGTCCTGCATATGAAGAGCGGGCGTTTGCGTCGGGATACGCTGGTGCTGAGCGCCGACGCGATGGACGCGCCGACTTTGCGCCGTTTGCGTACAAGACTGCGGCTCGGCGAGGCGTCACCGGCCCGTGCCGTCGACCTCGTCACTGATCGCAACGAACGGCTGCGATAAACTGTCGCCAGTTTTTTATTCGCGGCGGAGTGGATCCATGAAAGTGCTCGTTACCGGGGGTGCCGGCTACATCGGCAGTCACACCTGCGTCGAACTGCTCGAGGCGGGGAACGAGGTGGTGGTCGTCGACAATCTCGGCAACAGCAAGGAAGAGGCCCTGCGTCGTGTCGAGCAGATCGCCGGGCGCCCGCTCGACTTCGTCCGCGCGGATTTGCGCGACGCGCAGGCGCTCGACGCCTTGTTCGCGCGCCATCGCTTCGATGCGGTCATCCACTTCGCCGGGCTGAAGGCGGTCGGCGAGTCGACGCAGATCCCGATCGACTACTACGACAACAACATCGGCGGTACGCTGACGCTGTGTCGGGCGATGGCCAAGGGCGGCTGCAAGTCCATCGTGTTCAGCTCTTCGGCAACGGTTTACGGTGATCCGGCCTCGGTGCCGATCCGGGAGGACTTCCCGTTGTCGGCCACGAACCCCTACGGGCGGACCAAACTGTTCGTCGAAGAGATCCTGCGCGACGTGCACCGCTCGGATGCCGAGTGGAACGTGGCACTGCTGCGCTATTTCAACCCGGTCGGCGCGCACCCCAGCGGGCGCATCGGCGAAGATCCGAACGGCATCCCGAACAATCTGATGCCGTTCGTGGCGCAGGTGGCGGTCGGCAAGCTGCCGCAGCTGCAGGTCTTCGGCGACGACTACGACACGCCGGACGGCACCGGCGTGCGCGACTACATCCACGTCGTCGATCTTGCCAAAGGCCATCTGGCCGCGTTGGGGCGCCTGCAGGCCAAACCGGGCGTCGTCACCTACAACCTGGGCACCGGACGGGGCTATAGCGTGCTGGAAATGGCGCGGGCGTTCGAGCAGGCCTCCGGCAGGCCGATTCCATACAAGATCGTCGCGCGCAGGCCCGGTGACATTGCCATGTGTTATGCCGACCCGGCGCTGGCCCGAGAGGAACTGGGCTGGCAGGCCGAGCTCGGTATCGACGACATGGTGCGCGACGGCTGGCGCTGGCAGAGCTCCAATCCGGACGGATACGCCTGATAACCGACGAGGCGCGGGCGGCCCGGGCGCGGATTCAGGTGTCTTCCCGGCGCCAGCGTGCCGCCGCCTCGTCATCGCCCGCCCGCGTTTGCACCCAATGGGCGCTGCCATCGGCGGTCTCTTCCTTCTTCCAGAAGGGCGCACGCGTCTTCAGATAGTCGATCAGCATCTCGCAGGCGCGAAAGGCGTCGCCGCGGTGAGCGCTGGTGACCGCCACCAGCACGATCGGCTCTTCCGGCAGCAGCCGCCCGACCCGATGGATGATGCGGATGCCCTGCAGGGACCAGCGCCGGGCAGCCTCTTCGGCGATGGCCGTCAGCGCCCGCTCGGTCATGCCCGGATAGTGCTCGAGGGTCATCGCCCGCACGTCGCGCTCGGCGTTGATGTCCCGCATCAGTCCGACGAAAGCGACGAGTGCGCCGACGCCGGCATCGCCGCACCGCAGCGACGCCTGCTCCGCGCCGGGGTCAAAAGGTGACTCTTGGATGTGAATGTCGATTTTCGCCATGGGGTTTGCCTGCTGCGTCGAATCGCGGCCGCGGCCGTCCACCGCCGCACTGCCGGTAAAATGATGCCCTGCCGGCACTTGCTCAAGGCCGCGGCAGCCGCCACTACTGACTCTTCGGCATGCTTCAATCGGCCGTCGACCGGTTGATGCTCTCCGGGCCGGTGCCGCGCGGCCGCGCACGGCGCCGCGCCCGCGACACGCAGACGGAGGCGTCATGGCACCGACCCGAACTCCCATCGGCCGCTGGCCGCGGCGAGTGCTCGACTGGCTCTGCGGCGGACGGGAGGATTACCGCGCCTTCCAAGCCCGGAAAGCGACGCGTGTATATCGGGCCAACCGCAACATCTGTCTGCTGATCTGGGCCGCGGCGGCGGCTTTGCTATTGGTCTGCGGCGGTAGCGCCTGCCTACTGAGCATTGCCCTGGTCGCCACGCTGCTCTGTTTCGCCATGCTCGATCCCGACTGATCGACACCCATGCCGCCTCCGCGCGCATTCCTCGATTTCCGTGCCGCGACGTTGCTGGTCGTCGCCAACATGGTCGGCACCGGCGTGTTCACCACCCTCGGCCTGCAGGCGGCGGGCGTGCAGGATGCGACGGCGCTGATGCTGCTTTGGGTGCTCGGCGGCGTCGTGGCCGTCTGCGGCGCCCTGTCTTACGCGGAACTGGCCGCCGCGCTGCCGCGCTCCGGCGGCGAGTACAACTTCCTGACCAGGATCTACGGGCCGGCCCTCGGCGAGATGGCCGGCTGGATCTCTTCGACGGTCGGGTTTGCCGCACCGGTGGCTCTCGCGGCCATGGCTTTCGGACGCTATGTGGCGACCTTTCTTGCCGTCGACCCGCTCTGGACGGCGCTGGCCGCCGTGCTGGCGATGACGGCCGTGCATGCCTTCGATCTCGATCTCGGGCGCCGGTTCCAAGTCCTCTCGACCGCGCTCAAAGTCGCGATTATCGTCGTATTTTGCATCGCCGGCCTGCTGGTCGCGCCTGCCCCCGGTGCGCTGAGCGTCGTCGCCGGCCAAGACACCCTGGCTGCGGTCATGACGCCGGCGTTCGGTCTGTCGCTGGTGTTCGTCTCCTATGCCTACTCCGGCTGGAACGCCGCGACCTACGTCACTGCAGAGGTCCGGTCGCCGCAAAGGCTGGTGCCGCGGGCGCTGATCGCCGGCACGCTGTTGGTGACGTTGCTGTACCTCGCGCTGAACATGGTCTTTCTGCGCACGGTGCCTCTGGAGTCGTTGGCGGGAACGGTCGAAGTCGGTGCGCTGTCCGCCGGCTACGTCTTCGGTGCCGAGGGCGGAAAAATCATGAGCGCCGCGCTTAGCCTGCTGTTGCTGTCGACGATGAGCGCGATGGTGCTGGCCGGACCCCGCGTGATCGAGGCGATGGCCGAGGACCGGCCGAGGCTGAGCTTTTTCAGTGCGCGCAACGTCCGAGGCGCACCAACGCGAGCCGTTGTTCTGCAACAGGGCATCGCCGTGTCGTTGGTGCTGACCGATTCTTTCGCGGCGGTTTTGGCCTTGGCCGGTTTCACGTTGACGCTGTTTGCGCTGCTGACGGTGGCGGGCGTCGTCGTGCTGCGCGTGCGCGAGCCTGGCTTGCCGCGGCCGTTTCGCATCCCCCTGTATCCGCTGCCGCCGGCCATCTACGCGCTACTGAGCCTAATCAGCCTTGTGATGGTCGGTGTCGAGCAGCCCGGGCCCGTCTTCGCCGGGCTCGCGTTGCTGCTGCTTTGGTGGGCGGTACTGCGCGCGCGGGCCGCCGCGGCCCTCCGGAGCCGACGGTGATTAATCCAGCATTCAGGGTGGTTTTGAACCCTTGTCGGCCGCAATGTCTAAGCTCAGGGTAAGGGGTGGCGCCATGGCGGAGACGCTTTTCAGCCCGCCGCCCGGGTAGGCGTCCGGTGACGCACGCCCCTGGTGCATAAGCTTGGGCAACCAGCACCAAACCCTGGCAAGATGATCTCATCCCGGTCGGGCGTGTCGCGCTTGCGCCTACCATGGCGCGGAGCTTGCAGACCAGTCCGGGAGGGGCAATGTTGTGATCACGGGAATGCGGCGTGACCCGGCGTGCCGGCGCGAGCGGCCGGTCTGCCGAGTGCGAACTTCGAGAGAGGTGTTCTGAATGTCGATCTTCGAGCGCTATCAGGCCAGATACGAGTCCTCCCGAGAGGAAGACATGAGCCTGCATGAATATCTGGAGCTGTGCAAAAGCGACCCAATGGCGTATGCCGGGGCCTCCGAGCGACTGCTCACGGCGATCGGCGAGCCCGAGCTTACCGATACCCACAACGATCCCCGTTTGAGCCGGATCTTCCAAAATAAGGTCATCAAGCGTTACCCGGCGTTCTCCGACTTCTACGGCATGGAGGAGTCGATCGAGCATCTGGTGTCTTACCTTAAGCATGCGGCGCAGGGCTTGGAGGAGAAGAAGCAGATCCTCTACTTGCTCGGCCCCGTCGGCGGCGGTAAATCCTCGCTGGCGGAGAAGCTCAAGGAGCTGATGCAGCGCGTGCCCTTCTATGCGATCAAGGGATCGCCGGTGTTCGAATCGCCGCTGAGCCTGTTCTCGCCCGAGGAAGACGGGCCGATTCTCGAGGAAGACTACGGCATACCGAATCGCTATCTGCGCACCATCATGTCGCCTTGGGCCGTCAAACGCCTGCAGGAATACAACGGCGACATCACCAAGTTCCGCGTGGTCAAGCTGTATCCGTCGATTCTCGAGCAGGTGGCCGTCGCCAAGACCGAGCCCGGCGACGAGAACAACCAGGACATCTCGTCGCTGGTCGGTAAGGTGGATATTCGCCAGCTGGAGCATTACGCTCAAAACGACGCCGACGCCTACAGCTATTCCGGCGCCCTTTGCCGTGCCAATCAGGGCCTGATGGAATTCGTCGAGATGTTCAAGGCGCCGATCAAGGTGCTGCATCCGCTGCTGACCGCAACCCAGGAAGGCAACTACAACGCCACCGAAGGCCTGTCCGCGATCCCGTTCCAGGGCATCATCCTCGCGCACAGCAACGAATCCGAGTGGCAGTCGTTCCGCAACAACAAGAATAACGAGGCCTTCCTCGACCGCGTTTTCATCGTCAAGGTGCCGTACTGCCTGCGTGTCACCGAAGAGAAGCATATCTACGACAAACTGCTGCGCAATAGCTCGCTGCGCGAGTCGCCCTGCGCGCCCGGCACGCTGGAGATGATGGCGCAGTTCTCGGTGCTGACGCGCATGAAGGAGCCTGAGAACTCCAGCATCTTTTCGAAGATGCGCGTCTACGACGGCGAGAATCTGAAGGACACGGATCCGAAGTCCAAGTCGGTGCAGGAATACCGCGATTACGCCGGTGTCGACGAGGGCATGAGCGGCATCTCGACCCGGTTCGCGTTCAAGATCCTGTCGCAGGTCTTCAACTTCGACCACTCCGAGGTGGCCGCCAACCCGGTGCATCTGCTCTACGTGCTGGAGAAGCAGATCGTCCGCGAGCATCTGCCGCAAGAAATCCAAGACCGCTATCTGGGCTTCCTGAAGCAGTATCTCGCGCCGCGCTACGCCGAGTTCATCGGCAAGGAACTGCAGACGGCCTACTTGGAGTCCTATGCGGAGTACGGCCAGAACATCTTCGACCGCTATGTGACCTATGCGGACTACTGGATCCAGGATCAGGAATACCGCGATCCGGATACCGGCGAGATGATGAACCGCGCCTCGCTGAACGAAGAGCTCGAGAAGATCGAGAAGCCCGCCGGCATCTCGAACCCGAAGGACTTCCGCAACGAGATCGTCAATTTCGTGCTGCGCGCGCGTGCCAACAACAACGGTGCCAACCCGCGCTGGACCAGCTACGAGAAGCTGCGGGTCGTCATCGAGAAAAAGATGTTCTCGAACACCGAGGAACTGCTGCCGGTGATCTCGTTCAACACCAAGGCGTCCGCGGACGAGAAGAAAAAGCACGAGCAGTTCGTCGACCGCATGGTCGAAAAGGGCTACACGCCCAAGCAGGTGCGGTTGCTGTCCGAGTGGTATCTGCGCGTTCGCAAGTCGCAGTAAGGAGACAAAAGGGGCGCGGCGAGCGCCGCATTGCAATGCAGGCGCTACGCGCCCCCGGAGAACAACGGGCCAGTCGAGTCAAGGTAGCCGTATGTCGCACTTTATAGACCGTCGCCTCAATTCGAAGAACAAGAGTACGATTAACCGGCAACGGTTTCTCAAACGCTACAAGTCGCAATTGAAGCGGGCGGTCTCCGATGCCGTCAACCGGCGCAGCATCACCGATATCGACGGTGGCGAGACTGTCGGCATTCCTTCCAAGGATATCTCCGAGCCGATCTTCCATCACGGCTCCGGTGGCACGCGGGATATGGTGCACCCGGGCAATAAGGAGTTCGAGGCCGGTGACCGCGTGCAGCGCCCGGAGAGCGGGGGCGGCGGCGGGTCCGGCCAGGGTAAGGCAGGCAAAGGCGGAAAGGGCGAAGACGACTTCGTCTTCCAACTCTCCCGGGAAGAGTTTCTTGACCTGCTGTTCGACGATTTGGAACTGCCTAACCTGGTGCGCAATCAGCTGATCGGCACTACAGAGTTCAAATCCGTGCGCGCCGGCTACACTACCAGCGGCGCGCCGACCAACATCGATGTCGTGCGCTCGCTGAAGGGTGCCATCGCGCGCCGTACGGCACTCGGTGCCCCCTACCGCGGACAGATCCGCGCGCTGGAAGCAGAGTTGGAAGCCTTACTCGCGGAAGGCGCCGAGGAGACGCACGAGCGCGTGATCGCGCTGCGCGAGGAGATCGACCGGCTGAAGACGCGCATCGCGGCCCTGCCGTTCATCGACAGCTTCGACCTGCGCTATCAGGCCTACACCAAGCAGCCCGAGCCGACCAGCAAGGCCGTGATGCTCTGCATCATGGACGTGTCCGGGTCCATGGATCAGGTCCGCAAGAATCTCGCCAAGCGCTTTTTCATCCTGCTTTACCTGTTCCTGCAGCGCAATTACGATCGCATCGACGTGGTCTTCATCCGCCACCACACCATCGCGCAGGAGGTGGATGAGCAGGAGTTCTTCTACTCCCGCGAGACGGGCGGCACCGTGGTCTCGAGCGCCCTGAATCTGGCCTACGACGTCATTTCCGATCGCTACGATTCCGGCACCTGGAACATCTATGCCGCGCAGGCCTCGGACGGCGACAACTGGGATTCCGATTCCACCATCTGCCGCGAACTGCTGCTCGCGAAGCTGATGCCGCTGATGCGCTACTACGCCTATGTCGAGATCACGCCGCGCCAGCATCAGAGTCTCTGGTTCGCTTATCAGGACGTGAAGGCCGCGCATCCGCATTTCGCGATGGAAGAGATCAACGGTGCGGACGACATCTACCCGGTGTTCCGCGAACTGTTCAAGCGGCGCGAAGTCTGACGCCCGACCGGATTCGAGTCCATCGATGGATTTAGGAGCGCCGGTCGCCGTCCGGCCCGGCGCAGAGGCGCCCGCTGCACCGATATCGAGTGAAGGCCATGTCCCGAGACAAGCTGATTTCCGAATCCTCCGAGTGGGACTTCCCGCTTCTGAAGCAGTTCGACCACGAGATCGCGCGCGTCGCCCACGACGAGTTCGGACTCGACACCTATGCCAATCAGGTCGAGGTGATCTCCTCCGAGCAGATGATCGATGCGTATTCTTCGGTGGGGCTGCCGATCAACTACCATCATTGGTCGTTCGGTAAGCAGTTCGTCGCCACGGAGCAGACCTATCGGCGCGGCCAGATGGGGCTCGCCTACGAGATCGTCATCAATTCCGATCCCTGCATCGCCTATCTCATGGAGGAGAACACGTTGCCCATGCAGGCGCTTGTCATCGCGCATGCCTGCTACGGACACAACAGCTTCTTCAAGGGCAATTATCTGTTCCGCACCTGGACCAGTGCCGACGCGATCATCGACTACCTGGTGTTCGCGCGCAGCTATATCGCCGAGTGCGAGGAGCGCTACGGGCACGAAGAGGTGGAATCGCTGCTCGATTCCTGCCACGCGCTGATGAACTACGGCGTGGATCGCTACAAGCGTCCGTCGCCCCTGTCCATGGCCGAAGAAAAGCGTCGCCAGAGCGAGCGCGAATCATACTTGCAGTCGCAGGTCAACGATCTGTGGCGCACGCTGCCGGTGGACCTCGACGTCGGCGATCCGGCCAAGCGCGATCGCCGCTTCCCCGAAGAGCCGCAGGAAAATCTCCTCTACTTCATCGAAAAGCATGCGCCGCTGCTCGAGCCTTGGCAGCGAGAGATCGTGCGCATCGTGCGCAAGATCGGCCAGTACTTCTACCCCCAGCGCCAGACGCAAGTCATGAACGAGGGCTGGGCGACGTTTTGGCACTACACGCTGTTGAATCGTATCTACGATAAGGGACTGGTCGGCGACGGGTTCATGATGGAGTTGCTGCAGTCCCACACCAATGTCGTGTTCCAGCCGGAATTCGACTCGCCCTACTACAGCGGCATCAATCCCTATGCGCTCGGCTTCGCGATGATGCGCGACATCCGCCGTGTCTGCGAGTCGCCCACCGACGAGGACCGCTACTGGTTCCCCGATATCGCCGGTCAGGATTGGCTGAAGGTCTTGGATTTCGCGATGCGCAACTTCAAGGACGAGAGCTTTATTGCGCAATACCTGTCGCCGAAGCTCATGCGTGACTTTCACCTGTTCGGCGTGCGCGACGACGATCGGGAAGATACCTTGGAGATCACCGCGATCCACGAGGAAGCGGGTTATCGGCAACTGCGCCAAGCGCTGGCCGACCAATACAATCTCGGTAGCCGCGAGCCCAACATACAAGTCTATAGCGTCGACCTGCGCGGCGACCGCTCCATGACGTTGCGCCATTTCCGCTACAACCGTCGCCCGCTCGGGGATACGGTCGACGAGATGCTGCTGCATATCCGCAGGCTCTGGGGATTCGACGTTCGACTTGAGTCGGTGGACGAAGAAGGCCGGGTGCAATTGCTCGGCGAGGCCTGAGTCAGGCGCTGCTCTTCCGAATGACCGCCGCTTCGGGCTTGCTGCCGGGCGGCGGTGTCGGCAGCTTATGAAGCCGGCACATTAGCTATTCGCGCGGCAAATGGCGATAGGCGTCGGTGTTGCGTCTCGGGTATAGTTGCTTTCACGCATATTCTTGACCTTCCAGGGGTTGGCGGGTCGTCAGCGTCAAGCCGCTCCGGTATCTCATAGCGAGGCTTCCCGATGTCGCTCGCCTTTGCTGGCCGCCGCGCAATCGGCATTCTTCCTGTCGTCTTCCTATCGATGCTGCTGTCGGGCGCCTTACCCAATGCCGCCGCGGCGGCGGACGTCCGCGCGTTGATCGAGCCGCTCGGCGACGCCGAGGCGCCGGTACTCGATGGCGTACAGCTCTTTTCCGGTAGGCTTTTGGCCGAATTCTACGCCGAGCGCGACTACCGCGCGGCGTGGGACTGGGGACGCGCTCGTGCGATGCTGGCTTTGGCGCGGGAAGGCCGTCGCGATGCCTTTCGGCCGGACGACTTCCACGCCGCCGCCATTGCCGCCATCCTCGACGAGAATCGGCTGAGCGGCGCCGGGCAGCCGGGCAGGAGCGCCGCGGACGTGGTGCTCAGCGACGCGCTGCTGCGCTACATCCATCATTTCCGTTTCGGTAAGTACAATCCCCGCCACATCAACCCCGACTGGATCTTCGTCGATCGGGCCGACGCCACATCGCTGAAAGCGGATATGGCGCTGGTCCTCAAGGCGCCGGATCTTGAAACGGAACTGGCCGCGCTGCTGCCCGCTCCATCGTTCTATCGCAATCTCAGGGCAGGCTACCGGCGCTACCTCGAGATCGCCGATCGGGCTGAGTGGCAGCCGATACCACAGGGCGTCAATCTGACTGTCGGTATGCGCGACCCGCGCGTGGGGCGTATTCGCGAGCGGATGGCGGTGACCGAAGGCTATGCCGGCGACGATGCACCGGACGCGAATGCCGACCTCTACGACGACGCCCTGGCATCCGCGGTGAAAGCGTTCCAGGCCCGCTCCGGTTTGGCGAGTGACGGTGTCATCGGCCCGAATACGCTGCGTGCAATGAACTATCCGCTTTCCGAGCGGATCGCGATCATCGAGGCCAACCTCGAGCGGATGCGCTGGCTTTACAACGAACTGCCGTCGGATTACCTATTCGTCGATGTGGCGGGCTTCCGTCTCGAACTGGTTCGAGACGGGGATGTGCGCTGGACGACGCCGGTGATCATCGGCAAGTCGGAGGCGCAGACGCCCATGTTCCGCGACGAGATGGAGCACTTGGTCTTCAACCCGCCTTGGTACGTGCCCAAATCCATCCAACAGAAGATGGGCAAGGTCGACAGTCGCTATCAGGTCATCGACCGGCGCACCGGGCGCGAGGTATCCGGCGTCGATGCGTCGGACTCCACGCGCTATCGCCTCGTGGAGCCGCCCGGTCCCCGCAATGCCCTGGGGCGGGTGAAGTTCATGTTCCCCAACGGTCATGCCATTTATCTGCACGACACGCCGTCGCGCTCCCTGTTCAGGAGTACGCAGCGGGCTTACAGCCATGGCTGTGTTCGCGTGAAGGAGCCGCTGACGCTGGCCGAGCATGTGTTGAACAGGCCCGGCTGGGATCAGGGGGCGATCAATCGGCTGCTGGACCGCGGCAAGACCCGTTACATCTATTTGGAAGATCCGTTGCCGGTGCTGCTTTACTATCTGACGGCGGTCGCGGATGACAAGGGCCGCGTCGGCTTTCGCCGCGACGTCTATGATCGGGATCGCCCGCTGTTGGCGATGCTCGACCAGCCGGCACATCTCGATCGGATCGCCTTCCGCCCATCGAAACCGGCACCGTCCGCCGAAGACGACATCGAGTCCGGAGAAAGCCCCGTGGCCGGGGAGGGCGGTGAGCCGATGGAGAACGACGACTTGTCGCTGCCGGCCCCCGACCTCGCCGCGGGCGACGCGCCCGCATCGCAGGAGTCGGGTAGACGCCCGTTATAGCCGGCGCTGCCGGACGCGAAGGCATTGGCGCCGTGCTCGCGGCGGTAGGGTTTGGGGCGGCCCGTGGTCAATGGCCGGCGCGCGTGGTGTCGAATCGAAACGGTGCGGCGCGGATGCCGTCGGCTTCGAACAGCAATACCTTCGCTTCCCAAGTCATGCGGTTGCGGACGCAGATCGGCAGCATACCGGTACCCGAGTAAACGCCCGGGCTTTGCGTGGGCGCCAGCTCGGTGCGGTTGTACCCCATATCCATGTCGACGCCGGCGAAATCCAGTTCGACACGCTCCGGCCTGCGGATGCCGCCGAGTGTTACCGTGAACGCCAGGGGTTTGGCGACCGGGATGCCGGCCGGCAGAATCTCCAGCGTCACACTGCCGCGGTCCGCGAAATAGGCCGTACAAGGTCCGCTGCGCAGATCGCACGCATCATTCAATGCGGCCCGCTCCCCGGTTTGCGGATACAGCAGCGGCCAAGCCTTGTACACTGCCGTCCCGATTGCCGCGCTCAGCAGCAGGCCGGCGGCAATCCATAGCAGCGCGGCGAGGCGATCGACACGCCGTCGGCCTGCTTGCGAAGGCTTCATTTGCCGATCGGCCGCGATGGCCGGCGGCTGTTGCCCGGCGACGCCGGTGGTGCCACAACGCGCTTGCGTTGCGGGCATACGATGCGGGTCACCCGTCCTCGGAGCTCCAGGTCTGGCGTTTGCGATAGATGGTCGAGGGGCTGACGCCGAGGGCCGCGGCGGCCATCGGGATGTTGTCTCCGAAATGCGCGACGGCTTGCTCTATTGCCTCCCGCTCGATCTCGCGCAGCGGGCGAATCACTTGCTGACTCGTTGCGGCGCCAATGCTATTGCCGGCCGCCAGCGGCGTCTCGATTCTCTTCGGCGCGGTTCCGCCCCCCGGTAGAACCGTGTTCAGCGGTGGCGGCAGCATGCTGCGGGTGACCACATCGCCGTTGTACAGCACGACCACGTTTTGAATGACGTTCTGCAGTTGGCGGACATTGCCGGGCCAGTTGTAGGCCAGGAAAATGCTCTCCACCTCGGGATCGAAGCCGCTCATCTGCTTGCCTTCCTCATCCGCGTAACGCTTCAGGAAGAAGTTGGCAAGCTCCAGGATATCGTCCTGTCGCTCGCGTAGCGCCGGCAGGTGGATCGGGATCACGTGCAGGCGGTAGAAGAGGTCTTCGCGAAAACGGCCCGCGGCCACTTCTACCAGCGGGTCGCGATTGGTGGCGCAGATGAAGCGCACATCCACCTTTTCGATGGCGGTACCGCCGACTGGCTGGAAGCTGCCTGTCTGGATGAACCGCAGCAGTTTGCTCTGCAGGTCGAGGTCCATTTCCGCGATCTCGTCGAGGAACAGCGTGCCCCCGTCGGCCTGCTTCGCGGCGCCGGCGCGATCGCGCACCGCGCCGGTGAAGGCGCCTTTGACGTGGCCGAAGATCTCGCTCTCCATCAGATCGCGCGGGATCGCCGCGCAATTGAGGGGCACGAAGGCCTGGTCGCGGCGGTCGCTCTGGCGATGGATCGCCTCGGCGCAGACTTCTTTGCCGGTGCCGCTCTCGCCGGTGACGAAGACGGTCGCACGGCTCGGCGCGGCGCTGTCGATGATGCGATAGACCGCTTGCATCGGCAGCGACGAGCCGACGAAGCCGTGGTAGTGGTCGCGCTGGAAATCATCCTTGATGCGGTCCACCAGCTTGCTCATATGCATCTTGTCGATGGCATTGCGCACGGTGACCAGCAACCGTTCCGCGGTGAGCGGTTTCTCCACGAAGTCGAATGCGCCGAAGCGCATGGCGTCCACGGCGCGATCCACCGATGCATGACCGGTGATGATCACCACCGATACAGGCATATGGTTTTCGTGCACGTGACGCAAGATCTCCATGCCGTCCATATCCGGCAGTTGGAGATCGAGAAGCACGGCATCCGGCGGATTGCGCGACATGCGCGCCATCGCGCTCATTCCATCGGGCACATGACTGACCTCGTAGGGCTCGTCGCGCAGATAACCGCGGTAAACGGCTCCGAGGGACAGGCTGTCTTCCACGATGAGGACGGAGGGCCTTTCACTTGCCATCTTGGGGTCCGAGTCCTTGCATGACTGATTGCCGACGGATTTTGCCGGGGGCCGATCTCGCCCGGAGGCATGGTGCGGGGTCTCCCCGACCGGCCCGCGGTCGCCGAGACGCCGCGAGCCGGATCGATGCGATTCACGGCGAGTTGCCACGTCCAAGCCATAACGGGGACCGAAAAACGCGCCGGCCGACCCGCGCCGAGACGCTGCACTCGGGAGATCCACACTATATCAGTTCGGGGCTCGCCTGATGCATCGCGAAGAAATCGGGTTTTGAAGGCATTCGCCGTCATCGCCGGGGGTGCGAACGGAAGCAGGTCCACGCGGCGGCTTAGATGGTCTCGGCCGTATCGGGCGGACAGAAGCGCGCGCGCAGCGCCGAGATGACGGTCTCGCCGCGGGCATGGAGCTGATCGAGGGATGCGCGGATGCCGTCGATGGAGCCGCTTTTGCCGGCAAGCTCGATCGCCAGCGCGATCTCGTGCAGCCCGGTCGCGCCGAACGTCATCGCGCTACCCTTCAGGGCATGGCCCTCGAGGCCTGCGCGCGCCGCGTCGCCGGCGTTGGCGGCTTCGGTGATCTTGTCGATACGCTCCTTCGCCTCAGTCACGAATGTCGCAACCACCACCGGCATCAGGTCGCTGGATAGTGCCGCCGCCATTGCCTCGATGGTCTTTTCATTGATCGCAGGCGTTTCGGGCATGGCGGAGAGGGGGGCTTGGAGGTCTTCCATGGTCGGCTGATCCTTCGGGGGCGCTTGCGGCTTGCTCGGCGCCGTCGGAAATTGCGGTTCGCGCGGGGCTCCGGGTGCGCCTCCGGCGGGGGCTCCGGCCGGCAGCCAGCGGAGCATGGTTTTCAGCAGTAGCTGGCGGTCGACAGGCTTACTCAGATAGTCGTCCATGCCCGCATCGAGACAGCGTTGACGGTCTTCCGCGAACACATTGGCCGTCATGGCGATAATCGGTATGCGCCCGCGCTTGCCCGGGAGTGCGCGTATACAGCCGGTTGCCTCCAGCCCATCCATTTCGGGCATGGCCAGGTCCATCAGCACAAGCGAATAGTTGCGCCGGTTGACCGCGGCTACCGCCTGCAGGCCGTTTTCGGCCACGTCGACGCGAAAGCCTGCCTTGCGCAGCATTGTCGTGGCCACCAATTGGTTCGCGCGGCTGTCTTCGGCGAGCAATATCGGCAACGCCGTCGCGGCGCAACCGGCGAGCATTCGGCTGATATCGCTCGGCTGGTCGGCCTGCGGCGTCCGCGCCGGTGCCTCGGCCTTGCTCGCCTCGGCGAGACGGGCGATCAAATCCGACGGCAGTACCGGGATACGCAGCGTGGCGACGGTGCCGCCGGCCGGATCGTCGTCGGGTGTACAACGGGTGCCGATCACATACAGCAGTACGCGCTTGGGTCGCGATTCGTAATCGCCCCCGGCGCCGCGCGTCGCCGGCTCGAGGCGGATCTCGCCGCAACACTGGCCCTGGGCCGCGCCGATCGGGATTGGATAGGGCGCCACCTCCACGTCGAGGCCGTAAGCGCGTAGCTGGCTCGCGAGGTCGTCTGCGACAAGCGCGTTGTCGAGATGCAGCAGCAGCCGCCATGGGCGCAGCGGATCGGCAAGCTTGCGTCGCGCTTCGGACGGACCGCGACCCGGCTGCGGCAGCCGCAGCACGAAGGTGCTGCCTTCCCCCAGCATGCTGCGCAGCTCGATGTCGCCCCCCATCAGGCGCGCGAGGCGACGGCTGATCGCCAGACCCAGTCCGCTGCCGCCGTAGCGCCTGCTGGTGGAGCCGTCCGCCTGCACGAATTCCTCGAACAAAGCGGGCTGATGCTCTGCGGCGATGCCGATGCCGGTATCGGCTACCTCGATGCGCAGCATGGCCTGCTCGTTGTCGGATGATTCAAGGACGAGGCGGACCCGCACCGCGCCGGAATCGGTGAACTTGATGGCGTTGCCGATCAGATTCAGCAAAATCTGGCGTACCAAGCCCTGATCCATCTCCAACTCGAGCGGCACCCGCGGGTCGCAGAAGGCCGTCAGCTGAATCTCCTTTGCATAGGCGCGCGCGGCGAGCAGATCGACCACGCTCTTCAGGACTTCCTCGGGATCGCAAAGCTGGGGCGACGGCTCGATACGGCCGGCTTCGATCTTGGAGAAATCGAGCACGCCGTTGACGATGGACAACAGGGAGCGCGCCGACTCGCTGGCGGTGCTCGCGTAGCCGCGCTGCTCCTCGTCGAGGTGACTCTCCAGCAGCAACTCGTTCATATTGAGGATGGCATTCAGCGGCGTGCGGATCTCATGGCTCATGGAGGCCAGGAAGCGCGATTTGGCCGCATTGGCCTCGCGCGCGCGCCGCGCCGTCTCCTGCAACGCTTGCTGATAGCGCTTGCGCTCGGAGATATCGCGCATGAAGGCGGTGCGGTACTCGCCCCGGTCCGTTGCCCAGCGCGTGTTGGTGATCTCGAGCAGCACCTGGCTGCCGTCGCGGCTCGGCAGCGTGAGCTCCCGCCGCCGGTCCATATAGTCGTCGCCGGGCCCGCCGAACAGCAGTGCGGTGGCACCGGCGCCGAGCTCGGTGCCGACGAAGCATTCGTCGAGTGGCCGGCCGATCACTTCCTTGCGCGCATAGCCGAACAGCCGCTCCGCGGAGGGGTTGTAGTCGAGCACGTTGCCACGCCCGTCGATGGAGACGATGCCGTCGAGTGCGGTCTCGACCAGCTGGCGCTTCTGGTGCTCGCTCTCGGTGACGCGGGTCATCAGCTGGCGTGATTCGCTCAGCGCATCGCGCAGCGCCGTGTAGGAGTCCGCCAATTGGCGCGACATGTGGTTGAAAGCCACGGCGACGCGGGCGAGCTCGGTGTCGCCGCGCTCCGTCAGTTGCAGGCCGGGTCCTTCGCGCGCAATGCGCTCGGCGCCTTGGCGCAACCGGTTCAGCTGTCGCGTGAGCCATGTGCCGAGCAGTAGCGAGAAAACCGCTACCAACAGCATCTCGAGGCCGGCGATCGAGAGTCCGCGCGAGCGTGCCTCCGCCAGCAGGCCTTCCAGCGTCTGAGTACTGAAGCCCACCTCCACACTGCCCACCGTGCGTCCGCCGATGACCACGGGCTCGACCACATCGTAGATGCCGTCGTCCACATCTTCGGGGCTTTGGTCTTCGCGGAAGGTCATGGTCAGCGCGGTGCTGTCGCCGCGGGCGGCGAGCACGCGTCCATCGGCATCGAGCACGCGCACATAGCGCAGCTCCGGGTCGGCCATGGCGATACCCAGGAGCTGGGAAATATCGCGCCCGGCACCGGCGCGTACCCGTTGCGACAGCGAGGTCGCCAAGGCGCGAGCCGTGGTCTCGGCGCGCTGCGCCAACTGAGCGCCGTTCGACTCTCTCAGCCAATGCAGACCGCTGAAGACCAGCAGCGTCAGCAGTGCGGCTTCGATGATCGCGATGCCGATAACCGTTTTAAGACGAAAACTCACGGGCGCTGTTGTGAACCGAAAGCTGGCCGAGGTTTACCGACGCCGCGGGGCCGACTGCTCGGCTTGCAGGTGCGCCCGGCGCGTGGTCGGTGCCGGGCGCTCGCCGGCAGCGGCGCGCCCGATCCGAAATTCCGGACAAAGACCGAAGCATAGCAAGCCGATCGGGTCGGTGCCGCGTTTGCTCTTGCGCAACCGTGCCCGTTGTCCGTGCGGAGCGGAGAAGCGGGCCCATCCGGGGGCAGGGGTTGTTCGCACATGCCCGTCATGATCCCCCGGCCGAGTCTTGCCGCGGTGGGTCCGGCATCGGTGCGGCGGCGGGCGCCTCAATGCGGTTTTGCACTGGCCGGTATTTGCAGCGCCGTTGCAATCGGCTGCCGATGGTTCGCGGCATGTCGGGGGTATCGGACACGGTCGGCCACGAATTTCGGCGCCGTCGCGGACACGGTTCGCAGAGTGCTTTGCATTTCGCGTTCATGATTGCCTCCGCTTGCCGGTGTTGCGCCGCGCGGGCCATTAGCCGGCGGCGATCCCGGTCGTCCCGAAGCACGCCGAGGCGAAAGCCGGTGGCGGCGCGCGCGTCGTGACGAGGCTCCGGCGTGCGGGGGGCGGTGGTGCGCCTGTCCATGGACCGGCGGCGGTCTGTTGTCGTTTACAGCGGCGGCATGTCGCGCAATGCTTCCAAGCGCGCTACCAGATCCGGTTTGTCGCGAGCGCTGGCGCAGGCATAGGCATTCAGCACCTGGGAAATGGCGGATTGCGGTGCGAAGTGCTTCGCAACGGTCTGCCTCGCCCGGTCCGACAGTTGCCGGCGCTGCGCCTCGTCCATGGCCTCCCATTTATGGATTTGCTGCGCCAGGCCCGCCAGATTGCCTTTTCCGATGATCCAACCGTTTTCGCCGGGCACGATCAGCGGCTCCCAGGGGCCGCCGATGACGGACAGCACCGGCACGCCGTGCGCCATGGCGTCCAAGGCCAGTTCCATGCCGCCCGCGTCGGAGTCGGTGAGGCAAAGCAGGCCGGTTTCTTGCCAGCGGATAGGGCCGTCGATGCGCCGAATGCTGCGCCCCGCGTTGTAATAGTGCCCGGGCCCCCGATATGCGGCGCTCGCGGAGTAGATCGCCAGATCCATCGGCGGCAGCATATCGGTCAGTTGGCGAAAACGGGTAAGCCGACCCTCTTCCTCGCCGTTGACGAGGAAAGCAATGGTCTTCGGAAGTACCGTGGGGCGCGGTGCCAGCGGCACAAAGGGTGCGATCAGTCGCGTATCGCAGGGCAGCCTGTCGGAGGCGGGCCGCGGTTCGGGGGCGTCGCCGCGCAGCACGACGCTCGCGCGCGCCAGGCGGTGCGTGAGACGGTCGAGCAGCCGGTACAGCGCGGGAGCCGGGTGGCCGGGGCGCTGCTGCTGCAGCGTGGAGACCACGGGGATATGCAGCAGGCGCCCGACGACCCGACCCAGCGTGCCGGCGCGCGCGCCGAAGGTGTGGATCAGATCCGGCGGTGCATGCGCCGCGGCGGCGCTGACTTCTTTTGCCGAGGCTTGGAGGCGGCTTACCGGAATGCCCGCGTCGATGGCGCGCTCGCAGAGACCGGGATTGACCGGCCCCAGGCAGACGATGCGCGCCACCAGGCCGCGCAGGCGCAACGCCTCGGCCAGCCAGAGAACCGACTTATCGACGCCGATCAAGGAACTCTCGTCCCAGAGCAGCCAAAGATCATGGATCATGGATCCATTTGCGGCGCCATCGACGGATGCTGCGCTTATGGAATCGTTGTGTGCCAGGGAATACACAAAGTTTAATCGTTATCTTTTAGGTGAGACTATCCATGAGATCGAAGCAAAATGTAGGCCATAGTCCGCTTTCAGGGCTCGGGGTTCCTCGATGTTGGCGCTGCCGGGTCCGTTACTCGGCAACCGGCGCGTCGCCCTCGGCCGACACCGAAGACGGGCCGAACGGGCGGGCGATCGGGAGGCCGAAGCCATGAAGTACGATGATCTGAGAGACTTTATCCGCCAACTCGAGGCGCGCGGAGAGCTCAAGCGTATCGGCGTGCCCGTCGATCCCTACCTGGAGGTCACGGAGATCTGTGACCGGACGCTGCGCGCCGGCGGTCCGGCGTTATTGTTCGAGCGTCCGAAGGGGTCCGACATGCCGTTGCTCGGCAACCTGTTCGGCACGCCGAAGCGCGTTGCGCTCGGCATGGGCGAGGAGAGCGTCGAGGCGTTGCGCGAGATCGGCAAGCTATTGGCGTTCCTCAAGGAGCCCGACCCGCCCAAGGGCATGAAGGAGGCCTGGAAAACCCTGCCCATCTTCAAGAAAGTGCTCGATATGGCGCCCAAGGTCCGCCGCGGCGCGCCCTGCCAGGAGCAGGTGTTGGAAGGCGAGGCGGTCGATCTCGGCGCGCTGCCGATCCAGCACTGCTGGCCCGGCGACGCCGGTCCGCTGATCACCTGGGGACTTGTCGTCACGAGGGGCCCCGAGAAGTCACGCCAGAACCTCGGCATCTACCGCATGCAGGTCATCGGCAAGAACCGAGTGATCATGCGGTGGCTGGCACACCGCGGCGGCGCGCTCGATTTTCGCGAGTGGCAGCAGCGCCATCCCGACAAGCCGTTTCCGGTGGCCGTGGCATTGGGCGCCGATCCGGCGACCATTCTGGGCGCAGTCACGCCGGTACCGGATACGCTGTCGGAATATGCCTTCGCCGGTCTGCTGCGCGGCAGCCGGACCGAGCTTGCTGCCTGCATCGGCAGCGATCTGCAGATCCCCGCCAGCGCCGAGCTCGTCCTGGAAGGCCACCTGCACCCCGGCGATACCGCGCCTGAAGGCCCCTTCGGCGACCACACCGGGTACTACAACGAGGTGGATCGCTTTCCGGTGTTCACGATCGATCGCATCACGCGGCGGCGCGACGCGATTTATCACAGCACCTACACGGGACGCCCGCCGGACGAGCCGGCGATTTTGGGTGTCGCGTTGAACGAGGTGTTCGTGCCGATCCTGCAGAAGCAGTTCCCCGAGATCCGCGACTTCTATCTGCCGCCCGAGGGCTGCTCCTATCGCATGGCCGTGGTCAGCATGAAGAAGCAATACGCCGGGCACGCCAAGCGCGTGATGATGGGGGTTTGGTCGTTCCTGCGTCAGTTCATGTACACCAAATTCGTCATCGTGGTCGATGACGACATCAACACGCGGGATTGGAAGGATGTGATCTGGGCGATGACCACCCGAATGGATCCCGGGCGGGATACGCTGATCGTCGACAACACGCCCATCGACTATCTGGATTTCGCCTCGCCGGTGTCCGGGCTCGGCTCCAAGATCGGTTTCGATGCCACCAACAAATGGCCCGGGGAGACAACGCGGGAATGGGGCACGCCGATCCTCATGGACGAGGCCGTGAAGGCGCGCGTCGATCGGCTCTGGCCGGACTTGGGGCTGGACTGACCGCCGCCACCGGCCGCCGCAGCGCGGCGACCGGTCCAACCCTCTCCGGCATCGGCACCGGGCCAGCGGTCCGATCCGCGACGGGCGGCGTTGCACCGCCCCGATGGCGGATCAGAAGCGCCGAGGCGCCCGTTCCGCCCGTGGTCTTGCCTCGTTGACCGTCAGTTTGCGGCCGTCTTGGACCGTGTCGTTGAGCGCCCTGATGGCGTCGTCTGCTTCCGAGTTGTTGGGCATGTCGACGAAGCCGAAGCCCTTTGATTGCCCGGAGAACTTATCCTTGATCACGTCTGCGCTCGCCACTTCGCCGAATTCGCTGAACATGTCCCTCAGCTCGTCGTCGGTGACGGAGTACTTCAGGTTGCCTATATAGATCCTCATCGCTCACTCTCGATACGGTTTGTGCATTGAGCACCCGAAAGCCCGCGGTCGATCAACGCACAAATCGACCGTCGGCAAACGACACGCACATGTCGTATCCGTGCGAGGCCGGCTTCCCGGCCGCGGCAGGTGTGGCAGACATGCTTCAGCGTCGAAACCGCCGGCGAGAATCATCCGGGGGAGGGGCGGGGTCGGCGGCGAGACGGAGGTTGGCTTTCAGCATCTAGCGGCGCGCAGGGCGCGCCGGCAGACCTTGCGATCCCGCGGGGCGACTCCGGTGTAGTACCCCGGAGTAAGAGTGGCGGTTGTCGGTATCTGAAGTTGAGACGGAACCCGGTCTGCACGCACTGTACTCTCGACGGAATCTAGTCCATGACCCGGATGCCGTCAACAAGGGGAGACCTGAATGCATGAAATTCGGCAAAAATACCGCCGTTTCGACGCATCCAGCGTGTTTCCAGCGCGTTAAGGTCGGCGTTCTGCCCCGTAACAGTGCAAAACGGGCGTTTGAAAGTCGCTTGGCTAGATTCTGAGCAGCAAACGGGCCGGATCTTCCAGCGTTTCCTTGACGGTGACGAGGAACTGCACCGCTTCTCGGCCGTCGATGATGCGGTGATCATAGGAGAGCGCGAGGTACATCATCGGGCGGATCAAGGCCTGGCCGTCCACGGCGACGGGCCGCTCCTGGATCTTGTGCATGCCCAGAATCGCGCTCTGGGGCGGGTTCAGGATGGGCGTCGACAGCAGCGAGCCGAAGACACCGCCATTGGTGATCGAAAAGGTTCCGCCGGTTAACTCCTCGAAGCTCAGGGAGCCGTCCTTTGCCTTGCTGCCGAAGTCGCCGATGCCGCGCTCGATGTCGGCCATGCCGAGCTGATCGCAGTTGCGCAGAATGGGCACCACAAGGCCGCGCGGCGAGCTCACCGCGATGCCGATGTCGTAATAGCCGTGGTAGATGATGTCGCCTTCGTCCACCGAGGCGTTGACCACCGGATAGCGCTGCAGGCCTTCCACGCAAGCCTTGACGAAGAACGACATGAAGCCCAGGCGCACGCCGTGGGTCTTTTCGAAGCGGTCTTTGTACTCGCTGCGCAATCCCAGCACCGCCGACATGTCCACCTCGTTGAAGGTGGTCAGCATGGCCGAGGTCTGCTGCGCCTGCACCAGGCGCTCGGCGATGCGCGCGCGCAGCCGCGTCATGGGCACGCGCTGCTCGGGGCGGCCGGCCTCGCCGCTCAACGCCGGCATCTGCGGCTCGGCGGCGGCAGTCTCGGCGACGGCCGCATCCGGGTCCACCGGCGGGGCTTCGTGCTCGCGCCGGTCGAGCCAGGCCATGACGTCGGACTTATTGATACGCCCGTCCTTGCCGGTTCCGGGGATGTCCGCCGCGTCCAGCCCCAGTTCTTTCACCAGTCGTCGAGCGGCAGGGGCCAGCATCGGTTCGGCAGGCGGCTGTGCCTTCGCATCGGGTGCGGCCTTGGCGGGCGCGGCGTTGGTCTTCGGCGCCGCGGCGGCAGACGGAGCTTCCGCCGATGGGTCGGCGCCGGCCAGTGCAGCCTCGATGGTGGCGAGCACCGTGTCGGCCTCCACGACGTCCCCTTCCGCCACCTGCAGCGGTCCCAATACACCGGACATGGGTGCAGGGACTTCCAGCACCACCTTGTCGGTCTCCAGGTCGACTAGGTTCTCGTCCTTGCTGACGCTGTCGCCGGGCTGCTTGTGCCAAGTCAGCACGGTGGCGTCGGCGACGGATTCCGGAAGCGGTGGAACGCGGACTTCGCTGCTCATTTTGATTCTCTTGCGGTGACGGTCATCGGAGGATTTGACGGGCGGTGGTCTCAGGCGGTGGCGTCTTGCTCGGGGATGCGTCGGTTCATGTTCGGATTGATGCGTCCCGTCAGGGCCTCGTCGATCAGCCGCTCCTGCTGCTCCACGTGGACCGAGCGATGGCCCACGGCGGGCGCCGCGGACGCGGGACGGCCGACATAGTAGGCCTCTTTGCCTTCCTGAATCAGGTAATGGAAGCGATGCTTGATCTGGTCCCAGGCGCCCTGGTTCTGGGCTTCTTCCTGACACCAGATGATTTCGCGCGTTTCGGGATAGAGGGCGACCGCATCGGCAAAGGCCTCCTTCGGGAACGGATACAGCTGCTCGATGCGGATGATGGCAACATTGATCAATCCGCGCGCGCGTCGCGCCTCGACCAAGTCGTAGTAGACCTTGCCGCTGCAGAACACCACGCGATCGACGTCGGCCGGCTCGATGGGGTCGGCTTCGGGAACCACGGTCTGGAAGCCGCCCACCGACAGTTCCTCCAGCGAAGAGACCGCGAGCCTGTGGCGCAGCAGGCTTTTCGGTGTCATCACCACCAGCGGGCGGCGATAATCGCGCAGTAGCTGACGGCGAAGCAAATGGAACATCTGCGCCGGCGTCGTCGGCACGCAGACCTGGATATTGTGCTCGGCGCACAGCTGCAGATAACGCTCCAGGCGGGCGGAAGAGTGCTCGGCGCCTTGTCCCTCGAGTCCGTGCGGCAGCAGCATGACCAGTCCGCATTCGAGGCCCCATTTCGTGCCGGCGGACGTGATGAACTGATCGATCACCACCTGCGCGCCGTTGGCGAAGTCGCCGAACTGGGCCTCCCAGATGGTCAGCGCATTGGGCTCGGCCGTCGCAAAGCCATATTCGAAGCCGAGCACCGCTTCTTCCGACAGAATGGAGTCGATGGCGATAAACGGGCCCTGTTGCGGTCCCATGTGCTGCAGCGGCGTGTAGTCACGCCCCGTGGCCTGGCAATGGATCTTGGCGTGGCGATGGAAGAACGTGCCCCGCCCGGCATCCTGGCCCGACAGGCGCACCGGATAGCCCGCGTCGACCAGCGTCGCGTAGGCCAGATTCTCGGCGAAGCCCCAATTCGTCAGTTGGTCGCCGAGCGTCATTTTGCGCCGCTCCGACCAGATCTTGGCCACCCGGGGATGCAGCTCGAAATCATCCGGCACCTGCAGCATCTGCTCCGCGATTGCCTGCAGGCGCTCGCGCGGTACGCCGGTATCGGTCTCCGCGCGCCAGTCGTCGCCGGAGCATGCACGCCAGTCGACGCGGTAGGTGTTGTCGAGTCCGCACAGCACCGGGCGGGCGACGACGACCCCGTGCTCGATGGAGTCGCGGTAGTCTTCGATCATCGCCACCGCGTCATCGCGGCTGATGATGCCGTCATCGATGAGGCGGTCGGCGTAGACAGCCCGCGAAGTCGGGCGCTGGCGGATCTTTTTGTACATCATCGGCTGCGTGACCGAGGGCTCGTCCGCCTCGTTGTGGCCGAGGCGGCGGTAGCAGATCAGGTCGATGACCACGTCTTTCTTGAACTGATTGCGGTAGTCGAGCGCCATGCGGGTCACGAAGATCACCGCTTCGGGGTCATCGCCGTTCACATGGAAGACCGGCGCCTGGATCATCTTCGCGATGTCGGTGCAGTAGAGCGTCGAGCGCGTATCGAGCGGGTTGCTGGTGGTGAAACCGATCTGGTTGTTGATGATGATGTGGACGGTGCCGCCGGTACCGTAGCTGCGCGTTTGCGAGAGCTGCAGCGTTTCGGTGACCACGCCCTGGCCCGCGAAGGCCGCATCGCCGTGGATCAGCACGGGCATCACCTGCTCGCCGGTCACATCTGCGCGGCGGCGCTGGCGTGCACGTACCGAGCCCTCGATCACCGGATCGATGATCTCCAGGTGCGACGGGTTGAAGCCCAGCGCCAAGTGGACGATGCCGCCGGGTGTCTCGATATCGCTCGCGAAGCCCATGTGGTATTTCACGTCACCCGCCAGCTGGCGCGGATTCAGCGGTACCTTGCCTTCGAATTCCGCGAAGATCTCCTGCGGCGCCTTGCCCATCATATTGACCAGCACATTCAGGCGTCCGCGGTGCGCCATGCCGATAACGATCTCGCGCATACCCTTGCGCCCGGCGCGCTGAATCAGCTCGTCGAGCAACGGTATCAGCGCCTCGCCGCCCTCCAGTGAAAAACGCTTTTGGCCGACGTAGCGGGTGTGCAGGTACTTCTCGAGTCCCTCGGCCGCGGTCAGCAGCATCAGCAGCCAGCGCCGGTCGGCGGGCTCCAGCTCGGGGCGCGCCTGATAGCCCTCCAGGCGCTTTTGGATCCAGCGCTTTTCCTGCGTGGTGGTGATGTGCATGTACTCCGAGCCGACGCTACCGCAGTAGATACGCTGCAGGAGCTCCAGGATCTGGCGCAGCGGCATGCGGTCCGGCGCGTACAGCGAGCCGGTGTGGAATACCTGATCGAGGTCGCTTTCTTCCAGGTTGTGATAGGCCGGATCGAGATCGGCGACCTTCGGTTTCGGGCGCAGCTGCAGCGGGTCCAGGTCCGCGATCTGATGACCGCGGTAGCGGTAGGTATTGATCAGCCGCAGCACCGCCGACTGACGCTCCGCGGCAGCTGGCTCCAGGCGTTCGGTCTGCCGGGTTTTGGCGCGCGTTCGGCTCTCGCTGGCCAAGCGCTCGAAATTCTCGCGCACCGGGCCGTGCGGGACTTCGTTGGCGGCCTCTGCGTGGATTGCGTCAAAGCGCTGCCGCCAGGCCAGATCGATGCTCTCGGGGTCTTTGAGATAGCGCTCGTAAAGATCTTCGATAAAGGCGGCGTTGCCGCCGTAGAAGGCGGAAGACGCCCGAAAAAGCTCCAGCAAAGCGCTCATGGTGATCTGCCCGGTTCGTCGATGATGCTGCGGCGTGTGCGCTGCGCTCCGGCCACACCGCGGGCCGCGCGCAGTAAGCCGCGATGCTTCACGGGCGTCGGGGGCGCGGTGCGGTACTACTGCAAGACGCGAATGTATAGCACAGTGAAACGATTGCGGCTTCCCGCTTTCGCAATGCTTTGCATGAAGGCGACCACGCTCTGCGATGGTAAGTTCCGTGGGAGCTGGCGCCGAGGGTGCGTTCGCCGTGCGGGAGCAGCGCGCCGGCGCGCCTCGCCGCTGGGCATATTTGCGCCGTGCCGGCGGTATGTGCGATCCCGTCCGTGCCGGGCGGCGATCCGAAAACGGGATCAACGCCGGCAAGCTCCGGGTGCACGCGGTGGGCGAGGGCGCAGGCCCGCACCGACACCGCGAGCCTGGAACCGAGTCGAAATCGAGACCAATCAGCCGATTGCGAGGGCGCTGACTTGCACCGACACGGCCAGCGTGGGCTGTCGGTCGTCAGGGGCGATGTAGCTGCCGGCCACCGGCGGCACGGCCTCTGGATGGCGCGCCACGGCCACCGCGATGTGCTGGTTTCCGGCTACGACACCGATGGTGGAATCGAAGCCTTTCCAGCCCGCGCCGGGGAGGTAGGCCTCCGCCCAGGCGTGAGTCGAGCCGTTGCCGGCCTCGGTGGAAGGGTCGAAAAGATAGCCGCTGACGAAGCGGCTGGCCATGCCCAGACAGCGGCAGGCCTCCATGAACAGGGCCGCGAAATCGCGGCAGGAGCCGCTGTTGAGGGCCAAGGTCAGCCCCGGCGGCTGTACGCCGGGCTCCTCGCGCATTCGGTAGACAAAGCGTCCGGCTATTTCGCGGTTCAGGCGGTCGAGCAGCACGAAGGTCTCCATGGGCTGCCGCAGTCCGAGATCGTTGAGCCAGTGCTGCACCGCGTCCCGATCGCTCGGGTAAACGGATTGGCGGAAGGGTGCGAGCTCCGCCCGATCCTCGTCGGCATAGTCGAAAGGATGGGTGACCGCGTAGTCGTCGATCAGAAAGTCGAACGGGTTATCCTCGTAGTGCTGGATCACGACGCTGCTGGCGACGCGCAACCGATCCGACTGCTCGGTGAACCCGACCCTCGCGACCGAGTTGTCCAGCACGTCGCGCTTCCATTGCAGACTGTGCGCGGGGCTGATGTCCAACACCGAGGATTCAATGCGCACGTTGTGGTTTTCCCTGGGGCGCAGCAGCAGCCGATGGGGCAGCAGCGTCACGGGGCCGGAAAACCGGTACTCGGTGCTATGGTTGATGTGAATGCGCAACATCGGCGATAAACGCGGGTCTGTGCTCGGACAAAATAATGCCCGAGCGCCCCGGCAGGCGCGTCGGGACCTCGGGCGCGCGCAGTGCAACCGAAGTCTCGGGCCGCGCGACCGATGAACGCTGCAAGCAAGGCTGTATCCGGATGTATGCAGGAGAACGTTTCAATAGCATTTCGCACCTGGTCGGCGCGGCGCTCGCGCTGATCGGGATCGCCGTGTTGCTTTCCTTGGCCGCAACCACCGGCGGGGCGACCCGCATTGTGAGCTTCAGCGTCTACGGGGTCACCCTGTTTCTGCTGTACCTGTTCTCGACCCTTTATCACAGCTTGCGCGGGCGGGCGAAGCTGGTGTTTCAGGTGTTGGACCACCATGCCATCTACCTATTGATCGCGGGCACCTATACACCATTCAGCCTCGTGGTGCTCGGGGGCGCCACTGGTTGGTGGCTGTTCGGGGCCGTGTGGGGGTTGGCGCTGCTGGGTATCGTCACCGACACCCTGCGCGGCAAGGGCGGGCGCGTCCTGTCGGTGCTGATCTACTTGGCGATGGGCTGGCTCGTGTTGCTTGTGCTGGAGCCGATCATCGCCGCCCTGCCTCCGCCGGGCTTCCGTCTGCTGCTGGCCGGCGGCCTGTTCTACACCGTCGGTGTGGCCTTCTATGCGTCGAGTCACCTTTGGCGCTGGGGCCACGGCATCTGGCATCTGTTCGTGCTGGCGGGCAGTCTTTGCCACTACTTCGCTATCCTGTTGTATCTCTGAGCGCCCGATGGCGGGCAGCCCGTCGGCCGCGCAACCCGTCGCTGCCGGTGTGCGAGGTGCGGGGCGTGCCGGACAGCGTTGCATCAGTGCTTCGATTGCGAGGCGCCGAGGTTCGGTAGATCGGGCTGCTGCTCGGCAGCGGTGCCCCGACCCGATGCGCCCCCGCTGGCCAGCACACGTGCGATGAGGTGGCGCAGCACCGCCTCGTCGTGAGCCAGCTCTTGGTGGGTCCGGCATGCCGAGCCCACTTCGGCGCGCTGCACCGGGTACCAGCGGGTATCTCGGCGATAGCCGAGCCGCTTGGCCTGGCTTGCGTGTCCCAGCACGTCGATGCTTGCCGAGGTCCGCTCCACGACCTGTCCGTCGAGCGGAAAGGCCCGCCGCGCAAGCTCCAGAAAAGAGCCGGGGAACGCCCCGACGCGGTCGCCGGCATCGTGTTCCTCGCTCAAGGTGTAGATGCCGAGCGGCGGTCCCGCGCCATGCGGCACCGGGCCGTTCCACAGCGAGGCCAGCTCGTCCACGCGATTCGGAGACAGGATCGGAGCCAACAGGCTGACGGTGCTGAAGACGGGACGTGTGCCCGCGGCGGAAGATGGTGGCGAATCACTCAGGATGCGCCGGCAAAACGCGTCGAAGAAGACCGCGCCGGCGCCGTGGACCACGGCATGAACATGCAGCGGCTGCGCGCGCCCGAGCGCGGCCTCGAGCATCGGGCGCAGGGCCTGCCATCCGCGGCCGCGTCGGCGGTCGATTTCGCGGTCGACGAAAGCGCGCTCGGCCTCGCCCTCGAAGGTGCGCCACACGGGCTGCAGAAAGTCGCGCGCAAAGCTCACCAGCAGGCGCCCGGCGATCTCCGGCACGCCGCCGGTGCGCGCCGCCAAACGACGGGCGCGGTCGGTCAGCATGCCGCTGGTCAGTTCCTGCACATCGCTGCGCCACCAGATGAACAGCGGATAGATGCGCAGGCGTTTGAGATGCGGCGTGAGCACCGCGGCGCGGTTGACCATGCTGTCCATGTTGTCCAAGCCGCTTTCGATGGCGATCAAGAGGTGATCGTACTTGGTGCTCGATGCGATCAGCCGCGCGGTCGCGTCGATGGACTCCTGATAGCTGTTGAAGGTCCCGTGCTCGACGTAGCGCCCGTCCTGTAAGTGCAAGTAATGTCCATTGACGAGTAGCCGCGGCGCCGAGACGCGCCGCTCGCGGGCGGGCAATCCGTCACCGCCGAAATAGCCGCCCACGGAGCGCTGGTGCCGCTTGGTGGGCACGGCGAGTCGGATGACCCATGCGTCGAGGACGTGGCGCTCCCAGTCGTCGTAGGACCAGTGGGCCACGCCGGGCACGGCGTCTCCGCCGGCGTTGGTCCAGGTGCTCCAATTGCGGCCCCAGGAGTTGCGGACCAGGAAGCCCTCGGCATCGTAGCCGACGACGGCGAAGGCATGCCCGCCGGTGACCGCCTGCGAGCCGTCCCAGTTGATCAGGCCCCGCTCGCCGTCGAGCCTGCGGCCCGGTCGCCAGCCATCGTGGACCCTGGCCGACACCACCAGCACGTTGGCCTCGTTGATGGCGCAGTGATAGTCGAGCAGCACATGCCGCAGGCGCTGGTAGCCTCCCAGGGTGACGTCGCGCGCCAGCCTTGCCTTGTCCACCGTCAGGCGCCACAGCGGTGCCTCCATCGGGGAGTCGTCTTCCTCGACCTCGGGGCAGACGCCGTTGTGGAAAAACCCGCGCAGCACGCCGCGCACGCTCGAGCCGCCCATGCCGTCGTCCGGTAGCTCGTCGTGGGCCCGTCCCATCTCGTAGAGCATGCGTGCGCTCACGGGCTGGGGCGGCGCGCCCCGACTTCCCGCCGCGCGCCATAGGCGCAGGCGTTGGACGTCGACCGCCGTGGCCAGCGCCATACCGGTGCACGAGGACAGCCAGCCTTGGTCGCGGACTTCGAGCTCGCTCAACTCCGCCGGCGGATCGACATGCGCGGCCAACGGGATCAGGCCGGCCTCGTAATGCGCATCGCGGAAGTCGACCGGGTCCGGGCGCACGTTGAGCCAGCGCTCGTTTGCGAGCATGTTGCCGGCTCGGCGCAGGTCCCGCGGCGAGCGCCCGGGATCCTGCAGCAGCCGGCGCACCGCATCGGCCTCGCCGATGGCCGTATCCAGCGCGCGCCGATCCGCCAGCGACAGGTTGCGCGCCAGCGCCGCGATCTGCTCGTCGGTCCAGTCCATGACGCGCCGCCGTCAGAGGAAAGTCTTCAGCTTGGCCGCTGCTTCGGCGAATCCGTTATCGGTCGGGTGTAGCTCGTCGGCCCATTCGCCGGCCGGGACCGTGTTGCGAAGATCGGCGTAGACCGCGTGCGGGTAGGCATTGCAAATGCCCTTCGTGAGCTCGTTGACGCGGTCGAGGATGGCGGCGACGACATCGGATGCGATGTCGTTGTCCGGGAATCCGCGCTTGGTCAGCGGATCGCTGGTCCATGGCTTGGCCCAAACCGGTGGATTCGGGTCGCCGTTCGGGACGCCGCGCGTCGGCGCCCGGTCGTAGCCGTGTAGCACGACCTTGATCCCGGGGAATTCCTCGTCCACGTCGTCGAGCACTTTCCGATAGGCCTTTTCGATGAAGGCCATGGTATCCACCAGCGCGTCCGTCTCGATGTGCCACTGAATGCTGCGGTTCGGGTTGTAGTCGCGCACGATGCGGCTCAGGGCGGCGACCCCGTCGGCATCCTGACCCACCACGTCATTGCCCGCACCCGAGAACAGGAATGCGCTGACGCTGTGGCCGTCTTGCTTGAGCTTCCTGAGCTGCTTCGGGTACTCCGGATCATCGAACACCATGTTCTTGAGCGTGTCGCCGGCCGCGCTCGAGCACCAAACCAGATGCGACGAGTCCAGGTGATCGATGACGTCTTCGATCATGAACGGAAACTGGAACCAAGAATCCCCCTCGGCGTAGACAATGGGCAGGTCCTCTTTGCCGACGCGCTTCTTGAACCGGCGCCGTCTGCGCAGCCGCCCGAAGGAGTTCAGCATGCCGCTGACGGCCATCGCCTCGACTTGAAGCTGTTCCATATCGGAGGCGATGGCGACCTTTTCGGGGTCGGGTCCGAAGGCAGGCAAAAACGGCTTCGAGCGCTGCGGATCGGCCGTCAAGTAGCCGGCGATCTCAGAGTCGGGAACGTCGATGTCCGCGAGCATCTCTTGGAACTCGGACAAAGTGATTTTGCTCATTCCGTGGTTCTCCGGTGAAAGAGACAGCGGCCCGCGCCTCGGCAGACCACCGGTGGATCCGACAGCCGCGTCGGAGCAAAGGCACCGTCATGGCCATGCCGACGCAAGTGCCGACACGGCGAGCGGTTTCGTCCCTAATGACTCAGTAGCGACCTGATGAAGAGACAGCCGATTCCCGGCGCCTCGCACCCGGTTGCCGAAGGCTTCGGGATCGAGGCAAGAATAGTCCGCCGTCGATGGGCATTTGTAGGAATTTTCCCCTCGCCGCCTACGGAAGCGCTGAAATGTTCAGCGCTTCACCATGGCGGGGCGGCGACCGGCGAGCCTGCTTTGGCAAGCCGGGCACAGAGACTGACCCGGCGCAGCGCTTATCCGCCGTTTCAGTGGTTGGCTTCGCCGGTGTCCGCTTGACCGGGACGGATGTTCTGGTTCATGCGGAACAGGTTGCCGGGGTCGTATCGATCCTTGACGGTCCTGAGTCGCTCGAAGTTCGCGCCATGGCTGGCTTTCCACAGCTCGCGGCCGTTCTCGCCGAAACCGGGGAAGTTGAGGTAGACGCCGCCGTTGGAGAACGGTCGCATCGCCGACCAGAAGTCGCGCACCCAGGCAATGTTGCGCTCGGTCTCCGCGGGGTCGCTCCAGGCGCCGTCGATGCTCAGCATGTACTCGGCGCCGCGGTTGCTGTAGGCGGTCGCGTCGTCGGCGACACGGCCGAGGGCGCCGCCGAGGTGGCGCAGGATCACCAGGATCCGGGGATTGGGACGGTCCTGCGCGCGCGACAGGATTTGCTCGATCGCCGCATCGCTCAATTCATCGAGGAACAGCGACTTCCAATAGTAGAGGCCGCCGTCGGGGAACAGCGGATCCAGGGCGCTCTGGGCGTCGACGTAGGACGTCCGGGCGCTCATGTCGATCAACGGCGTTGCGACCTCGCGCAGCGGCCGAAACAGGGCTTCGCCCGCTTCGGGAGCACCGATGTACATGCCGTCGAGAATGCAGGCCGGCCGGCCGCGCAGTGGCTCGGGCAGCTCCGGATCGTCCGGAATTGCCCAGACCGCGAAAGCCGTCGTTGCCTCGTCCGGCGCCGACTCGGTGAATTCGCGCCAGGCGAGGAGGACGCGACGTGCATCCTCGAGACAGAAGAACGGCGTCAAGGTCACGACTTCGGGACCCACCGGATGCAGCCGGAACACGAACGACGTGACCACGCCGAAGTTGCCGCCGCCGCCGCGCAGTGCCCAGAACAGATCCGGATGCTCGCGCTCGCTCGCATGCACCTTCTGGCCGTCCGCGGTCACGACATCGGCGGACACCAGGTTGTCGCAGCTCAGGCCGTGCTTGCGGCGCAGGTAACCCATGCCGCCGCCGAGGGTCAGCCCCGCGACGCCGGTCACGGAGACCTCCCCGCCGGGCGTCGCGAGGCCATAAGGCTGCGTGGCCCGGTCGACGTCGGCCCAGCGTGCCCCGGGCGGCACCCGCACCATCCGGGCGTGCGCATCGACCTCGACCTCGTGCATCGGTGAAAGGTCGATGACCAGGCCGTCGTCGCACACCGCGTAGCCCGCCACGCCGTGGCCGCCGCCGCGCACGGACAACAGCAGGTCGTGCTGCTTGGCGAACGCTACCGCGGCGACGACATCGTCCTCCGAGCGGCATTGAGCAATCAGCGCCGGGCGACGGTCGATTGTGCCGTTCCAGACCTTCCGCGCGTCGTCGTAAGCGGGATGGGCAGGATCAAGCACGGCGCCGCGCATTGTTTCGCGAAAACGCTGAAGTGCTTCGTTGCTGATCGGACGGTCACCGCCGGCGTTCGCTTTCATGATGCGATTCCTCGTTTGATGGCCCGCTTGCGTCTAATGGCCATCGCAAACGCCGTACCAGCGTCGGGCAGAAGACAGCGGCTTGCGCTCGAGGCAGACGTGCCGCCTGCGCGTCAATCCGGACGAGCGGAGGCTGCGTCCGCAAGGGAAGGAGAGCTGAGTTGCGGCAGTGGCCGGACCGATGCGGCTTTCGGCTCGGCAACGCGGTCTCGAGGGCAAATCGGCCAAGGGCCGGTGGGGTATTTGCGCCGATGTTCGGGGATATGGGCCGCTTCGGAAGTCGCCTTTAGGGCGTCTTATCCGAGCCCCGTGTTGGAGCGGGCTTGCGATCCGGGGCTTCGCCGGACTCCGTTGCTAGTCGCGTTGCCGCGTTGCCGCGTTGCCGCGGGGTTGCAGAGGTCTGCGACCAACTCGGTCACAGCACGATCAAGATGACCGAGCGCTATGCGCACCTGGCGCCGGAGAACGTTCGGCTGGCGGTCGGGCTGTTGGACGGTAAGTCACAATCTGGTCACACTGATGAAAACGCGCCGCGGGAGAGTCTTGATGTGGTCGCCTAAGGCTATGTTTTTATAGCCGAAATTTGGTGCCCTCGACAGGATTCGAACCTGTGACCTGCCGCTTAGGAGGCGGCTGATTCGCAGCGGCGCTCTTTTCAATCAACTAGTTAGCGCATCCTGCCCCGCGCTTGTGTGACCGATCGTGACCGAAAACGCCTTCTCGTGACCGGCGTGCGTCACGTTTTGGTCACGTTGTGCCGTGGCCGCCCGGGCAGCAACTCGGCCTGCATACGTTGCAGCCGGAGGTTCGAGCGGATCGCGACAAGCACCGCCAAATAGCCGTCTTTCGCCAGCACGGGGCCATCGAGCTCGATTGACGCGAGCACGCGCCACTCGTCGGGCTGAATGTCGAGCGCGGCGACCACGGCATGGTCCTGCGCGAGCTCGCGCAGCCCGGGCGACGCCATGTAGTCGGCGAGAACGTCGGCCGCGGATTCCGGGCGTCGGGGCTCGTGGCGACGCGACACCAGCGGCTTTCGCGTCGGACCGCAGTCGTCCGGGGTCGCGCCGATCAGCCAAGCCAGGGTGACGCCGAGGTGCTCGGCGACACGGGGCACCTGGTCGAAACGCGGCCAGCGCCGGCCCGCCTCCCAGGCGGAGATGACGCCGTCCGAGTAGCCGAGACGACGCGAGAGCTCGGCGCAGGAGAGCCCCAGTTGCTGTCGCGTGGAGCGCAGGCGCCGGCGGAACAGGTCAAGCGGAGACGGTGCGGCAGACATACAGCAGTATCACCCGCAGTGGTAGCGCGGGCGACACCATGCCGCCCGCCGTGACGACAGAGAGTAGTAAAGCATAGGCCGAGAGTAATCGACAGGAGGAACACGTGATGACGGATGGTGCAACTCAGGCGACGATCGCGCGGCGCGTGCGGGCGCTGCGCAAGGCCCGCGGCCTCTCCCAGACCGAGCTCGGCGTGCGGGCCGGGATCTCGCAGAGCTACGTCGGCAAGCTGGAGCAGGACGGCGGCTGCAACATGACGCTGGAGACGTTGGAGGCCGTCGCGCGGGCGCTCGGAGTGACGGTGCTCGAGCTGCAGTTGCCGATGGAGCCGATCGGGCAAGCGGCGGCGTAGCGCCGGGGCGGTCCCCATGAGCTTGCCTTTGACGCGCTGGGCGTGGTCCGTGCAGACCTCGCCCAGCGAGAAACTGGTGCTGCTGGCGTTGTCGGACTGCTGCAACGGTCAGCGCAAGAGCCACACGTGCTGGCCGTCGATCGCGAAGCTGCACGCGATGACGGGGCTGTCGAAGCGCTCGGTGCAACGCTCGCTCGCGCTTCTCGAGAGGCGTGCGCTCATTGCGCGATCGCTCGGCACGGGCCGGCAAACGACGGTCTACCGGCTTGCCTGTACCGACTCGCCGAACGGCCGACTGGACCTGGAAGATCCGACTTTGGCGGACATTGCCGATGCGCCCGGAGTGCTCTCCGACGGTGGTTGCGAGGGGTCGCCGAAGCACGGCCGGGGTGACACCGTGACGTCCGAGGGGCGCCGGCCCGACACCGCAGAGGTGCCGGAGTGGCACCCCGGAGGCGACACAGTGGCACCCCAGGGGTGCCGGCCCGGCGCGCAGGGGTGCCACGGTGGCACCCAAACCAGGAATGAACCGGGAAGAGAACCGGGGGAAGAGAGAGAGGGCGAAAACCCTGCGGGCGAGTCGGACATCGGTGCTGCTCCGATCGCCGCGAAGACCCTCTCTCAGGGACCCCCGGTCCCCTGGTTCGAGATCGCCGAGGAGGTGCGCCCGGATCTGGCCGGCGACCTCGACGGTGTGCTCGCCAAATTCAGCGCCTACAACAACGGCGCCTCCCACCTGCCGGCGGAGTGGGAGCGCCAATGGCGGTTATGGCTGCTGCGCGAGCACGGCGGGCGGGTCGCCGCCCGTGCGCGGAGCGGGCAGGCCCCGGCGAACCGCCGCCCGCCCGGCAGCTTCCTGCAGCGCGCCTGCGATCCGCTCGATCCGCTCGACCTCTGCGCCGACTACGAGGTGCTCAAGCCATGACCGACGACTCTGCCGCGCTCTTCGAGGAGGCGCTGGCCGCCGCGCTGGCGGTCTACGGGCAGCCATATCCGGGTGAGACGGTGCTGCGCCTGTGGTGGGCAACGCTGGCCCCGTATCCGTGGGCGCAGGTCCGCGATGCGCTGCAGGGCCACGTCGCGCGCTGCAAATTCGCGCCGAGGCCGGCGGACCTGGTCGAGCGCATCGAGGCCGGCGACGGCCGCCCGGCGCCGGACGAGGCCTGGTCGCTGGCGCTGCGCGCAAGCGACGAAGCGCTGACCGTGGTCTGGACCGCCGAGATCGCCGAGTCCTGGGGCATCGCCCGCTCGGTGCTCGATGCGGGCGACGAGGTCGGGGCGCGCAAGACCTTCCTCGCCGCCTACGCGCGCTTGACCGCGACGGCGCGCGCGAATCTCGTGCCGGTCGCCTGGAGCGCGTCGCTCGGCACCGACCCGACGCTGCGCGCCGATGCGCTGCGCCGGGCGCAAGTGCAGGGCCAGCTGCCGGCGGCGCGCGTTCGTGCACTGCTGCCGGCGAGCGAGGCCGGGACGGGCCGCGGGGGTTCGGCGTTGCCGATCGCGGCCTTGCTCACCGGCACGGCAGCGAGCACGCCCGATGCGCGCGACTGCTCGCAGGCGACGCGCTTCGTCGCGGCTGTCCGCGAGGGCTTGCGCCGCGGTGTCGCGGCGAGGGCGGCGGCCGAGCGCGAGCGTGCGAGCGCGCGGCAGGGATGCGAGGCACGCTTGCGGGCTCGCCGTGCGGCGGTCCGGACCGAGCTGCAGCGCCGCGGGGCCAACGGCGACGCGGGCAATGGCGCCGACGTGCCCGACGTGTGAGCGAACACGATCGGCGATACGTGAGCGCTTGAATCGTTGACTTTTAGTGATAGAGTTATCGCTATAAGTCATCAAACATGGAGCGTGTGCCGATGTCGCGATCCTTCCGGCTGGTCCGTCCCGAGCCGCCCGAGCAGGCGATCCAGGCCGGCGTGCTCGCGTACCTCGGCATGGATCGCCGCGTCGCCTGGGCGCATCGCTTCAACACCGGTGCGACGCGGATCGACGGCCGCAACGCCGCCGGTAAGCCGGTGCACCGCTTCGTCAGGTTCGCCTTTCCCGGCTGCAGCGACATTCTCGGCCAGCTACGCAGCGGCCATTTCCTTGCCCTTGAAGTCAAACGCCCGAGCACGAAGCCGACGCCGGAGCAGGCCGCGTTCCTGGAGCGGGTCCGCTCCAACGGCGGGCTGGCCTGCGTCGCGCGCTCGGTGGACGACGTCGAGCGCGCCATCGACGCGTTCTACGCGCAGCTGCGGGGCGCCGAGACGTCGCAGACCTGCAACCGCGTCGTGCCGATGCGCACGGGCGAGGGCAGGGCGTGATCGGCTACGCGAGCCGCACCGGTACCCGGCGCAATCTCGACGGTCTGCGCGCGCAGGGCTGGCGGTTGCTGGTCAGCGCCGCCGATCGCGATCTTCGCACCGAGGGCATGCGCTACGGCCTCGACAACGGCGCCTGGTCCTGCTTCCTGCAGCGCCGCGCCTTCGACGGACGGGCCTTCGTCCGCGCGCTCGATCGCCGCGGCGAGGGCGCCGACTGGATCGTGCTGCCGGACATCGTTGCCGGCGGTCTGCGCTCGCTGGATCTCTCCCTCGCGTGGCACCAACGCCTCGCCGGCCATCCGACGCCGCTGCTGCTGGCGGTGCAGGACGGCATGACGCCGTCTCGGATTGCGCCGCTGGTGGGTCCGCGGCTCGGGCTCTTCGTCGGCGGCTCCACCGAGTGGAAGCTCGCCACGGTGCTCGCCTGGGGCCGGCTCGCGCACGAGCGCGGCGCGTACCTGCACATCGCCCGCGTCAACAGCGCCCGGCGCATTCGGCTCTGCGCCGCCGCCGGCGCCGACAGCTTCGACGGCACCAGCGCCAGCCGCTACGCCCGGACGTTACCGCTGCTCGACGCGGCCCGCCGGCAGCCGGATCTGATGCCGGTGGGGCTGGCCGCGTGAGTGTGGCCGGTGCACCGACGGGCTGCGAGCTTGAACTCGGAGCTCACCGCCGAGCACGCAGCCGAGCTCCGGGCAAAGCTGCTCTCTTCCGCGACAGCAACCGGAGATCGCGATCGGCGGGCGATTGATCTGGTCTCCCCGCGGGAACGCCGCCGCGACGATAACCAGCAACCAGGCGTGACGGCCCGGAGAGACGGGCAACCGAACATCCCAGTGCGACCGGAGCGCGAGCGGACTCATGGACTGCGCCACTGCCGGGCAGAGAATCGAGCCTCCCGGCGACCTGTCGCCTGCCGCTGGTCCGGGCTCCCGCGCGCGCTGTGTCTGCGGGGCGCCGACGGCGTTCGTCTGCGATGCGCCGACCGCGGACGGCGGCACCTGCGGGGCGCCGCTGTGCGCGGATTGCCGGGTGCAGCTCCTCGATGGCCGCGATCTGTGCGAGCGCTGCGCCGAGGCCGAGCGCGCCGGCCGGGACGCGGTACCGCCCTGGGAGCGTTGGCGCTTGTCCGAGATCGCAGACCCCCTGGAGCAGCCGCATCCGCTGGATGAGGAGACGCCGCGGCGGTTCTGGCGCGGCTGGCACTACGCGGTGCTGCTGCTGACGGCGGAGGCCGCGACCTGGCCGGCCGCGCTGGAGCGGCTGCCGGAGCGCCTGCGCGCCGATGCGGGCCGCCAGCTGCGCTGGATGCGCGCGCACGGCATCGACCCGGCACCGGTGCAGGCCGAGATTGCACGATGGTCGGCGGACCGGGGGGCGAGGGCACGCTGCATCGGCGTTGCCGAGCGCCGACGGCGGCTGCGCGGGCGCAGCGCCACCTGACACCACAGCGGTCGCAGACGCGGCCAGGAGGCATTCACGATGGGCGTATCCGAGCGCACGTTCCGCACCGACGGCGCCGAGGCCGCCGACGTCATTCGGGTCGCGGCGGTCAGCGATCTGCGCTGCCGGCTGAAGAAGATCACCACCACCGACGAGGGCAAGATCGCGATCGCGATCGAGCTCGAGGCCCAGGACCCGGACACCCTTGAGCAGATCCGCGACCTGATCCGGGTGCAGCAGGGCGAGGTGGAGCTGTCGATCACCGGGATGCAGCTGCAGGGTGAGTTGGACGTATGAGCGCGCTGTGCGAGCCGGTGGATGCGGTGGACCGGCATCGGCAGACGCTCGCGCGGATCGCCCGAGGCTGGCTCGCACGCCGGCCGGTGTATCTGGACACGGAGACGACCGGTCTGGGTCCCGACGCCGAGATCGTCGAGATCGCGATCCTCGAAACCGACGGATCGGCGCTGGTGGATCTGCGGGTGAGGCCGAAGCGCCCGATCCCTCCCGCGGCGACGCGGGTGCACGGCATCGGCAACTGGGACGTGCGCGACGCGCCGAGCTGGCCCGAGGTGCAGGAGCAGGTGGCCGCGGCGCTGCGGGGCCGGGCGCTGGTCATCTACAACGCCGCCTATGATTTGCGGATGCTGGTGCAGACGGCGTGGCTGCACGACTCACCGCGCCCGCCGGCGGAGACGGCATTCTGCGCGATGAAGCTCTACGCGGAGTGGTACGGGGAGTGGAACGACATCCGGGGCAGCTATCGTTGGCAGCGGCTCGGGGAAGCCGCGCGGCAGATGGGGCTCGCGGTGCCGGCGGATCTGCATAGCGCGGCGGCGGATGCGGGGTTGACGCGGCGGGTGGTGGAGGGGGTGGCGGGAGGCTGAAGAGACGGAGGCTTTTCCGAGCGGCTGTTGGTGCGGCTTGCATCGGGCACGTAGCAAAGCTTCAACAAGGCGCTCGGGTCGTCTAGGAACGGATCAGCCTCGCTAAGTCGCCTTCCAGGCGTCTCGACCTAGGAGGCCAGCCTTCACCTGCGAAGCGCCGCAAAACAGACGCTACTCTCGGTGCTGCTCGAATCCATCGCGGAGCGGTGCTCGAAGAACAAGCAGAACCAACGGCTGAGCCGCGCTCCATCTCGGCGACGATGTCGCCATTGACCTTCGTCATCTTCCCGTGTTTTCAGGGTATCCCACCCATTGTGTTCTCTGGATTCGTGTGTGTACGCTCCGTGGTGCAGCAGCGGGTCCGGGGGGAATTGGACCGGTGCAAAGCGGCGCGTGTCGTTGTTCTCGGCGCGGAGCATTTGCCGTGGTGGGGATCGGAGACCACTTGCTTGAGCGACGAGTAGCGCGCGGTTCGGCGGAGATCTGCATGGAGCAGCGCCTCCCGCGACGCTCGTTCTTTGTCGCGTCTGCGCTGGCCCTTGGGGCCATATAAGACTCCGGAGGGCGACTGTCGGCTTCGACATTGATACGTAAGGAAGCGCCGCGATCAGCCTGAGCCGGAGCGGGGCCAGGCGTGCGCGCAGTAAAATCAGTGTGCGTATCCAGATCGGGTAAGCGAGCGGAAGTTGCGGGTGACGGGAAATTAGTACGACTGGAAATTAAAGATGAATCTAAGCAGATGCGCCGCAGCCGCCTTCGTAGTCATGAGTGTCAGTGGGTGCGGCGAGTCGCCGCTGTACCTCGTAGGCACCTATGACAATGGGCATAGTACGACCCTAGGTCGAGTGTACGGAAGAGAGTTGTGTATAGACCTTGCTAACACCTATAACCAAGCCATTCGCACGCATGGCGACGCCTTTGAGGTAGATTTATCATGCGCGAGAAGACCTGAAGGGCTTATCGTAGGAGACGATACTTTCTCCCTCAGGCTAGTGGCTGTAACGGATGCCGGCCTGAGCGTTGTAGATGCCGCGGGCATGGCGCATACCATGTACTGCAAAAAGTTGGCCTCCGTTTTGAGCCGGGCGTATCGGGATGCTTCATTCACGTGCGAAACCGCAGAGTAGAATGAAGCGCTGCCAGCGTCTCAGTTGGAAAGGGCGGCACCGGGTACCGCAACACCCGCAATTGGACCCCGTCGGCGTCGTCACGGTCAACCCGGAGCGCGAGTCCGAATTCACGCCCCACAAGAGCGCCGCGTCAAACGTATGGAGGTACGACCACTAGCTTGACAGTTACCGGTCCCGACCGACCGTGCAGGCCGCGCTTGCCTTGAGCAACCCGGCCGCGGCCGAGTCCCTGACCTTCATGACGTGGAACATCAACGGCGGGCAGGCGGACACTGCGACGCTCGCGGATCGCGCGCGACTGACGACGGAGTCGGTCGGCCCGGTGGACGTCGTGGTGTTGCAGGAGGTCATCGCCGAGGCGCAGGTGGCGGCGGTCGCCGAGGCGATGGGACTCGAGCACTACGCGATCAGCGATTTCTAGCCACCGCCGGATATCACCGGCGCCTGGTTCAATTCGCTGGAGGTCGCGGTGCTGAGCCGACTGCCGATCGAGGGGGCGGCCGAGTGGGACACGACCGGGCGCGAGCCGTTCGGCGATACGTTCGCGCCGCGGCTGTCCGACGATCGCATCGAGCCGGAACTGCCGGTACTCGACGTTGCGTTTGGCGAGAACCGTCCGTCGCGGGGCTTCCTGCGGGTCGATTTGGAAGGCGGATGGTCCGTCTACTCCGTGCACTGGAAGTCGTCGGGCGGGGCTTCTTGCGACGTGGCCGATCTGGACAACGCCCGCCAGCGCGAGGATCAGGCCGCCGGGCTGGTGTTGGATGCGGCACGGGTGCTGCAGGCCGGACGCAACGTGGTCGTCGCCGGCGACTACAACATCCAGGCGCCGGGGCGCGTGGTTCGGGTGGGTACCGATGCCGGCGAGGACTGCGCGCCGACGGGCTCGTGCGAGGGTGTCTGCGTGCCGGAAGGAATGGATGGCTATGACGACAGCATCCACCGGCTGATGACCGTCGACCCCGGCGCCCGGCTGCTGTCGGCAGCGCTGGACGAGACCTTCGTCGCGCGATCGTTCCCCGGCGGTGCGATCGATCACATCCTGGTTGCCGGGCCCATGGCCGAGGCCTTCGAGGTGGCGACGACGCCGTCGTTCTCGGGCGAGCTCTACTTTGGCTCCGATCATCGGCCGGTGCTGGCGACGGTGATGCTCGGCGACGGGGAGGAAGAGGACCCGGCGGAGCGGATTCGGCGGCTGATCGGGGAGATCCGGGATCGGTTGTCGGAGATCGAGGGGGTGTTGGGGGAGTGAGGGGTGTGCTTGGCGTGGCAATTGAGACGCCAGCGGGGTAACGGAGACGTCGCATCGTGACTCATAAGGGCTACGGCGTCAGCGAGACTGAGGCTGCGGAAGCCAGACGAAGCCTTGGCGCGCTGCAGCCAGCTTTCCCGACTCTGGGTCGTGCGACCACGCGTTTACCCAATAGGGGCGGTCCCGAAGTACTCGATCACAGATTCGATATCAGCAATTGAATCCAAATACCAATACTTCTTGCCTTGATCTTCTCCTTTGTGCGGTCCGAAACGGCTGCGCATATAGCCACCAAGTACGGAGTCGACTTCCCCGGAAAGCAGTACTCTAAAATCGTCGCGACGCGGTTGTATCCAAAGGCTGCCTCGCCGAATGCCGCTATGCATAATGCGATGCCTCTCGCCGACATTCTCTTTGACGGTGAGTAATGGACATGTGCTGACAGCCTGCTTGATGTTGATGTTCATTTCGTCATACCCGAGGTGTCGATAATCGTCAGGTCATGGCAGATTAGTAGCATTCACGACGAACAGTTCAGGCTGCTTCGGATGCGATTCGGTGAGCGTCTGCACCGGGCGGATGTCCCGGAGCAAACACAGAGAACGGCCGCGCCCCGGTCCGGCGATCCGATATCCGCTGGAGCACGTCGCCCAACTCTGGTTCCACTGACCCAGACCGAATCTACCCTAAGCAAATGCCCCTATCCACCTTGCGTATCCGATAGCAATAGACTATCGTCATACCCGAGTCGATAGTGGCGCCACCCGCGCTTCCGGCCGCCGGCCGCGTTCTTCTCGGACCGGCACGGCGGCCTCCCCGCACTGCCTGCCTTCTCGGGTCGCTGCATCGACGGGGCCGGCGCTTGCCGGTACCGGCACATCCGTCCCCGGAGAAGGGAGCCATGACCTTGGCTGAGTCGCTCGGCATTCGTCCTCGCCCGTATCGCATCCTGACCCTCGATGGCGGCGGTATCCGCGGCATCATCCCGGTGGTGTGGCTGGAGCGCCTGGAGCGCCATTTGGCCGGGCCGGTGCACGGGCATTTCGATTTGATCGCGGGGACGTCGGTCGGGGCGATTCTGGGTTGTGCCTTCG